>JAFPWX010000005.1 GCA_017412645.1 Bacteroidales bacterium | reverse complement strand
AGAGCCATAGGAACGACCACGCAGGTAACAAGAAGCATGGAGAACCACTTTTCAAGGGTCGATGCCGGCAGCATCAGCCAGTTCGAGCCCTGCTGCTTTTCGGTGAGGCCGCCGTAATGTCTTACCGGGAAGAAGATTCCCGCGATGAGCACGGCGGAAAGGTATGCGGGGATCTTGCCCCACGCGCCCATTTCCATCGAATGACCGGTGAACACCAGTGAGAACACCTCAGGAATGAGATACTGGAAGACAGGCATTGCGCCTATGATGACGAGTGCGAGGCCGCTGTCGGCCACTGCGGTGCGGATGTCGTGCAGCAGATAGTTGCCGAATCTCTTGATTTCGAATGTATTACTCATGGCTGAAGATTCCTTTAACGAGTTCCTTATGTGCATGAACGGTGTTGAAGAGGGCCTCTACGTTCACTTTGCTTTCCTCTCCCTTTGTATTGGGATACACCTGGATGAAACCACCGGGCACCGGCTCGCTGTAGAGAGCGTCGGGATGAGCGGTGTTGCCGTAGTCGAAGAAGAGCTTGGAGCTGATCTCTTCCACGGAAGCGTTGAGAAGCACGTCCCTGCAGTCCAGGATGACGATGGGGTCGATGATATTCTCGAGGTCCTTCACCTGATGGGTGGAGATCACGATAGTGCTGTCGTCGGCGGTAAGGGACATGATGACCTTGCGGAACTGAGCTTTGGATGGGATATCCAGACCGTTTGTGGGCTCATCCAGGAAGAGATAGCGGGTGCCGCATGCGAGCGCGAAGGAGATATAGGTCTTCTTGAGCTGGCCGGCAGACATGGCATTCATCTTCTGAGCAGGATTGTTCTCGAAGGTTGCCATCGCCTTAAGGAAGGTCTCATGCGAATAGTTCGGCCAGAAAGTGCCGCAGTCTTTCGCCCATGCTTCGGCTGCCATGTTCACGGGAGCCACCTCATCGGGCAGATAGTACTGATCCTGAAGGAAAGAGGGAAGACGGCGTATGGGTTCGACACCGTCGGTGAGGATTTCGCCCTTGCTGGGCTTCTTGAGGCCGCAGAGAAGGGTCAGGAGCGTGGTCTTGCCCACTCCGTTCTCCCCCAGCAGGCCATAGATCTTCCCGGGCTCGAGCTCGAGGGAGATGTTTTCCAGGCACGGAACATTGCCGTAACTGAAGCTGAGATTGTTTACTTTTATCATTGCCTTTGTAGTGTGTTAGTTCATTAGTACACTGCAAAGGTACAACAATATTTTTAATCTCCAAATATTTTTTGAGATTTTTCTAATGCAAGTTGCTACTCTATATACTCATTAATGAGTCTAACCAGTAACGCATTCAGCAGTTCCACCTGGTACTCCCCTACCGAAGCTTCGATGTGATCGCCGCCTATGCCGCTGTCGTTCGTGATGAACACGTAGGTGCCGCCGGTGACTATGGAAAAGAAGCGGCACATGAACTCAGTGTTCTTGTCGGTGCCGCTGGCGGTAACCGGGATGAGGCGGATGCCGTTCTTTGCAAAGGCACGGATGGAGGCGTGCAGATTCTCTATAATCGAGCTCTCATGGTGAGCCGGGGCGTCCAGGACGAGGAATGCAATACGGTTGCGCGCATCGGAATCCCAAGAGAGCGCCTGAAGCGCGGTCGACAGTGCGGTATGAACTGCCTCGGGATAATCTCCGCCGCCATCGGCCCGCTGCTCCTTTATGAAACTGATAGTCTTGTCAGTCTTATCCGTAAAATTGGAATATCGAGTAATGTATTCGTCGCCCTCGTCGCGATAAAACAGGGCTGCCGTATGGACATTCATCGAAGCATGCGCGGATTTCACCTTTCCGAGGATATCCATCAGGTCGGCCTTGAGGAAGTCTATTTCGTCATACATCGAGCCGGTGGCGTCCACGATGAACGCTATATCCGCCAAAGAGGATTCCAGCGGCGCCTCAGAAAGACTCACATTGTTCACCCTGGCCACGGAATCGCGAAAAGTGGTGATAACGGGAACATCGGCCACCAGATTATCTGAGACGGTAAGAGCCAGGGCGGAGGAATCCAGGGGCGACGGCATGCCGTATAGTCCCATCCAGAGCGAGGCGTCGCCATGATTGTCTGTACGGGCTTCCCATTCACGGACATCATTATAGAACAGTTTCACCGGAATATTTGCCGCCGGGGAGCCATCGGGCCTGGTTACATGAACCGCTACGCGACCGCGGGTATCGAAGCCCCAATACGCGGGCATTCCCGAATAGGAATTCTCCCCTTGGGAATTCATGAGTTTTCCCCAGAAGCCCCAGTTGCGAAGGTCATTCCATTCGCCCGCAGTTACTTTTCCGGCTACAGTGTTTTCCCCGGAACCGGAACTGGAGCCTCCGGATTCTCCGCCCATGGAGTCCGGGAGAGCGTATTTTCCGTCATAAGGACCAAAAAAGTCCGAAGCCTCGCAGCCTGCCAGCAGAGCCACGGCGGCAATAATAGCAAATAAACGGTATTTCATAGCAAACAAGATTCTGAACTATAGATGCCTGGAAGGCTCAATTTGTTGCAGTTCCCGCGAATTGACAAGATTCTGCCAGATAGCGTAAACGCCGCCTACAACGGAGGTCACGGGAGTCAGGTAACCCAGTCCAAGCCAGATAAGGAAACCCGTATTCTTCTGCCCCAGCACCTGAGCGGAAGTGATGCTTTCCACCTTTCCGAAGCGGCCTGCCACTTTCCGGCCCATCCAGAACTGAAGCAGACAGGTAACGAGCGCAACCAGAGCAATCAACACGGCTATCCAGAAAGGCGTATGGGAAAGCACGAGGCTGCGGGTAGCGAGCGACATAGCCAACATCAGACTGATGCCCCAGACCCAGAATGCCCAGCCCAGGTATCTGGCCAGCCAGCGCTGCACTCCGGGAAACACGAAACGGATGAACCAGGCCAGAGCGCATGGCAGCACCAGAATCGAGAAAACCCTCTCCCCTATCACAAGCAGACGTTGCAGGTAAGACATACCCTCTGCAGGATGCACCAGGGGAATAATAACAGGAATGAGCAGCGTTGCCAGCAGGTCGCTGAGCAGCAGATAGGCCATGCCCTGCTGAAGCGAGCCACCTATGCGGGAAGTGATTACTCCCGATGCCGCAGCCGTCGGGCAGATGAAGCACAACATTGCGCATTCGGCCAGAAGTGCGGCCTGAGGCAGCGCCGTGAGGCCAAGGCGGCCGGACAGAGCCACAGCAAGAAGAGCGAAGGCCCCAAAGAGCAGGGCCTGCACCAGCAGCAGCCGAGCGTGCCAGCGGTGCAGCTTCAGATCGGCCGGAGCAGTAACGTTGAACTGCAGGAAAAGCATGATGCCCACGAACACCGGCTGCAGTTCGCGGGCAAGGGAACTGTACACCTTCTCCGCTTCGGAGAGCGAAGGCACATAATATAATATAAGGAAGACGCCGACCCCGAGAGTCATCGAGATCACCAGCATCCAGCTTCGGAGAAACGACTTGGCAGCCCGGAGCCTGCCTTCGCTATTCGACATACAGCAGCAGACCCTTCAGATACTCCCCTTCGGGATGATAGATGTTCACCGCATGATCGGCCGGCTGACAGAGACGGTCCAGCACGCGCACGCGGCGGCCGGTCTGTGCGGCGGCGGAGAACACGGTTTCCAGGAAGGCCTGGCGGTCCACCACCTGGGAGCAGGAGAAGGTGAACACAAAGCCTCCCGGAGCCACAGCGGATATGGCGGCGGCATTGAGCCTCTGATAGGCTCTGAGCGCTGTTCCAAGCGAACCGCGATGTTTGGCGAATGCCGGCGGATCCACTATGATAAGGTCGTATGCGTCGGGCTCCAGAGTGCCCAGATAATCTTTCACGTCGGCGCAGATCTCCGAGTGCTGATCCTGGGAGAAGCCGTTCAACTCGAGATTCTTACTGGCCAGTGCGATGGCCTTGGCAGACGAGTCCACGGAATCCACTTTCAGCGCTCCGCCTCCGAGGGCATACACGCTGAATCCTCCTGTATAGCAGAAGAGATTCAGCACCTTGCGGCCCTTGGCGTAGCGTTCCACCAGAGCGCGGTTCTCCCTCTGATCGAGGAAAAATCCTGTCTTCTGTCCTTCCGTCCAGTCCACCAGGAACTTGTGGCCGTTCTCCAGCACCGTGCGGGGGCCGTCCTCATAGCCGGGAGCCTTGTAGATGTAACCGTCCACCAGAACGAGCCCGGCCTTGAACGGAGCCGAACCGCTGCTCTTGTCGTAAACGGCCTTCAGTTTGCTGCCGTAGACCGCCTTGAGCGCATCGCAGATCTGGTTCTTTGCACGGAACATTCCGGCCGAATGGGCCTGCAGCACCGCCACGCCTTCGTACCAGTCCACGATGAGGCCGGGCAGACCGTCGCCTTCGCCGTGAACGAGACGGTAGCAGGTGGTGCGGCGCGAGCCGGCCAGTCCCATTGCGGTACGCGCCTGAAGCGCCGCACCGAGGGCATCCTGCCAGAAGGAGGGGGCTTCGGGGTCGCCCGCAAAAGAGAGCAGACGAACCGCTATCGACCCTATCTGCCAGTGCCCGGCGGCAAGGAACTGTCCGTCGGAAGAAAAGACGCCGACCACGTCGCCTTCGGCCGGCTTGCCGACCACGTTCGCCACCGCACCCGAGAAGACCCAGGGGTGGAAACGCAGCACGGAAGCCTCCCGGCCGTGCTTAAGATATACTTTCGCTGTCATTTTCTGTAGTTTTTTTGCGTCTGCGGTGACGATGCCTGCGTCTGCGACGCTTTCGTCCGCCGCCGGCAGCTTCCCGGGCCGCGCGCTGCTCTTCCTCGAGACGGGCCTTCTCGGCCTTCTTCTCGAGTTTGGCCAGGTGCTCCGGAGTGCTCATCTGCTCCTCCGTGAGAGGATTCCTCTCGCTGTCGGCCAGTTTGAGGTACATTTCCCGGCAGATCCAGGCGTCGGTGGCGGCATACTTGCACTGCGCCTCGCTGAGTGTCTCCGCCTCCCAGTTGCTGAGCTGCTGTGTCTTGGAAATACGTACGCCCAGGATAATGGCCGACATCTTCTTCACGCTCTTGTCCTTGATGCCGTATTCCCACACCATCTTCTGAAGGTCCACGAAACCGCGGGCGGTGAAGCCCTCTATCTTCTGCAGGCCGCGCACATCGTCACCTGAAGCAGCGCCTACCTTGAGGATATTCTGGTCGGAAAGCACTTTGCGTACCGCGCCTATCTTTCCCATCACTCCTACCCTGAACAGGAAGGCCTGATTGGGACCGGAGAGCTGCAGCAGCGCCACTCCGTGATTGTGCTGACCGGGCGTGAAGACAGGACGCGACTCCGTGTCGAAGCCCACTATCTTCTGCTTGAGGAGGTAGCGCACGGCCCTGTCGTATTCGGGCCCTTCTTCGGAAATGACGTGAATCTTGCCTCCGAACGCTTCCAGCGGCAGCTTTTCAATCTCTTCCTGGGTGATGCTGATCTGAAAAGGCATTTATCTGAGGGGGTCTCCGTTGTCGTACGGGGTGAGTACGAAGGTGGAATCCGGCGCCGCCACTGTCTTGAACTCGAGCGAGCGCGGGAAGGCAATGTTATGGGTGAAGAGGTTCCCGGCACGAAGCAAGGCGTAGCACTCGTCCGACACTGCCTCGGTGATTTCCTGAAGCACGCAGCCGGGAGCGATGAGCTTGCCGTAGGAGAGGGATTCGGGATTGTCTGGATTGGTAATGCGGCCGAGGGTCAGGCGCAGGGCATAGGCGTCGGCGTTAGGGTCGTCCACGATAATTGCGTCGAGCGGGCGGACCTTGCCTTCCACAAGGCAACTGTCGAGGAACGCCAGAAGCGGATCAGTGGCCATGATTTCAGACGGAAAGACTATGCTTTCGCAGCCTTCGCGCCCCTCTTTGGCCGCCTTGGAAGCCAGCAGCGCTGCATAGCCTTCGGGGCTGAGGCTCTCTTCACCGGTGATGAAGCCCACTGCCAGCGAACCCTTTTTGGCGGCGAACACCTTGTCCAGCATGCTCTCTACGGGGAACACGACCGGCAGATTGCAGCCAAGAGCCGTCATGAGGGTGTCCACATCGTACTTGCCCCAGGCGGTGGCATAGGGCGAAACCATCACTACCACCTTCGGAAGAGGCTTGGAAGCCACTCCGGACTTGTCGTACTCGTTTATGAAGCAGAGCGTGTCCATCGCCGCCAGGACATTGCGAACAGTGACCTCGCGGAGGGCGTCTTCCCTGCCCTCGAACGAGGAATAGGGAGTGTTGGCAAAGTCCACGATGGTGCTCACAACCTCCCCTGCAAAGTCCGGCAGGCCGTCGGAGCGGCGGCTTCCGTCAATGTTGTCGAAGTCATCCACCTCCATGAGCCTGGCACGCAGGGATTCACAGAGTTCCGGACTGCCAACGAGGAAGATGTTCTTCAAAGGATCGTCGGCATCGTAGCCGGACACCAGTCCGTGTGCCGGCATTGACTCATTTTCTATGATTGCACTGACGAGCACGATGGGGGGCTCGCCGGATTCGGCTTTCTTTTTGCAAGAGACAGCAGCTATGGCCGCAACGCAGCAGGCCAGGACAAGACAATATCTTTTCATTTCTGCAAAGTTAACACAAAAATCACTATATTTGTAAGACTTATCAAAGTTTGTTCAGCATATGAAACGCATCATTATACTAGCTTCTTTCGCACTTCTCTGCATGAGCGCGGCTGCACAGCCGAAAACCAAGGTTCAGTTCCCCGAATACGAATTCACGGTAGTCAAGGAAAACCCCATCACTTCCGTCAAGAACCAGAACCGCAGCGGCACCTGCTGGGCCTTCTCCACAATCGGTTTCCTCGAGTCCGAGGCTATCCGCATAAACAACATCAAAGACACCCTCAAGTATCCCGACTTTTCCGAGATGTTCGTGGTGCATAAGTCCTATTCCGAAAGGGCAGACAAATACGTCCGCCTGGACGGCAACCTCACCTTCGCCGCCGGCAGCGAGGCGGACGACGTCCTGGACATCGTGCGCGACTACGGCATAATTCCCCAAAGCGCCTATTCCGGAATGAACTACGGCACCGAACTCCCCGAGCAGGCAGAGCTGGACGCAGTACTCAAGGCCTATGTGGGCGCAGTTGCCAAGGTTCCCAACCGCAACCGTCTCTCCACGGCATGGAAGCGTGGCTTCGACGGCATCCTCAACGCCTATCTCGGTGAAGTTCCCGCCCAGTTCAAGGTAGACGGCAAGAACCACACCCCCCAGAGCTATCGCGACGCTCTCAAGATAGATCCCAAGAACTACGTCACCCTCACCTCCTACACCCATCACCCGTTCTACACCGAATTCGCTCTTGAAATCTGCGACAACTGGCGCTGGAACAAGTCCTGGAACATACCCATCGACGAACTCATGAACATCCTCGACGCTGCGCTCAACAACGGCTACACCGCCGCCTGGGGTGCAGACGTATCGGATCCCGGCTTCACCCGTGACGGTCTTGCCGTGCTGGTAGACCTCAAGGCAATGGAAGCCGCCGGCTCCGACCAGGAGCACTGGGTAGGAGGCGAAGAGGGCGTCAAGGAAATCCCCGCCCCCAAGGAAAAGGCGGCCACCCAGGAGTCCCGTCAGGAGGGCTTCGACAACAAGACCATCACCGACGACCATGGCATGCAGATCTTCGGCATCGCCCGCGACCAGTTCGGCAACAAATACTACATGGTCAAGAACTCCTGGGGCGTCACCGGCAAGTACAAAGGCATTTGGTACGCCACCGAGGCATATGTCCGCAACCAGACCCTGGACATCGTCCTTCACAAGGACTGCCTGCCCAAGGATCTCAAGAACAAACTCGGCATCAAATAAGCTTTGTCGATAGTAAAGCACATACCGAACGCAATTACGTCCTGCAACCTCCTGTCGGGGATTGTGGGGCTTTATTTCGCTTTCCAGGGCTATTTCGAAGTCGCAACCATATGCATGCTGGCCGCCGGGCTTTTCGACTTCCTGGACGGCTTCGCGGCACGTCTGCTTAAGGCAAGTTCTCCCATCGGAGCCCAATTGGATTCGCTGTCCGACGTGGTGAGCTTCGGCGTCCTGCCCACTGCAATGCTATGCGGCTTCTCGCACACTCCCTTCCCGCTGTTCCTTGCGGCGTTCAGTGCGTTGCGCCTTGCCAAGTTCAATGTCGACGACCGCCAGCACGAGAGCTTCATCGGTCTTCCCACCACTGCTGCCGCCCCGTTCTGCGCCGGACTTGTAAGCTGGTGCAGCGCCAGACCGTCATCTGTGCTGGCCTCTGTGTTCAGTCACTGGTGGGTAGTATTGATTCTGGCCGCCCTGCTCAGTTTTCTGCTGGTATGCGAAATTCCCTTCTTCTCGTTCAAGGGATTGGGGAAAAAGGCCGAATTCCCCGAGAGCATCAAGCCCCTATGTCTGCTGTGCCTCTGCGTGACAGTGATAGTGCTCACCCTGGTGCTCGGATGGCACTGGAGTGCGTTGCTCGTGGGATTTACCCTGGCTTATATCCTGGAAAACCTGATTCTTGCAGCTTTCAGAATCTGAAGGCTTCCGCTATCGCCGCGGCGCAGCGGATGCCGTCGATGGCGCTCGATACTATTCCTCCCGAATAACCTGCCCCCTCTCCTGCCGGCCAGATCCCCGGCACGGAAGAGTACTGCAGAGTCTCCGGATCCCTTGGGATGCGGACCGGACTGGAGGTGCGGGATTCCACTCCAAGCACCAGACCGGATCCAGGCACACAGTAATTATTGATGCGGACCCTTGGGAAAACCTTGCGGAGACGGTCCGCCACGTGTGCAGGGAGAAGTTTGTGCAGAGGAGCACTTACTATTCCCGGATGATAGGTGGTTTCGGGAAGAGATTTTGAAAGACTGCCGGCGATGAAGTCCTCCAGCCGCTGGGCCGGGGCCGCGGCAGGATTGGAAGGAACGACCACCCTGGACGGCCTTAGCCCTGCGCGGGCGGCAATCGCCTCAAGCTCAGCTCCGCCGTGCCGGACAGCATCGCAGTAGCGGAACATCGCCGCCTCCACACTGTGCTGGAAATCCATAAGGCGGAAAGGGTCCGTGCCGGGAACGTCTTCTGGTTCTATCTGCACCACCACTCCGGAGTTGGCGAAACGGCCGTTGCGGGACGAGTTGGACATTCCGTTCAGCACCACAGTACCTGGTTCTGTCGATGAAGGCACCAGGATTCCTCCGGGACACATGCAGAACGAGAACACTCCGCGGCCGTCCTGCTGCTCCACGAAGGAGTATTCTGCGGCCGGCATGCCCTGACGCCACTTGCCGTGATACTGGGCGTAATTGATCTTTTCCTGCGGATGTTCTACCCGCACACCCAGCGCAAAGCCCTTAGCCTCCAGGGCGCCGCCTCCGCGCTGCAGCATTTCATATATGTCGCGTGCCGAATGGCCAGTCGCAAGAATAACCGCAATACCCTTGTATTCAACACCTTCCGCGGTGGCAACCGTGAAGTCCCCGGGCTTCCCTCCGACAGCAGTCACGCGCGCTCCGAAATGGTATTCGCCGCCGTGCTTCAGGACGCAATTACGGATATTCTCCATGACTATCGGGAGTTTATCCGAGCCGATATGAGGATGGGCATCGTAAAGGATTTCCCTGGAGGCCCCGAACTGCACGAGCTGATAGAGAACTTCGCGGTTGTCGCCCCGTTTTGAGGAACGGGTGTAGAGTTTTCCGTCGGAGAAAGCCCCGGCTCCCCCCTCGCCGTAGCAATAGTTGGAATCGGGATTCACTTCCCCGGTACGGGACAGGGCGGCCATGTCGAATTTACGTTCGTGGACGTCTTTTCCCCTCTCCAGCACGATGGGCTTGAGCCCCAGGGTGAGGAGTTTGAGCGCGGCGAACATTCCCGCCGGACCCGCGCCCACCACTATCACGGCAGGCTTTGACCCGACATCCTGATATTCAGGGAGTTTGTACGGTTCATATTCCCCTGCGGAATAGGCCTCGTAACGATAGCGCCAGAGAGGCTCCTTGCGGGCGTCGAGGCTGCGCTTCACCAGCACCGGCTCCAGACCGCCTGCATAAGAGGCTATCTGCTTCGCCGTGGGTTCATGTCCCACCGGAACGGCTATCTCGAATTCCTTCATATTCCTATTTTTCTATCACTCCGCTGCCCAGCATTTCGTATTCCTGCACGCCGTCGCCCACCTTGACATACCAGGCCGCAAACTGCCCGGGAGTGATGCTCCTCTGTGGTTCGTCGAAAACTATGTAGAGGCCGGCTTCGCGCATGTAGAGCGTTGCCGCCTGAAGCGGCTGACGGTAACGAATGCGCAGTGCCGCCCGCATCTGTCCGCCAGGCCTGAGTGCCAGATCCGGCCGTATCCAATGGATTTCGTCGGGCGCGATCCTCAGGCAGCTTCGGTAGAGTCCGGGGGAGTTCTCCCCTTCGCCCACGAACACCATGTTGCGGGCAACGTCGGTCCCAACCACGAAGAGCGGGTCCTTGTGTCCGCCGATCGCCAGGCCCTTGCGCTGGCCCTGAGTGAAGAACTGCGCGCCCTCATGCCTTCCGGCGTGCTTCCAGAGGCCGTTTTCGCGGTAGCGTTCGCGCTTTATATGTTTCTTTCCGCTGCGGTAGTATTCCTTTTCCAGGACGACGTCGGCGTAGCTGAGCGGCTCCGCCAGCAGGAAGAGTTCTTCGTCGGACCAGGGGCACGCGCCGCCGTCGGCCGAAACCGCGCCAGCGTCTGCCCTCCGGCTGAGGAGCGACTGCTGAGTCTTAAAGAGTTCGCTCGACTCGTAGTAGGCCGGCAGCATCTCCACCACGTCGCCCTCGACGCTCCGGAGCTGCTGCTGGAGGAAGGTAGGCAGATCCACCTTGCCCACGAAACAGATGCCCTGCGAATCCTTTTTGTCGGCCGAAGGGAGGTCCGCCTCTTTCGCCAGACGCCGCACTTCAGGCTTTGGGAGATCCCCTATCGGGAAGACCGCTGCGGAGAGCTGCTCCTGCGTGAGCTGGCAGAGGAAATAGCTCTGATCCTTGTTGGGGTCGGAGCCTTCCAGGATGCTCCAGAGGGGGTTTCCGTTGGCGTCAGTAAGAGGCTCGCCTTTCGGGCCGGCAGCCTGAATCTTGCGGCAATAGTGGCCGGTTGCGACCATGTCCGCCCCCATCTTCCGGGCGACCGAAAGGAAGGCGTCGAACTTGATTTCGCGGTTGCAGAGCACGTCTGGATTGGGGGTGCGGCCGCGGGAATACTCGTCGAACATGTAGTCCACCACGCGCTTCTTGTACTCTTTGGAGAGATCCACGAAGTAGAAAGGAATCTCGAGTTTTCGGGCGACCATCTCCGCGACGAAGCGCTCCTCCTCCCATTCGCAGTCTCCGTGAAGGGTGGTGGAGGCATCGTTCCAGTTCTGCATGAACATGGCGAAGACGTCGTAGCCCTGCTCTTTTAGGAGCAGCGCCGCAACGGAAGAATCCACGCCTCCGGACAGGCCAATGCAGATTTTGGGCTTCGATTTCACGTCGCAAAGATAGTCAAATTCAAAATTATTTGCCATATTTGTATGTTTACCACACAATTCAGGCACATGAGCGACAAAACCATCAATATCACTTTCCACGAATACTCCTCCCTCAAAGAACTTGCACCCGCAGACAAAGCCCTTGCCGAAGCCGCAATCGAAGCCATGCAGGGCGCCTACGCCCCTTACTCCCACTTTCATGTAGGCGCCGCCGTGCGTCTCTCGAACGGAGTCGTGGTAAAGGGAGCGAATCAGGAAAATGCGGCTTTCCCAAGCGGACTCTGCGCAGAGCGCACTGCCATGTTCTCGGCCGGTGCCAACTATCCCGACAAGGATATGGAAAGCATCGCCATCGCCGGCGGCGTACACGGCCGTCTCGCCAAAGCTCCCGCAACTCCCTGCGGCGCCTGCCGCCAGGTCATGGCTCAGTACCAGACAAAGGCCGGCAAGCCCATGAGCGTCATTATGGTGGGCGACGGCTGCATCTGGAAATTCGACCGCGTAGACGACATTCTTCCGCTCATTTTCGACAGTATTTAAGAAATAATTCTTATCTTTGCGGCGGGGAAAGTCGTACACGACCAGCTCCCTCTGAACTCCCCCAGGGCAGGAATGCAGCAAGGGTAGGAGGTTGTAGCGGTGCGATGTGCTAAGCTTTCCCTTTTTTTGTTTATGTATTCCGACGTATTGGTGATTGGCGGTGGCGCAGCGGGTCTTATGGCGGCCTGCAGCGCGGCACGTGCCCTGGCTGCGGCGGGTTCATCAGCCTCGGTTACGGTGCTTGAACGCATGCCACGTCCGGCCCGAAAGATTATGATCACAGGCAAGGGCCGTTGCAATTTCACCAATGTAAAAGACTGGAACTCATTCAGTTCCCATATCCGCACGAATCCGAATATCGTGCGTCCGGCGTTCTACAACTTCACCCCCCAGGATTCGCTGGCGTTCTTTGAAGGACTCGGCATGCCTACGGTGGTGGAGCGTGGCGACAGGGCCTATCCCGCCAGCCATCACGCTTCCGATGTCGTAGATGCGCTGGTCCGCGCCTGCACCGCCGCCGGAGTGAAGATCATCACTGGTGTCGAGGCCAAGCAGATCGAGTACGGCGTGGCCACCAAGACCGGTCAGGGAATCTTCCGGGTAGACGGAAACTATCGCTCCGACCGACTCATCATCGCAACAGGCGGGCTCAGCTATCCCACAACAGGAAGCACGGGCGACGGCTACCGTTTCGCCGAGGCGGCCGGCCACAGCATCACTCCGTTGTTCCCGTCGTTAACGGCGCTGGTGCCAAGGGGTTATAAGCAACCTTCGGAAGATGGCCTCCACATCGACCGTAGCATTGCTCCGGCAGACTTGGGCAAGGCCCTTTGCGGCCAGCAGCTCAAGAACATAGGAGTCCAGCTCCTGGTGGAAGGCACTGTGGCACAGGAAGAATTTGGCGACGTGGACTTTACCGACGGAGGTCTCGAAGGCCCGGTCGGGTTCCAAATTAGTCGCAAGGCGGTGAAGTCGCTCCTCAACGGTTCCCGAGTAGCAGTGGTGCTGGACCTGAAGCACGGGGTGCCTTTGTCAGAATTGGAGGCCCGTATCGCCGATTTGAAGGCCCAGATAGAACACGACCCGCGAAGCAAGCGCTTGAATGACAAAGAGAAAACCCGGATTTTGCTCGGCAAACTCATGCCCTGGGATCTGATTCCCGCATTCCGGCAGATGAATCCCTCGCTTGGGTCGGCGGGACACCAAGGCAAGGCAAGGGCAGATTCCCGAGGATGGTCCGGCGCTGATCCGGCAGCAATTGCAGCCGCTTTGAAATCCTGGCGCTTTGATATCGACGGTTACGTTGGATACGAACGTGCTGTGGTCACAGCTGGAGGCGTAGACACCAGCGAGGTGATTGCCAAGACCCTGGAATCCCGCAAGATGCCCGGTCTCTATTTCTGTGGGGAAGTTCTGGATATCGACGCCGATACCGGTGGATACAATCTCCATCTTGCCTTTGCCACCGGTAAACTCGCCGGCGAATCCGCCGCGAAATCCCTTCTGTAGATTCTTGCAAGCTCCCTTTCGCCTGAAGCACAACTCCTTATGAATCAACAAGTTGTTAAAAATGCCCTGGGCAAAACAGCCAGGGCATTTTCAGGATTTTATTGATAATCAATCACTTCCGCTTCAGCCTTTGAGGATGAATCACCGGCTCACTACTAGAAATCCGCCATGCGGGACACCGGGGCGACGTCGAGTCCGGTGCGCTCTCCGGCGAGATAGTGGTACCAGCCGGCGATGGCAATCATGGCGGCATTGTCGGTGGTGAACTTGAACGCCGGCAGGTAGGTCTTCCAGCCGCGGCGGCGTCCTTCTTCCTGAACCCTGGCACGCAGGCCACTGTTGGCAGACACTCCGCCGCCGATGGCAATCTCGCGTATACCTGTCTGCTTCGCAGCCTTGACCAGCTTGTCCATCAGGATATCGATGAGTGTTTTCTGGAAAGAGGCGCAGATGTCGGCCTTGTTCTTCTCCATGAACTCCGGATCGCGGGCCATTTCGTCGCGCACGAAATAAAGCAGGGAGGTTTTTACTCCGCTGAAAGAATAATCCAGGCCCGGAATATGCGGTTTCGCGAACTTGAAGCGCGAGGCATCTCCCTGGGCGGCCAGTTTATCGATTATCGGGCCCCCGGGATAGCCAAGGCCCATCATCTTGGAACACTTGTCAAAAGCCTCGCCCACCGCATCGTCAATGGTCTGCCCGAGGATCACAAACTCCGTTGGCGAATCCACCCGAACAATCTGGGAATTACCGCCGGAAACCAGCAGGCAGAGATACGGGAACGAAGGCTGCACGACCGGCACTCCTTCTTCTTTGACAAAGCCCGCAAGGATATGTCCCTGAAGGTGATTCACCATAACGAGAGGAATGTCCAGAGCCAGACCCAGAGCCTTTGCGAACGAGGTGCCCACCAGCAGCGAACCCAACAGGCCGGGGCCGCGGGTAAAGGCAATGGCAGTCAGATCCGAAGCGGCAACTCCGGCACGAGACAGCGCTTCCGAAACCACCGGAACGATATTCTGTTCATGAGCCCTGGAAGCCAGTTCCGGTACCACTCCTCCAAAGGCCCTGTGAACCTCCTGGGAAGCGATCACGTTCGAGAGCAGCCACCCGTCGCGGATAACTGCAGCCGAGGTGTCGTCGCACGACGACTCTATGCCCAAAATGATATCTGACATGTTTGCGGTGGCAAATTTACAAAATATTTCATATTTTTGTAGATTGCATGTAGAATGGCTCGAAGAAACAAAATGGCCGGAAGAAAGAATGACATAGCGGCGCGCGTCCTGGGATTCGTCGTCACCCTGCTCGGCAGTGGGTGGCTGGCACTCCAGACCCCGCAGGTCCAGACCGGTCTCGCCGAGAAACTGCTGGACAAGGTTGCCGGAGAATTCAGCGGCAGCATCCGCTTCGGCGAAATCTCCATCGAGCCAGTCAACACCTTCACTGTCAAGCATCTGGCCATTCTGGATGCCAACCCCTACGACCCGGCGGCACCCCTCGACACCCTTTTCAGCGCCGAAAGCATTTCCGGCAAGATATCCCTCGGCAGCATCCTCTCCGGCAAGGGCGTCCGCATCAGCCGCCTTAGGGTAGACGACTCCATGTTGGCCATAGCCATCGAGCCCGACTCCGTGCGCACGCATCGCACCATCACCAATCTCGAGCGCATCTTCGGCATGCCCGAGCCCAACGCGGATCAGTACAAGGCCACTCCCGACCTCTTCGAAATCGAGCAGGCCACGGTGAACAGGTTCCGCTACCGCATGGTGAACTACACCCTCCCCTTCGAGGCGAAGAAGGGCTGCATCGACTGGGACGACCTGGACCTCCTTGCCGACACCCGCGTCCGCAATCTCAAATACACCGGCGGTCGCATGTCCGGCATAGTCGACTTTATTACCATAGACGAGAAATGCGGCTACTCCGTCGAAAGCCTCTCAGGTCGCGCACGGGTAGGCATGGGCAAGGCCACTATCGACCATATCCATTTCAAAGACAAATGGTCCGACGCCTCCATCCCCCTCTATTCAATGGGCTGGGACAACGTCAAGGACGATTTTCACGATTTCGCTGAAAAGATACGCCTTGAGCTCAAGGTCGACGGCGGCAATCTGGACCTCCGCACCATCAACGCCTTCAGCAGTGCCGGACTCCCCTCCCTCGATCTCGACCTCACGGGCGGCCGCTTCGCCGGATATATCAACGACTTTACACTCGATCACCTCAAGGTCAGAGAGCGCAGCAGCGGAGTGGCCACGGACTTCTCAGGAACATTAACGGGAGCAGGCGATCCGACCAGCCTGCTCCTCGATGCAAGGGTGAACAACCTCACCTTCACCACCAGGGGCCTCCAGAACCTGCTGAAAAAACTGGGCGTAAAGGCCGAACTCAAGGACATTGCTCCGGGCCGTGTCTTCTCCTTCAGCGGCCGCGCCAAAGGTCCGCTGGGCCGTCTGCAGACCAGCGGAAAGCTCGGGTCCCGCATAGGACGGGCGTCCTTCAGTGCGACGGTCAGGAATCTGGCCGACAGCAAACGTCCCATTCAGGTTCAGGGCACGGTCGACACCCGCAACCTTAATATCGGCGAATTCATAGGCGAGCCCCAGATCGGAGAGTGCACGGCCGAGGCGGGCTTCAAGCTCTCTTCGAAAGGCCGCAAGCTCACCGTATCCCTCGATTCGCTGCTGGTCGACCGCCTCGGCCTCTTCGGCTACGACTACACCGGCATGAAGGCAGTGGCCGACTTTGACGGCAATGCCTGGAACGGCCGCGTGCTCTGCGGTGATCCCGCCCTTAATCTCTCACTGGAGGGTTCGGGCGACGTGGCCGCGAAGAGCCTCAATCTCGGCGGCAGCATAGGTTACGCCGACCTTCAGGCAATGGGTATAGACAATCGGGGCAAGAGCCTCGTCTCCACCGGCATCGCGGCTACGGTGGCGGGCGGCAACGCGGCAGTGTCCATAGAAGACCTCTGCGTGGAGAATGACATGGGCCGCAAGGAGCTGGGGAACATATCGGTCAAGGCCAACGAACTGCCCGGCCGTCACGCCATCTCCTTGCACTCCGGCTTTGCCGATGCTTCCTACGAAGGCGAAAAGGACGTACAGTCGCTGCTGGCCGACCTTATGGAGATAACCGTCAAACGGGAACTCCCCTCTCTCTTCAAAGATGCCGGCAGGGGCAAATCCAGCTACGCCTGGGGCATTGCAAAAGTGGATTTGCACGACACCCGCGACCTGCTGTCTTTCCTCATTCCGGGCCTTTACATCGCCGACTCCACGGCAGTACGCGTAAACCTCACCAGGGACGGTCTTCTCGACGCCAGCCTGGCCTCCTCGCGTCTCGCCTGGAAAACCGACTATCTCAAGGGACTCGAATTCAGCTTCGACAACCGCGACGGCAGTCTCAACGCCCTGGTGCTGAGCGACGAAACCAGCATCGCCGGAATAGGCTTCTCCAACGCAGCCCTCACCGGATACGCCCATCAGGACTCCTTCTTCGCCGGCTTCTCCTACGACGGCATCCGCGGCCTCGACAACGTGGGTGAAATCTATCTCGACGGTCAGGTCGCCCGCACTCCCGGCGACACCCTTCAGATCACCGCCCGTCCGCTGTCGTCCTTCATCCGTTTCGACGGCGAACAGTGGGATCTGGACGAATCGCTCATCACCCTGCAGAGCGGCCTTGCCCGCATCGACGGCTTCCGTCTGCACAACGGCAGCCAGAGCATCAGCATCGACGGCGGCGTGTCCCAGTCCCGGGCAGACACCCTCCGACTCAAGCTGGAAGACGTGGACATGTCGGTCATAAACTACTTCCTGAAAGACAACTACGACATCCACGGGCGCACCGGAGGCAGGGCGCTGCTCACATCGCCCCTTTCCGACGGCATCAAGGCCATAGCCTCCATCGACTGCGATTCCCTGCAGATAGGAGGCGTGGACGCCGGAACGCTGCGGGCCGGAGCATACTGGAACGACGCCGACGACAAGCTCAATGTCGTGGTGCGCAACAACCTCAATGGCAGCGAAGTGCTCAGCGGCTCCGGCACCTATCATCCCAAGGCGGGAACGGTAGAACTGGGGGCCGACCTCGACGGCATCAACCTGGTGATAGCGAAGCCCTTCGTGAGCGGATTCCTGAGCGACATCTCCGGAGGCATGAGGGGAACCCTGACGGCATCGGGTCCGCTCGACAGCCTCACCCTCTCCAGCCACGGCGCCGCCATCGACCACGCCCGCATAGGAATCGCGGCCACAGGAGTCACCTACGGCATCAACGGTCCCTTCCATATCGACAACGACGGTCTGCATTTCGACGACATTACGGTGACCGATCCCGCCAGCGGAAGCGCTACCATCTTCGGCGGCATAGGCCTGCGGAACCTCAGCAAGATTATGCTGGGAGTCGGAATGCGTCTGCGCAGGCTCGAGGTGCTCAATCTGGCAGGCAGCGAAGGCGTGCGCGGCAAGCTCTTCGCCGACGGCCAGGTGTACGTGTCCGGTCCGCCGGAGGCATTGCTGCTCGACGCCGACCTTTCAACCGCCGGCACCGGCAACCTGCACGTGCCGCTCACCAGCGCCATATCGGCCAGCAGGAGCGACCTGCTCACCTTCACCAGCCACGAGGTGGTGTACAAGGATCCCTACGACGACGTGCTCGCCCTGCTCATGGAGCAGAGGCGCAGGGCGGTCGAGGAGGAGAATTCCGGAAGCGACTTCATCGCCCGTCTGAGGGTGCGCGCCAATCCCGGCCTGCAGGCAGCCATCGAACTCGACAACACCGGAGACAATCTCCTGAAATTCAGCGGTGACGGCACAGTGAACGTGAACTTCCGCCCGTCCAAGGACCTGCTGGAGATCACGGGCGACTACAGCATCAGCGACGGCAGCTACCGCTTCGCCGTGCCGGGCATCGTGAGCAAGGACTTCAGCATCGATAACGGCAGTTCCATATCGTTCACCGGCGACATAATGGAGAGTATCCTGGACATAGGAGCAACCTACTCGCTGCGTACCTCGCTGAGCCGCCTTCTGGCCGATACCACCTCCGTTTCGACCCGCCGCCCGGTGAACTGCGGCATACGTATCTCCGACCGTCTGGCCGCGCCTTCAGTGGCGTTCAGCATCGACGTCCCCGACCTCGACCCGATTACCAAGTCCGAGGTGGACGGAGCTCTCAATACCGAAGACAAGGTACAGAAACAGTTCATCGCGCTGCTGGTCACCGGTTCGTTCATCCCGAACGAACAGTCGGGCGTGGTGAACAATCCCAACATTCTGTATTCCAACGTTTCCGAGATAATGTCGCGGCAACTGAGCAATATCCTTTCGAGGCTCGAGATTCCGCTCGACATGGGTCTGGGATACCAGCAGAACAGCGCCGGCACGGACCTCTTCGATGTGGCAGTGAGCACCGAACTCTTCAACAACCGCGTGGAGGTGAACGGCAGCGTGGGCAACCGTCAGAGCACCACCGGAACCACCACCTACGGCGACGTTGTGGGCGACCTTGACATCGACGTGAAACTCGACAAGCAGGGCCAGCTGCGACTGAACCTCTTCTCACATTCGGCCGACGAGTACACCGCCTATCTGGACAACACCCAGCGAAACGGCGGCGGCATCACCTTCCAGAAGGAATTCAACACCTGGGGAGATTTCTTCCGCAGCATATTCAAGAGAAAGAAAAAGAAAGCCGATGAGTAAGCTTTACCTTATCCCCACTCCCCTGGGAGACGTCGCTCCTGAACTTGTGCTTCCTTTTGGCACACTTGACGTGCTGCGTGGACTGCGAGTGTTTGTGGTGGAGGAGCTGCGGAGCGCTCGCCGTTTTTTGAGCGCCGCGGGATTCCGTGGAAGGGTGGAAGAACTGGAACTGCATGTGCTGAACGAGCATACTTCTCCCTCCGAACTCGCT
This sequence comes from Bacteroidales bacterium, assembly GCA_017412645.1. GTDB lineage: Bacteria > Bacteroidota > Bacteroidia > Bacteroidales > UBA932 > Cryptobacteroides. The sequence continues at coordinate 7,007 of JAFPWX010000005.1, read as the reverse complement.
GCCTTGGGAGAGCTTTTCAAAAAGGGTGATGTAGGACTTTTCAGCGAGGCCGGCCTGCCCGCAGTGGCGGACCCCGGTGCCGGACTGGTAACCCTCTGCCATAGTCTCGGAGTGCAGGTTGTGCCGCTGGTAGGACCGTCGTCGCTCATGCTGGCGCTCATGGCTTCTGGCCTCGACGGCCAGAGCTTCGCCTTCCGCGGGTATCTGCCCGCAAAGACTCCGGAGCGCCGCGCCGCCATCCACCGCTGCGAGAAAGATTCCGCCGCACTGCGGCAGACACAGATATTCATCGAAACCCCCTACCGCAACGATTCTCTCCTTGCAGATCTGGTTTCCGGCCTTTCCGCCGGCACCCGGCTCTGCATCGCGGCCGACCTCACGCTTCCTTCGGAAACAGTGGTGAGTCTCCCGGTCGAAGAGTGGAGGCGCCGCGGGGATTTCACAATAGGAAAAAGACCATGCGTATTTCTAATCTTGGCTCGATAAGCCTCGAGGCCATGCAGTTCATGGCTTATCACGGCGTGCTGCCCGAAGAACGCGAGCAGGGCAACCTCTTCCTCGTGGACTTCAAATGCACCTACGACATCTCCAGGGCCATGGCATCCGATGATCTGGAGGATACCCTGGACTACGGCCACATCCATGCCATAGTGGCGGAGGAAATGGCCGTGCCATCCAAACTGCTGGAGCACGTGGCAGGCAGGATTGCATCGCGGATCTCTGTGGAGCATCCCGAAATCGTATGGTTCGCGGTAACCGTTTCCAAGCAGAATCCCCCGATCCAGGGCCGTGCCGAATGGTCGCGCGTGACCGTGGAAGGAGGGAAAGCCTGACTGCCATGCCGGGGACTCCGCTGAAGATTGCGTTCGTGACGCTGGGCTGCAAGCTCAACTACGCCGAGACCTCCACATATGAGAGGGGTTTCGTCGCCGCCGGGCTGGAGCCTGTCGGCTGGCGGGATGGCGCCGACGTGTTCCTGGTGAACACCTGCACCGTCACCGAAACCGCAAACCGCAAGTGCCGCAGCGAGATCCGCAAACTCCACCGGCTTAACCCCTCTGCGCCGATCTTTGTTACCGGCTGCTACGCGGAACTGCGCTCCGAGGAAGTGGCCGCCATCGAGGGCGTTGCCCGGGTATTCCGCGCCTCGGAAAAGGCCGTAGTGGTGCCGGAGGTATTGGCGAGGCTGAAAATACCGCGGGTGGCACATCCCTCAGGAGGTACAGCCCCCGCAGCGACCCAACCGTCATTATCGGCCATATTTGACGGTATCCCCTCAAATAATCAGGGGGATACCGACATTTTTGACCATTTTTGCGAGTCAGCTAGTTCTGACATCTTCGGTGCGTATTCTTCGGGGGAAAGGACTAGGTCGTTCCTTAAGGTGCAGGACGGATGTGACAATTTCTGCCGCTACTGCACAGTGCCTTACGCCCGCGGTCGCAGCCGCAATATCCCCATCTGCGAAGCGGTACGCATGGCGCGGGAAATAGCTGCCGCCGGAATCCGAGAGATAGTCCTTACCGGAGTGAACACCGGCGATTTCGGACGCAGCACAGGAGAATCGTTCCTGGATTTGCTAAAGGCGCTGAACGAGGTGGAAGGCATCGACCGCTACCGCATTTCCAGCATCGAGCCGAATCTCCTCACGGAGGAAATCGTCGACTGGATAGCCTCGGGGACCAAGTTCCAGCCTCATTTCCACATTCCGCTTCAGGTCGGCTGCGACGAACTTCTCGCCGCCATGGGACGCAAGTATACCACGGCCGACTTCGCCGCAAAGATTGCCTATGTCCGCAGCGCGATGGAAGGCTCAGGACGGCTACCGGTTTTTTTCGGGATTGACGTCATGGTGGGACTTCCGGGCGAAACTCCGGAACTCTTCGAGCGCACTTACCGATTCCTCGAGGAACTGCGCCCGGCTTTTATCCACGTGTTCCCCTACTCCAAGCGTCCGGGCACTCCCGCGGCGGTAATGCCGGGACAGGTCCCGCCGGAAGTAAAAGCAGAGAGGGTCGCAAGGCTGGAAGAACTCTGCACGCGGCTGCATTCTGAATTCGAAACTCGCTGCAAAGGCTTGCGCGCCACGGTGCTTTGGGAATCCCACGAAAAGGACGGCACCATGGGAGGCTACACCGACAACTACATACGAATCACCCGGCCCTACGATCCGGACCGGGTGAATACTCTTGAAAAGGTAATCATTTAATCCGATCAGTCGTCCACGCGGATCAGTTCGCCCTTTTTGTTGAATTTGAGTTCGAGACTGTTTCCCAGCTCAATTTCATGGCCGTAATTCTCTTTATCGATCATCACTATGATCTGTGAGGGGAAATTGGCGGAGACATAGGCGGCTATAGCCTGGGGTATGAGGGCGGAAGGCACGGCGATTGTGTCCCTGTCAACCTTGTCCCATTCTCCCTTGGAATTGAAGTCTATCTCGGTACCGTCTTCAAGACGCACTTCGTAGCTTGTTTTTCCGAGTTCAATATCCTTCTTTACAAAAGATACGTTCTGGTCGGAGAAATAATCCTGAAGGAAGGTCCTGGCGGCGGCGGGAAGCTGATTGACTGTGATGATTTGGTCGCGGTCCGCCTTGCATGAGGTGGTGAAGAATAAAGCTATGGCTGCAAGTATGGTTGCTATTATGCTTTTCATGACTGAATATGTTTAAATTGTAAATAGTAAGGGATAAAATGCCGCAGGGGAATAATCTGCAGCGAGGGAAGAATTGAAAGCGACGGCTACAATCGCAGGGAACAGATTTCGTGGATGAATCTTTCGGTATGCAGATTCTGCCCCTGAGCGGCCGGAACCGGGGCGTCGGACACCTTCGTCCTGCCTGGCCCCGGAAGCCTTTTACAGGAGAAAAACCTTTTTATGGAGGGCCTGGCTGAACGCAGCACGGCGCAGTCGTCTTCCACAGGATCGTCCGACTCGCAGATCAGGGACATCTCCCATGAAAAAGCCTCGCACTCCGTCATTTCCACGGGGAAAACGACAAAGAATACCATGAGTATGGCCACAAGAAAGCGCACGTACAAAAATAAGTATTTTTTGTTGATTATCATCCCGACAACTCCATCCGCGTCTTCCGCCCCTAAGGCCCGGAATCCTGCATCACTGCGCCGGATCAGGTGTTGTTAGTCGGCAAATTTTTTACCGACTAACAACGAAAAAGGCCAAAAACGTTATTAGTCGTCAAAAAATCTACCGACTAATAACGCTTGCTGTCAATTAAGGAGGGCAACCGGACTGTTCGCAAGAGAAACCAGGGCGTTCGCATGGGCAACCGGACTGTTTGAACGGGAAGATTAACTTACCTAGGCGGGAAGTGCGGTAGGTGTCCCGAAAAATGGGACACCTACCGCAAAAAAGGCCGAATTTGACCTAGGTGTCCCAAAAAACGGGACACCTACCGCACCCTATGAGATGAAACACCGGGAGCGGAGGGATGGAAGCGGGAAGGTGGCCCGAGAAGGGATCCGATCGCTGGAACGATGCTCGGGGAGCAAGCAGGAAGAGCGCACACACCTTTACTCCGATTCCAACACCAGGCCGTCGTAGGCGGGATGGACATGGGGAGGGAGCTCCGCCGCGAAGTCCGCGTGGCGGGGCAGGCGGTGCGAGAGATGGGTGATGTAGGATTCACGGGCTCCCACCCTTTCGAAGAACTCCAACGCCTCCGGAAGCGAGAAGTGCGAGAAATGCGGATCGCGCTTCACACAGTTCACCGTAACGGCATCAAGGCCCCGCAGCTTCTCGAACTCTGAATCAGGGATGGAATTCATGTCGGTGATATAGGCGATATTCCCGAAGCGGTATCCCAGCACTGAAAGTCCAGGCTTCTTATGATGCCAACCGTGGATTGGCACCACCTCCACCGAAGGCACATCGGCCAGGCCAGCCTGACCGGTATACTGATATCCGGAACCGCTCACCCACACGAGCTCCGGCTCGGCGCCATTGGAATACACCCGGAAAGGATCATAGGATTCCAGCACATGCATGTGCCACTCCGGAGACCCGGGATAACGGGGTTCGTGGAAGGCATATGCGAACATCTGCCGGAGACTGTCCTCCACATACTTTTCACAGTAGATATTCACCGGCTTGCGCTCGAACAGGTTCAGCGCGCGGGTTTCGTCCAGCCCGCCGACATGATCCATGTGATTGTGCGTGAGAAGGATCGCATCCACATGCTGAACTCCTGCGCGAAGCAGCTGCTGACGGAAATCCGGTCCGGCATCCACCACGATGTTGAGACCTCCGCACTCCACAAGCACCGAAGCCCGCAGGCGTTTGTCCCGGGGATCGGAGGAAGTGCATACCGGGCAGTTGCACGCAATCATGGGCACTCCCGAAGAGGTGCCGGTTCCGAGAAATGTGAGCTTAACCTTCATTATCGAGTATTTCCCTATAGATTTCAATTGCACGGGGGCTCAGCTTATTTGCCGGATTGGCGCAGAAAGCCCGAACCTCCTGAAGGGTGGCTCCGGGATGAGCCGACAGGTACTCTTCAAGGCGGGAGCGTGTCGCAGACTCCGCCTTCAAAGAACGGCAAACGTCGCAATGCCCGCACGGAGCAGAATCCGATTGCCCGAAATAGCGGAGCAACTGAACCGAACGGCATTCATCGGAATTCTGCACGAAGGAAACCATGGCCTCCGTGCGGGAGCCGGACATCTCCCGGAGCCGCCTGTAGGCCGCTTCCTGCAGGTCGACGTTGCCAGGCTCCAGGCGATTATGGTGGAGCAGAACCACGTCGGCCGTCTCTCCCGGAATATACCTTATCACGTGCTCCAGCGAAAGGCGGTAGAGCAGCTGGTGGAAGGCCGGAACGCCCATGCCGAGCTCGCCCGCCAGCGCTTCTTCTCTGATGGCGACGGCCCAGTCGAAGATGCCGGGATAGCCTCGCATCAGGCGCTCCAGGAGCTCTTCCATCGCTGGCTCGGGCAACTGCAGACCGTAGAGGGCAGTGCGGTTCAGAACTATCTTCACCTGAGTGGGGATGTCGGCATCTTCCGTAAAGGAGATGTGGCCCGAACGCTCCAGATAGCGGAGTGCCGCAAGGGTCTGGGGCTTCGGGAGAGCGAAGGCGCGGCAGAACTCGTCGGCGTTGAAACGCAGCTGGCGCCCCTCCCCCTGTTCGTAGGGGATCTGGTAGAAGATATGAAGTTTCTGGTAGATGTCGGCGATGTACTCGAGGCTCGGGAAGCCTATGGATTCGAGCTGATGCATACGGCGCACGTCTCCGCTGTTCCAGAGCAGCACCGCGTACGACGGCAAGCCATCTCTGCCGGCGCGGCCAGCCTCCTGGAAATAGGCCTCCGGGCTCGAAGGAACGTCGCAATGCACCACGAAACGGACATCGGGCTTGTCGATGCCCATACCGAAGGCATTGGTGCAGATCATCACCCTGGTCTCCCCCGCCTTCCAGGAAGCCTGACGGGCGCTGCGCACCCGCGTCTCGAGCCCGGCATGGTAGAAGTCCACGCTCTCCCCTTCCGAACGAAGGAAGGCCGCCGTCTCCTCACAGCGGCTGCGGCTGCGCATGTATACAATTCCGCTCCCTTTCACGCCGCGGCAGATATCCAGGAGCTGGCCGCGCTTGTCTTCCGTCTCCCGGACGATATAGCTGAGGTTAGGACGTTCGAAGCCGGATTTGAGGAGGTTGCGCGCGCTAAAGCCGAGCTTGTCCATGATATCTTCCGCAACCTCAGGGGTGGCTGTGGCGGTGAGGGCTATCACGGGGGCGTCAACGGTTTCACGGAGACGGCCGATCTGGAGATAGTCCGGGCGGAAGTCATAGCCCCATTCCGAGATGCAGTGGGCTTCGTCTACCACTATGAAACTGATATCCAGCACCTCCAGATAGCTGCGGAAAAGGCTGGTTCCTAGACGCTCCGGGGACACATAGAGGAACTTGCAGCCGCCGTAGGCGGCGTTGTTCAGCGCGTTGTCCACCTGATGACGGTTCATTCCCGCATGCACGGCGATGGCCCTGATGCCACGGGCTTCCAGATTCTGCACCTGGTCTTTCATGAGGGCGACAAGCGGAGTGACCACCAGAGCCGTGCCTGGCCGGAGCAAAGCGGGAATCTGGAAACAGACGCTCTTGCCTCCGCCGGTAGGAAGGATTGCGAGTGTGTCCCGGCCCTCCAGGACGGAGTTCACTATCTCCTCCTGCATCGGCCTGAAGGCATCGTAGCCCCAAACCTGCTTTAATATCTCCAATGCCGGCGTCATGTCATACAAAATTACTAAAAAAATGCTAACTTTGTGGGATAGGAAAAAAATTCAATTTCATAGCATATCATGGATAAAAAAGAACTCGCCAAGTATGGCGTCACAGGCGTAAAGGAAATCCTTTACAACCCCACTTACGAAGTCCTCTACAATGAGGAAACCAAGCCCGGCCTCGAAGGCTACGACAAAGGCCAGGTAACCGAGCTCGGAGCCATCAACGTGATGACCGGCATCTACACCGGCCGTTCTCCCAAGGACAAATACATTGTCTACGACAAGACCACCAAGGAAGGCAAGCCCGGCGAAATCTGGTGGACCACCGAAGGCTACCCCAACGACAACCACAAGATGTCCGTGGCAACCTGGAAGGCCGTCAAGAAGCTCGCCCAGAAGCAGCTCAGCGGCAAGCGCCTCTTCGTGGTAGACGGCTTCTGCGGCACCCACGCCGACACCCGCATGAAGGTCCGCTTCATCATGGAGGTCGCCTGGCAGGCCCACTTCGTCACCAACATGTTCATCCGTCCGAAGAACCAGAAGGAATTCGACCAGGAACCCGACTTCGTGGTTTACTGCGCCTCCAAGGCCAAGGTCGAGAACTATGCCGAGCTCGGCCTCAGGAGCGACACCTGCGTCGCATTCAACGTCACCAGCCGCGAGCAGGTCATCCTGAACACCTGGTACGGCGGAGAGATGAAGAAGGTCATGTTCTCCATGATGAACTACTACCTGCCCCTCAAGGGAATCGCAGCCATGCACTT
>JAFPWX010000026.1 GCA_017412645.1 Bacteroidales bacterium | reverse complement strand
TCGTTCCTATGGCTCTGATAGCCGAACTGCTTCTTACAGATGGCCTTATGAGCCTCATTTTCAGCGGCTCCTACGGCTCTCCCGCCGCCTCTGAGATTGTCCGCACCATGTCCAAGTTCTGGTCAGAACTGCACACCGATGCAGGCGGTCTCTTCATCTCCTGGCCTGTAGCCATATGGCTCAGCTGGTGCGAGGGAGTACTGTTCTTCGCTTTCGGCGCCATGCTCTTCAAGAAGACCAAGGTGGTGAAGACTTTCCTGCTGGCATTCGGTCTTGGAATGCTCATCTCCCTCGTCACCATTGCAGTAATGAAGGCTATAGGCATGAACGGCATAAATATCGACACCTCAGAGTTCACAGAGGCCGGCTTTATCCGCGCCATGAACTGGATAGTCTTCGCAATCTACTTCGTGTGGTTCGGTGTCCAGGACCTCGTTCTATACCTTCGTATGAAAACCTTAAAGCACTAGTATCATGGAATTCGACAGCAACAAGCCCATCTATCTGCAGATAGCGGATGCCATTTGCGACAGGGTTCTCTCCGGAGAACTCGAGGCGGGCGGGCGGATTCCCTCGGTGCGGGAGCACGGGGCCGACATCGGGGTGAACCCCAATACGGTTGCCCGCTCGTATGAAAGGCTCACGGCCCTGGGAGTCATACGTCAGCAGCGCGGAATAGGATTCTTTATCGCGGAAGACGCCAGGGAACTCATACTGAAGGATGCGCGCGAGCGTTTCCTGAGCGAGGAACTCCCGGCCTTCGCGGAAAGGGCCCGTCTGCTGGGGATAAGCCCGGCCGACATCGCCTCGAAACTATAGCGACCTGTCCGGCTACAGGCCGACAGGTGCCGGTAATACTAACGGAGAGGGCGGTGCGCCGACTGGCGTGCCGCCTTTTCGTTGAGGGCGGTCTGGCTCTGGTCGCCAGGGACGACAGCGGCGGCGACGAAGCGCTCCCAGATGATGTCCTCGGCCACCCTGGAGGGATGCACGAGGTCTTCGGCGAAATAACGGTAGTCTCGCAGTTCGTCCAGCAGGATTTCGTAGGCGGGGAAGTAGCAGGCGGCACCTGACAACTGCTCCATCACCCGAGCCAGCGCCAGATGCAGCGTGGCTTTTGAGAGCGTGTTCGCGTGAGCTCCGTCTCCCAGATGCCGTATGGGGCTGACTGTGAAGATGAATTCCTTGCCGGGATTCCCTTCGACGAGCATCTTCAGCAGCACTGCAATCTGCTGCACGCCAAGCATTTCATGGGAGAACTCGGCAGAAGGGCGCTTGAGACAGTTGGAAACGACCTCGCCGTCTTCCACGAGTTTCCATACCATGGCGCTGCCAAGGGTAATCAGCACTTTGTTCGCGGTTTTCCAGAATGCGGAAGCCTCTTCGAGGGCGGAATTGGCAACGGAAAGAAACTCTTCAGCCGTGGGCCGTGCAAAGGAAGTGTGGTGCGACCATGAGCAGACGAGCCCGGCGCCGGCTCCCATCTCCACGCAGTCCGTGGCTGCGAAAGGCCTGCCGGAAGCGAGCCTCGCAACGGAATTGCATATTGATACCGGATTGTAAAGCGTGCCGAAGGGATTTACGCAGACATTGAACCCTGCGGCGGAAAGGCGGGAACCCATGGAATCCGCAAAACAGGAGCCGAGAACCATGATGCGGTCGCCAAGCGAGAGCTGCACCGGCAATTGAGGCGTCAAAACGGGAGTGTTGAGTTTAATCATAAGACAAAAATAGTTATCTTTACGGAATTAATGAAAAAACTCTTCCTCACAATCGCCCTTGCACTGCTTGCCGCGTCCGCTGTCGCCCAGCACCGCGGTAACCCGGTGCAGTTCGAGTACGATACCTACTACCAGTATTATTTCGAGAACCGTGAGTTCGACTACAAGGTGGCCAGCCCCACGCATTCCAGTACTATCAACGGCATTGCGCTGACTCCAAGCATAGGGATGAGTTTCTTCGACGGCCGAAACGTCAACCATCGTCTGACCCTTGGCATAGACGTCAGAAAGAACATGGGCTCCGGACGCGGTCATCGCTATCTCGATGAAGTGACGGCCCACTATGACGGACATCTGGTCCTGAAAGACGGTTCACTTTTCGAGGGAATCATAGGCGTGTTCCCGAGGCATTTCTGCGAAGGGGAGTACGGCCAGGCTTTCTTCAGCGACTCCACCCTGTTCGCTGACCGCAATCTTGAAGGCACCCTCCTCAAGTATCGTTCCCGCAAGTTCTACGCAGAGTTGGGAGCAGACTGGATGGGACAGAAGGACTCCCTCCGCAAGGAGCGTTTCATGATAATCAGCGCCCTGCAGTGGCGTCCACTGAACTGGTTCCAGCTGGGCTTCGCAGGCACCTTCTATCATTATGCAGGCAGCATTGTCGCCCCCGGAGTGGTGGATAACAACCTCATCAACCCGTATGTCCGCTTCGACCTGGGAAGTCTCACCCCTCTCAGCGAACTATCGCTCAAGCTGGGCCTGATGGGAACCTACCAGTGGGACCGCAAACGCGAGGAGTCGCAAACCATCAAGGCCGGCTTCGAAGGAGTGTTCAAGGCCAGACTCAAGAGTCTCTCGCTTACCAACACTTTCTTCAGCGGCGACGGCTTCCAGTATCTCTACGATAATAAGGACCTGGGCGGCTATAAGTATGGCCGTAATCTCTACTTCGGCAACCGTTTCTACGGATACTCCCTTTACGACTGTGCCGAGCTGGCCTGGACCCCGCGCATCGGACGCACTCTTTCCCTGGCAATAATGGCCCGCTTCCATTTCTGTGAGCAGGGCTACATCGGCAATACCCAGACCCTCAGCTTCATATTCGACCTGGACCGTCTGCGCCATCCGAACTGGGGAGCCGGCCGCACAGGCGAGCCCAAACCCCGTAAGAATCCCGTTTATCTCTCGTTATAAATGAAATCCCGAATCCTCCTTGTTGCTATTCTGCTGGCGTCTGCCTGTACTCAAGGCCCGCGTCAGCTCACGGTCCTTACCACAGACGATGTCCACGGCGCATGGTTCGATTCAACGTACACGGGAAACGGCACGAGGAACAGTCTGATGGCGGTGAATTACTACGTGGACAGCATCCGTCGCGCAGAAGGCCCAAGGAATGTTCTGCTCCTCGATGCAGGCGACTTCATACAGGGAGACAATGCGGCCTATTACTACAATTACATGGACACCACCGGTGAGCATCTTTTCAGCCGTCTGGCTGCATATATGAAGTACGACGCCGTGACAATGGGTAACCATGACCAGGAGGCCGGTCCTGCGGTATATCGCAAAGTGGAACGCGAGCTCGCGGCCCATGGCATCCCGCTTCTGGCGGCAAATGCGCTCAGCGATTCCACCGGCCTGCCTGTCTTTACCCCCTACAAGCTGTTCAGGCGTGCCGGAATGAAGGTGCTTGTACTGGGCTATCAGAATCCCAACATCGCCGCCTGGCTCGACCGCAGCCTCTGGCCGGGGATGCATTTCGAGAGCCTCATCCCTCTGGTACAGAAAGACGCCGACTATCTCCGCGAAGCCATAAAGCCTGACGTGACCATAGCGGTGGTGCATTCCGGAGTAGGGAAGGGCGACGGCAAGATACTCGAAGATCAGGCCCTGGACCTGTTCAAGAGCCTGAGAGGCGTGGATCTGGTGGTGTGCGGCCACGACCACAGGCAGATCGCCATGTGTGCCGACAGCATCGGCCTGCTCAATACAGGAAGCCGTGCCAGGTATCTGGGCATAGGAAAGATAACGCTCGCCTCCGACGGTTCAAAGAAGGTTGAAACGGGCCTGCTTAAGGTCGACAAGTCCAAGGCGGATCCGGCCATGAGGGAGGCATTCCGGGCAGATTTCGAGGCAGTGCGTGCCTTCACCAATGAAGAAATCGGCCTGCTGTCTGACGATATCCTCACGCGCGAGGCCTATGCCGGCCGCTGTCCCTACACTGATCTGCTTCACAGGGTGCAGCTGGAGGCGTCGGGAGCAGAGCTTTCTTTTGCGGCCCCGCTCACTTTCAACGGAAAGATCGCCGCGGGAGTGCTTACAAACGGCTCGCTCTTTACCATCTATCCGTATGAAAACGATCTCTGCACGATACGTATGAGCGGCCGAGAGATTAAACGCTATATGGAGTACGACTACGGGCGTTGGCTGGCAGAGCCAGGCAGCGGACATGCGCTTGCCATCCATCCCCGCGGCGACGCCCGCTACTACAAGTCAGGCTGGGCCTTCGTGTACAGCCATTACAACCTTGACTCGGTAGGCGGACTTGTATATACAGTGGATCTCCGCAAACCTACCGGATCGAGGATTACCATAAAGAGCCTTGCGGGCGGCAGGCCTTTCAGCGAAGACGCCTATTATACCGTGGCTGTTACCTCGTACCGGGCGAGTGGCGGGGGACAGCTTCTCACAAGTGGAGCCGGAATCCCCAAGGAAGAGCTGGAGAGCCGAGTCGTGGGGCATCACGGCAATATCCGCGCAGCCGTTAAGGCTTTCATCGGCAGGGAAGGGGTGATTGATCCGGACAGCATCTGGGTTCCGGCCCTGGGCGACTGGAAGTTCGTCCCCGACGGCAAAGCCGTGGAGAAGGACATGGAACTGTTGTTCGAAAAATAGTCTTCCGGCCGCGGGCTAGCCACGGAAGTTTTTGAGGCGCTCGCGGAGCGACCCGTCAGCCGCCATCTTCATCATCTTGCGGCTGCCTTCGAACTGTTTCAGAAGTTTGTTGACCTCGGCCACGCTGGTGCCCGAGCCGTCGGCTATGCGCTTGCGGCGGCTTCCCGTTATGCCTTCGGGATGCTCGCGCTCCCAGGGAGTCATGGAGTGGTAGATGGCCTCTGTGCTCTTGAACGCCTTGTCATTGTCGATGTCGACGTCTTTCATCTGGCTGCCCACACCGGGGATCATGGCCGCAAGGTCCTTGATATCGCCCATCTTGCGCACCTGCTGGATCTGATTGTAGTAATCGTTGAGGTTGTACTGATTGCGGGCGAGTTTCTTGCGGGTTTCGCGGGCCTCTTTTTCGTCTATCGCCTCCTGGGCCTTTTCCACAAGGGAGACGACGTCGCCCATGCCGAGAATGCGGTCGGCGGCGCGCTCGGGGTAGAAGATGTCGAGCGCTTCCATCTTTTCGCCTGTTCCCACAAACTTGATGGGCTTGCCGGTGACGGCCTTGATGGAGAGGGCTGCACCGCCGCGGGTGTCGCCGTCCATCTTGGTGAGAACCACGCCGTCGTAGTCGATGGCCTCGTTGAAGGCGGTGGCGCTGGCTACCGCATCCTGACCTGTCATGGCGTCCACGACGAAGAGGCTCTCCGTGGGCTTCACGGCCGCATGCATGGCGCGGATCTCGTCCATGAGTTCCTGATCCACGGTGAGGCGGCCGGCTGTATCGACTATGATTACGCTGTAGCCCTGCTGGCCGCCCTGGGAGATGGCAGCCTTTGCCACCTTGATCGGGTCGGCCTCGCCTTCGATGCTGAACACGGGAACGTCGACCTGGGCGCCGAGAGTCTTCAGTTGTTCGATGGCGGCGGGACGGAAGGTGTCGCATGCGGCGAGCATGACCTTGACGCCTTTCTTCTTGAGACGGAGGGCAAGCTTCGCGCTGAAGGTGGTTTTACCGGAACCGTTGAGGCCGGCTACCAGCACTACGGCGGGATTGCCTTTGATGTTGATATCGGTGCCGCCTCCGCCCATGAACTCGGCCAGGGAGTCGTGCACTATCTTCACCATCATCTGCTGTGGCTTCACTGCGGTGAGTACGCCTGTGCCTATGGCCTTTTCCTTGACGCCGTCGCAGAATTCCTTGGCCACCTTGTATGAGACGTCGGCGTCCAGAAGGGCGCGGCGTATGTCTTTAACGGTTTCAGCTACATTTATTTCCGTGATCCTGCCTTCTCCTTTGAGGAGCTTGAAGGATTTTTCCAGTCTTTCCTGAAGTGCATCAAACATGACCGCAAAAGTACGAAAAAATCGGTAGTTTTAGGTGTACTGTTACTAAAATGTATTTCGATGAAGAAATCGATGTCAAATGCGTTGCAGCGCTTCAAGGAAGCACTCGCAACCGATGCCGAGACAACGGCAGTGATCGCGGAGCGGGAGATTGTGCTGAAGTTCGACTCCTGGGTGAATGCCAAAGGGTATTACCGGGCGGAGCAGACTATGAAACAGGTGGCGGAAGAACTGGGGCTCTCCCATTCCGAATTGTCCTGGGTGTGCCAGAGAGTATATGGCGACAGCTTTCTGAGTCTTCGGAGACGGCTCCGGCTCAGCGATGCTTCACGTATGCTTGTGGAGGAGATGAGCGTGCCCATAAGCGCCATTGCCGACAGAGTAGGGATACCCGACAGGACCAATTTCCGCAGGCAGTTTTACTCGGAATTCGGCATGACTCCGCAACAGTGGAGGGACAAGCATCATCCTTAGTGTGAATTGACGATTATTTGTTATATTTGCGCTGATTTATGGATCAATCGGGCTATATATTCCTGCTCATTGTGGACCTTCTGTTCACAGTGGGCGTTTCCTTTCTTTGCAGCATACTGGAAGCGGTGCTCATGTCCACCCCCATCTCCTACATCACGATGAGGGAGGAGGAAGGATTCCGGCCCGCAACCCGCTTCAAAAAATACAAAACCGCCATCGACAGGCCCATCGCGGCCATCCTGGCAATGAACACCATAGCCAACACTTTCGGGGCATCCCTGGTGGGCGTGTTCACGGCAAAGGCCTTCGGCAACAACTGGGTGGGACTCATGTCGGCGGTAGTCACCCTGCTCATCCTCATCGTCTCCGAAATCATACCCAAAACCATAGGTACCAACCGCTACAAAAGGCTCATGGGGTTCACTGCGGCCGGAATACGTTTCCTGCTCGTGATCATGTGGCCTTTCGTCGAACTCATACAGTTGATACAGAAATCGCTTTCACGTGAAGACGACGACGTTACCGTGAGCCGTGAGGAAGTGAGCGCCATGGCGAATGTGGGCGAGGAGGAAGGCGTGCTGGACAGCGGCGAGAACAAGGTTATCCAGAACATCATGCGTCTGGATGAAATAAAAGCCTACGATGCCATGACTCCGCGGGTGGTCTGTTCGGTAGCCCCCGAGGACATGACGCTCCGCGAATATTTCGAGAACGAAGATTTCGAGCACCATTCCCGTATCCCCCTGTACGCGGAAAGCCCCGAATACATAACAGGTTACATCCTGCGCGACGACGCCCTTGAAGACCTTGCGGAAGACAAGTTCGACAAGAAGCTCGGCGACATCAAGCGCCAGATATCCTTCTTCAACGAAGAGGCGAATCTGGATGAAATCTGGCAGGCCCTGCTCCACAGCCGCGAGCAGATAGCCCTCATCATAGACGATTACGGCTCCTTCCAGGGAGTCCTCACTCTGGAAGATATCATAGAAACTGTCTTCGGTCTGGAAATCATGGACGAGATGGATGAAGTGTCGGACATGCAGCAGTACGCGAAAGACCGCTGGCAAAAGCGCCAGAAACGTTACCGCAAGGTAACCATTCCCGGGGAACGCAAATAATTGCTCCTGCAAAAGTTACATACTGACAAAAATTTTACTATTTTTGTGGAAATGGTAACTGCAGAGCCCCATGCTTGAGGACGTTCAAAAGAAAATCACCAGGCTTATAGCTCTTTACGAAGGCGAGCGGCAGCGCGCAAGCGAGCTCGAAGCTTCGCTTTCGGAGTGTCAGGAGACCCTGCAGAGCCAGAAAAAGCAGATTGCTGAACTTAAAGACAAGATAGAAAACGGGCGGCTGCAAAGCGCGTTCACTTCGGGTACTCCGGAGGCGAAAAAAGCGTTGGCAGCCTTGGTTGGGGAGATTGACAAGTGCATAGAATTGCTCAAGGCGGACTAGAATGGAAGAGCAGAACATAACCATCCGTATTGCCGGAAAGGAATATCCCCTCAAGGCAAAGTCTCCGGAAGCCGAGCAGGTTATGAGGCTTGCGGCGGAGGATATAAACAACATGCTCTCGGTCTATAACGCCAACTATCCCGACCGCAGCGACTACGACAAAATGGCGCTGGTGTGTCTGGGACAGGCTGTGAGCAAGATCTCTGCAAAACGCGCAGCTGCGAAGCTCGCATCAGACTTCGATACCCTCGACGACGAGCTCGGGCACTATCTTGCCGGTATAGAGAAAAACCGTTAGTCCGTCCCAGCGAAACAAACAAGTTCCACGGAACCGGGCGAGCTCGACGGGACAATGGCAGGCCCTTAAGTGGGAAACCAGAACCCCGGCGGAACCCAAATCCTGCAGATATTATTTCTGCTCAGGGACTAACGGCGATTTACGGGCAGCATCTGTACGCTTGTGCGGATGCTGCCTTTTGTTTGACGTTTTTTGATATATATACATTATGTGGTACTTTATTCTAGCGGCGTTTGTAGCGGGGGCAGTCCTCGCACTCGCCATCTACATAATCCTCCATCGGGCCACTCTGAAGGGCCGCAAGGAGGCCATTATAGAGAAGGCCGAGCTTGAAGGCGAAAAAATCAAGCAGCAGAAGGTGCTGCAGGCTAAAGAGCACTTTATCCAGCTCAAGGGAGAGCACGAGAACTGGGTTGCAGAAAGGAACTCGAAGATTCAGGAAGCGGAGAACCGCATCCACCAGAAGGAGAGCCAGCTGGGCCAGCAGAACGCCGAGCTGGGTCGCAGGCAGCACGAACTCGAGGTGGCAGAAGGCCGCGTCGCAGCCCGAGCTGAATCCCTGGAACACAAGGAGGCTGAATATGAGCGCCTTACAGCCCAGGTGAACAAGCAGCTGGAGGCAGTAGCAGGCATGTCCGCTCAGGATGCCCGTAACCTTCTTATCGACAATATGAAGGCAGAGGCCCGCAGTGAGGCCCAGGCATACATCAACGATACTATAGATGAGGCCCGTCTCAATGCTGCCAAGGAAGCCAAACGTATCGTTATTAACGCCATTCAGCGCACAGCAACTGAAACCGCCATCGAAAATGCGGTGACATCCTTCCCCCTAGAGAACGACGAAATCAAGGGCCGTGTGATCGGCCGTGAAGGCCGTAATATCCGCGCCCTGGAGGCGGCTACCGGAGTAGAAATCGTTGTGGACGACACGCCCGACGCCATCCTTATCTCCGGCTTTGACCCGGTCCGTCGCGAAGTTGCTCGTCTGGCCCTGCATCAGCTTGTGCTCGACGGCCGCATCCATCCCGCCCGTATCGAAGAGGTGGTGGCAAAGGTGTCCGCACAACTGGAAGAGGAAATGCTCGAAACCGGCAAGCGCACCTGTATCGACCTTGGCATTCACGGAGTGAATATCGAGCTTGTGAAGCTTATTGGCCGTATGAAGTATCGTTCTTCCTACGGTCAGAACCTGCTTCAGCATAGCCGCGAAGTGGCGAACATCGCCGCCACGCTGGCATCTGAGCTTGGGCTGAATCCCAAACTGGCCAAGCGCGCAGGTCTTCTGCACGATATAGGAAAGGTATCCGATGCGGATCCCGAACTCCCGCATGCCCTGCTAGGAGCAAAGCTCGCTGAGCAGTACAAGGAGCGTCCGGAAATCGTGAATGCCGTGGGCGCCCACCACGAGGAAATGGAAATGACCAGCGCCATATCGCCCATAGTGCTTGTGGCCGACGCCATTTCCGGTGCCCGTCCCGGTGCACGACGCGAGGTAATCGAGAGCTACATCAAGCGTCTCAAGGGCATGGAAGATCTTGCCGCATCCTATCCCGGAGTCACCAAGACCTATGCAATTCAGGCCGGCCGTGAGCTCCGCGTGATAGTGGCGGCGGAAGAGGTTACCGACGAACAGGCGGGACGCCTTTCCGGCGACATCGCCCAGAAGATCCAGGACGAGATGACTTATCCTGGCCAGGTGAAAGTAACGGTTATTCGGGAAACCCGCAGCGTGGCGTACGCCAAGTAATTAGTACTCTCTGGGACCAAAGATGGCAGTGCCGAGACGAACCTCGGTGCTGCCGTTTTTTATGGCGATGCGCCAGTCGTCCGACATGCCTATGGAAAGCTCGCGGAAGCTCTTAAGATTGGGGAAGGTGGCGAGGCTGCTGTCGAACAGCGCCTTGATGCGGCCGAAATCTGCCGCTACTGCCTCGGGGTCGTCCGTATGCGAAGCCATGCCCATGAGGCCGCAGAATTCAACGTGGGGGTAGTCGGATGCATGTTGCAGCAGTGCCGGTATCTCTTCCGGAGAGAAGCCCTGCTTGGTCTCTTCAGCCCCTATATGCACTTCCAGAAGAATGCGGGTGCAACGTTCGTTTCGTTCGCCCCAGGCCTCTATGGCTTCAAGCAGATGCTCCGTGTCGACGCTCTCTACGATCGAGGCATAGGGGAGTACCAGCTTGAGTTTGTTGGTCTGAAGGTGACCGATGAAATGCCACTCCGTGTCCTGCGGCATCTGCACCGCCTTGGCGGCAAATTCCTGCGGACGGTTCTCGCCGAAAGCCCTCTGCCCCATGGCATAGGCTTCCTGAAGCTCGGAAAGAGGATGGAATTTGGAAACTGCCACAAGGCGTACACCCTGCGGCAGCTCCTTTAAAATGCTTTCAAGATTCTCGCTTATCATCTGCGACGGCCGTATTTAGCCTGCTGGGCCTGCATCTTCTGGGCTTCTTCCAGTCGCTGTTCCCATTTGCTCTTGGGAAGCGGCTTGCCCTCGCTAGCGCGAACCTTTTCCAGGATGGCGTCTTTGTCAACGAACCATTTGCGTATTACCAGGATCTGGACCATGCTGATGAGCTGGGAGATGAGATAGTAGTACGAAAGTGCGCTGGAGAGGTTGTTGCAGATGAAGAACATCATGATAGGCATCATCCACACGCTCATGAACTGCATGCTCTTGGCGTTGGGATCGTTGGATGCGGTCTGCTGGCTTACGGTGATCCTGCTGTATGCCCACATGGTGACTGCCATGAGCAGGGCGAAGAGCGAGAGATGGTCGCCCAGCAGCGGAATGCGGCTGCCGAAGTCGATGATGCTGTCCGGAGCGGAGAGATCGTCCGCCCAGAGGAAGGGCTGCTGACGCAGCTGTATGGATGCCGGGAAGAAGCGGAACATTGCCCAGAGTATGGGGAAGGTGAGCAGGGTGGGGAGACATCCTCCCATTGGGCTCACACCTGCCCGTTTATACAGGTTGGACATAGCCTGCTGCTTCTTCATGGCGTCTTCCTGGTTGGGATAACGCTTGTTGATCTTTTCCATCTCCGGCTGAAGGGCCTGCATCTTTGCGGAAGAGGCGAAGCTCTTGTAGGTGAACGGCAGCACTACCAGCTTGATAATGAGGGTCATTATGAGGATAATGAGGCCGTAGTTGGAAATGAAGCGGCTCAGGAAGTCGAAGAGCGGAATGATGACGAACTTGGTGAACCAGCCGACCAGCCAGCCGCCAAGAGGAATGATCTTTTCGTACTTCTGGTTGTAGGACTTCAGGGTCTTGAAGTCAGACGGACCGAAGTAGAACTGGAAGGGCATCTCCACGCGGTTTCCGTGGGTGAATTCCTGACGCAGGGCGGCATTGCATACCATGAGGTTGTGACTCGGGTCGTCCTGATTAACGAAGTTGACCGCGAACTTGCCGGATGCGAAGTCGCCTTTGGAAGTCATGATGGCGCTGAAGAACTGCTGCTGGAATGCGAACCAGGAGAGCCTTGATGCGGCGTTCTTGTTCCCGTTGCGGCCACGGCCCATTTCAACGGGCTTCTTGTCGCCGGGCTGGTAGAAGTCGAGCTTGGAGTACTGGCTCTCGTTCTTGTAGCTCTTTTCCATGCGCGGGACGGTTACCGCCCAGTCGATGTCGACGGAGTAGACGTTTCTTGGAATGATGCTTTCCATTCCATTGAAACTCAGGATATTGTCGACCATGTACTGGCCTTCGTGCAGGACGTAGAGCTGCTCGATGTAGCCGCCTCCCGAGAAGGGGAGCCTGAACGCCACGGAAGTGTCGGTCCGTTCAGCAATCTGGAAATTGAAGTCGCGGGTCTGGATGTATTCGCCAGTGTAGATGCTCACCGAATACTCGCTTCCGCCCGCCTTGAAGATTTGCAGGGCGGTGGAGTCGTAGTTGCGATAATCCTTCACTTCCACGCTCCAGGGCTGTGCACCCTTGGAATTGAGAGAGAGGATGATCTTGTCGTTCTCCAGATTCACTATGGTGCCTTCGCCTCCATGGAGGGAATTGAGGCTTTCGTCTTTGTAGATTGCGGTTTCAGGGGCATTGGCGGGAGCGGGGGCCTGCACAGGAACGGCGGGCACGATTTCCACCGTGTCTTCCGGAAGCCTGTTGGCCAGTGCTATTGAATCCTGCTGTGCCTGCCACTCGGCGGCCTTTGTGGCCTGGCGCTTCTGATAAAATGTGAAACCAAAAAGAATTACGGCTATAAGGATGAACCCTATGACTGTATTTTTATCCATTACTCTTGCTCTTCTTTACGGATCTGCTCCTTGAGGGCGGCCAGATCTTCCTTGCTCTTTTCTATCTTCTTGCGCATCTGCTTGATGATTTCCTCGGAATTGCGGGAATTTGCGAAGAAGCCTATGTTGTTTTCGTATGTCTCAATCTCCTGCTGGAGGGCGTTGTACTTGCGCACGAGCTGGTCTTTCTTGCTGGAAGGCTTGCTCTCTGCGCGTGGAGTACGGCCGGAGTCCCTGCGCCAGGAGGGGAATTTATCCTTCATGGCTGCGGCGAACTCGGAATTCACGGCATCCTTTTCCTTCATGGGAACAAAACCGGCGGCCTGCCAGTCGGAAGCGAACTTTGCGGCTGCGGCCTGGTTGGCGGCCTCGTCTTCCACGGGAGTGTAGTCGCGGATGTCTTCTATGATCTGACGCTTAGCCTTGAGATTGGCGTAGTAGTTGGTGCCACCGGCGGCGTCGGAATTCTTGTCGCGTGCGTCGAAGAAGGTATCGCATGCCGCGCGGAATCGTTTCCACAGGGCGTCGCTTTTCTTGCGGGAGACGGCTCCGATCTCTTTCCACTGCTTCTGGAGCTCGATGAAGGCCTCGGTGGTCTTCTTCCAGTCGGTGCTGTCCTTCAGGGCTTCCGCCTTCTGAATGAGTTCTTCCTTCTTGGCGAGATTTACTTCCATCTCGTCCTTGAACTGGCTGTAGAATTCCTTCTTGCGGGAGAAGAAGGTGTCGCAGCCGGCGCGGAAACGGTCGTATATCTTCTGGTTGTCCTTTTTGGTGGCAAAGCCTATGGCGCGCCATTTTTCCTGAAGAGCCATTACTTCTTTGGAAGCGGCGCTCCATTGTGCGCCTGTGGTGATTTCACGGGCGACGATGGCCTCCAGCTGCTCGCAGAGGGCGGTTTTTGCATCCAGATTCTCTTTCTGTTTTTCCTTCTGCTGTTCGAAGTGTGCCTGATATTTCTTGTTGATTACGCTGGTGGCTGCCTGGAAGCGGGCCCAGATGCTTTCGCGGAATTCCTTGGCCACGGGGCCGAATTCCTTCCACTGCTCGTGGAGCTTCTGGAGCTCTGCGAATGCAGCGATCACGTTTTCGTTTTCAGCAAGCTTTTCAGCGGCTTCGCAGAACTTTTCCTTGGCCTCCAGGTTCTTCTGGAAGTCGAGGTCGCGCAGCTCGTGGGAAATCTTAACCTTATCGTAGAAACGCTCTACGTTGAACTGGTAGTTGTTATTGAGATCGCGGAAATCGGTGGCGGGAACCGGACCTGTGGCACGCCAGCGGTCCTGCAGGGCGCGGAAGGCGGGGAAGAGGGCGCTTACGTCTTCCTGGCTGTCCACCAGGGTCTTGAGCTCTTCCACTATGCCTTTCTTGATTTCAAGGTTCTCGGCCTTGTGTGCGTCCTGCTCGCGGTTGTATTCTGCCTTCTGTTTTTTATAATCGGCATACAGGGCCTTGAAATTCTCCTCAATGGAATCGAGGGTCTCATCCACCACGGCACCTGCCTTGCTGCGAACATCACCAAGGGTGCGATAGAACGCCGACTTGATGGTCTCCGCCTCATGGCCGCGCGTGAGCTTGTCTTCGCTGGAAAGGAATTCCTTGAAGATCTCGCTCAGCTCCGCTATGCTCTTGCCTGCCAGACTGGTCGTTGCTTGTTCTTTGATTTCTTCGCTCATTTAGCTCCTTATTACTGTTTAACCTACAAATATAATCTTTTTTTCTTTAATTTTGCAGAAAATCCTAAGGGCATGAGAATAGATATAATAAGTGTTGTTCCAGAACTGCTCGACAGCCCTCTCAGCTATTCCATAGTGGGCCGGGCAAGAAAGAAGGGACTGGTGGAAATAGAGGTTCACAACCTGCGCGAATACGGCCTGGGGCCTCGCCGCAACGTGGACGATTACTCCTACGGCGGAGACGCCGGAATGGTGATGATGGTGGAGCCTGTTTTCAACATTATCCGGGACCTTAAGGCGCAGAGGGATTACGAAGAGGTGATCTATATGTCTCCCGACGGTGAGATACTCGACCAGAGTATTTCGAACGAACTTTCTCTCAAGCAGAATATAATCATTCTCTGCGGTCATTATAAGGGAATAGACCATCGCATCCGCGAGCATCTTGTGACCCGCGAGATTTCAATAGGCAATTATGTAGTGAGCGGGGGAGAGATTCCTGCTGCTATTCTGGCGGATTCGCTTGTGCGGCTGATTCCCGGAGCACTTACCGACGAGACCAGCGCCCTGAGCGATTCTTTCCAGGACGGTTTGCTTTCGGCTCCGGTTTATACACGCCCCGCGGAATTCAACGGTTGGAAAGTGCCCGATGTGCTTCTGAGCGGCAATCCCAAATTAATCCAGGCCTGGCAGGATGAACAGGCTCTTGAAAGGACAAAGCAATTGAGACCGGAACTTCTTAAAAAAATTTAAGAACTCCAAAAAACTTTTACTAAAAAATTGCTTTTTTGTTTGGAGATAGGCAAATAATCCTTATATTTGCATCCAGAACGAAACATCGCGAAACAACTACTTCTAACCAACGATACTAATAACACTACGAAC
Source organism: Bacteroidales bacterium (assembly GCA_017412645.1). Classification (GTDB taxonomy): domain Bacteria; phylum Bacteroidota; class Bacteroidia; order Bacteroidales; family UBA932; genus Cryptobacteroides. The sequence continues at coordinate 6,593 of JAFPWX010000026.1, read as the reverse complement.
TTTTTACTGAACGCCCGCTGTGAAGCGGGCGTTCAGCATTAATATTCAATCCCTTATCAGAATCGCTGCAAAAAAGCGGTGAGATTGTCTTCTCTTGTGAGGCCCAATTTCTGCCGTATACGGTAGCGTGTCATTTCAACGCTACGGTTCGTCATGCCAAGGAGGGGCGCGATATCCTTACTGCTGAGATCCATACGAATGTAGGCACAGATACGTTTGTCGCTCAGAGAAAGTGAAGGGAACTTCTCTCCCAGTCTCTTCAGGAAGTCGTCGTACACGAGATCGAAATTCACCTGGAATTTCTGCCAGTCGTTATCGTGGACGATATTTTCTCGTACCAGTTCGCTCAGGGCACGCAGTCTTTTCAGCCTCTGTTCCGAGGGCTCGCCCCTCTTTTCGCTCTCGATGGTCTTGTCGATATCGACGGCGATACGCTGCAGAAGTTCGTTCTTCCGCTGGAGGTTCATCGTGCTGGCGGCAAGGTCGTCGGCTTTTTCATGCAGATTTTTCCTTACCTGGGCCTGACGCATCTTCTCCGCCTGCGCTTCTGCCAGTTTGTGTGCCTTGCGCTCGGCCTTTGCGTTGAACAGTCGCACACCAGCAAGAATCAGAAGTCCGCCGAATAATATATATAGTATCCATGCTGCTGCGCTTCCGCTCCACGGACGAAGCACGGTAAGGTTGATGGAATCCTCCGTTTCGCGATTTCCGTGAAGGGGATTGCGGGCGCGGACTATGAAGGTGTAGTGCCCGGAGGGCAGGTGCAGATAACGGCGGCTACTTTCTGGGGCGAAGGCGGAGAACTGGCGGTCATAGCCCTTGAGCATAGTGGAGTATTCGGTTCTGGAGTACGAGTCGTATACCGGGGATATGAATGAGAATTCCACAGAATTCCGCTTGTGCGGTATGCGTATGATTTGCTTTTCTCCAACCGGAGCTGAGCCGTAGTAGAGAACGTCGCCGCTTTCCGCTGCCCGGACACTGCTGATGAAGACGGTGTCGGCCGTGTTGGAGCTTGAGCGGATTAAACGGTCGAGGCTCAGCACCATGAAACCGTCGTCGCTGTTAAGCAGGAGGGTGCGCTCGTCCAGGCTGGTGATACATTCGAAGCCGAGAGGGCGGTGGTTGATCAGAGACTTGAGACTCAGACTGTCCATCACGGAGCCGTTGCCGCTGTGGTATTCCACAGCCTGCATGGCGCCGGAGGAATAGTAACGCATGCTTCCAAGCGGTGTCTCGAAGACGCTCAGAGAATTCGGGGTGCCTGCAAAACGGTAGTTGAGATCGTTTTCAGCGACTGCCCGGCCGGTAGTGTTGTCGAAACTGAAGAATCCGCCTTCGGTAGTGAAGATGGTGCCTCCGTGGAATTCTGCCGGATAGTTTGTGCGGTCTGTGGGAAAGCCCTGAGCGTTGCCGAGTTTTTCGACCTGCACAACGCTCATCTGGTCGTCACTGAGGGTAAGACGGTAGAGCCCTTTGACGTGATGCGAGAACCAGATACGGCCGTCGCTGTCCTGCTCGAAGGCCTTTCCCGCCTCATCGAAACCGGAGATCCATCCGCCCAGCTTCCATCTGCCAAGTATTTTCTGAAGAATGAATAATCGTGTGTAACTGCTCCCAAGGAGTTTGTCCGGATGTCCCTGAAGGGGTTCTACTTTCCATGCTCCGTCTGTGCGGATGAATGTGGTGGCACGACCGCCACGGCACACGTAAACGCCTTTATCGCAGCATGCAATCACTTCGTCTCCCACTTGCTCGAGACTCCAGACCTGCCCGTCTATTCCGCGTACGCGTTCTATGTCGGAGTCTTTCATGGAAAGTCCCATGGATAACTCCCTGACCCTGAACAGTCCCAGGTTGGTACCAAGGTAGAACCAGCCACCGCAACGGCAGATAGCGTAGCCGCCGCCAAAGTTGTCGTTGTCGCCGAAGAGATTGTATACCGGATAATCCAGCATCACGTAGTCGATGCCCTGATCGAGCCCAGCCCAGAGGCCACCATTGCGATCGAAGAAAAGGCAGAGAACGCTATTGTTCTGCAGGCCGTTTTCGGTTGTGAGGTGGATTGTGTTGCCGTCGGCTTTTCGGCGTAGTCTTATGCCGTCGTTGATTGTGCCTTCTGCCACGTATTCGTCGTTCTCCGCAGTGCAGAACACTTGTCCCTGAGTCTGGTAACGGGAAATGCCTTCGCGCTCCAGAGAATCCGGACCGAAGGTGTAGCGGGTGCTATTGTCCTCAAACCAGAGGTTGCCGCTGGAGTTACGCCCAATAGCCCAGATTTCGTTCAGATATATCCCCAGAGAGTCCAGAAGGGAAGTGTAGACAGGACCGGTCGGAGTGATTTCGATTGTGCCCAGTTCATTGGTGCCTCCGACATAGAGACGTCCTTCGCTCTTGTCGTAATATAGCGAACGGGCGCTGGTACGGTTGTTCAGGGGAGTGAGCTGCCATTGTTCTCCGTTGAAAGAGAGCACTCCGTCGTTGTTGGCGAAGTACATTCCGCCGCCCGGAGCCTGAACAATTGCCCAGGTTTGGGTGCCTGCGCGGTAAGTATCACGATGATAGTTTTTTATTAGCGGAGTGTCCGCAAATGCTCCCCATGTTGTGAGGAGCAAAAGCAGCGTTATTGAGTATTTTTTCATCTATAAACTGGTATCGGATTGCAAGTTAGCTATTCTGCATGAAAATACCAAATTTTCGCTTGTTGAGTTTTTGTGAGTTAGCGAACCGAGGTATTGCGAATAATAATTATTTTATTTGCGATGGATTAATAACCAATTGCAGACTCAATGAAAAAGTTTCTGACCATTCTTGCCGGAACTCTGATAGGATTTGTGGCTCTCGCCCAGAACGTCAAAGTTTCCGGAATCGTCATTGCCAAAGACGACGGTTTTCCGCTGCCCGGTGTGGCAGTTGTGGTTAAGGGAACTCTCACGGGAACACAGACAGATCTTGACGGTCTTTATGAACTTTCCGTTCCCGCCGGTTCCACTCTGGTTTTCTCCTACATCAGCTTCCGCGACCACGAGATCGTAGTTAAGTCGGAAGGTGTGTATGATGTTTCGATGGAGACCGACGCTCTTGAACTCGACGCCGTTGTGGCAGTGGGTTACGGTGTAATGAAGAAGAGCGACATCACCGGTTCGGTTGCTTCTGTTAAGGGCGAACAGCTCCAGAAGACTCCGGCTGCCGGTCTTGACCAGGCTCTCCAGGGCGTCGCAGCCGGCGTTACCGTCAACTCTTCCACCGGTCAGCCCGGTGCGGCAGCTGAGGTGCGCATACGTGGTATAGGTACCGTAAACAACAGCGCTCCTATATACGTGGTGGACGGTGTAATCGTGGACAATATCAACTACCTTAGCCCGAGTGATATCGCCTCGACGGAAATCCTCAAGGACGCATCAGCCACCGCCATCTATGGCAGCCGCGGTGCAAACGGTGTTATCCTCGTTACCACGAAGAAGGGAAGTAATGATGGTAAAACCAATATCACCTTCGACGCATATTACGGTCTTCAGAGTCGCTGGCGCACGCTGGACCTGATGAATGCCGACGAGTTCTCGCATACTCTGGCGTCGCTGAACAGCAAAACACAGTATAATTATCTCCTCGAAAATGGCATAGACCAGTGGGTGCGTCAATACCTTATTGGTCGTAGCGCCAGCCATTGGTATCCCAGCAACCTGGATTACAGAACGGTGGATACTGACTGGCAGGACGAGGTATTCCGCGTGGCTCCCATACAGAATTATCATATAGGTATGGATTATGGTAACGACAAGGGTTACTGGAGCATGAGTGCCAGCTGGTTCAACCAGGAAGGAACAGTTATTGGATCTGACTACAGCCGTCTGAGTCTTCGAGTCAATTCTGCATATAACGTAAAGCCTTGGCTCAAGGTTGGTGAGAACCTTTCTTTCATGTATTCCTACGGCCGCAGCGCAATGAATAACAATGCCGCCCCTGCAGCATCCATCATTTCCGCTGCCATAGCAATGGCTCCGTGGGATCCTGCCCGTTATCCCGACGGTTGTAAGAACGGTTACGGTGAAGATATGTCCGGGGTAATCGCTGCTTCTTCCAATTTCAAGAATGTGGTGAACCCGCTTTCCATGGTAGAGTACAGCCATCCTTCCGATAAGACCGAACGTTGGGTGGGCGATGTGTTCGCAGAAGCAGTTCCTGTTGCCGGGCTGATTTACAGGGCAGACGTGAGTATGGATATGACCAATGTCCGTCACAAGCTCTTTAAAGATGCATACCAGCATTCCGATTATGATAAGGCAGACCTGAACTTCGTGGAAGAGAGCATGACTCGTTACTCTACGGTGATTGTCGAGAACACTCTCACTTGGATGCACGATTTCGACAAGTTTAGCCTGAATATCATGGGTGGTCAGACTCTTGAAGAATATAACTATCAGACTATAGGTGGTTCCGGCGCTGCGATTCTCAATCCGATTGAGACCAACTGGTATCTCTCGCAGACCACAAAGAACCGCACCGATGCCGGGGACGGCGCTTCCCGCAGCCGCCGCTTCAGTCTTCTTGGCCGTGCCCATGCCTCTTACGACGGCAAGTATATGGCTACGATTAACTTCCGCGCAGACGGTTCCAGTAAGTTTCAGGAGCATCCTTGGGGTTACTTCCCGTCGGTCGCTCTTGCCTGGCGCATAAGCCGCGAAGGCTTCATGTCCGACACCAAGGGCTGGCTAGAAGACCTCAAGCTTCGCGCTGGTTGGGGACGCATCGGTAACGACAAGATTGGCGACAACGCCTTCCTGCTCACCATGTTCAACAGCGGTCCCACCTTCGTGGATTATCCTCTTGGAACCGGCGGACAGGCATATCAGAGCGGAGCCACCATCCTTACCTATGTGAATAATGGCGGCAAGTGGGAAACCACTGAGCAGATCAACCTCGGTGTGGACTTCGGTCTGTGGAAAAACAAACTCACCGGTACTGTTGAAGCCTTCCAGCGCGACACCCGCGACATGCTTCTTTCGGTTACCGCACCGGCTCACGTCGGTAACCGTTATTCCGCAACTGCAAACGTTGGTACCGTTCGCAACCAGGGAATAGAAATCACCCTCGAACATCGCAATCAAAAGGGAGCTTTCAACTACGACATCAACGGAAACGTTTCCTTCATCAAGAACGAACTCACCGCACTGAACGGAGGTGAAAAGGTTTGGGGAGACAAGACCCTGAGCGATGAAGGCCTGCCGCTCTACACTTTCTGGGGTTACGAGTACGAAGGCATCTACCGCACCGACCAGGAAGCAGTTGAGCACCTTTGGGGCACTGCTCTCGATTCCTTCGGCCTTCCCGGCGGAATTGCGGCCGGCGATTCCAAATACAAGGACCAGAATAACGACGGTATTATAAACGAAGACGACCGCACGGATTTGGGCAATCCCTTCCCCTGGCTGACCTATGGTCTTAACGCAGCCTTCGGTTGGAAAAACTGGGATGCAAATCTCTTCTTCCAGGGAGTTTACGGTAATGAGATTTACAATGCCCTGAGGATTCGTACCGAAGGCAATGGTAATACTGCAACTCTAAGCCGCACGATGAAGGATGTATGGACTGCCAATAACACCAACGGAAGCATTCCGAATCCTAAGGGAAGTGCAAAGAACAGTTACGACAGCAACCGCTTTATCGAGAGCGGGGCTTATCTGCGACTCAAAAACGTTCAGATCGGTTATACCCTGCCGAAGACTCTCACCGAAAAGGCAGGAATCAGCCGCTGCCGTTTCTATCTGCAGGGAAGCAATTTGCTCACCTTCACCTCTTATTCCGGTTATGATCCGGAAGTCGGCGGCGGCGTGGACTACGGTAACTATCCTCAGGCCCGTACTGTTATGCTTGGCGTTAACATGAACTTCTAAACTCCTGCAGCCATGAAAAAGATATCAATCGCAATTCTTTCTGTTTTTGCTCTTACCGCTTGCAACGGCTGGCTACAGGAGCGTGGCCCTATGACCAATACTGCAGCCGATTATTTCACCAGTTATGAAACAGCAAAGCAGGTGGTAACAGCTGCTTACGTGCCTGCTATGTGGGAATACCAGGGAACTTATTTCAGTGAGTTCTTCTTCGGTGACATAATGTCCGACGATGCCCTCAAGGGTGGACAGAATATTTCCGACATGTCGGACGTGTATTATCTGGAAAACTTCAAGCCTGCAGATAACCTGACCATTCTGCTCGATTATTACCGTGCTCAGTATCAGGGTGTTGCAAGGGCAAATCTGGCAATTGAACAGATAACTGCAATGGGCACCGATAACGATCTTACAAATCAATTGAAGAATAACCTTCTCGGAGAAGCTCACTTTATGCGCGCTTTCTACTATTTCAGGTTAGTTCGAGCATACGGTGCAGTTCCTATCGTGACTTCGCCTATTTATTCAGCTGAAGGCTGGAAAGTACCCCGCGCCGAAAGCGCTCAGAAGGTGTATGACGACGTGATTAATCCTGACCTGCAGTTTGCAGCTGCAAACCTTCCAAAGAAGAGTGAATATGCATCGGCTGATATGGGACGCGCCACTCAGGGAGCCGCCCAGGCCATGTTGATGAAAGTGTAT
>JAFPWX010000025.1 GCA_017412645.1 Bacteroidales bacterium | reverse complement strand
TCCTCCTCATTCCAGAAGAAGTCGTCTTTGGTGGGGTAGTCGGGCCAGATATCCTCTATGGTTTCGTATATTTCGCCGTCTTCCTCGAGTTCCTGAAGATTTTCAATCACCTCTTCCGGCGCACCGGAACGGTTCGCGTAGTCGATGAGCTCTTCCTTAGTTGCCGGCCATGGAGCATCGTCCAGGGAACTGGCAAGTTCAAGTGTCCAAAACATAGTCTCTTCAAATTTTCCGCAAAGATATACAATTTTTCAATATTGCAAAATAATGCGTAAATTCGCGGTGAAATGGCCTACACAAGAGAAGATGAATACGATCCGCAGGTAACCGCGAAAATTGCGGAACACGTGCGAGCAGTACTGGATTTATTGGGAGAAGATTCCTCCCGCGAAGGACTTCTTAAAACCCCGGAAAGAGTTGCCAAGTCCCTGCAGTTCCTTACTAAAGGATACTCGGAGAGTGGAACAGAAATCATACAGAAGGCAATCTTTGAAGAGAAGTACAGGCAAATGGTGCTCGTGAAAGACATCGACCTGTATTCTACCTGCGAACATCACATGCTTCCGTTCATCGGCAAGTGCCATGTGGCCTATATCCCCGACGGTAAAATCACCGGCCTCAGCAAAATCGCTCGGGTGGTAGAAACCTACGCCCGTCGCCTTCAGGTTCAGGAGCGTCTTACCGTCCAAATCCGAGATTGTATAGACGAAGCCCTTCATCCGCTGGGAGTGGCAGTGGTCATAGAGGCCCGCCACACCTGCATGCAGCTTCGCGGTGTGGAAAAGGACAACGCCATAACCACCACGTCAGCGTTCTCGGGAGTCTTTCTTACCAGCTCCCGTACAAGGAACGAATTCCTGAATCTGATAAAGTAATATCCGGCCCTATTTCGCCTTGGTGGTGATGACTATCACACCGTTTGCTCCGCGCATTCCGTAGATGGCGGCGGCGGAGTCTTTGAGTACCTCCACGCGCTTCACATCGTTGGGATTGAGGAATGAGATGTCGTTCATCGCCACTCCGTCCACCACGAAGAGGGGATCGGTGCCGGCGCGCATGGTGGATTTGCCTCTGATGATGATGTGGGTCTCGTCGGTGAGTTGAACGCCCGGCAGGCGGCCGGCAAGATACTGGTAGATAGTGTTGCAGTTGGCGATTTCCTTATCGTTCACATCTATGGCGGAAACGGACAGTGTAGCTTCGCTTTTCTTCACTGTGCCATAGCCGTCGCTGAAATCTTCGTCGGATTTGGGGACAGGGTATGACACGCCGCATGAAGCCAGAAATGGAAGGGCCAGTATTGTGATTATCAGTCGTTTCATCATGATGCCAAATATAAGAAAAAATTGGATAAAATAATTGGATGACCAAAAGTCATTCAACTTTCAGTCACCCAATATTATATGAACTAACCAACAATATTTTCGGGGCTAAACCATTGCCCAGAAGAACATCGATAAGAATTTGTGGAATCTGCGGATTTTCATTTCGTTTCTTTTTGTTTTCCGAGAGTAAGATGCAAGAACTCCCGTCGGCGTTGCAGGACCTCCAAAAAAAATGTATCTTTGCGCTTATGGAATTTAAGCGCAGTATCATCATCACCGGCGGAGCCGGTTTCATAGGGAGCCATGTGGTTAGGCTTTTTGTGAACAAGTACCCCGAATACAGGATAATAAACCTGGATAAGCTTACCTACGCCGGCAATCTGGCAAATCTCAAAGACATTGAGGATAAGCCGAATTACCGTTTCGTGAAGATGGATATCTGCGATTTCGAAGGGGTGCTGAAGCTGATGCAGGAAGAGAAGGTTGATGGCATCATCCACCTCGCAGCCGAAAGTCACGTAGACCGTTCCATCAAAGATCCCTTCACCTTCGCACAGACCAATGTGATGGGTACTCTCAGCATGCTTCAGGCGGCCAAGGCTGCCTGGGACGGCAATTGGGAGGGGAAACGCTTCTATCACATCTCTACGGATGAAGTGTACGGCGCCCTTGAAATGACCCACCCCGAGGGCATCGAGCCTCCCTTCATAACAAAGGCGAGCAGTGGCACGCACCATCTTGCATACGGTGAAAAGTTCTTCACCGAAGACTTGAAGTACCAGCCGCACAGCCCCTACAGCGCTGCCAAGGCCAGCTCGGACCATTTCGTGCGTGCGTTCCACGACACCTTCGGCATGCCCACCATCGTAACGAACTGTTCCAATAATTACGGGCCGTACCAGTTCCCGGAAAAGCTCATTCCGCTCTTCATAAACAACATCCGCCACCGCAAGCCCCTGCCTGTATACGGAAAGGGCGAGAATGTACGCGACTGGCTTTTCGTGGAAGACCACGCCCGCGCCATCGACATTATTTTCCATAATGGAAAGGTTGCCGAGACCTACAACATCGGCGGTTTCAACGAGTGGAAAAACATCGACATCATCAAGGTCCTTATCAATACGGTGGACCGTCTGCTCGGCAGGCCGGAAGGCGCTGACATGGACCTTATCACCTATGTGACGGACCGTGCCGGACACGACCTCCGCTACGCGATCGACTCTTCCAAACTCCAGCGCGAGTTGGGATGGGAGCCCAGCCTTCAGTTCGAGGAGGGAATAGAACGCACCGTTCGCTGGTACCTGGACAATCAGGCCTGGCTGGACAACGTTACCTCCGGCGACTATCAGAAGTACTACGAGAGCATGTATAAAGGCAGATAATGGCAGACAACTACCTGGAGAAGCGTTTCGAAGAATTCCGGCAGCCGGAGAAGAAGGTTGTGCGGAAGGGCGGTCCGTCGCTGGACTCGCTGCTGCTCCGGAACCGCAGTACCAGGGGCTTCTCTCATGGAAGGGCAGTAAGCGAAGAGGAGCTTCGCCGCATCGTGGAGGTGAATACAAAAATCGCCTCCTCCAAGAACCAGCAGGCGCTTCGCTTCAAATTGATCTGCGATCCTGAGGGTGCGGCGCGCATTAATGCCGCCGTGAAGATGGGAGCGCTCTTCCGCGCGCGCCGCGCTGCAGATCCGTCCGCACCGCAGCAGGACTGTCCGGATCTGCCGTTGCCCGGCACCGAACCGCAGGCATTCATCGTCATCTACGGCACGCATACGGAAGACGCCAGCCTTGACATCGACCTCGGCATCTCCCTTCAGAGCATGAGCCTGAAGGCCGTGGAAATGGGGCTCAACTGCCTCATGATAAGGGCGTTCAATCGGGAAGCGATGCTATCGTTCCCCGGAACGGAGGGGCTTTATCCTCTTGCGGTTCTGGCCGTGGGGAAGAGCGTCGAGCGTATCTTCCTGGTGCCCCGGGCGGAAGGCAGTCAGGATTATTACAGGCAGGATGGGATACATTATGTGCCAAAACTGCCGCTGGAAAAGATTTTAGTATAGTATGGCCGAAAGCAACTTCATAGACTACGTGCGCATACGCTGCGTTTCCGGACACGGAGGGGCGGGGAGTGCGCACCTGTATCATGCCAAATACCAGTATAAGGGCGGTCCCGACGGCGGAGACGGAGGACGTGGTGGCAGCGTGATTCTGCGTGCCAACCCCCAGTTCTGGACGCTCATCCACCTGAAATACCGCAAGAACGTGATTGCCGACGACGGCGAACCCGGATCGGGCGGCCTTCAGACGGGCAAGAGCGCTGCGGACATCTATCTGGACGTGCCGCCCGGAACCGTGGTAAAACGCATAAATGAAGAAGACGGTACAGAGGAGCAGATAGGCGAAGTTGTGGATCCCGGCCAGGTATTCGTGCTCTGCAAGGGCGGCCGCGGAGGTCTGGGCAACAACAATTTCAAGACAGCCACCAACCAGACTCCCCGTTACGCCCAGCCTGGCGAAGAAGGGGAGGAAGGCTGGTTCGTTCTGGAGCTGAAACTTCTGGCCGACGTGGGCCTGGTGGGCTTCCCGAACGCCGGCAAATCAACCCTTCTGGCCACTGTCACGGCCGCGAAACCCAAAATTGCATCCTACGCCTTTACCACCCTTGAGCCTAACCTCGGAATCGTGAGCTATTACGACGACAAATCGTTTGTGATTGCGGACATCCCCGGTATCATCGAAGGCGCCCACGAGGGCCGGGGAATAGGAATAAGGTTCCTGCGTCACATCGAACGCAACTCTGTGCTTCTCTTCATGGTCTCGGCCGAAGAAGACGACATAGCAGCCGGCTACAACACCCTTCTGGAAGAGCTCCGTCAGTACAATCCGGAGCTGCTCGTGAAAGACAAGGTGCTGGCGGTGACAAAGTGCGATATGCTCGATAAGGACCTCGAGGCGGAAATAGAACCAACCCTCCCGAAGGATATCCCGCACGTTTTCATCTCGAGTTTCACCCAGGAGGGTCTAAAGGAACTCATCGACATGCTCTGGAAAGCCCTGCACGCATGAACTTCGTAATGTGGCTCCATCATCTGGACCAGCATCTCACGCTGGCTCTGAACTCCCTGCACTGCCCTTTCACGGATGCGGTGTGGATACTGTTTTCCGACAAGAAGGTCTGGTACATAATGTATGCGGTGCTGGCGGTCCTGCTCTTTGTTCGAGCCGGCTGGAAAAAGGCCCTGGTAGTGTTGCTTTCCGTGGCGCTTACCGTGCTGGCATGTGACCAGTTCTCAAACCTTATCAAGGACTCTGTCGCGCGTCTCCGTCCTGTCTGGGACAATTGGATGGTGGCAGGCGGTCTGCACAGGCTGGAGGGGAGAGGCAACTTCTACGGTTTCTTCTCCGCCCACGCTGCCAACAGTTTCGGAGTGGCGGCATGTGTGCTTTTGGGTTTCAGGGGGGCCGACAAGAGCCGGAACTACCGGGGAATGACGTGGCTGCTTTTCGGCTGGGCTGCCCTGGTCGGCATAAGCCGCATTTTTGTAGGAAAGCATTTCCTTGGAGACGTGCTTGTCGGCACGGCGGTTGGCCTGCTATTTGGATGGATTATCGGGAAAATTCCTTACATTTGTAAGTTATGGGAAAAATTATAGCGATAGCGAATCAGAAGGGAGGAGTGGGCAAGACCACCACCGCCATCAATCTTGCGGCCTCGCTGGCCGTGCTGGATCACAAGGTGCTGGTAATTGACGCAGATCCTCAGGCAAATACCACCAGCGGCCTGAACTTCTCGCCCGACAGCGACGAAAAGCGCACGGTGTACGAAGTGATGGAAGGCAAGATTTCCGCGGAAGACGCTCTCATTCAAACGGAGATAGCCAATCTGCACATGATACCCTCCCACATCAATCTCGTGGGTGTGGAAATCGAGATGCTGGATGTTCCCGAGAGGGAGTCCGTCCTCCGTAATGCCCTGGCTCCCATAAGGGACAATTACGACTTCATCCTCATCGACTGCTCGCCTTCGCTCGGTCTCGTGACTGTCAACTGCCTCACTGCGGCCGACTCGGTAATCATCCCCGTGCAGCCCGAATTCTTCGCTCTCGAGGGACTTGGAAAGCTCCTGCAGACCATCCGTCTGGTACAGGAGGGAGTGAATCCGGGGCTTACTATAGAAGGTTTCCTGGTTACCATGTTCGATGGCCGCACCCGCGTGCACACCCAGGTCGTGGGCGAGCTCCGCGAGCATTTCGGAGACATGGTGTTCCGCACCATCATCCAGAGGAACATACGTCTGAGCGAAGCTCCTTCGCATGGTAAACCCATTATTCTTTACGATATCATGAGCACCGGAGCCAACAATTACCTGAATCTGGCGAAGGAAGAGCTCGAAAAGAACGGCATCGCCGCAGAATAATATGGCAAAACAGCAGCATGGCCTCGGGCGCGGCCTCAGCGCCCTTCTCGGTGAAGAAGCCGATCAGTTCCGCAAGCCGGTAGGCTATGTGAACAAGGATGTGGCCGGAACCAAACCGGCCGCGCGTGCTTCCGATGTGCTCCGTATTCCCGTGGACATGGTGGAAGCCAATCCCTTCCAGCCCCGCACCTCCTTCGATGCAGAGGCCCTGGAAGAACTGGCAGCCAGCATCCGCACCCTCGGGCTCATCCAGCCCATCACCGTGCGCAAGGTCTCCGAGAACCGTTATCAGATAATCAGCGGTGAGCGCCGTTTCAAGGCCTGCCGTATGGCCGGCATGGCCATGATTCCCGCTTATGTGCGCGAGACCGACGATCAGGGTATGCTGGAAATGGCCCTCGTGGAGAATATTCAGAGAGAGAATCTGGATCCAATCGAAACAGCACTCAGCTACAGGCGTCTCATCGATGAATGCAATCTCACCCAGGAGACTATGGCGGACCGTGTGGGCAAGAAGCGCGCATCAGTGGCCAATACCCTTCGTCTTCTGAAGCTTCCAGTCAAGGTTCAGCACGATCTTAAGGTTGGCCTTCTGAGCGTCGGCCACGCAAAGGTGCTGCTAGGCGTGGAAGACCAGGAACTTCTCCAGCAACTCTGCGACCTCACCGTAAAGGAAGGTCTGAGCGTGCGTCAGCTGGAAGAGGAAGTGCACAAATATCTCCGCAAGCCCCGCACAAAGACTGCCCGTCAGGAGCAGGAACTCCCGGCAGAGTACACCCGCCTGCTGAGCAAGGTGGGACGCTTCTTTGCGGATCCCATTTCGCTTCGTCGCAGTGCTAACGGCAAGGGCAGTATGACGGTGCGTTTCAACTCCGACGAAGAGGTGAACGCTTTCCTCAAGGCACTTGAAGATTCAGGCATATAGGCGATGAAACGGCTTCTCCGCATACTGCTGCCGCTGCTGCTGGCCCTTGTCGCCGGCATCCCTGCGCATGCTCAGTTCAAGGAAGAAGCCTTCTCCCAGAGCTATAATGACGATCCGGCCGATTCCAAGGACTCCGTGGACGTGCTCTTTTCGTTCAAGGATTTCTTTGGCGGCATCAGTCATAAACACGATATCAAGATAGGCGTAATGTTCGCCGGCAGTACGGTGTTTCTCGGCAGCAGCCAGATATACAACCGCGATTACTGGAAGCTTCCTTTGGTTTACGGAGGCATACTGGGCACGGCCGGCATGGGCGTCTATCAGAATATGCAGGGGAACCACGATGCCGCAAAATGGTGGTTCGTAGGTGCTGGGGCGGCATACTGGGCCACCCTTATGGACGGTGTCATCAGCTACAGGCCGAACGATTATCCGCATCACGGCAAGGCGACGCTTTATGCGGTGCTGGTGCCTGGCCTTGGCCAGATATACAATCACGAGACATGGAAACTGCCTCTTTACTGGGGGATTATGGCCGGGGGTGCGCACTTCTATTTCCTGAACCGCACAAATTACCTTCGTTTCCAGCGTATCTATCGTGAGATGACAGACGATGATGCATCCAACGACGGCCCTATCTCCGCAGAGCGCGCGCTGTATTACCGTAACCTGTACCGCCGTTACCGAGACTATTCGCTGCTCACCATTTTTGCAGGATACCTGCTTCAGGTGATTGATGCGAACGTGTTCTCATACATGCACGATTTCTCCGTTTCGGACGATCTGGCCATAAAGGTGAGCCCCACCGTGATGCCTACGGGTGCCACCTACGCTCTGGGCCAGAGTCCTGCGTTCGGAATGCATTTCGGCCTCACCTTCTGATGAAAAGAATATTTCTGCTGCTTTCACTGCTCCTGTGCTGCCTATCGGTGGCGGCCCAGGAAGAGATTGCGGACAGTGCGCATTTTACCACCAATGTTTCAGACGAAGAACTGATGCGGCGTCTGGAGGCAATGAACCCGTTCATCACCCTGCCTTTCAACTCCACGGTTAAGAACTACATGGTGCTCTACTCCGAGAAGATGCCGCGCCAGATGGGCCAGATGCTGGCCAGATCGGAGTATTATTTTCCCATTTTCGAAGAGATTCTCGCTAAGTATCATCTGCCGCTTGAACTCAAATACATGGCGGTAATTGAGTCGCATCTGAGCCCCACGGCTGAATCCAAGGCGGGAGCCCTGGGAATGTGGCAGTTCATGTTCCGTACGGCAAAGCTATACGGTCTCAAGATCACCTCCTTCATGGATGAGAGGTTGGATGTGGAAAAATCGGCGGATGCTGCGGCACGTTATCTGAGAGACGCCTACAATGTGTTCGGCGACTGGAACCTGGCAATCTGCTCATATAACTGCGGCTTCGGAAACGTTCGCAAGGCTATTCAGCTTGCCGACGGAAAACGCGACTTCTGGAGCATCTGGCCGTACCTTCCACGCGAAACGCGAGGCTACGTTCCGGCTTTCACAGGCGCGATGTATGCCTTCCATTATGCAAAGGAATATGGCCTGCAGCCGGCGGACCTGAATATGCCGGTGGAGGTGGATACTTTCGAGATCCGCCGCAACCTTCATTTCCGTCAGATCAGCGAAGTGGTGGGTGTGCCGTTGGATACGGTAAAGCTGCTGAATCCCCAGTATACTCATGAGATTATTCCGGGGAACAGCGGGCCGTGTATCCTGAATATCCCTGCTACCTGGACGGAAGCATTTATCGGTGGACTTGATTCTTTGTATGTTCACCGGGCCGCGGACCTTCTCAATCCGCAGGTGCTGAAGAATATTGAAGAAGCCGGGGTGCCTCAGAGGGTTGCATACAAAGTGAAGGACGGCGATATCCTGGGGCGCATAGCCCTGAAAAACGGAGTGACGGTTGCGCAGATCAAGAAGTGGAATCACCTCAAGAGCGACATCATCCGTCCGGGACAAATCCTCTATATCTATAAAAAATAACGGCGCCCTCTCGGACGCCGCTATTTCTAGCCGGAAGCCTTTAAGCCATAATAGCGCCTACCAGTCCCAGAATTGCGTAGAATTCCGGAAGGGCAGCGTAGATAAGGGTGTTGGCGAAGACACTGTGCCCCTGGCTGATATTGATGATGCCGTTGGCGCAAACCTGGCCCTG
The DNA here is from genome assembly GCA_017412645.1 of Bacteroidales bacterium. Lineage (GTDB taxonomy): Bacteria > Bacteroidota > Bacteroidia > Bacteroidales > UBA932 > Cryptobacteroides. The sequence goes on along the minus strand of JAFPWX010000025.1, from coordinate 48,055 downwards.
ACGGATGGAGGAAAGCATGCACACGATGCCGACGAAGAGTCCGATACCGAAGATCTTGACTCCGAGGGCCGGATCATTATTGAACTTTCCGAGCATGATGAGGAATGCTACGAAACCGTAGATTCCCTGGGTTGCAGGAACAGCGGAAAGAACCATGTAGTTACCCGAGCCTTCAGGACGCTTTTTGAGGGCGCCCTCTGCGGCGTTGCCGGCGATGGTGGTTCCGTAGGCGCTGCCTATGCCAGCGAGGGCAAGCACTGCGCCGAGTCCGATGTAACCGAGGATTGAAATTACTTCTGGTGACATAATTTATTGATTTTTAATTGTTTGAATTATCTTTCGAAAGGGGAGTGTACTTGCGCCCTATGCCCTCGTATCCGGAATTCTTGAAGAACTCCAGGAAGTTGAGTCGGAGCGGGTGAACGAAGGCGCTCAGGGCGCACATCGCAATGTTGAGCACATGGCCGATGAGGAGCAGCACCACGAACCAGATCCAGCCCGCGCCGCCATCGCCCCTGACCATAACAGCAAGATTGTTGAACGCTCCTCCGAGCAGGCCTCCGGCAAGTCCCAGAGCGTAGAGTCGGAGGTAACTGAGCACGTCGCTCAGCAGTCCGGTAGCCGTGTTGTAGGTTTCCCAGAGACCGCTGCCGATATTCGCCAGCGGATTCTTGTGAATATCGCGCAGCAGGAAGATGCAAAGTGCGGAAATAATCCCCACGATTATTATCGCGGTTTTGGTGATGTCGCTGTCGAACACTCCCAGCAGAGCGAAGGTGCCGACGGCAGAACCGCCAACTATGAGGAGGGTCCACCCCCAGGTGCCAAGGCTGCCCAGGAAGCCCTTGTTGCGTGTCTCCACGCAGGCTTTGGTGAACTGCGCCAGGGCGATGTGAACCACGCCGCATGCGAGTGCTATGATCATGTTCCAGTCGTAGGCTCCCATTCCCGGAACCACGCACTGGCTGTCGGAAGGAACCATTATACGGTGAAGGCCCAGTTCCCTGATGAATCCCCACTGGCTGATATCCAGGCTGAAGAAACTGTGGAAAACGAAGCCTATCAAGAAGGTGGCCGCGCCCAGAATTACCACCAGCGCACTCGTCTGCCTGCCAAGCGCTCCCTTGAGCAGGACGCCAAGAAGCAGGAGCACCAGACCATATCCGGCGTCGCCCATACAGAAGGCGAAGAACAGGGTGAAGAAGATGCTGATGAAAGGAGTCGGGTCGAAGCCGTCGTAGGAAGGCCTGCCGTACATGTCGGTGAGCACTTCAAATAGCTCCACGAAGCTGTTGTTGCGGAACTTTACCGGAGGTTTGTCCTCCACGGTGGCGGCATCCTTGAACCAGACGGCGGGGAGTTCCGCGAGCCCGGCCTCGAATGATTCGGACTCGGCTTCCGGGACGAAGCCTTCGAATACCACCAGCATGTCAGCTGCCGCCGACTCGCCTGACAGTCCGGCCAGATAGCGGGAGACCTCCTCCTTTTTGGCTGCAAGCGCAGCTTTGAGTGCGGGGAGCTCGGAACTGCGCCCTTTGAGCGTTTTGGAATACAGGGCGATCTCCCTTTCCTTCTCGTCCACGGCAGCATCGGCTTCCCGGAGAGTGAGAGCCGGAGCCGGCAGTTCCCTGAGCGGGAAGCCGTCGGCGGAACCCACGATCACGAAGCGCACCTTGCGGCCGTCGTCCGAAACCTTCTGGATTGCGAACTGCTGGGGCCACTCCGGATCGAAGCGTTTTGCGTCCACCGTGTAGAAATGCAAATCCAGTCCGGTCTGCTCCAGAAGATCGCGATCCCAGCTGCCCCAGGGGGCTATTTCGTCGCGCTCTTTGAGAAGCTCGGCAAGGCCGGAGCGGAGCTCGGTAAGATGAGAGTCGCAGCCGGCAGAGATGTCGGCGATTTCCCGGCTGAGCATTTCAGCTTCGGCAAGAAGGGCAGCGGACCTGTCGTCCACTGGCTTTTCGCTGCGTGTGATATCAACCACGCCCAGCTGCTGAAGCCGCTCCAGGAACTCTTCCTTCTGGCTGGAGAGGAGCACGAAGGAGTATTTGGTCATGCGTTCGATCATACTGCTTCCTCCGCTTCTTCGAGTTCGTGACGGCTCTTGACTATCTTGGACGAGGCCTTGCTGAGGTTCTCCTCGTCTTCCATGTAGCGTTTTATCTTGCGCATAGCCTCCTGATATCCGGGAATCTGCACTTTTTCGTAGAGATTCACCTTCTGGGTGGTCTTCTTGCGCTGGAAGTCCAGGATGCGGCTGGTGCGCATGCTCACCTCGCTCTGAAGCCCGAGATGAGTGAGTTCCTTGAGGATGCGTACCCCGTCGGCATACCAGGCAGGAGCGGCGAAGGCGTTGAACTCGGCGAGTTTGTAATGTACCTCGCGAAGTTCAGGGCACTTTACGCCTGCAATCTTGACCGTGGCCAGGTCGACGTCAGTAATGCTGATGAGCCCTGGCTCGAACTCGTTCCAAAGCGCGGCCAGATAGTCGTACTCGGCCATTTTGGCGCGCAGCTCCTCTTCGAGCCTTTCGGATTCCTTTCGGGCGGCAAGGGCGCTGAAACGCAGGGCGCTCTCCTTGTTCTTGAGGGTGGGGAGGGCGTTCTGACGAATCTTCAGCTGCTTGCCGAGGTTCGTGAGCGAGGTCTTGTTATATTGGAACTTGATGGCCATTGCTATTCCGCTTTGCCGGGCCAGTATTTATCGATAAGACTCTGCCTTATGCCGGTTTCGGCTGGCGTGAAGTATTTGGCGAAGAGTTCCCAGGCGGTGTCGAGCATCTCGTTAATGGAGATGTTCACATCGATGCTGAGAAGCCTGGTAGCATATTCTACTGAGTATTTGAGGCACCTGCGGTCGTAGTCCGAAAGGTCGAAGCCGTTTTCCTGCTTGGTCTTGGCGTTTTGCGCGTCCGCGTAGAGGCGCACGCCTGCGTTCATCACCTGGGAGTGGTCTTCGCGGGTCTTTTTGTTCTGCACGTTCTGTTTCAGACGCGAAAGGCTGCGGAACGGGTCCACGATGACCTTTCCGCTGTCGGGATCGGCACGCAGGAAGAGCTGGCCTTCGGTGATGTAACCGGTGTTGTCGGGGATTGCGTGGGTGATGTCACCGTCGTTCAGGGTGGTGACGGCTATGATGGTGATACTGCCGCCTGTGGGCAGCTGCACGGCCTTTTCGTAGATCTTGGCGAGGTCTGAATAGAGCGATCCGGGCATGGCGTCCTTGGAAGGAATCTGGTCCATGCGGTTGCTCACTATCGAAAGGGCGTCTGCGTAGAGAGTCATGTCGGTAAGCAGTACCAGCACCTTTTCGTTCTTGTCCACCGCGAAGTATTCTGCTGCCGCAAGGGCCATGTCGGGCACGAGCAGACGCTCCACCGGCGGGTCTTCGGTCGTGTTCACGAAGGAGACTATGCGGTCCAGAGCACCGGCGCCCTCGAAGGCGTGACGGTAATAAAGGTAGTCGTCGTTGCTGAGACCCATGCCGCCGAGGATAATCTTGTCCACGTCGGCCCTCAGGGCCACATCCGCCATGACCTGATTATATGGCTGGTCCGGGTCGGCGAAGAAGGGGATCTTCTGACCGGAGACGATGGTGTTGTTAAGGTCGATGCCGGCGATGCCGGTTGGGATGAGCTCCGATGGCTGACGGCGCTTGTAGGGGTTCACTGACGGGCCGCCCACTTCGCGCTCTTCGCCTTCCACTTCGGGGCCGCCGTCGATAGGATGGCCGTAGGCGTCGAAGAAGCGGCCGGAAAGCTGATCGCTCACCTTGAGGGTGGGAGGCTCTCCGAGGAAAGCCACTTCGGCGTCGGTGGGGATGCCCTCGGTGCCGGAGAAGACCTGCAGTGTCACGAGGTCTCCGCGGGTTTTAACCACCTGGGCCAGACGTCCCTCCACGGTGGCAAGTTCATCGTTCGTCACACCCTGTGCATGCAGGGACACGGTGGCCTTGGTGATGGCCTCGAGCCTCGTGTATATCTTCTGGAAAACTTTAGGATCTGCCATTTTCTTGGAGGAGTTTATCTATCTGAACGCGGTAATCTTTGAATTCCGGGCCGTCGAAGGCGGAATAGTTCATCTGTTTGAGCAGGTTGATAAGGTTCTTGAAATAGTCGCGGCAGGCTTCGAATCCCTCGAAAGAGAAGTTGTGGTCGCATATCTCAAGGATGAGGTCCAGCATGTATTTCTGACGCTCCATGGGGCAGAGGGCGTCGATGGCGTCGAACGCGTCCTGCTGCAGGAAGGCGAAGTCGATAACCTCGCTCTTCCAGAATGCCTCGTGGTAGCTCATGGGCACGCCGTCGTCGCCCAGAATGTTGATCTGGTCGGCCATTTCCTTGCCACGGCGCACGAGCATCTTGGCCTTGACTATCTTTTCCACCCAGCCTTTTTCGACCTTGGCGTCCAGATAAGCCGAGATTTCGGGATATTCGAGGTATTTGGAATAGGAATCCAGCGGATTCACGGCGGGATAGCGCTTCTGGTCGGCGCGGTTCTGCTCCAGGGAGTAGAAGCAGCGGGCGGCCTTCTTAGTGCTTTCCGTCACGGGTTCCTTCAGGTTGCCGCCGGCAGGGGAGACGGTGCCGATGAAGGTGACCGCACCAGTGCTGCCGTTATTCAGCACCACCATGCCTGCACGCGAGTAGAAATTGGAGATGATGGCGGAAAGGTCCACCGGGAACGCATCTGCGCCGGGCAGTTCTTCCATTCGGTTGCTCATCTCGCGGAGGGCCTGGGCCCAGCGGGAGGTGGAGTCTGCCAGAAGAAGGCAGCGCAGTCCCATCGCACGGTAATACTCGCAGATGGTCATGGCCGTGTAGACGGAGGCTTCACGGGCGGCTACAGGCATGTTGGAGGTATTGCAGATGATGGTGGTGCGCTCCATGAGCTTGCGGCCGGTGTGCGGGTCCACGAGTTCGGGGAACTCGGTGAAGATTTCCACCACTTCGTTGGCACGTTCACCGCAGGCCGCCATGACGATAACGTCGGCCTCGCCCTGCTTGGCGATGGCGTGCTGAAGAACGGTCTTGCCGCAGCCGAACGGGCCCGGAATGAAGCCGGTGCCGCCTTCGGCTATGGGATTGAAGGAGTCGATTACGCGCACTCCCGTTTCCATTATCTTCTGCGGTCGTGGTTTTTCGCGATATGCCTTGACGGCAACCTTCACCGGCCAACGCTGGGTCATGGTGACGGGTACTTCTGCGCCTTCGGCGTCGATGAGAGTGGCGATTGTCTCGTCTACCGTGTAGCTGCCTTCGGGGGCCACCGACTTTACGGTGAACTCACCCTTGAAGCTGAACGGGACCATTATTTTGTGGGGGAGCCAGCCTTCGGTGACCTCTCCCAGCCAGTCGGCCGTCTGCACTTTGTCGCCGGGAGCCACCAGGGGCTTGAAGTCCCATTTCTTTTCATGGTCCAGAGGGTCGGTGTATTCGCCGCGCTTGAGGAAGACGCCTGTCATGGTGGTGAGGTCGTTCTGGAGACCGTCGTACACGCTGCCCAGCATGCCCGGTCCCAGGGTCACCTCAAGCATTCTTCCGAGGAATTCCACTTTTGCGCCTCCAGCCAGCCCGCGGGTGCTTTCGAACACCTGCACCGAGGCCCTGTCGCCCGTGACCTTGATCACCTCGGCCAGAAGCCCGGTGCCATGGAGGTCTATGCTGCAGAGTTCGTTCTCCGCAACGGGGCCGTCCACCTGGACGGTGACCAGGTTGGAGACTATTCCTGTTACTTTGCCTGTAGTTGCCATTATTCTTGTTGTAGATATTGCGATTTCATGTCACTCACCAGCCTGGCGAAGAGTTCGCGGCCGGTGTTCTCGTCGAGTTTAAGCCAGCGGTCCACGATCTGGAGCTTTGCCGCGAAGCCGAGGATTACGTCCAGATCGAATACGTGCATTATGGTAAGCCCGTCGATGCGCTCCCAGAGAAGCGAGTCCAGCCCGCGTTCCCTTTCCAGAATGTCTGTACCGGCGAGCACTTCCGCCGCGCGGGCCTGGTCCTCGAAATCTTCTTCCGCGGAGTCGGCACCGGGCGCGGGAATGATGTCCTGCCCCTCCGGACGTCCCAGAGATTTGTTGAGCCAGTTCACCTTTGCGTTGCGAAGCTGCCTGTCGTAGAGGAAGTAGCCATTGATGAAGGCGCTCCTGCTCTTTGCCGCGCGGGCATAGAATTCTTCGCCCAGGGAGTTTGCATTCCAGCCGTCCAGAACGAGTTGAAGCGCTGCGGCGTCGGAGGCCGAAAGCTGCTCCCGGATTTCCTCAAGGAGGGAAGCAGCATCCAGCGGACCGCGATAGCCGGCCTGCAGGACAGGAAGGGATGCGATTATATACTCGTAGTTATTCACCGAAGAGGAGCTTGCGGGTAACGGGGCGAAGATACTCGGCGAGAAGAGCCTTGAAGGTTTCCTCCGTAAGGTTTACGAACCAGCCGCCGCTGGCCGGACCGATGCTGAAGCCGCCCGCGACCTTTTTGCTGAAACTGGCCTGCACTTCGTGTGCAAGGGTTTTGCGAAGCTCGCCGGCAACCCAGGGCTCCAGCTCCGAACGGAGCTTTTCGGGGAGAACCAGGGAGAGGTCCTGCGCCTGCTGGGCGTCGAACTTCTGGGCCACCGACTTGATTATCTCTTTCAGGAAGGCGGGATCTTCCAGAGTGGAAGCGTCCGCCAGTTTTCCGGTGAGCAGGTTCTCAATGTCTTTCCTTGTGGCCTGAAGGGCCTGGGTGGATGCCATGCGGATGTCAGACTCGGCTTTGGAGCGGAGGTCTCCGGCGTCTTTTTCCGCCTTTGCCGTGATGGCTGCCGCGTCGTCTTTAGCCTTGGCTACGATGGCTGCAGCCTCTTTCCTGGCCTGTTCGAGAAGGCGCTCTCCTTCTTCTTTTCCTTTGGAAAGACCCTCATTGTAAAGCTTTTCCGTGAGTTCCTGTAATTTGTCTTGCATATGGAGCTTGGTTATAGTTCGTCTATATTTGACAAAATTACTAAAAACTCTCCGTTTTTGCAAAGCAAATAATGCTATATTTGCATCCGTTTTGGCGTACCTGGGAGAAATAATATCCATAGGAGTAGCTATATGCTGGACTATCGGTTCACTCTGGAGCGAATACAGCAGCAAACGGCTCGGTGCATCCGTCATGAACCTGTGGCGGATGGCGCTATCTGTGCTCATGTATGCGGTGATGTGCTGGTTGTTCCTGGGGAGGCCCTGGCCTGTATATGCCGGTGCGGGTACATGGGGGCTGCTGGCCCTCAGCGGCTTCATCGGATTCTTCCTCGGCGATCTCTGCCTTCTGCGGAGCTATGTGCTGATAGGAGCCCGCACCACCCAGCTGTTCCAGACCCTGGCTCCGGCCTCAGCCGCGCTATTTGGCTGGATACTCATGGGGCAGCAGCTCGGCTGGAAGAGCCTCCTCGCTATGGGAATCACCCTCATCGGTATCGGAATCACCGTGCTCGGGCAAGGGGAGCGGCACAAGGTTCGTCTTCAGATTCCGTTGAAGGGTGTGTTGCTCGGGATAGCGGCTGCGGTGTGCCAGGGTTTCGGACTGGTTATCAGCGGAATCGCGCTGAGTCGTTACATGACGGAAATACCGGCGGATGTGGTGGAGAGCGTGGCTCCGGTTATTCCGTTCAGCGCCAATATGATACGCTGCATCTCCGGCTTCCTGGCGGCTCTTTTCATGATGGTCGTCAGCAGGCGTATGCCGCAGGTGCTCGCCGCAACGCGCGACCGCAAGTCCATGCTGTCCCTGGTTATCGTGGTGATCTTCGGCCCGGTGGTGGGCGTGGGCTTCTCACTGATGGCGCTCCGCTACACCGCAGCCGGCATCGCCAGCACCCTGCAGGCGCTCACGCCCATTCTTCTCATTCTTCCCTCGCACTGGATGTTCGGGGAAAAGCTCACATGGCGCAGCCTCATCGGCGCCCTTGTATCGGTCGCAGGCGTTTCGCTGTTCTTCCTGCTTTAGGCTACCCTTTTTTCCGCCTCTTCCTTTTCAAGCACCGTATAGGCCACCTTGCCGACCAGGGTGGTAGGCAGGGACTCCCGGAACTCGATTTCCGAGGGGAGCGCGTATTTCGCGATGTGGGCCTTGCAGTGGGCGAGGATCGATTCGCGCACGGCGTCGTCGGCCGTATAGCCGTCGCGCAGTACGACAAATGCCTTTACCCTCTGCATCTTCAGGGAATCCGGAATGCCGATGACGCAGCTGCGCTGAACGGCCGGATGGCCTTCGATGATGTTCTCCAGCTGCGAAGGATACACGTTGTAACCGCTGGTGACTATCATTCTCTTGATTCTCTGGCGGAAGTATACGAAGCCCTCGTCGTCCATCTTTCCGAGGTCGCCGGTATGCAGCCAGACATGGCCGTCGGGATGCTTCTGGAGCGTCTGGGCATTCTCTTCTTCGTGGCCGATGTAACCGAGCATCATGGAAGGACCGGTGAGGCAGATCTCGCCTTCTTCGCCGTACGGCAGTTCTTCCTGGGTGCCGGGTTTGCAGATCTTGAAGTAAGTGTCCGGGAACGGGATGCCGATGGAGCCCTCTTTTTCCTTGTTGTAGGGAGTGAGACAGCAGGCGGTGACGCACTCGGTGGTGCCGTAACCCTCGCGGACGCGCACACGGGCTTTATGTTCCTTCAGGAAGGCGTCGAACTTTTTCTTGAGCTCGATGGTGAGCGAGTCTCCTCCGGAGAATACGCCGCGCAGACAGCTCAGGTCGGCTCCGTCGAGATAACGGTTGCGGGTGATGGCTTCGAACAAGGTGGGCACGCCGGCGATAAAATTGGGCTGGGTTTTGCGGATGAGCTTCGCGTAGCTCTTCACGTTGAAGCGGGGCACCAGGATGGAGGTGCCGCCGATGAACATGAGGGTGTGGATGCACACCCCAAGACCGAAGCCGTGGAACACCGGCATGGCCGCGAGCATCTTGGCATGGTGGACCTCCTCGTTGGCCATGCTGGCCGTCTGCCAGGCCAGGGCATTGAAGTTGAGGTCGCTCAGCATGATGCCCTTGGTGGTGCCGGTGGTGCCGCCCGAGAAGAGCACGACGGCCTCTGTGCGGTAGTCTTTCTTCGCAACGTAGCCATCGGTTACGGATTCTCCCATCTTCATGAAATCGCTCCACACTATGTCGTTCGCTCCGGAAACCTTGGGGAATTTGCTTTCGGTGAAGAGTTTCTGGGCGATTGAAAGCGGGAATGGCAGTTCGTCGGACACACGGCAGACTATGAGTTTCTCGATGGGACGCTGCTCCTTCACGCGAAGGAACTTGCCGTAGAACTGGTCCAGGGTAACCGCGATGCTGCAGTCCGCCTCCTTCATGTAGAAAGCCAGTTCAGAAACGGCCGACAGTGGATGCACCATGGTCGGGATTGCCCCTATGCGGTTCAGTCCGTACAGACAGAAGACGGCCTGGGGAACGTTGGGGAGGCACACCAGCACCCTCTGTCCGGGACGCACTCCCAGGGCATGGAAGCTCCTGGCCACACGGTCGATTTCTGTTGCCAGGCGGGTGTACGACGTGGGCTTTCCCATGAAGGTGAGGGCTGGGAAGTCCTTTTCAACTGCGGCCGTGTCGAGTACCGCTGCGGATATGGTTTTTTCGCTGTAATCGAGATTGGGAGCCACCTCCCCATAGCTGTCAAGCCAAGGGGTGGACACATTGTCGAGTTTGTATTTCATTTTTGAATTTAGGTTATTCGATGGCGATAGGTGTTGCCGCGGGGGCGTCCAGGAGCTCGGGATTCTGGAAGATCTTGCGCACGAGGCGAAGCGTCTTTGCGAAATAGTAGCCGTCCGCTATGCGTTCGTCGATGGTGAGTCCGAGTTTTATGGTGTTGCGCATCTCATAGCTGCCGTCTTCCTTGAAATAGGGCCTGAGTTTCTTTTCTCCTATGGTAACGAAGAATGAGATGGTGCCCCAGTTGAAGAGGTGATGATAGTCGGCGTTCATCTTGATGCTGCCCAGATTGGTGAGGTAGGCGCTGGAATAGCAGGGGTCGTCCATTGCGAGACTCTTCGGGTAGATGCCATAGTATTCCATGCGCTTGAGCGCCCAGCTCATGATGCGCCATGCAAAGCGGGGAAGATGGCTGAGGAACTTGAGCATGTCGTCCACGCCCACGTTTTGGTTCTCCTTGCGGACCTTCGTGACGAACTTGTGCACGTAGTCGTGTACCTGTTCCATGGGGGAGCCGCCCTCGGGATCCAGGACGAACTTGGCCATGGATTCCTCAGCTTCGTCGGAGAACTGACGCTTCACGTTGAAAGCTACCTGTATCTTCTTGCGCTCATAATAACGCCCGCCGGCGATGAAATAGTTCATCTTGGGACGGAGCAGTATGGCTTTGGAGATTGCTGCTGTGATGAAATGGAACCAGGTGTACTTGAATTCGGGATTCTGCGCGTTTTTCTTCGCGAGGTACTTGTCCACTTCGGTAAGGTCCATGACTTCTCCCAGCACAGCCTCGTTGGAGGTACGGTCGCCGAACATATACGGCATCATCACGTGCACAGGGTCAAGACCACGGAGACGGTAGGCATCCCACCTGTCTCCCCATCTTCTCTTGCGTTCTTGCATAATAAGGTTAAGGCTTTAGTGGCTACAAATATAAGAAAAAACGCGCGCCATTGTTACCTCACTACTATTTGGTAGTTACCAATACGCGCGGAATGAGTATCTTTGCGGAACCAAACATACTGATATGAAAAAGACTTACAAAATAGAAGTTGACTGCGCCAATTGCGCCAACCTGGTAGAAGAGGAGGTTAAGAAGGTGGCTGGAGTTAAAGATGCCGCCGTAGTATTCATGACGCAGAAAATGAAGGTGGAATTTGAAGAGGGATCGGATCCCGAGGCCGTGATGGCCGCCGCTCTCAAAGCTGCCAAAAAGGTGGAACCCGACTTCGAAATCCTCGACTAAATGACATCGAAGCAGAAAAATATGCTCGTGCGCATCGTGGTGGCAGCAGTGCTCACCGCAACGCTCGCACTGCTGCCCGACGTAACAGTGCTGCCCCTCGGCGGCATTGGCAAGGGTATCCTATATTACCTCGTAGTATACGCGATTATCGGCTGGGACATAGTGCGTAAGGCCGTGCTCGGAATAGGCAACCGCCGCGTCTTCGACGAAAACTTCCTCATGGTGGTGGCAACCGCCGGCGCCTTCGGCCTCGCCCTTTATGAGCGGAGCGGCGACTATCTGGAGGCCATCTCCGTAATGCTGTTCTACCAGATAGGGGAGTTCTTCCAGAGTTACGCGGTAGGCCGCAGCCGTCGGAGCATCAGCGCCCTCATGGATATCCGTCCCGACTATGCCAATATCCCCCGGGAAGACGGTTCGCTCGAAAAGGTGGACCCGGACGACGTTGAGGTGGGTGCCACGATAGTGGTGCTGCCGGGCGAAAGGGTGCCTATCGACGCTGTCGTCGTGGACGGCACATCGTCCCTCAATACCGCCGCACTCACGGGTGAATCCCTTCCTCTTGACGTCAGACAAGGCGATACCGTGCTCAGTGGCAGCATCAACCTCACCGGCGTGCTTTCCCTTCGCACCACGGCTGAATTCGGGGAGTCCACAGTTTCCAAGATACTTGAGCTGGTGGAAGACAGCGCCTCGCACAAATCGCGCTCCGAAGATTTCATCACCCGCTTTGCCCGTGTGTACACTCCCGCAGTGGTGGGAGCCGCCCTGGCGCTTGCGCTGCTGCCTCCGCTGGTGAGGCTGCTCATACCGGGAATGGACCCGATGTGGAACGAATGGATCTACAGGGCCCTCACCTTCCTTGTGATCAGCTGCCCGTGCGCTCTGGTAATCAGTATTCCGCTGTCGTTCTTCGCCGGAATAGGCGGTGCCAGCCGCGAAGGCATCCTGGTTAAGGGCGCCAATATCCTGGAGAACCTCTCCAAGGTGCGCACAGTGGTGATGGACAAGACCGGCACGCTCACGCTCGGAGTATTCGAAGTGTCCGCCATGCACGACATTCACGACCATGTGGAAACGGACGAGAATGAGAAACGCCTTATCACGGAACTGGCGGCAATAGCAGAGTGCGCCTCTTCGCACCCCATCAGCAAGACGCTTCGCAAAGCCTATGGGCAGGAGATAGACCACAAACGCATCAGCGATATCCAGGAGCTGGCCGGTCTCGGCATTACCGCCCTTATCGACGGCCGCAAGGTGGCGGTGGGGAATGAAAAGCTCATGGCCAGCCTTGGGCTGGAATACTGTCACTGCGGCACCGCCGGAACCATAGTACACGTGGCCGTGGACGGACATTACGCCGGACATATAGTGCTGGGCGACATGCTCAAGCCCCATGCGGAGGAGGTGGTGGGCGCTCTAAAGGCCTGCGGCGTGCAGCGTACCGTCATGCTCACCGGAGACTCCCGCGACGTTGCCGACCAGATGGCCGGAGTGCTTGGTGTGGACGAGGTTTACGCCGAGCTCCTGCCGGCCGACAAGGTGGCAAGGGTGGAGGAGATGCTGGCCGCAAAGTCGGAGGGCGAGCGCATCGCCTTCGTGGGTGACGGCATCAACGACGCTCCGGTGCTCTCCAGGGCCGATATCGGCATAGCTATGGGCGGAGCGGGGAGCGATGCCGCTATAGAGGCGGCCGACATAGTGCTCATGGACGACAGTCCGCTCAAGATCGCCACCGCCATACGCATCTCCCGGAAGACTTTGCGCATTGTTCGGGAAAACATCGTCATGGCGCTGGGAATCAAGGGCGTCTGCCTTATTCTGGGAGCGCTTGGAATCGCCAATATGTGGCTGGCCATCTTCGCTGACGTGGGAGTGATGATACTCGCAGTGCTAAACGCCATCCGCGCCATGGTGATCAGGAAATAAAACGAAAAACCCCCGGGATTTCTCCTGGGGTTTTTTGCGGTGCGGAAGAGGCTCGAACTCTCGACCTCCGGCGTGACAGGCCGGCATTCTAACCAACTGAACTACCGCACCGGGTTGCTTTGTGACGGGTTTCCGTCAAAAGCGGATGCAAATATACGGATATTTTTCAAACCTGCAAATGTTTTTAATTTTTTCGGCCGAAAAATGAGTATATTTGTGAAATGTCCGAAAGCATAGAAATAAAGGGCGCCAGGGTCAATAACCTCAAAAACATCGACCTGGAGATTCCGCGCGGGGCGCTGGTGGTTGTCACCGGCATCAGCGGTAGCGGAAAGAGTTCCCTTGCTTTCGACACCCTCTATGCGGAAGGGCAGAGGCGTTTCGCCCAGAGTATATCCTCCTACGCCCGACAGTTCCTGGGCCGCATGTCCAAGCCGGACGTGGACAAAATCGACGGCATCCCTCCGGCAATCGCCATCGAGCAGAAGGTTTCCGTAAAGAATCCCCGCAGCACGGTTGGCACCACTACTGAGATCTATGATCTCCTGCGGCTGCTCTTCTCCCGTATCGGCCGCACCTACTCTCCCGTGAGCGGCGAAGAAGTGAGCGCCGATACGGTGCAGGATGTGCTGGCGTATATGCAGGGGAGCGGCGAGAAGGTCTTCTATATCCTAGCCCCCATAGGCTGGGACGACAGGGCCGACCGTATCGAGCTCCTGCTCTCGCTCAAGGCTCAGGGCTACTCCCGTCTTTTTGCGGACGGCCGTGCGCTCGACATAGAGGATATGCTCAGCAGCAAATCGTATCCGGAAGGGGCGATGCTGCTGATAGACCGCCTGAAGCTGGACAACCCGGCCGACATCGCCTCGGATCCGGACCTTCGCACCCGTCTGCTCGGGAGCGTGGCCGATGCCTTCGAGCGTGGCGGGGGAGACATGTCCGTGGTCTGCGGCGAATCCATGAGGAGTTTCTGTTCCCGCTTCGAGCGCGACGGCATCCTTTTCCGCCGCCCGGACGAATATCTTCTGAATTTCAATTCTCCTCTCGGTGCCTGCCCGGAGTGCGGCGGCCTGGGAAAGATAATCGGCATCAGCGAAGACCTGGTTGTCCCCGACAAGAGCAAAAGCATATACGACGGAGCCATAGCATGCTGGCGTGGCGACAAGATGGTCTGGTTCAAGGACCATCTGGTGCATGTGGCGGGCCATTACGGCATACGGCCTTTCGTGCCCTGGTGCAATCTCTCTGAACGCGAAAAAGACATCATCTGGAACGGTCACAGTGAGCCAGGAAACGACGAGAGCATCGTCGGCATAAAAGAATTCTTCGACTGGGTGCACACCCAGCGCTACAAGGTCCAGTACCGCTTCATGGAGAACCGTTTCAGCGGCCGAACCGCCTGCACTGCCTGTCATGGTAGCCGGCTCAGGCCCGAAGCCCTCTACGTGAAGCTGGGCGGAAAGAACATCCATGAGTGGCTATCCATGACTGTTGAAGACCTGCTGCCCTTCGTGGACGGTCTGCAGCTGAATGAAGACGAACGCACCATAGCCGCCGAGCCCCTGAAGGAAATCCGTTCCCGTCTGCAATATATCTCCGAGGTTGGACTTGGGTATCTGACGCTGAGCCGGGCCACCAATACTCTGTCCGGAGGCGAGAGCCAGAGAATCAATCTGGTGACGGCCCTCGGCAGTTCTCTGGTTGGCAGTATGTACATCCTGGACGAGCCCACAGTGGGGCTGCATCCGCGCGATACTGAACGGCTGATAGGAGTGCTGCGGCGCCTGCGCGACCTGGGCAACACGGTCGTAGTGGTGGAGCATGACGAAAATGTGATCCGGGCGGCAGACTTGCTTATTGACATGGGACCCCTTGCGGGCGTGAACGGAGGCGAAGTTGTCTTCAAGGGTAAGCTCGGAGCAAAGGCTCCGGCAGCCGCTTCCAAGTCGCTTACCCTGCAGTACGTCTACCATCAGAGGCCCCGTTACCAGAGGGCTAAACGCCCGTGGCACTATTACATAAGCGTGGATGGAGCCATGGAGCATAACCTGAAGGGTATTGACGTGAAGTTCCCGCTCCGGGCGCTCACTGTGGTCACCGGTGTGAGCGGATCGGGCAAGTCGTCGCTCGTGGGCGACATACTCTATCCGGCGCTCATGCGTCACATGGGCGAAGGAGGGGAGATTCCCGGCACGCACAAAGGCCTGGGCGGCAATCTCGACCGCATCTCCCGAGTGGAATACGTTGACCAGAATCCTATCGGACGCAGTACCCGCAGCAACGCAGTCACCTATCTCAAGGTGTACGACCTCATACGTAAACTCCTTTCCGAACAGCAGTATGCCAAGGTGAACGGCTACGGCCCGTCTTTCTTCTCCTTCAACCAGGAGGGTGGCCGCTGCCCGGAATGCCAGGGCGAGGGCGTGGTTACCATAGGGATGCAGTTCATGGCCGACGTTACCATGGTATGCGAAGAATGCGGCGGAAAACGTTTCAAGCCCGACATCCTGGAGGTGCGCTATCGCGGCAAGAACATCGACGATATCCTGAGCATGAGCGTTGATGAGGCCATAGACTTCTTCTCTCTCGGTCCCGAAGAGGCGGCCAGGGAGATTGCTGCCCGTCTGCAACCCCTTGTAGACGTGGGTCTGGGATACATCAAACTCGGACAGAGCAGCAGCACCCTCTCGGGCGGAGAAAGCCAGCGAATCAAGCTCGCTTACTTCCTCTCCATGAGCGGAGAGGGCGGCCGCCGGTCTTCGGAGCATATACTCTTTATCTTCGACGAGCCCACCACTGGCCTGCATTTCTTCGACGTGGAGAAACTGCTCAAGAGCTTTGACGCCCTGCTCGACGCGGGCCACAGTATAGTGGTGGTGGAACACAATACCGACGTAATCCGTGCCGCCGACTGGGTGATAGACCTCGGCCCCGATGCCGGAGCGGCAGGTGGCGAGATAGTGTTCGAAGGCACTCCGGAAGACCTTGCAGCCAAATCCGAAGGCTTCACGGCGCAGTATCTACGCGAAAATTGATTATATTTGTAGCATGACCCGAATCGCTGCTTTAACGATGGTCCGTAACGACGACTTCTACCTTCGAAAATGGGTGGAATATTACGGACGCGAACTGGGAGGAAAAGATAATCTGTATATCTATTTCGATGGCACCGACCAGGAGATAGCCCCCTTCTGCGAGGGTACTCATGCAACCAAGGTCCCAAAGATAGGGACTCAGGTCGTGTCCGCTGAAAAGGGCCGTCTGGCCTTCCTCTCCGAAAAGGCACACGAACTCATGGCCTCCGGTTATGATCTTGTGATAGGCACCGACGCCGACGAATTCCTTGTTGTGGACCCGGCCCTTGGAAAGAGCCTCGCGGAGTTCCTATCCGGCCTGAAAATCAAGGGCTCAGTATCGGGTCTCGGTCTGGACTTCGGCCAGAAGCTCGGCGAGGAACCGGATGTTACGGAAGACAGACCCTTCCTTGCCCAGAGGCACTACGCCCAGATCGTCACTCGTTACACCAAGCCTTCAGTCATGGCGGAGCCTCTCCGCTGGGGAAGTGGCTTCCACCGCATCAAAGGGCATAATTTCCATATCCAGAAAGACCTTTACCTCCTGCACTTCGGCTACTTCGACATGAAGCGCCTGCAGGACCGTTTCGCGGACAAGTCCCGTCTGGCCCAGGGCTGGGGGAAGCATCTCAAGAAGCGCTCCCGCACCATACGCCTGGTCACCGAAAGGCCTGCCCGGGAATTCGGCCGCTGGACGCGTTTTGCCCGCATCTGCCAGAGCATCATCCGCCCCGTATACGCATGGAATAAGCCCGCCATGCTGGGCGCGATAATAGTAGTCCGCATTCCCGACAGATTCCAGGATATCATATGATCCCTCCCTTCCCGATAGACGCAGTCATCCCTTGGGTAGACGGAAGCGATCCCGTTCTCTCGGCGCGCAGGGCGTCCTATGCGAGCGGCAGCGAAACTGCCAACGATGAGTCGGGAGGCCCCACCAGATACCAGCAGATAGGTGAGCTACGCTACAGCGTGGCCTCGATTCTGCGTTACGCGCCCTGGGTGCGCAAGATATTCATCGTCACCGACGGACAGGATCCGGCTCTCGGAGCAATGCTGGAGAAGCACTTCCCGGAGCGCAGCGGCGACGTGGTCACGATAGACCACAAGGTCATCTTCCGGGGCAGGGAAGAGTATCTGCCGGTATTCAATTCCAACTCGATCGACACCCTCATCTGGAACATTTCGGACCTGTCCGAACACTTCATCTATTTCAACGACGACCTCATGCTCATGAGCCCCGTGACTCCGGAGGATTTCTTCCGGGGCGACAAGGTGGTCTGCTACGGCAGCTGGTTCCCGGCATGGTTCGAACGTCTGCTCCGGGCCCTCAAGCCCCGGCACATAGGATTCAAGGCTTCCATGCTCCGGGCCCTGGAGATGATGGGAGGAGGCCGGCGTTTCGTGCTCATGGTGCATACCCCGCATCCGCTGCTCAAGAGCTGGTATGCGGACTGGGCGGAGAAGCGGCCGGATATGGTGGAGAACAACCTCCGCTACAAGTTCCGCAATGTGCTCCAGTTCGAGGCTCAGGAGCCTTTCTACCTCGGCATGGCATCCCAGGGACGACTCATCCTCGAGAAAGAGGGAAACGTGGTGCGATATTTCAAGAGGCGCAATTCGCCAGGTTACGTAGACAGCAAGATAGCAGCCTTCGATGCCGACACTACGGGAAAATTCGTCTGCTTCAATTCGCTCAACTACTGCACTCCCGACGAACAGGAAAAGGTGCTGCTCTACCTGGAACGCATGACCGGTCTGGGAGGCAGACCTCTGGAGCGCAGGGAGATACAGATGCGTCTGCTGGATATTCTTCGCGATGTGGACGCCTTCTGCCGCGAGCGCGGTCTCCGCTATTCCATGGCCTACGGCACCCTGCTCGGAGCGGTGCGCCACAAGGGCTTCATCCCCTGGGACGACGACATCGACCTGCTTATGCCGCGTCCGGATTTCGAACGCTTCGTGGCGGAATACGGCCGTCGCGGCCCCTACGAAGTGCTCTACGGAACCGATAAGCCGGAAGCCGCATTCGTGAACTTCTTCGCCAAGGTGCACGATACCCGCACCCGCAGCATCGAGCCCCGCATGCCCGCCTACCACTTCGGCCTCAATATCGATATCTTCCCGGTCGACGGCAAGCCGGACGACGAAGCCGTCAACCTCCGTCGCGAGCGCCGTTTCTGCAGCGACGTGCATCATCTTTACATGCGTCTGCGTCCCCTGTGGCCGCTCAGTCTCCACGATCCGCTCTTCGCGCATCTGGCATCGTACAAGCTCTCGCCGCTCCAGTGGTTCGAGAGGCTCACCTCCACCATGAAGGAATTCCCCTTCGAAGGCTCGCGCCTGTGCGGAAGCATGTCGGTGCGTTATGTCGGGAATGCGGAGATATTCCCGCGCGAGATGTTCGAGAACTATGTTGAACTGCCGTTCGAAGATGGGTCCTTCATGGCTTTCCGCGACTGGGATGCTTTCCTTAGGCAGCAGTTCGGCGACTATATGCAGCTTCCTCCGGAGGATAAACGCAAAACCCACGAACTCAGTGTTTTTTCTCTTCCAGAGAAATAACTATCTTTGCAGGATATGAAAAAAGTAATAACCTACGGAACCTTCGACCTTCTGCATCAGGGCCACATCAACTTGCTTAGAAGGGCCAAGGAACTTGGCGACTGGCTCATTGTCGGCGTTACCACAGACAACTTCGATCTCGAAAGGGGCAAGCTCAACACCAGCGACAATGTGATGAAGCGCATCGATGCGGTGCGTGCCACCGGTCTGGCCGACGAGGTTATCATCGAAGAATACCGTGGTCAGAAGATTGACGACATCCACAAATACGGAGTGGACATCTTCGCCATAGGATCCGACTGGGAGGGTTATTTCGATTATCTTAAAGAGTTCTGCGAAGTGGTGTATTTGCCCCGTACCGAGGGCATTTCCAGTACCATGCTCCGCGAAGAACAGGCAAAGATACGCATAGGCATCATAGGCACGGGCGGAATCGCACGCAGGTTCGTTCCCGAATCCACCCATGTGAACAGCATTGCTATTTCCGGGGCCTACAATCCCGATCGTGCGGAATGTGAAGCCTTCTGCCGCGAACTTGATATTCCCCTCTGTGCGGGAAGTCTGGAAGAACTCTACGCTAGCTGCAACGCCGTGTATGTGGCATCGCCTCACTATACCCACTACGAATACGCAAAATCGGCCCTGAACGCCGGAAAGCATGTGCTCTGCGAAACTCCGCTGGTGCTGGAGAAAGCCCAGGCGGAAGAGCTTTTCGCACTTGCACGCAAAAAGAAACTGGTGCTCATGATGGCGCACAAAACTGCCTACTGCCCGGCTTTCGGTCATCTGGTAACCCTGCTTCAGTCCGGTGCGATAGGAGACATTGTGGATATTAAGGCTGCCACCACCACCATTACTGATCTGAGCTCCGAAAAGATGGACAGCGCCCGTTTCGGCGGCAGCATGAACGAAAACGCCTGTTTCCCGCTCCTGCCCATATTCCATCTGCTCGGAACCGACGTACGCGATACCATGTTCATCGCCCAGATGAAGGGGGGAGTGGATATCTACACCAAGGTTATTATGCTCTTCGACCATGCCTCCGCCAGCTTCGAGGTTGGCCTGGGTGCCAAGACCGAGGGGAGCATGGTGGTTTCCGGAACCAAGGGCTACGCCTACGTTCCCGCGCCCTGGTGGAAGACCGATTTCTTCGAGCTTCGCTACGAAGACCAGAACCTGAATAAAAAGTGCTTCTATCCCTTCGCCGGCGAAGGCCTTCGCTACGAAATCAAGGAGTTCGCCTCCGCGGCACTGGCCGAAGGCTACTTCTACACCAAGCTTCCTGAAAAGGAAATAATAGCCATGGCCGGCATACAGGAAGCATTCAACCGCAAACATAATCTCAAGACACTATAATGAGCCTTCCAATGCACTCATATGCTTTTCCCGGAGATCTTTCCGAAAGCATAGCCCGAATAGGGTCGGAGCCTATTCCCTACATGCGCACCGATGAGTTCTCCCGCATCAACCTGGAATCCGAACGCATCCTTCTGGATCTCATCCATTGTAAGGGCGGTCGTACCATAATCTACACGAGTTCCGGAACAGGGGCAATGAGCGCAATCGTGGAAAACTATGCCTCAGGCTTCGAAAAGGCGCTCGTGATTGACGGCGGCTCGTTCGGTCACCGCTGGGCGGATCTCTGCGGCTACTATGGCCTGCCGTTCGTGCATTTCAAGGTTCCCTTCGCCCGTGATCTGGATTATTCCGAACTCGAGAAGACGATCGCGTCCGAGCGCCCGGGCGTGCTGCTCTGCCAGCATGACGAAACGTCCTCGGGCGTGCTGTTCAACGTTAAGCGCATAGGAGAGATTTGCCGCCGCTACGGCGTGTCGCTGGTGGTGGACGTGATAAGCAGCTTCCTCGCGGAGCCGTTCAATATGGATGAAGTAGGTGCCGACGTATGCGTCACCAGTACCCAGAAGGGACTCAACGTGCCTCCCGGCCTTTCGGTCGTCTTCCTTTCGAAGAAAGCTGCTGAATTCCCCTTCAGGCACAGGGGCTATTACTGGGACTTTGAAGAGAACCTGCGTAACCTAACCCGGGGTCAGACTCCATACAGTCCGGCAACCATCATCTTCCTTCAGCTCCATGCCCGTCTCAAACAGCTGGAGGCCGAAGGGGGAGAGGCTGCAAACATCGCCCGAGTGCACGAGAGGGCTAAATTCTTCCGCGCCGAGTGCGCCAAATACGGCTGGGACATGCCTGCCGAGTCGCCAACCTACGCTATTACTTCCATCCAGACAGCCGACGACGCGTCCCGCAGGGTATTCCGCGGCCTCATCGACAAATATGCCACCTACATAATGCCTGGCTCCATTCCGGGCTTCTACCGTATCTCGCATATGGGAGAGCAGACCCACGATGAACTCGCGGCCCTGGCGGCACGTATCAAAGAATTCGAATAAGCTTTAACCTAATGAAAAGACTAACCCAAAAAGAGCTGCAGGCAGTAAGCCTGGAGATCCTGAAAGACGTCGACGCTTTCTGCAAGGCGAACGGCATCCGCTATTCGATGGCCTACGGAACCCTGCTGGGCGCAGTGAGGCACAAAGGTTTCATTCCCTGGGATGACGACGTTGACATCGTGATGATGCGTTCCGACTATGAGCGCTTCTGCCATGAATACAAGTCCGACAGGTTTGTGCTCTTCCCCAGTGCCTGCAATTCGGAAAATGCCTACGTGGCTTATGCGCGTGTGGCCGACATGGAGGACACCGAATCCCGCACTTACATCCCCTGGGCCAGGACTCAGGACCAGGGCGTGCGCATAGACGTGTTCCCGCTTGACTATGCGCCGGATGACGAGCAGGAACAGCGTCTTCAGTATAAACTGTTCTGCACGCTTTACGATTTCTCGAACAGGGTGCGCAAGGCAAACGTAAAATCGATTCCTGGCCTGCCTTTGAAGTTCCATTTAAAGAGACTTGTCCACAGTAACCGTTTAAACAGGCGCCTTGCCCGCCAGTCAGCGGAGGAAGTGGCAGGATGGCTGGAGTACCTCATGCACAGACTGGGTTCAACTCCTACGAAGCATCTTTCCCAGTACGCCTGTCCCGACCGCAATATCTGCGAATGGTTTGACGTGGAAGATTTCGAGAATCTGGTGGAATTGCCTTTCGAGGACGCTTCATTCAGCGCCCCGGCCAACTACGACAAGGTTCTGAAGGTGTGGTTCGGCGACTATATGCAGCTGCCGCCCAAGAAGGATCGCAAGTGGCGTTCCCTGGGCTATATCCGCCTTTTCTGGAAAGAGAAGAAGTAGCGTATCCTCGAATAGAGATAATGGAGCCTGACATAAGTCGGGCTCTTTTTTGTGCGTTCGTCCAGATACATTATGAAAATGTATGAAACGTAATTCGTACTGCGGAAAGCCTTGACACCGTAGATCTGAAAGCCGTTCTTCAGATGCCACTTCACGGAGCTCTCCGCCCTGGTGGCGGTGTCGCTTTTCACATACTGTGCTCCGTTTTCCCTTGCATAGACTTTCCATACTTCGGCCAGCCTGCTGGCAACTCCCAGATGCTTGGCCTTTGGACTCACTGCAAGATACTCGTGATACGCATAGCAGCGGCCCTTATGGTCTGTTTTGAAGCTGATGGTTACGGTTCCGAGCAGTTCTCCCGAGTCTTCGTCCAGGGCGACGAATACGGTGCCATCTCCCATAGCGGCTCTGAATTCGCTCTCGGTCATACGGGAACAGGTGAAGTTGAGGCCCTGCTGCAACCTCTCCTCGAATGATTGGTGAATCAGATCCGTGATCTGGGTGTAGGTGACAGGAGTTTCCTGCAGTTGTTTGATTATTAGTTTCATGCCCTGCCAATATACGAAAAATAATTCATTTCAGAGTTAATTCCATGGCTGCAGCCTGGCTCCTGGACAGGGGTGGCAGGGGAAATGACCATTCTTTCGATTCTCCGTCCGCGATGGCGGAAAACATTATCTCCGTGCGGGTGGGGCCTTCTCCGTCGAAGGGGTAACAATAGAGTATAAGACCCGGGGTGGAGAGTTCGCTGCCTATTGTGCCCGGGATGTCCTGGTACATTATCTCGGGGTGTGAGAGGGTGGCCGGGTTGCTCTCGTTTTCCACAGATCGGAATCCGTCGGTGCGCAGCATCTGTACGTGCGAGTTAACTCCTCGCAGCTGTACTCGTGCTCCGCTCAGCGCCCTGCCCGAGAGATTGTTTATATGAAGTATCCTGACGGGGCAGAGAAGGGGAGTGAACTGAAGTTTCACCGGACCTTCGCTGAAGCTGAGTACTGAGCTCATGAGCGGATAGTCCGGATCCTCTTCCCTATAGTGCATTTCCAACTGTCCGGCGGCATCGTAGCGCTGAAGAGCCTCTTCCCGGAAGGGAGCGGGACTGTTGGCGATAGCAACGAGAAGCCTGTCCCCGGGGCTGGAACTCATGTGTATACTTTCCGGAAGTGGGGCGTCCAGTCGCAGATGGCTTTCCAGCGGACGGGTGAGGGTATCGCGATAGATAAAGAGGTCGAGAGAACGGACTCCGCCGGGAGATTCTATGTTACATTCAATCCCGGCGGGGACCGTTCGAGGGCGGGGATTCTCGCTGCTGCATCCCGGAACCGTCACGGCGGCGGCGATCAGCCCGCCCAGCACAACAAACACATCGAGAAGCTTAACCATTATATCATGAATCAAGAGATGAGAATCCGATGGCAAAGCTAAAAATGGAAAAGCTCAATGTCAATGGAGTAAATCGTTTACACCCCAACTTTTTCTGTTTCTTAATATCATAAAGAAAAACTTTATATGTTTCTTTATGTATAAAAAAATCCCCGATGCCGCAAAACACCGGGGAGTTCGCTGTAAATGAGCGTCTGCTAACCGAAGTTGTCGTAGTGGAGGTTTGTCTCAAGATCCACGCCCAGACTGTCGAGCAGGTTCTCCACAGTCTTTACCAGCATCGGGGGACCGCACATGAAGTATTGGATGTCCTCGGGAGCCTCGTGCTCATTGAGATAGAGGCGTCCCATTTCAGGAGCCACGAACCCTGCGGTGTACTTCACGCCCTTCTCGTCCGCAACAGGATCGGGACGGTCTAGCGTAAGATAGAACTTGAAGTTCGGGAAATCCTTCTCGATGGCCCAGTAGTCTTCGAGGTAGAAGGCTTCGGAGAGGCTGCGGGCTCCGTAGAAGAAGGATACCTTGCGCTTGGTCTTGAGCGTGCGGAACAGATGCATGATGTGACTGCGGAGCGGAGCCATACCGGCGCCGCCGCCCACGAAGATGTATTCGGTCTCGATGGGATCGTCTTCCGGGAGAAGGAAGTCGCCGAAGGGACCGCTGATGGTCACCTTGTCGCCGGGATGCCTGGTGTAGACATACGAGGAGGCGATACCCGGATTCACCGGCAGAAGCTTGTTGCTGCCCTTGGGAGCGTTCGGGTCGAACGGCGGGGTGGCGATACGTACATTGAGCTTGATGATCTGACCCTCTGCCGGATAGGAGGCCATCGAATAGGCACGGACCGTGGGCTCGGGATTGACGCACTTGAGGTCGAAGAAACCGAAGCGTTCCCATGTGGCCCTGTAGGGTTCGTCCACGTCGATGTCCTTGAAGTCGAAGGTGCCCTTGGGCACGTCGATCTGAATGTATTCGCCGCTCTTGAAGTCGAGATGCTCGCCTTCGGGGATGCGCACTGTGAATTCCTTGATGAAGGAGGCCACATTGTGGTTGGAGATGACCTCGCATTCCACCTTCTTCACGCTCAGGGTGCTGTCGGGGATACGGATCTTGAGGTCTTCTTTCACCTTCACCTGACAGCCGAGACGCATGCCGGCTTTGATCTGCTTGCGGTTGAACTGACCCTTCTCGGTTTCGAGTATCTCTCCGCCGCCCTCTATCATCTGCACCTTGCACTGTCCGCAGTTGGCCTTGCCGCCGCACGCGGAGGGAAGGAAGATGCCCTGATCGGCCAGGGTATGCATCACGTCACCGCCCTGAGGTACGTCAAGAACCCGCTTGCCGTCGTTGATGTCGATCTTTACGGTGCCGGAAGGAGTAATCTTTGCCTTCACCCAGAGCAGCAGGACCACCAGGATGACGGTTACCAGTACCGTTATGGCTATTGCGCTTATGATTACCTGTGTCATATCTTTCCCTCCTATAAGCTGATACCCATGAAGATCATGAAGGCCAGGCCCATGAGGCCTACGGTGATGAACGTGATGCCTATGCCCTTGAGGGGCTTGGGAACGTTGCTGTAGGCCATCTTTTCACGGATGGCGGCCAGCATCACTATGGCCAGATACCAGCCCACTCCGGAACCAAGGGCGTACACGGCACTTTCGCCGATGTTCACGAAATCCTTCTGCTGCATGAAGAGGCTGCCGCCCAGGATGGCGCAGTTCACCGCTATCAGCGGCAGGAAGATACCGAGGCTCCCGTACAGGGCCGGGAAGAATCGCTCCACAACCATCTCAACGAGTTGCACGAAGGCGGCGATAACCGCGATGAAGATAATGAAGCTGAGGAAGCTCAGGTCCACCTCCGCGAACTGCGGACCCAGCCAGCTGAGGGCTCCGGGTTGCAGGACATACTTGTTGAGCAGGTAGTTGAGCGGAAGGGTGCAGAGCAGAACGAAGATAACGGCGAGGCCGAGGCCGTTTGCCGTCTTGACAGTCTTGCTTACCGCCAGGTATGAGCACATACCCAGGAAGTAGGCGAATATCATGTTGTCTACGAAGATAGACTTTACGAAAAGGCTTACGTATTCCATATGGCTGTGCTTTTTACTTTTCCTGGAGTTCCTTGTCCACGCTGCGGTGTACCCAGATGATGCATCCTATGAGTATCAGCGCGAACGGGGGCAGAATCACGAGATTGTTGGTTATGTAACCGGCAGGCATTACCTGCAGGCCGAAGAGGGTGCCGCTTCCGAAGAGTTCACGGAAGAAGGCTACGATGAGGAGTATCATGCCGTAGCCGAATCCGTTGGCAAGGCCGTCAACCAGAGAGGGGAGAGGCTTGCTGCCGAGAGCGAACGCTTCGATTCGGCCCATCACTATGCAGTTGGTGATGATGAGGCCGATGTACACGGAGAGCTGCTTGTCAATGGGGAAGGTGACTTCGATACTCTTGAGTATCTGGTCGACCAGAATCACAAGCATTGCAACCACGACCAGCTGAACAATGATACGGACGCGGTTGGGAATGCCCTTGCGCAGTAGACTCAGCACCAGGTTCGAGAGGCCGCAGACCACGGTTACGGACAGCGCCATGACCAGCGCGCCCTTGAGGGTTACGGTAACTGCAAGGGACGAGCATATGCCGAGCACCAGCACGGTAATGGGGTTGCCCTTGAAGAGAGGCTGAAGGAAGGTTTCTTTAAGTGTCATGGCTTAGTCCTCCTCTGCGTTTATGGCGTGATTCTCCAGCATGCTGAAGAACGCCGCGTTTCCCATGTGCTTTTCGTAAGCGGCAAACCAGACATTCAGGGCTTCGTTCAGGCCCTTGGATGTCATGGTGGCACCGGTGATTGCATCTACCGCATTTGCGGCTCCGCTGGCCTCAGCGTTCTTTTCGAGCCTGAAGGCCGGGGTGTCGCCCCATTCTACGGTTTTGCCTGCGAACTTCTCGCGGAACCAGGGCTCGTCCTTGATCTTGGCGCCCAAGCCGGGGGTCTCGCCCTCATGGTCGAAATAAACTCCGGCAATGGTATAGCGGTCCGCTTCGAAGGCCACATAGCCCCAGACGGGACCCCAGAGGCCAGCGCCGTAGACGGGAATAACTATCTTGCCGCTCTTGAATACATAGACCGGAAGGGTGGCATTTCCGCCATCCTTGATGGCTCTGTCCTGAGGTTTGAACCTGTCCACGAGCTGGATGTTGTCTTTGGTGATGCCGAGTTCGCCGTTCTTCTCACCGTCGAGACCAATGGTATAGGCCTCCTGGATATTGTCGGCGTAGAGCTGGAGAATATCGGCGTTCCTGGTTGCGTAGATTTCGTCGGTCGACTTGATGCCGGCTGCGGACATCATCTGCCTCAGTGTCTCCGCCTTGGCGTTCGCCTGCTGGGCCGGGCCCAATTTGGATGCCACGAAAGCCAGAATGCCGGCCACCACCACTACTATAATGGCGGTGTAAACTACAGTGTAGATGTTGTTATTGGTATTCATGGCTAGGCGACTTTACTGAGTTTGCGGTTCCTGCGGTTGATGTGAGAAGTCACAACGCAGTGGTCGATGAGAGGAGCTGCCGTGTTGCCGAAGAGGATGGCCAGCATCATGCCCTCGGCATAGCCGGGGTTGACGAGACGGACCGTGATGCAGAGCGCGCCGATGAGCAGACCGTAGATCCACTTGCCGGCCTCCGTCTGTGCGGAGGTAACCGGATCGGTGGCCATGAAGACGGTACCGAAGGCGAAGCCGCCCACGATGAGCTGGTTCCAGCAGGGCATCGTGCTGATGCCGGCAAGGTCGCCCAGGAAGCCCACCAGAAGGGCTCCGAGTACGCTGCCGCACATCACCTTCCAGCTGGCGATGCCGGTCCATAGCAGGATGGCGGCACCAAGTAGAATGGCGATGATGCTGGTCTCGCCCACGCTGCCCGGGATGGTTCCGAGAATCTGGCTCCAGACGGTATTGCTGTACTGCGCCGCGCCGTCGAGGGCGAGGGGAGTGGCACCGGTGAAGCCGTCGGCAAAGACTTCGCCCGCGCGTTTTGCAATCCAGACCTCACTGCCCGACATGGCGGTGGGGTAGCTGAAGAAGAGGAACGCACGGGTAAGGAGAGCGGGGTTCCAGATGTTCATGCCGGTGCCGCCGAAGACCTCCTTTCCGAAGATGACCGCGAAGGCTACTGCCAGCGCGAGCATCCACAGAGGAGTGGTGACCGGAACGATGAGCGGAATAAGGAATCCCGAAACGAGGTAGCCTTCGTTCACTTCTTCGCCGCGGAGTCCGCTGCTGAAGAATTCGATGAAAAGGCCGACTCCGTAAGAGACTACGAAGAGCGGGAGGGTTTTGAGGAAACCCCACCACCAGTTGGCGAGGATGTGCGCGCCGAAGCCGCCTCCAACCGCCAGCTGGTGCTGATAACCTACGTTCCACATGCCGAAGAGGGCTGCGGGCACGAGGGCTATCACCACGATGATCATGATGCGTTTGAGATCCACTGCGTCGCGCACATGGACACCCTTGCGGGTTACCGTGCCCGGCACATGGAGGAAGGTCGCGAACGCATCGACTGTTGCTGCCCAGAATTTTTTCATTGTCTATTCCATTTCTTTGAGCATCAGGCGTATGCCGTTTGCGATTATTTCCTGAATATCGTTCTTCGAAGGATCGATGTACTCGCACAGGGCCAGGTCTTCGGGGATGACCTCGTAGATGCCGAACTTTTCCATCGCATCGATGTCGCCGGCGAGGCAGGCCTTGATGAGGTACACGGGGAAGATGTCCATCGGGAGAACCTTCTTATAATAGGCGTCGCTCATTACGAACGCGCGCGGACCTCCGTGGAGGTTGGTGTCCATGTCGTACTTGCGCCAGGGGGTGAGCCAGGAGAAGTATGAGTGGTCGGTACTGAAGAGCTTCCAGCGTATGGGGTTCGCCCAACCGAGGAGTTCCTTCTCGTAACCTTCGAGGAGAACGGTGACGGTGTTGTCATAGAAGCCGAGCCAGCCTTCTCTGCCGACGGTTTTGCCGGTGAGGATGTTGCCGCTTATGACGCGGAGGTTCTCGGTGTTGCCGAAGAAGGCGCCGAGGGTGCTCATGGGGGCTCCGGGGTAGGTGTCGGCATAGGCCGGTTCGATTGCGGCGCTGCCTGCGACCGCTACCTTGCGGCGAAGGTCCACCTTGCCCGTTGAGAACAGACGTCCGATGGCGGCGAGGCCCAGAAGCGACACCGTCCACACGACGCTGCCCTTAGTGACGGGGCATACATGGCTGATCTGCACTCCCACGTTACCGGCGGGATGCTTGCCTTCGAAGACGTGCTTTTCCGCGTTTTCGAGTTTGTCGAACGGTTCGGCGTCTTTGGCCGGCAGGCTGATGTGGACTTTTGCGATTCTGCCCAGAGCGTCGATACCTTTCTGGATGTCCGGAAGACGGTCGCCCAGAGTGAAGGCAGCGTCTGCCGCCAGCGGGGCGGTATCGAATGCCGATACGAAAATGGCCTTGGGCTCATCGGCAGGATTGGCGATGATGCCGTAGGGCCTTTGGATAATGAACGGCCAGAGGCCGCTCTCGAGGATAGCCTTCTTGATGGCGGGGGCGTCGAGTTCGGCCGGGTTCCTGGCTCCGAAATCGAGCGCTTCCCTTTTGCCGTCCGACTCCACCACCACAGCAAGGAGTTTGCGCTTCTCGCCCCGGACTATCTCCTTCACTGTGCCGCTGACGGGGGAGACCACGAGGATCTCTGGCCTCTTTTTGTCCGCAAGCACAGGGGACCCGCACTTCACAGCGTCGCCTTCACGGACGAGCAGACGCGGTGTCATGCCAGGGAAGTTGTCCGGGCAAACCGCCACCGTAGCGGGGTTTACTGTCTTGGCGATGCGCATCTCGGCCTGCCCAGTTACAGGAAGGTTGAGACCACCTCTCAAAACGATTATTTTGGACATATTTTGAATGAATTTTCGTTTAAATTCTTTAAACGGCTTTTATCCTGCGAAGATAACGAAAATTCTCGATAATCGGAATTCCTTTTTGGGCGGTCCGATGCTCGGGGGCTTGGGGCGCGGTGCTCGCGGGTTTGGGTGCGCGGCTCCGCTCCCTTTCCGGGCATCTTTCCGGCGTTTTCCTTCGCATAGGTGCGGTAGGTGTCCCATTTTTTGGGACACCTAGGTCAAAATCGGCCTTTTTTGCGGTAGACGTCCCGTTTTTTTGGACGTCTACCGCACTTTCGGACGCTTATCGCTCTTTCCGCCTCAATCCGGGACGTTTTTATATAGAGAGCGTTACTAGTCGGTAAAAATTTTGCCGGTTAATAACGATTTTGGCCTTTTTCGTTGTTAACCGGTATTTATTTAACCGGTTAATAACACCGCCGACACTTTGGATGGCGAGGAGGCTCTATTTCTCCGGACGGAGTTTGGCGTATTTGAGCAGGAGTTGTTTGCGGCCGTAATCGTCGAAGTCCACGACGGCTTTGAGTTCCGGATAATCTCCGGTGATTTCCAGGATTTTACCTCCACCGAAGCGGTTGTGCTCGATGCGCTGCCCCTCCTTTAGCTCACGCATATCCACGGGAACGAAGTTCGGGTCGATGATTTGCGGAGCGGCTGATGGTCTGATAACTGGAGATGGTTGCGGAGCCGGACGAGACGGGGTGGAGCTGCCGAAGGAAGACGAGGAGCCGAAGGATGACTTCCGAGGTTCGAAACGAACGTTCGAGGATGATCCGTACTTGTAGCCGGAATCGCCTCGGCGTCCGGAACCGTAAGAACTGCCGCCGGAGCCGTAGCTGGAAGAACCGCCGCCAAAGGAACGTCCGCCGCCGAAGCCTGAACCCGAGGTGCGCCCGGAGCCAAATCCGCCGAACGAGCCGCGCGTGCCGGTACTCCCGCCGAAAGAGCTGCCGCCGTAGGCGTCTTCCTTCTGGAGAGGATTCTCCACGCAGTGCTGGTCCAGTTCATACAGGAAACGGCTGGGCGAATTGTTCTCATGCTTGCCGTTTCGCATGCGGCTCATGGAGTACGATGCCGCGACAGCCCTCTTGGCGCGGGTGATGGCAACGTAGAAAAGCCTGCGCTCTTCTTCTATATCCTGTTTGCTCGCTAACATTCCTCCGCTGGGGAAAAGGTTCTCTTCGCAGCCCGCAACATACACATAAGGGAACTCCAGGCCCTTGGCGGAGTGCACCGTCATGAGCGCTACCTTGTTGTTGGTGTCTTCTTCAGTGGTGACGTCCACGTTGGAAAGCAGGGCGATGTTCTCGAGGAAGTCGGCCAGCGTGACCACCGGGAACTCGTCTTCCGGGATGCCGTTGTCGGCGAAATCGTCCTGACGCTCTTCCACAGTGCCGAGCACGGAATTCAGGAGTTCGTCCAGGTTGGCGGTGCGGGCCATGCCCTCGATTGACGTATCCAGTTTGTGGAATGCGTAGTAGCCTGAGGCATCGGCAACCTCCTTAGCCATATCGTACGCGTCCGTCGCCGCTGCCTTGGCAGCAAGGCCGTCTATCATGCGGCAGAATGCCTGAATCTTCTCAAGACCGGCGGGCCTGAGACCGAAGACCGTGGCGTCCTGCATGAACGCCGCCTTGAAGAGCGAACAGCCGTGAGCGCGGGCACATTCGTTCAAAGCCGAGACCGAAGTGTCGCCGATACCGCGGGCAGGCACGTTCACTATGCGTTTGAAGCTTTCATCGTCGTTCGTGTTCACAACCAGCTTGAAGTATGCCATCATGTCCTTGATTTCGGCCCGGTCGAAGAACGAATTGCCGGAGTAGATCATATAGGGCATGTTGCGACGGCGGAGCTGCTCTTCGAGCGCACGTGACTGCGAGTTGGTGCGGTAGAGGATGGCGAAGTCCTGATACTGGGCCTTTTCCTTTTGCATCCGGGAGATGATGTCGGATACTATCATGATGGCCTCGTCCTGTTCGGTCCAGGCCTTGAGGAGTTCTATCTTTTCTCCACGCTCGTCGCCGGCGTAGCACTTTTTGGGGATACGGCCCTCGTTATGGGTGATGACAGCGTTTGCCGCCTCCACTATGTTTGAAGTGGAGCGGTAGTTGCGCTCGAGGCGGAGTATCTTGCTTTCGGGATAGTCTTTCTGGAAGCTCAGGATGTTCTGGATTCGGGCTCCGCGGAAGGCGTAGATGCTCTGGGAGTCGTCGCCCACGACGCAGATGTTGTGATGCGGACGCGCCAGCTGCTGAAGAATGAGGTACTGGGGATAGTTGGTATCCTGGTACTCGTCTACAAGTATATATGAGAAGCGGCCGGAGATCTCCTGAAGGGCTTCGGCATTGGAGCGGAGAAGCTTGTTCATCTGCACCAGGATGTCGTCGAAGTCCATCACTCCGCTGGCCTTGAGTTTCTTCTGATAAAGATCGTAGACGTCACAGATGCGCGGCTTTTTTGCGGCAGAATCTGCCAGGCAGAGCTGGGTGTCCGACTTATAGCTCACAGGACCGATGAGGGCGTTTTTGGCAGAGGAAATGCGCGACAGTACTTCGCGGGGCTTGTACACCTTATCGTCCAGACCCAGTTCCTTCACGCAGGCCTTGACCGCAGAAGTGGAGTCTGACTGGTCGTAAATAGTAAAGTTCTTGGGGTAACCTAGACTCTCGGCATAGTCCCTCAGGAACCTCACGAACACGGAGTGGAAGGTGCCCATGACGAGCCTGCGGGCGCGTCTGTCGCCCACCATGGCGGCGATGCGTTCCTTCATTTCTCCGGCAGCCTTCTTGGTGAAGGTGAGCGCCAGGATTCGGGCCGGGTCGATGTCTTCAGTGGCAAGGATATAGGCGATGCGCGAGGTGAGAACCCTAGTTTTGCCCGAGCCAGCGCCGGCCACTATCAGCACCGGGCCGTGGATGCTCTCCACCGCCTGCCGCTGGGCCATGTCCAGCCCTTCGAGTATTCTTGCCACTTTCTCTTCCATCGCAGGGCGAAGATACGAAGAAAAATCAAAAATCGAGCAACGTGGCAAGGTTGGTTGCAACCAGTGCGGTGTGAAGTATCTTAGAAGATAAATGTGAGGCGCTGACTGATGGCGCGAATGCCATCGGCTATTTTACGTTGAGTGTCGGGGCGCGGCTTTTTGTAGCCGTTTGCGTAATGGCTAAGCTGCTGCTCGTTAATGCCCGTTTCCTTCGAAAGCGCTTTGCGAGTGATGTAGTTATCTGAATAACGCAGCTGAGCTCGAGTGGTGAGGACAAATTCAGGCTCCCACTCGCCAAGGAATTCGTCTGGAATAACTTCTCCGTTGGCTTTCATTCCTTCTAGTTGGAACTTGATAGCCTCTACTATGTCTCGCTCTACATCTGCGAGTTCTTTGCCCGTGACCACACAGGCAACATTCTCATTTTTGGGAGCAGCACCGAAATTGTGCTCCATCCAATCGATATTTATAATCACTTTTGACATCGCTTAAGTTTTTATCATTTCCAACTGCCAGGAGCAGATCAATTACCTGCTTTACCTTGTATCTTTTCATAGAACTATGGCGCAAAGGTATAAATTTATATACTATTATCAAAATAAAGGTAAAAATATTTATACCTTTAGGCTACCTCCAGGCCGAGCTCGGCGATGAGGGAGAGGGCGTCGCGGGAGAGGCTGCGGCTGATGCTGGCGGCCTCTTCGGGCTTGTAACTGTTGGCGGTGAGCTCCTCGGAAACGCGGTTACGGAGAAGAAAGAATTCTGTGGCTGACATATCTGATCTGTTTTAAGTTTACAAAAAAGCATCGTGGATTTCCTTTCCACGATGCAAAGATATGGCAGTATTTTGCCAAATAACGTCAAAAATTATCAGGCAAGAAATTTTTTCGAAAAATCTTTGATGTATTCGCTCAGTTCGGGGGAGTCCAGTACCCGCACATGATCGGCCAGGCCTATGGCGAAGCGGCCGACGCCCTGCATGGCGCACACGTCGGTCTCGAAGAGCCAGGAGGCGAAACCAGGGGACAGTCCGGTGGGGGCGGGGGAAAGTCCGGCGGAACCGGAGTGCGATTCGCCAGATTCCAGAAGACGGACCTCGGATGCCGCCAGCGGATACTCCTCCAGCAGCAGGTCGCGGGCCAGCTGGTCGAGAGCCAGTTTTACGTGGTACTTGCGCTCGCCGCTCATGCGGAAAACGTCTATCTCGGTGCGACGGTGTTCGGCCTCATGCGTCCAGGGCTCGCCGCGCAAAATCTCCACCTCGCCGATTCGGGCAACGCCGAACATCTTGCAACGTCCGTCCGCCAAATCATATCCCCAAACATGTATATAATTGGTAGTGAATGCAAAGGGCTCGATGCGCCTGTCGCCGGCCTTGCCCGATGATGACTTGAAGTCGTGCAGCACCACGCAGCGCCGTTCCTGTATTGCGTCGGAGAGTTCCCGCACGTTCAGAGCATTGGACTGCTTGCTGATGAAGTCCGTTACCGGCGCCACATCGTAGATTGCCGCCAGCTTCTGATGTAGGTTCTGCTTCAGGGCGTTGGTGTTGTCCAGACTCTCGATGAGTCCGTTGATGATGCCGGCCTCCTCGTCCGAGAAATACACCAGCCGGTCCAGGTCGCGAGTGCGCCTGCCTGTCGCAACCAGCTCGTATACCCCGCTCCGCACCTTCCGCACGGCGAATCCGGCCTCGCGGAAGGTGTCGAGATAACGGTAGATGCTGCGATAGCTGGTATCGAGCTTCTCCGCCAGCTCATCCACCGTATAGGTGGTGTTGCCGGTGAGAAGCTTCATCAGCCGGAGCAATCTTTCGACCTGCGCCTGTTCCATAGGGTGCCGTCAGTCTACTTGCACCAGCGGCCCAGCCAGTCGAAGAAACTGCGGTGCCAGAAGAGGGCGTTCTGCGGCTGCAGTATCCAGTGGTTCTCTTCCGGGAAGACGATGAGTTTCGAAGGCACACCCATCATCTGGGCGGCGTTGAAGGCGGCCATGCCTTGCTCGTAGGGGATACGGAAATCCATTCCGCCATGGATGCAAAGAATTGGGGTATGCCACTTGGTGACCATGCTGGAAGGAGAGTTGGCGTAGTGCCTCTGTGCCTTGGGTGTGGATGCGTATGGCGCGCCTGCCTGCTGCATGCCTCCGAAGGTCACCCCGTCGCCCGCAGGACCCTGCTGTCCGGGAGCGTAGGCGTATTCGGTTAGACCGCCGTTGTCCCAGTTGGCGAACCACATCTCCTCGGTGGTGAACCAGAGCTGCTTCTCGTCGAAGATGCCGGCGTGCGCGATGAAGCAGTCGTAGAGGTCGCCGTGGAGGCCCTCCAGCATATAGGCGGAATAGCCGCCGTAGGATGCACCCACGCAGGCGAGCTTCCCCACATAGGGCTTGCTCTTGATATAGCGGCCGGCGACCAGGTAGTCCTGCATGTTCAGGCCCGGGTAGTCACCGCTGATCTGCTCTTTCCACTCCTGTCCGAAGGCGGTGGTGCCGCGGCGGTTGGGAAGGATGACGATATAGCCCTGCTGCGCCATGAGGCGATAGCACCAGCGGTAGCTCCAGTCCTGGGAATTCGTGCCCTGAGGGCCGCCGAGCACTATTTCGATGGCGGGGTAGACCTTGCTTTCGTCGAATTCCGGCGGATAGACGACCCAGCACTGCATCTGCTTGTGGTCGACGGTTTCGACGAGCACCGACTCCTCATGGATGGGGGAGAGTTTCTCGAGTATGCGGCCGTTCACGCTGCCCAGCTGTTTCAGGACCGGTTCGCCGGCTCCGGCGACGACGCTGGCCAGTTCGGCCGGGAACTCGAGGCTGTAGTAGCAGGTGAGGATCTCCACGCCGCCGTCTTCACGGTCGAGCACTGCGAAGGGCGGGAAGAGGTCGGTCCACCAGTCGCCCGGGGTAAGACGCTCCGGTTCGGCACCGTCGAGGCCGACGCGGAAGAGGCTCTGCACCGCCTCGTTCATGAGGGCGGCGAAGTATATCTTGTCGCCGTGCCAGATGGGACCGGTCACGTCGTGGTCGAACTTTTCTCCGAGTCGACGGATATTTGATATGCAGACGTCGGCGCTCTGCCCGTCGGCACCGTCCTGCGGGAAGGCGATATCGGCCACCATAAGACGCTGCTGGTCAGCTTCGTAGCCGTCGCGCGGCATGGATATCCAGGCCAGATGCTTTCCGTCGGGACTCCAGACCGGATCGGTGTCGTAGCCGCCCTTTTCGGTAACGGCAACGGTGGCGCCGGTCACGATGTCATATATATAGATAGAGGTGTTGGTGCTGAAGGCGTACTGCTTGCCGGTCTTCTTGCGGCAGCTGTAGGCGATGTGCCTGCTGTCCGGAGCCCAGTCGAGTTGCTCGATGCCGCCGAAGGGCTCGGTAGGAAGCTCGAACAGCTCCTCGGTGCCGAGTATGTCAACGCTGTTCTCCTGGGTGATGAGACTGCCGTTCAGGGGAGCCACGTAGCTGCGCGGCACCTCGGTGACCCAATGGTCCCAGTGGCGGTACATGAGGTCTTCGGTGCTGTAGGCCTGAGCCTTGTCGAGGACCGGATCGGTATCGGCCGGCTGCACCAGAGCGCTGTTCTTTATGGTGCTGGTGTAGATGATCTGTGACTCGTCCGGGGAGATCTTGAACTCTCCCATGCCGGCGGGTACATCGCTGAGTTTCACCTTCTTGCCGAGTTTATGGCCCTTGATGGGAGCCTTCCAGAGCTGGCCGCCCTGGATGAAGAAAATGTGGCTTCCGTCCTTGCTCCAGCGGGCGCAGTTTACGCTCTTGCCGTAGCGGGTGAGCTGAACTGCGTTGGAGCCGTCGGTATCGCAGATCCAGAGGTTGCGGTTGGAACGGTTTTCGGGGATGCTCTGATATGCCACTCCGTAGAGGATGCGGCTGCCGTCGGGGGAGAGTTGGGGATCGCTCAGGCGGCCCAGCGAGAGAAGCACTTCCGGAGTCATTACTCCGTTTTCGATTTGCACTTCCTGCGGGCCTATGTACCCGCCCTTTTCTTCATTTTTCATACAGCTGCAGATTGCCGCCAGCCCGAGGGCCAGCGCAAAGAGTTTAGAGGTTTTCATGATATTCTGCTATAGTCTTTAATATTGTATTTGTCTTTTCGCAATTCTTTGAGCAGCAGTGCGTTGCGGGGTTCTTCCAGGGCCGGGTCGGCTTCCAGGACGCGGGTCGCGTAGGCGCGCGCTTCGCCCAGCACCAGGCCGTCTTTCGCAAGGGAAGCGATATTGAGGCTCACCGGCAGACCGCTCTGGGCCGTGCCTTCCAGATCGCCGGGGCCTCGCATGCGCATGTCTTCTTCCGCTATCTCGAAGCCGTCGGTGGTGCGGCACATGAGTTCCAGGCGCTCGCGGGCTTCCTTGCTGGTCTTGAAATCGTGCACGAGCACGCAGAAGCTTTCGTCGGCACCGCGCCCCACTCGTCCACGCAGCTGATGGAGCTGGCTGAGGCCGAACCTCTGGGCGCTCTCGATCACCATTACGCTGGCATTTGGCACGTCAACACCCACCTCAATCACGGTGGTGGACACGAGTATCTGCGCCCTTCCGGACACGAACGCGTCCATGTTGAACGCTTTCACGTCCGAGCTCTGCTGGCCATGCACTATGGCTACCTTGTACTCGGGCTCGGGGAAGCGCTTGAGTATCTCTTCGTAACCTATCTGGAGATTGTTCAGGTCCATCTTTTCGCTCTCGAAGATGAGAGGATAAACCACGAATACCTGTCTTCCGAGCGCGATCTGCTTGGCCATGAACTTGTAGACGGCAGCCTTTTTGGCGTCGGAGATGAGAACGGTCTTAACGGGTTTGCGCCCCGGGGGCAGTTCGTCGATGACGGATACGTCGAGATCGCCATAGACCGTCATTGCGAGAGTGCGGGGGATGGGGGTGGCGGTCATTACCAGAACGTGGGGGGCAAAGCGATTCTGGAGAGCATCCCCTCCGATCAGCGGCCCTTTGGACCAGAGCTTGGCGCGCTGGTCCACCCCGAAGCGGTGCTGTTCGTCGATTACTGCCAGCCCGAGGGCCTTGAAGGTTACGTTGTCTTCGATGAGGGCGTGCGTTCCCACGATGATGCCGAGGCTGCCATCCTGCAGGCCGGCGTGGATGACGCGCCTCTCTTTCTGGGAGGTGCTGCCTGTGAGCAGGGCGCAGCTCACACCTGTTCTTTGAAGATACCGGCTGATGTTGGCAAAATGCTGCTGAGCAAGCACTTCCGTCGGCGCCATGATGCACGCCTGGTAGCCGTTGTCTACCGCCAGCAGCGCACTAAGTACGGCCACCATCGTCTTTCCGGAGCCGACGTCGCCCTGAAGCAGACGGTTCATCTGATGGCCGCTGCGCATGTCTTCGAAGATCTCCCGTATCACCCTTTTCTGGGCGCCGGTGAGCTGGAAGGGGAGCGATTCGTACAGTGAGTTGAAGGCGGCTCCCACCTTGGGCATCGTGAGACCCGGATTGCCGTGGGAGCGGATGAATTTCTGTTTGAGCAGACTCAGCTGCAGGAAGAAGAGTTCTTCGAACTTGAGCCTCCTTGTGGCTTTCTGGAGGGCGTACTGGTCGGCCGGGAAATGGATGTTCCTTATGGCGTACTGCAGGCCGCAAAGGGCGTTTTCGGTGAGGATGTATTCGGGAAGGGTTTCCCTGATTTCGGGAAGACAAAGGGCCAGGGCGGCGCTCTGGAGCTTGCACATCACTTTGCCGGTGACGCCTCCGTTGATGAGTTTTTCGGTGCTGGGGTAGACTCCCGTGAGACCGCTCTGCAGGTCGGAGCCTTCCGGCAGGGGAGCGTCCACCTCCGGGTGCACCATGTTGAGTTTTCCGTTGAAGAGCGAGGGTTTTCCGAAGAAGACGAAAACGGAGTCCGGCACCAGCTTGGCATAGTTCCACTTGATGCCTTTGAAGAATACCATCTCCATCTGGCCGGAATTGTCTTCCACGATGACGCTGAGGCGCTTTACGGCGTACTGGAGCTTTTTGTCTCCGGGAGGGATTATGCTGCCGGAGGGGCCGTACATTGTACGGCTTACGACCCGGGCTTTTATCTGAACATAGGCCTCTTCGCCGGCGATTTCGGAGATGCGGTAGAAGCGGCTGCGGTCGATGTAGCGATAGGGGTAGATGCGGAGCAGCTCGCCCATTGTGGCCACGCCCAGTTCCGCCTTGATGAGTGCCGCTCTTTTGGGCCCCACCCCGGAGATGTACTGTATGTCGCTGGCCAGGTTGCTCACGGTGTAAAGATAGTCATTTTCCGTCAAAAAGATTCCAGGGGGAGGGACAGGTCCCCTTGTTTTGAGGGGGACCTTCCATGATTTCGGCCTTTTTCGTGCTAGGTCCCCGTTTCCAGAGGGGGACCTTCCATGATTTTGGCCTTTTTCGTGCTAGGTCCCCGCCGCCCTTTTGGGCCTACCTATTCAACCATCCACCCGAGGCGGGCGAAGAGTTGTTTTGCAAAGGGGATTTCGCTGGCAGGAACATCAAGAACGAGCTTCGTTTGTTTTCCTTCAAGCGGGGAAGATTCCCGAAGCACTGCGCCGGATCTGGCTGGAACGCAATAGCCATCCACCAAAGAGGCGGTGCCCAGGACGGGATTCTCTACAGCTTTTGCTAAAGCATCTTTTACAAAAGAGTTGATAGATACTCCCGCCTCGCTAGCAAGCCTTGCGATGCTCCGATGAGTGTCGGGGGAGATTCGTACATTGAACGAACCCGAGTAACTCTTTTCAGGCTTTACGCCTTCACCTTCGCAAAATGCGAGATAATCTTCCACGGCCTCGTGGAAAGCGGCGGTGAGTTCTGAAACAGATTCGCCTTCGTAATTGACGAAATCATCGATTCCTTCCAGTTTTCCGAAAAAGACCTTGTCCGGTTCGCTATATGCGACAGAACCGATGTAACCTTTGTACTTAAGTGTATTCATATTTTTATTCCTTTATTATTCAATGACCTAATAACACCTGAAAGAGCGGACTCTTTAATGATATTGCCCGGGTGAGGGCGGTGAATCAAGATCTTATGATTCGTTTGCTTATTAATGAACATAACCCTTGATCCAGACGTTCTCCCCTTGTTCGATTGAGTGTATCCAAAGTAGGATAATAGTCGTGTTACTTCATCAAATGTGAAGTCTTTTGGCAGGCCTTTCAGTCGTTCAATTAGTTTCTCTTTAGTACTCATGTGCAAATGTAACTAAATTTTAGTTGCAATGCAAATATTATTGAAAGAAAAAAATTGAGCTGACTCTTTGGCGGCGGGAGGCGGGCTGGGCCTCGCTCCTTCGGCAGGGAGTCTGGCCTCGGGACCGTCAGCAGCTATGCTGCGCAACTCGGAGTTTTAGCCGCTTGCTGCGCTCGCGTCTAACCTCCTCGAACAGTGCTCGCATCGAGACGCCGCTTCCCGGCCCCTCGGCCTGGCCCGTCCTCCCTCGTGGTCGCAGGCGCGCCTTCGACACGTCGGTCGCCCGGGCCACCGACTCCCTTTGAAAGTCGCTGCGGCCCAGCCCGCCTCTCCGCTTCACAAAAGCATCATTATTTGCAAGGAAAAGGAAGAATTATTTCCTTTTCTGTGCAGAAAACGATAGTTAAAAATTGAATAAAAAACTTTAAAATATTATTATAACTATTCAAATATTTACTATATTTGCCGGCATGAAGAATGAATTGGACATATTGGGTAGCACTCCGGTTTCTTCGGCTGCAATAGCTTCGCTGTATCCGAAATTGTCGTGTGCAAACCAGAAGGTAAATCAGTTGGAAAAGTCGGAAGTCATCATTCGCCTTAAGAGGGGGATGTATGTGGTTAATCCGGACTTCAGCGGTGTGCCGGTAAGCACAGAACTGATAGCAAACCATCTGTATTCGCCGTCATACGTTTCCATGCACACGGCACTTAGGTGGTATGGCATAATACCGGAAAGGGTCGCTGTGACTCAAAGCATGACAATCAAGCATTCCCGTGCATTCGTGAATCACTTCGGTCTCTTCGAATACACCTGCGTAGACAGGCACTATTTCCCCATCGGTCTTCGGAACGAAGTTTCCGGTGAGTCCTCTTTTATTGTTGCGTCTCCGGAGAAGGCATTATGTGATCTGATTCGCGAGACGACCGGTCTGAATCTTCGTTATGTTAAGGAGGCTCAAGCCTTTTTGGAGGAAGACCTTCGCCTGGATATGGACGCCTTCAAGTCTTTCAACAAGGAGATACTAAGACAGTGCGCTTGTATGGGGAAAAAGACCAACTCAATACAAACAATTCTCAAGCTATTGTAATTATGAACGACATTTACACAAAGATGCTGTCCGCATACGACCAGAGCACGGACATCGCAAAGAAAAATGCCATTTATGAGGTGAGTCAGCAATTGGTCCTGGCTGGCCTTGCAGATGGTGGATTCTTCGACAAGGCTGCTTTCTACGGTGGCACTTGCCTTCGTATTTTCCATGGCTTGAACCGTTTTAGCGAGGATATGGATTTCACTCTGCTGAAGAAGGACAATTCCTTCCGTTTTGAGGATTACTTTGCAGCAAT
Source organism: Bacteroidales bacterium (assembly GCA_017412645.1). Classification (GTDB taxonomy): domain Bacteria; phylum Bacteroidota; class Bacteroidia; order Bacteroidales; family UBA932; genus Cryptobacteroides. The sequence goes on along the minus strand of JAFPWX010000025.1, from coordinate 7,450 downwards.
AGTGGATCAGTTTGCCATGGTGGGGCGTACCGTTGCCATAACGAAAAAGGACAAAAAGGCTTTTGGAAAGGTTGAATCAGCATTCCTTAAAGATTCTACGGATGTTTATAATCTGGCTTTCCAAACGGAAAAATCCATAAAGGTGAAGATCGAAGTTGATACAGAACCGCCTCTCAAGTTCGCAACAGAGCAGAAACTGCTTGTAGAACCGAAATCGTTTATGACACGTTGTGTGGCACTTCCGGACCTTTATGCCGGTAAGATGCACGCATTGGTATTCCGCGCATGGAAGAGCCGAATCAAGGGAAGGGATTGGTACGATTTCGAATGGTATGTTCGGAACAGAATTCCTCTAAATTTTGTGCATTTACAGGAGAGAATTCTTCAATTCAGCGGCCAGACAATGTCCAAGGCGGGATTTATGGATGCTTTGCGCGAGCGAATTGCATCTGCGGATTTGGCAAAGGTCAAGGAAGATGTATATCCATTCCTGAATAATGCCTCGGAGTTGGACATCTGGTCCAACGACTATTTCCTGCAACTTGCGGAGATGATCAAGTTTGCGTGATTTTTGACAGATTATTTTGGCATCTGTCAAAATTTTGCTATTTTTGACAGTTGAAACGAAAAGTGTCAAAAAGATGGAAGCATACGACCGTAACATACCTTACAACCAATTGCCCTCGCTGCCTCCTGCAACTGAGCTGTACCGTGATGAGGAAGTGCTTGACAAATTGATGCTGGCCAGTCGTCGTCTCGCGGAACTCAAGGGGCTTGCTTCCACGCTGCCGAACCAATCCATCTTTGTCAATACAATAGCCCTGCGTGAAGCCAAGGCCAGTAGCGCCATTGAGAACATATTTACAACAGACGATGAATTATATCGTTCCCTGTCATATCAGGAAGATGATTATCTAGAAGGACCGGCCAAAGAAATACTGCATTATCGACAAGCGTTGTGGAAAGGCTTCAAAGACATAGCTGCAAACAAATCAATGAAGCTGGGAACGGTGATAGATATCTATCGTGAGGTTAAACTGACTCAAGACGGTATTCGCCCCTATCAGGCAGAAGTGGTAATCAAGAAAAGAGGCTGGGGCTCACTCGTGGCGGAAACTGTTTACACTCCGCCAAGAGGCAAGGGTGTTGTGGAGAAAAAAATGGCAGAACTCCTCGAGTTCCTGAACGACGATGTAAGGTTCCCCATTGATCCGCTGCTAAAAATGGCTATGGCTCATTATCAGTTCGAAGCCATCCATCCATTCCGGGACGGCAACGGTCGTACAGGAAGAATCCTTTGCATCCTGTATCTTATTCAGAAACAGCTTCTTGACTTACCAATCCTGTATCTTAGTGCTTATATCCTTCAGAACAAGGATGAATATTACCAGCGTTTGAACAGTATAACAGGAACACAATTGTGGAAACCCTGGATTGTGTATATGCTGGAAGCGGTTTCCCAAACCGCAGAATACACTACGGACAAGATTCTCCGTATAAAAACACTCATGGAGAAAACTCGTACCATTATGCTAGATAATAAGATGCCGATTGCACGTATGGATGTGCCAAAGCTTTTTGAGCAACCATACATCAGGCCAAAGAATCTGCTTTCAGACAAGATTAAGAGTATCAACACGGCAAAGAAATATCTCTCGCAGTTAGAGACTCAGGGTGTTCTCAGCAAAGAAAGAGTGGGCAAGGAATTCATCTGGTTCAATACCTCGTTGATGGAAATCTTATCAGATTAAGCTCTCATGTTACGAAACTGAACAGCGGCCGTTCGGAGATTCCGGGCGGCCGTTGATAATGATGTGGAAAACTATTTTGAAAAAAAATAAAAAAATCCTTGCCTATCTGAAAGATAGGGATTAACTTTGTGGCTTGGAATAAAATGCCCTTATCTCCATGATAAGGACTGCGGGAGAAGAGAAACAACAAACACAATACATATCATGAAAAAAATCTATCAAAGAACAACCTACACCTCACCTGAGGTGGAACTCCTCGATGTATGTTTCGAGGGGAGTATTCTACAGACGAGCAATTACGGCTCGTCTCAAGCTGCTGGCCAGGATTTTTCCTCCGGCAACGGAAACATTCTTGATTACACCGATGGTGATGACTTTTAGATGAATGCGCTATGAAAAAAGTTCTTTTTACTACTCTCATCCTCTCGGCAGGTGTCATGAGCATGGTTTCTTGCCAGAAAGAGGCTTTTGTCGTCGAGGAGGCTCCGGCAAAGGGATCTGCGATAATGACGGTAAATGCAGAAGCAGTTGCTTCCAAAACTTTTATAGAAGAGGTCTCAGCCACGGAATACAATCTCAAATGGTCTGAAGGAGACGCAATTGCGTGTTATGAAGTAAGTACTGTTGAATCTGTGGCAACCGTTCAGGGAAAGGTAACCTCAACAGCCCTTGCTGCCGATGCTACATCTGCTTCCTTCACAATGGACTTCAGTGGCAACAGCGGCACCGCAAACTACTCATACATTTTTGTTTATCCTGCTTCCAAGTATACCAAGAGCAACGATATTTATCGTGCACAGATTCCTGACAAGCAGACATTCTCCTCAACCTCTTTTGACAAAGATGCAGATGTCTTGATATCTCGTGCGATTACGGATCAGACTTCTCGTCCCACGACTGTGGAGGCTGAATTTGAAAGGATTGGTGCAACAGCCTTGATGAATATCAAAGCCCCCACAACTACGGAAACCATTCGCAGTATTACATTCTCCACCACAGAGACATCTGCATACCTCGCCGGCTATGTCAAAGTATATCCCCTAACGGGAACTCATGATTCCGAAATTTACAGTGGTGGAAGCGACGGCCGTACTCTAACCCTTACCCCGGCTTCATCAACCACATATACCGGTACCATCCCCGTATGGTTCCGTCTTGGCGAAATCACACTCTCGGATAATTTCACCGTGGTCGTAACCACAAACAAAAAGATCTACACAAAGACTGTTGACCTTGCTAGTGCAAGCCGTACTTTGGAATTCAACAATTCTGGGCTTACAAAATTCAATGTGAACATGACAACCGTAGATGGTGTCGATAATCCTTCCCTTGATGATGACGATTACTACATCGTTATGAAATATAGCGGGAACTATTATGCAATGAGTGCAGCAGCCAATGGTACTCGTCTTACTAGCATTAAGCTTGAGGATTTTGACCCTGACGCAACTTCTTACATAAGTACAGATGATGACCTTGTATGGACAATCACAAATGACGGGGATGCGATTACAATTGAGCACGGCACTGGAACGTACTTGACTCCGGGCTCTGGCGCAGCATCTACAGGAACAACTAAAAAGACGTATACACTTGCTTCTGGTTCGACTTCCGGAACTATGCTCCTCAATTCGGTTGATAATAGCGGATATGGTCTAAGGTACAATTCTAACAGCAAGTGGTTTGCTTTTTATAATTCAGCAGTATCTGCTACGATGATAGGTGATGTCTATTTCATGCCGAAGGATCCTCGGACCAGAGTCGCAGCACCTGAAAATGTTGAAGCCTCTGCAAGCGGTACTACTATTACAGTCATTTGGGATGATGCTTCAGACGCGAACATCGATCACTATCTGGTAACACTGTCCGGTGCTGCTGATGATTCACAGACGGTTGATGTTGGGGAGGAAGGATATGAATTCACGGGTCTTTCTGATGGAACCTATGCAGTTTCTGTAGAGGCGGTACCTTCAAACACTACCCTATATCTTAATTCTCTGCCTGAAACTATATCTAATCTTGTGATTGGTTCTGTTGATACATATACAAAGGTCACAGGAACTCTTACTTCCGGATGGTATGTTATAGGAGGTATTAGCGGTAATACTGTTTACGCTATTAATAATACTGTCGGGACATCTTGGATTAAGTATACCGAAGTCACAGCCGAGGCAGGAGTAATTAGCGACCCGGACGATTCTGTAATCTGGTATTATGATGCAACTGCTGGAACAATAAAGAGTAAGGACGATACCAATTATATTTATTGGACTTCCGGTAATGTCGGTTGTTGTGGTACTACCACATATGCCCACACTGTTACTGAGCAATCAACCGCAGGCAACTATTATATTGCATCGAAGGCTACATCTTCCAGAATATTAGCAAGAAACGGAACCTCCGGTTATCGTTACTACGCTGGTACTCAGACCAAAGATATTTGCTTCTTCAAACTTGATTGAACTTCCCCCACTCCGCAGGCTACTGCTAGTGTAGTTACCGGAGGGACCGACGCAGTGAGTTCTGCAGGGGCAACCCTGCAGGGCTCCTACTCGGGAGAAACAGGAACGATCAGCGAAGTCGGGTTCTATTACGGAACTACATCGGGCAGCCTTGGAAGCAAGGCCGTGGCCACCGGCACGTCTTCACCGTTCAGCAAGGCCATCACCGGACTCTCTGCGGGGACAACCTATTATTATAAGGCATACGTGCTCGAGTTCAGCGAGGCGGCGGGAGACTACGTTTATCGTTACGGAGACGAGAGCTCCTTCACCACTTCAGCCGCTACTCCCGAGAAACTCGGCTGGCTGGAGCTCCCTGCAATCAGCGGCAGTGAGGATTATGTGGGCTGGTTCTATGGCAGTGGGAGCACTGAGGGAACGAACAGGAACTACAGTTACAACTACAGCTATGCCTGGTATGCTTCTCTTTGGGTAGCATATCCTCTCTGTGGAACTCATAAGACAGGATCTGCATCGACATCCAGCTGGCGCTACAATCCCAATATTGATAATTCAAAGCAGGTCAAAATTGTAGATAATAGCTATCCAACGATGTACAACGCTTCTGCGTATGCTCGTGGTCACCAGTGTCCCAACGCAAGCCGTAAGAGTAATGATCAGATGAATCTGCAGACTTACTATTCCACGAATCAGACCCCGCAGCTTCAGGATAAATTCAACGGAAGTATTTGGGGATCTCTTGAAGGAGCGGTAAGAGGACTGGTTTCAAGTGCCACGGATACAGTGTATGTAGTTACAGGACCGGCTTATAGGAAGGCTGGAGGAAGTGAGTCAATCACCTATTTGACAGGGACTCAAAGCGCCAATCCTGCCTCTCTGCCTGTGCCTAACTACTATTGGAAGGCTATCCTGAAAGTGAAACGTGACGGCAGCGGGAATCTTTCCTCTGCATCTGCTATCGGATTCTGGTTTGATCATCGTGAATACAATAAGGATACGGAGCACTACTATGATTTCACTGTCAGCGTGGACCAGATAGAAGCGTGGACTGGTTTCGACCTCTTCGCGAACCTCCCCGTTGCACTGCAGACTACAGCTGAGGCAAACACCTCCTTGGATTCATTCCGTGACTTCTAGGCTGGCGCCGACTTGCATTTTTGCCCAAAAATGACGGTACCCCAGGGTTTAAAGCCTGGGGTACTTGCGTTTTCGGCCGTTTTTGCAAGTCGGCGATCATGAGACCAGCCTGCCAGACAATCCGGCGTCGGTCAGAAAGCCTTCCTGGCTCGTTACTTGCATTTGCAGGGGAGATTAGCTATATTTGCAGGTTAGAGACACAAACACACTGGATATGAGAATCAATGTAATTCTAGCAGCCGCTCTCGTTGCTGCACTGGCATTTACCGGTTGTAAAAAGGATCGTTTCGGGCCGTCCGGCCACGGACACGGTGGCAATGGCAACAACCAGTCCGAGGAAGTGAAGATAGTTGAGAATCCCGACTGGACCGTGACCTATCTCGGGCGCGCTGATTTCGAAGAGACTGACGGTTCGGTTTCCCGCGTGGAGGAGTTCCGCTTCAAGTATACCGGCAATAACTGGTTCATTGTGCGCAGCCTTCAGGACGGCGTGCTTCAGGATTCCTACGACGGCAGCCTGAAGGATTTCTTCACGGCTGAAGCCAAGGCGGTTGTGGATGCGGCCGGCGACGGCAAATGGTATGAGAACAATAACAACGCCTTCGACAAGAGCCAGACCGGCATCGTGGCGTTCGACCTTCTCTTCCACGGCAACTACGTCACCTATATCATAGAGATGAACGCCAAGGGCGGTATCACCGGCAAATATGCCAAGGCTGCCCATCAGGTGGAGGAAGAGGCTGCTGTTGCCAACTATATCCGCTGGATAGGCAAGTGGCGTGTGACAGACGGTTCGTCTCCTTACGAAATCACTGTCAGCCCCGCCGAAAACAACTACTTCTACACCGTTGACGGTTGGGAGACAGGCCCGAATGTGACCGAGCAGATGACCATGGACGAAGACTGGATCTACACCCGTTATAATAAGGAAGACGGCAACATGTATTTCTACGGCCAGTTCATCTTCGCTTATAAGGATGATAATCTTGGCGACGTGGACGAGATGTTCGTCGGAACCTACCTCGGACCGGACGGTGAGTATGTGGACGGCGAGGGTGCCGATTACCAGTACAACATCGCCCACACCCAGCAGTCCGGCGAGACCTTCAGTATCCAGCCTGAGATGCTGGAATTCGACAACGGGTTCAAGACTCCCATCAAGACCATGCGCTACACCCGTTATGCGTATAAGGACAATAAGTGGTATCACTATAACACCGCCGGTGTTCCCACCCTGCCTCTTACCATGACCCGCATAGAGGTGATCCAGGCTCCTGCTAAGGCGCACAGACTCCCCGCAGGTCCTGCCGTGTCGAAGAATCACATGAACCGCGGAGCCCTGAAGGTCCACACCCCGAAGACCTCCAGATAGCGGAAGCAAGGTAGCCCTTGCAAAAAAGCCCGAAAACGTCAGACCCCCCAGCGAAAAAGCCGGGGGGTCCGTCATTATTAGGCAAAAATGCAAGGGCTCTATAACTTCGGGCCGGCCTTTACGAGGGCCTTGCCTGCGCGGTTGCTTTCGTACTTCTTGAAGTTCTTGATGAAGCGGCCTGCGAGGTCCTTTGCCTTGACTTCCCATTCTTCGGGCTTGGCGTAGGTGTCGCGGGGATCGAGGATGCCGGTGTCGACTCCTTCAAGCTTGGTGGGCACTTCGAAATCGAAGTACGGGATGTGCTTGGTGGGAGCCTTGTCGATGGCGCCGGAAAGGATGGCGTCGATGATTCCGCGGGTATCCTTGATGGAGATGCGCTTGCCGGTGCCGTTCCAGCCGGTGTTCACGAGATATGCCTTGGCACCGCTCTTCTTCATCCTCTTGACGAGCTCTTCGGCATACTTGGTCGGGTGAAGCTCAAGGAAAGCCTGGCCAAAGCAGGCGGAGAAGGTAGGAGTAGGTTCGGTGATACCACGCTCGGTTCCTGCCAGCTTGGCGGTGAAGCCGGAGAGGAAGTAGTACTTGGTCTGCTCTGAATCAAGGATGGAAACAGGAGGAAGTACACCGAAGGCGTCGGCCGACAGGAAGATGACCTGCTTTGCCGCAGGGCCGTGGCTGTCGGGACGGACGATGTTGTTGATGTGGTAGATCGGATAGGAGACGCGGGT
>JAFPWX010000024.1 GCA_017412645.1 Bacteroidales bacterium | reverse complement strand
CTGTATTTCGCCTTGAATAGGTAACATAACTCTTTGATTTCCAAAGGTTAAGTTACAAAAAATCGAGGAAATATCCAAATAAATTGAATACTTCCTCGAAGTTTTTTAGCCGGCTTTTATAGGGACTTTTTCAGTGCCCTCCGTTTTTGCCAGGGTGTTTGTAGTTAAATATGCCATATACGCGACAGGATGATGATTCCACCGCAAAGTCAGCGGATAATCCGAAGAAACTACCGCCTGCCGAAAAAGGATGGCCGCTGCCGCAGTCGTTTCCGAATACTTTTTACACGCATGTGTGCTGCTAATGCCCGAAAGGCTCTTTTATGTAAAAAGTCTCGCCATAATAACTCGTCGAAGCCGGAGGCGCCAATGCATATTGACACTCTACTGAGGCGTCTGTCTAGCCCCTTTGAATTCGTTTCGGTATTCTTTTACCTGTGATTGAAGGGGTTGAAGGTCGCGCGTGATGATATTCCATAGTTCATCCGCATCGACCTGATAGTAGTCGTGTACCAGGATGTGACGAAGGCCAATAATGCGTTTCCAGGGAGTATCGGGATGATTCTCCTTAAATGCCGGAGACAGCATATAGGCCGCCTCGCCGATTATTTCCAAATTCTTAACTACCGCGTAAAACAGTTGCGAATCCCCTTTCAGGTCCTCCGCAATATGGCCTTCAACAAAGTTGTATATGCGGTCTATTGAAGCGAGGATGTGCTCCAGACGACCGGGATCCCTAAGCTCTTCTCTCATAGATTAAATACTTATCATTGTTTACGTTTTTGGCAACGTGAGGGAAGAGCGTTCCGTTGGTTACCAGGTCTACCGGGCGGTTCAGAAGCGATTCGAGCTCCTGCTGATACCCAACGTGGTCCAGCAGACTCACGCCGGCAGATTTGTCGAAATCTACAAGGAGGTCTATGTCGCTGTTTTCCCTTTCTTCCATCCTCGACCACGAACCGAACAACCATGCCCTCAGTACCGGCAGACCGGCTAAGGTTCGTTGAATCATGGAAACGGCATCCAGTCTTTCGCTATTGAGGCTGGCAATCTGAGCTTTTACTTTTTTGGCGACATTCCTTCTCCCGGCATAGCGCAGCAACCTGTTTATATTTATGGGGTACACCTCGAACGCCCGCTGAAACTCCCGTTTCAAATCACTGTCTTCAAAATGGAAAAACGCCCTGTCCGCAATAAGGTCCACGAGTTTCTTCTCCAGAGAAGGAGCGGTTAATCCTTCGGCAAGTATTAACGGAGCGTCGGTGATTATTGGTTTGACAATGATGGCGTCTTTCAAGAATTCCCTGTTGCGAATAGCCTCTCGCAGGCTATAGACACCTTTATACCTCTCCCGTAGAAATATCAGCATTCTGTCGACCTCCACTCTGTCGGTCTCGATTAAAATGTTTGATTTGTCCAAAGATGATATACAGAGCGTGGCCCCAACAAACTCTAACGTGAGCGCGGAACTCAACTCCATCATTTTAGGAAATATCTCTTCTTTATATACCGGTTTTGTCCCAAGGGAGTATTTACCGCGACCGCTCTGGTAGAGCAATCCGGATCTTTCAAGAGAGCGGATGCGGGAAAAAACGGTTTGTTCCGGCACACCGGGCATTAAAGCCCTGAATTCCGCAGCTGAGACCTCGCCTCTGCTCTCCAACAAAGCAAGCATCTGTTCTTTGATTCCGTTTATCATCTTCGAATCTTTACTGCCGCGAAGATAAAATAATAAATCGTCAAAAACAAATAGTTTTGACGATTTATTTAAAAGCTTTTTCTAAAACAATTACTGCGGCCCTGCCAGCTACTTTCTGGTTATCACGGCACCGAGTGCGCGCAGGCGGCCGTATCCTGAAATGACGATTTTCATAACTTACAAATATAACAATAATCCCGGATTGTTACTTTTTGCATATCTTTGCGGGGAATGAAGGCTCTGAAAGTCATACTTCTTGCCGCTGCCGTGCTGGCGGCTCCGGTCTCCTGCCGGAATTCTGCTGCCCCGGAGGAGTCCTGGCGCGACCTGCTTGCGGAAAGCGAGCGTCACGCATCCCTGAAAGAGTGGGAACCGGCCACGGAAGCCATACTTAAAGCGTTGTCAGATAAAGACTTAAATGGGGGCGGCAGATCCCTCCTGCTGAGCCGTCTTGCCTCCCTCGATATCATGACCTGGCGCGACGCCCAGGGTTGGGAACACGCCACCGAGGCTGAGCGTCTTGCCCGGGAAGACGGCACCGACACCCTGATAGCCACCGCGCTGCTCCAGAAGGGCCGCCTCCAGCTCTGCGGAGCCATTACCGAGGGTGAGGCCCAGGACGCCGAAGCCCTTGCTACTCTTCAGGAAGCCATGACCTTCGCTTCCGTCAGCCCGAATCTTCAGGCGGACATCCTTCTGCAGATGAGCCAGGCCTACATCGGCCTCAACCGTTTCAATTCCAGTATCGACAAGGAAATCTACGCCAGGGCGGGCGAGTGTATCGACCGGGCAGTTGCCGTGTCCCGCGACTCTTCCTTCGCCGCGAAGGCCCTGCCGTACTGGATGCGCTGGTATCGTCAGGGAGGCAACTGGCGCGACGGCATCGCCTGCTGTGAGAACGTACTCTCCGGCCTTCGGGGCGACGACTACCTCATGCAGAGCCAGTGCTGGAACAACCTGGTCTTGCTCTACACCCAGGCCGGCGATGTGCAGAACGCCGCCGTGGCCCATCAGCAGTATGTGTATGCGATGGAGTATTATATGCAGCAGAAGGCCGACGCCCGCCTCCAGGAGATGGAAACCCGCTACGAGACATCCCTCAAGGAGGCGAGGATAGCGCGCATGCGTTTCTGGGTGGTGCTGCTCTGCTTCCTGGCTGCGACACTTGCCGCCATTATAGTCACAGCCATGGTCTATAACCGCCGTCTTGTCGCTTTCGACCGCGGGAAAGAACAGCTTCTGCGTCTGGTTTCCAAAGATTTAACAAGCCCCCAGTTCAACAGGAAGATCTCCGAATCGCTGCGGGGCATCGTCTCCATGGACGAAGAAGCCATCCGCGCCCGCTGCCGGGAACTGTTCGGTGACGAAGAAGGATTCGTGGCGGAAGACGTGGCGTCGTACATTGTAAATCTGATGGAGGAACGCTCGCGTGAAGTAAAGAAACTGGGACTTACCGCGCGGGAACTCGAAGTCATACGCCTGAGCCGCGAAGGCCTGTCGGCAGCTGAAATAGCCGACCGGCTCCACGTGAGCGTCTACACCGTGAAGAACCACAAGCAGAACATCTACCTCAAGATGGCTGTGAGGAACAATTCGGAGATGCTCTCTGTCGCTAGTCAGCTCGGAATAATATAAAATAGTTCTTTCGTACTATTTGGCGGAGACGGGTTTTACCTATCTTCGCCAAAAATCGTGTGACAATAGTATTATGAAAAAGTTATTCTATGCCATTCTGGCCTGTTCGCTGGCCTTTTTTGCGGCCTGCGACAACGAAGAACTCAATCAATTGTTAAACGGTGGCGGCACCGACCAGGTAAAGATTTCCCTGGACAGGGAGAGCGCCGAACTGACGGTAGGCGAAACCCTGCAGCTTGCCGTCACTGTGGAACCGCAGCTTCCGGCAGGTCCCAGAGTGATTTGGAGCAGTTCCGATGAAAATGTGGCCACCGTAACAACAGGCGACGAGGTCGCGATGGACGGAACGTATCTCCCCGCCGGTCTGGTTACGGCCGTGGGTGAAGGCGAGGCCACCATTACCGCCAGCATCGAAGGCAAAGAGGCAACTTGCAAGATTACGGTAAAGAAGTCCGGAAATGGAGACGACAAGGTGGAAGCAACATCCATTACTCTCAACAAGACGGAGCTTACCCTAACTACCGGCCTCAGCGAGCAGTTGGAGATTACTAAGATCCTGCCGGAGAATGTCACTGAAAAGAACGCTCTTTGGGTGAGTTCAAATACGAATGTTGCGTTGGTGATAGAGAGGGATGATGTCGCCTCAGACGGAACTCCCTACAAAGGCGGTTTGGTAACTGGCCGGGATCCCGGCGAAGCCATCATTACGGCCTATCTCGGCTCTGCCAAGGCGGAATGCAAGGTAACCGTGGTGTCCGGTGGCGGAGAAGAAACAATCGAAAGCATCGTCATTGAACCCGCGCCTGTCACGCTTGCCATAGACGAGGAGCAGAAGCTCACAGCAGTCATCCAGCCCTCTGGCGCCAAAGTAACGGTGGAATGGAAATGTGATAAGCCCGAAGTGCTGGCCGTAGGAGCCATTTCTGATATTGAGGCTAAAGTGCAGGGCCTGGCAGAAGGAGTGGCAACCGTTACGGCGTGTGCCGGCGGCAAGTCCGCGACCTGCGAGGTGACGGTCACTGGCGGTAGTGGTCCAGGTGGTGGCGAAATAGAAGAGGGTGTTGAGGAGGTGGATCTTGGACTTCCCAGCGGCATCAAGTGGCGCGGTTGGAATCTGGGTGCCACAAAACCCGAGGAATACGGCGATTATTTCGCTTGGGGAGAAACGGCTCCCAAGGCCGAATACTGGCGTAAGGATTACAAATGGTGGGATGCCGGCCTTCAGGCGCTGACCAAATACGTGGATGATAAAACTGCATCTGACGAGGGTGGTAATCATGTAGCAGATAACATTATGAAGTTGGAGCTGGAGGATGATGCTGCCAATGTTATTCTTGGAAATGGATGGCGTATTCCCACAAAGGCTGATGTGGAAGAGCTGTGTGCTAATTGCTCCTGGGACTTAGTTAAGGTTAACGGAGTGAAAGGATTCATATTTACGAGCAATATTAACGGCAAAAGCATCTTCCTGCCCGGTGCCGGATACAAGTTTAATAACGGCTTTAAATTGAGCGATAACGACTTTGGCAACTATTGGATCAACGAGGTGAATCAGGGAGGTACTTATTATGCCTGGTATTTCCGATTTGAAAAGTCCGCATTTAATGGTCTCCTAACTGCAGGCCCGGATGGACAGGCACGCGAACATGGTTTGACCATCCGTCCGGTTAAGGGCGATAATAATGAGACGCCAGCCTTCTCTCTCAGTGAGACGGAAATAAATCTTGAAGTAGGAACAAGCAAGCAAATTACTGCTACCGACGTGCCGGCGAACACTACGGTATACTGGAATACTTCAGACTCTTATACCGCATCCGTATCCAAAGGCCTGATTACAGGCGTCGGTGTGGGCGAAGCCGTGATAACCGCAACTGCCGGAGGCAAACAAGTACAGTGCAAGGTACATGTATTGGAACCAACTTCCGAGGAAGTTGTGGACCTTGGCCTCTCGGTCAAGTGGCGTGGATGGAACCTTGGTGCCACCAAACCCTCTGAGTATGGAGACTATTATGCATGGGGCGAGGTGGAAACCTATTACAACGGCTTAGAGTATGGCCAGACCTGGGGCGTAAACGTAACAACATGGAAAGACGGGAAGAGTAAGGGTTACAACATGGTTTCCTATAAGTTTAGGGAGAGTGGTTCCCTGGCATATGGAACCGGCGACGATCATTTGATCGTTACAAAGTATAATACCCACGAAGGGAATGGTGTAGTGGATAACAAAACCGTCCTTGATCCGGAAGACGATGCCGCCCATGTGATACTTGGCAACGGCTGGCGCATGCCCACCAAGGCTGAATGGCAGGAGTTGCTGGATAATTGTGATATAGTATACCTGAAAAGAATAGGGTGGATGTTCAAGACTGAGACCAATCCGGGTCTCGGAGTCGCTGCCATCAAGTTTACCAGCAAAAAGAACGGCAAGAGCATAGTATTCCCGCTGGCAGGTAACATCTTTAATGTGGATCCACGAGACTGCTCCACATATGGATATTATTGGTCTTCCACTCTGGTGGAATCCTTTATCAGCGATGGCAATGAGTGGGCACCGGCAGAGGCCTCGATGTGTTATCTTCACTCCGCTACAGATTATAATGTCAATCACGGCTACCGCTCCAAAGGTTACTCCATCCGTCCCGTCATGGACTAAGACATAATAACCGGAATCGCTTTTCATCGCCCGCAGGGTCTTCCCCGCGGGCGATGATTCCTTTTTATTGTTGAAAAACTCCGAAAAAAGGGTTACCTTTGTTTACATATTTAATGACATGGAAAAATTTATCCTCGCCCTGGATCAGGGAACCAGCTCCTCGAGAGCCATAGTCTTCGACCACGAAGGCAACATCAGAAGCGTAGCACAAAAGGAATTCCCCCAGCATTTCCCCCGTCCGGGCTGGGTCGAGCACGACCCTAAAGACATCTGGTCCAGCGAGGCCTCCGTCATCGCGGAAGCCATTACCAAGATGGACATAAACGGCCTCGACATCGCGGCCATAGGCATCACCAACCAGAGGGAAACCACCATCGTCTGGGATGCCGCAACCGGCGAGCCGGTGTGCAACGCCATCGTCTGGCAGGACCGCCGAACCAGCGAGTTCTGCGAAGGCATCTCCCCGGAAATGGCCCTGAAGATTCGCGAAAAGACCGGCCTCATTCCGGACCCGTATTTCTCCGCCACCAAGATACGCTGGATACTCCGCAACGTCCCCGGCGCAGCCGAAAAGGCCAAGCGCGGAGAGCTCCGTTTCGGTACGGTCGACAGCTGGCTGGTGTGGAACCTCACCCGCGGTGAGGTGCACGTGACCGACGTCTCCAACGCCTCGCGTACCATGATCTTCAATATCCACACGCTGGAGTGGGACAAGGAGCTGCTGGACTTCTTCGGCATCCCCGAGAGCATGCTTCCGCGCGTGGCGGCGTCTTCCGAAATCTACGGCCACACGAAAACCACCATCTTCGCCCACGAAGTGCCAATCGCCGGCATCGCGGGTGATCAGCAGGCCGCCCTCTTCGGGCAGATGTGCACCACCCCGGGCGACATCAAGAACACCTACGGCACCGGCTGCTTCCTCCTCATGAACACCGGCAGCAAGCCCATCATGATCCGCAACAACCTCCTCACCACCATCGCCTGGAAGATTGGCGACAAGGTCGACTACGCCCTCGAAGGCTCCATCTTCGTCGGCGGCAGCGTGGTGCAGTGGCTGCGCGACGGCCTCGGCATCATCAAGAGTTCGTCGGAGGTTGAGGCACTGGCACTGTCCGTGCCCGACAACGGCGGCGTCTACTTTGTGCCGGCCCTCACCGGCCTCGGCGCCCCGTACTGGGATCCCTACGCCAAGGGCACCGTCTGCGGTATCACCCGCGGCACCACTGCCGCCCACATCGCCCGCGCAGCCCTCGAAGGCATAGCCTTCCAGACCATGGATATCGCTCAGGCAATGGAGAAAGACGCCGGCGTACACCTCGGTACCCTCAAGGTAGACGGCGGCGCGTCCCGCAACAACCTGCTCATGCAGTTCCAGGCCGACGTGCTCGGCACCCGCGTCGTCCGTCCGCAGATCACCGAAACTACCGCTGAGGGAGCGGCCTACCTGGCCGGTCTGGCAGTGGGTTATTGGAAGAGTGTCGACGAAATCCGCCGCTACTGGAAGGCCGAGACTGAATTCAACCCGCAGGCCCAGCGCGATGCCGAAAAGGCCGGCTGGGCAGACGCCGTCGGCAGAACTTTATCCGGTAAAAAGAATTAATAAGGAATACTATGGAAGTTAGTCTTTTCATGAAATGCGTCTTCGAGTTCCTGGGCACCCTCGCACTGGTGCTCCTTGGAGACGGAGTCTGCGCCGCCTGCACTCTCAATAAGAGCAAGGCTCAGGGCGCCGGCTGGATAGTCATAACCCTTGGATGGGGATTCGCAGTCATGGCGGGCGTGTTCATCGCCGGTCCCTACAGCGGCGCCCATCTGAACCCGGCAGTTTCGCTCGGCCTCGCCCTCGGCGGCCTCTTCCCATGGGGCGACGTGCTGCCCTACGTGGTGGCCCAGATGCTCGGCGGCTTCGCCGGTGCGGTGCTGGTGTACGCCTTCTACGCTGACCACTTTGCCGCCACTGCCGACAATCCCGACGGCATGCTCGGCTGCTTCTGCACCATGCCTGCCATCGAGCATAAGCCTATCAACTTCTTCAGCGAGTTCATCGCCACCTTCGTGCTGGTGTTCCTCATCATGGCCCTTGGCTCCCGCGGCAACGTGGCTGCGGTGGGCGGCGTTCCGGTAGGCCTCGGCGGTGTGGGCGCATTCCCCGTGACGGCGGTCATTATGTCGCTGGGCATGTCGCTCGGCGCCACCACCGGCTACGCCATGAACCCCGCCCGTGACCTCTCCCCGCGTCTGGCCCACGCCATCCTGCCCATCAAGGGCAAGCGCAACAGCGGCTGGGGCTACAGCTGGATTCCCGCGCTGGCTCCCCTTTGCGGCGCTGCCTTTGCCGCGGCGATTTACCTGATCACTTTCGCTCAGATTTAACGCATAGTCTTTTTTGACCGGCGCCTTTAATCCCCAGACCGATATGGCTGCAATCGACCGCAAACTATTCTTGGATATCCTCAGCTTCGACTCCACCAGCGGAGCCGAAAAGCCTCTTGCGGATTATCTGGAGAAGGCCCTGGCCGGTCCGGTGTCAGGAGGCGCTGCCGGCTCCGCTGCAGGTTCTGGTCCCGAACCCGCTGTGTGCCCCCGAGTCCAGTCCTGGGACGTCCCGGAAGGCGGTCGCAACCTCCTTTTCTCCTGGGGCGAACCCCGCGTGGTGTTCTGCACCCACATGGACACCGTTCCACCGTACATTCCTCCGACTGTTGCGGGTGAGATGGTATTCGGCCGCGGGGCGTGCGATGCCAAAGGCCAGATCGTCGCCCTTTATGCCGCGTGCCGCCAGCTGGCCGCCGAGGGGCTCGACGGTTTCGGCCTCCTACTGCTGAGCGGCGAGGAAACCGGCTCCTGGGGAGCCAAGGCCTTCGCCAAAACGGATTTCCGCGCCCCCTATCTTATTATCGGCGAGCCCACCGAAGGTAAGATGGTATCGGCCTGCAAGGGTACCAAGGCATTCGAACTCGTCTTCCATGGCGAGGCCTTCCATAGCGGCTACCCGCAGTTCGGCCATAGCGCGATCGATTCATTCGTGGATTTTGTGAACTCTCTTCGCGCCGTAGACTTTGGCACCGACCCAGAACTCGGTCCCACCACCTGGAATATCGGTCGCCTGCATAGCGACAACGCCCAGAACGTGCTCAGCCCCGAACTCCGCTGCCGCCTCTACTTCCGCACAACCTTCCTTTCGGACGGCCGCGTGGCGGGAGAAGTCAAGCGTCTGGCCGCCGAGGGAGGAGCGGACGTGAAGGAAATCGGCGGCGACACTCCGTCGCGCTGGTTCACCATCCCGGGCTTCGAGGCTGCGCCGGCATCGTTCGGCTCGGATGCACCGCATCTCACAAACTTCGAGCACCGCGCCATCTGCGGAGCCGGCAGCATACGCTTCGCCCATCGGCCCGACGAACAGGTCTCCCTTGCCGAACTCGCCGCCGCCGCCGAGCGCTACGTGGCGATGTTCAAGGCGCTCCAGAAGTAGCAAACCCTTCCGCATGAATTACTACGACATCCCTTGCACCAACCCATGGTGGAACATGGCGTTCGACGAGTGGCTGCTGCAATGCGGCCCTTCCGAACCCGTCTTCCGCCTATGGCGCAACGAGCCGTCGGTCATCATCGGCCATAACCAGGTGGCGGCGCAGGAGGTCAACCTCGAATATCTCCGTCAAAACGGAATCAAGCTCGCCCGCCGCGTCACGGGAGGCGGCGCCGTCTACCACGACCTCCAGAACCTCAACTACAGCTTTGCCGGGCCGATCGGCACCGTCTCCCCGGACCTCTTTGCGGAGGCCCTTCAGTCCCTCGGTCTCCCGGCAGAACTCTCCGGCCGCAACGATATTTTCGTGGAAGGCCGCAAAATCTCCGGCTACGCCCGCAGCGTCTGGCATAACCGCGAGCTCGTGCACGGCACCCTTATGTATAATGTGGATATCGATACCCTCACCGCCGCCCTCAATGTCGAAGGCTCGTCGAAGCTGAACCTTAAAGGTGTCGCTTCGGTCCGTAGCCGCGTAACCAATGTCCGTGACTATCTCCCGCAGTTTGCCTCGCTGGACGCAGTCGAAGCCGCGCTGCACGAATATCTGAAAAGTGCCGACGGAGCGGAAATCCGGCTTTCGGCAGCCGATTTCGCGTCCATCGACACTCTCGCCTCCTCCAAATTCGCCTCGGAGGAGTGGATAATGAAATCAGAAAGATAAAGCCAACTGTATGCCGCTTCCTGTAAAACCGTAACCTAAAGTGGCAACAGTTTCTCCGGCAGCATTCTCGATTTTTTTGATTTTTCTTTTACCTAGCAAAGACACTCCAATACCGGCAACGGTAGCAACAAAGCCTACTGTTTGGATTGTAGCGGCTCTTTTATACTCCGGTTGTTGTTTGGCTTCATTGTTTAGCGAGATAATTTCTTCTGCCGTTCCGGTAGTGAGGTGATTGTTGGTATAACGATTCATTTCCACTGTGGTCATAATGCTTCCGGTAACCCACGAAGCGGCTCCTACGCAAAAGACAGCAATGCCGCTGTAATACGCAGTCTTGGCCAGTTTGTATTCACGCGTCTGAGAATAATCCACGGGTTCAGAACTTGCATATTGCCCAAAGGCGCTAAATGTCGAAAGAAGCAAAAGCACTAAAAGAAAAACAACCCTTTTCATACCAGTATCCTTAAATAACAGTTACTCTCTCGAGAAAATCAGCACGCAGCTGATGGCTGCCACCATGCCGCAGATCTGCCACACGGAGGGCAGGGCGTTCATGTGCGCGATGAGCAGCAGCACTATCGAAAGAAGGCAGCAGATCACCGGCGAGCAGGCGTCTGCCAGCGGGGCGATGACCATGGCCTTGCCGTAACGGTTGGCGTATACCAGAGTGAACGCGCCGATGGCGTTGAGAATCTGCACGAAGAAAACTTTCATAGGAACGGCCCAGCCATAGGCGGCCAGGGCGGCGGGCGATTTCAGCAGGAAGGCCACTGGAATGAGCACCACAGCCGCGATCGCCATATAAACGAACACACTTTCGGCGTCGGGAGTGTGGTTGTTGGCGAGCTTCATCACGAAAGCCTGGATACCCCAGCAGATGAACACCACCGCGGCCAGCACTATCCAGAGCCAGCCATGGGCGCTGCCTTCGGTGTCGCTCGGCATCGCGAAGCAAATGATTGCCACGAATGCCAGCACTATGCCCAGAATGCCCAACTTAGAAACCTTCTCCTTAAGGATGGTGGCCGACAGCAGCACGGTAACGATAGGCGCCACGGAAATCATCGGCATCACCAGATAGGACGGCGCATACTTAAGCGCGAGGAACAGCACCAGCTGTCCGCCGGCTCCCAGCAACCCGACACCCATACTCAGAGCCACGGTCTTCGGCCGAACGTCCAACTTCCACTTGATGTTATTCAGTGCGAACAGCGCGCATGGAATCATCGAAAGCGCCCAGATCACATACACCATCTCGGAAGGGAAGTCGCTCAGAACACCGAGATAGATCTGCCCCAGGGTGGGATCCGAGAACGTCATCCATACACCCCAGGTAATCATGGTTATCAGGGCATACAGCAGCCAGTTGTGTTTTTTCTGTGTCATATAAGTCCTTTCTTTAGAAGCAATTCGGCAATCTGCACGGCGTTGGTGGCTGCTCCCTTGCGGATATTGTCGCTCACGCACCAGAAATTGAATCCGTTCTCCACGGTAAAGTCTCGCCTGATACGGCCGACGAACACCTCATTGCGACCCCATGCGTAGAGAGGCATCGGGTAAATATTACGCGACGGGTCGTCCTGCACCACCACTCCCGGCTGCGAGGCCATGAGGGAGCGCAGCTGCTCCACGGTGAACGGCTTCAGCGTCTCCACGTTGATGCTCTCGGAGTGCCCGCCCTGCACCGGCACGCGGACGGTGGTGGCGGTCACGGCGATGGAGTCGTCCCGAAGGATCTTCTTCGTCTCGTTCACCATCTTCATCTCCTCCTTGGTGTAGCCGTTCTCGAGGAAAGAGTCGATGTGAGGAAGGATGTTCTGGTCGATGGGATACGGGTAGACGGCGGGGTAGGAGCCCCAATGCGGCAGGGCGGTAGCGGGAGCGAGCATGCCGGCGGAACCCGAGGCGCTGTCGGCGGATCCCGCGGCCTCGGAAGCCTTAGCGCGCTCCTTCTCCGCAAGCTCGCGCTCGGTGTTCATCTGGGCGATGGCCTTGTAGCCCGTACCCGTCACGCTCTGGTAAGTGGAAACCACTATTCTCTTGATACCCAACTCTTTATGTGTCGGCGCGAGGGGCAGCACCATCTGTATGGTGGAGCAGTTGGGATTGGCGATAATCCAGTCGTCCGGCCCCAGCACGTCGCCGTTAATCTCCGGCACCACCAGTTTCTTCGTCGGGTCCATGCGCCAGAAAGACGAGTTGTCAACAACTCGGCATCCAACGGCGGCGAACTTCGGTGCCAACTCGGAAGACGTTCCTCCGCCGGCTGAGAAGAGTGCCAGCTGAGGCTTGGCGGCGATGGCATCATCGGCCGAAAGGACCGTCCACTCGCGGCCGCCGAAAACGACCTTCTTGCCGACCGACTTCTCCGAAGCCACGGGCAGCAGTTCGTCTACCGGAAAATGCCGCTCCTGCAGCACTTCCAACATTCTTGTACCAACGAGGCCGGTGGCCCCTACGACAGCGACTTTCATTTCAAAATCTCATTTAAGATGCTTCCTGCAGCCATTCGCGCTCCTTCTCCCGGGCCCTGGATGAGCAGCGGATCCGGATGCAGCGTGGTGCGCAGGATAACAGCGTTCTCGCTTCCGAGGATACGGAAGGCGGGATGCGAACGGGGAACATTCTGTATGGCGATTTCAGCGCGATACCCAAGCGGAGCCTTGGGATCCCGGACGACGCTGGCGAGGAACCTCTGACGGCACTGGGAGTGCGCAGCGGCCTTTTCGGCAGCATCGAAGGCCGGTTCGAGCTTTTCCAGCGCTTCGTAGAATTCCGGCAGCGGCAGTGCCAGCAGCTTTTCCGGCACAGCCGGGACGATCCGCACATCCTCCTCTTCCAGCGGTATCCCCGCCTCGCGGGCAAGAATGAGAAGCTTGCGGAGGGCGTCCCTGCCCGCGAGGTCCACCCTCGGGTCCGCCTCCGTCAGCCCCTCTTCCTGGGCGCGGCGCACCGTCTGCGCGAAGCTGCCGGGATAACGTGCGTACGAACTCAGGATGCTGTTGAGGGTGCAGCTCACCACCGCCTCGATGCTCACGATCTCCTCACCCGCGTTAGCACTGGCCGACATGCTCCCGAGCATCGGCAGGGCACTGCCCACCGTTGTCTCGTGCCGTACGAAGCAGCCATTTTCGGCCGCAGCCGCCATGATCGCGGCGTAGTCCGCATACGGCACTGCGAACGAGCGCCGGTTCGAACTCACTATATTGATTCCCTCGCGAAGCAGCCCAACGTACTCCTGCCAGATCGTCTCACTGTCTGTCAGGTCCACGAAGATGCTGCCTCTCGGCGCCTCCGCCTTCACCGCGGCCACAAAATCGCTGCCTGCCCCTGCGTTTTTGGCCGATTTTGACAGACCCCCCTCGAATTTTGCCAGGGGGTCTGACGTTTTTGGCCGATTATGCAAGGGCCCCATCACAAACTCCCGGCTATTGGCGATGCCAGCTATCCTCAGCACTCGTCCGCTGCGGGCGGCGATATCGGCACCGCTGCTCTCCAGCAGCTCCACGAACGCCTTGCCCACTGCGCCGTAACCGGCTACATACAGGTTGATGACGCTTTCCGGCGCGTTCTCGAAGAACTCCCGGTGGATGGCGCAGAGCGCCGCATTCTCCACCGAAGCCTTCACGCCCGCGTGCACATTCCTGCCGTCGGAAGAGGCGTTCAGAGTCTTGATTCCAGCCTTGCGCAGGCACCTCTGCACCCTTTCCGCTGCCGCTTTTCCGTCGGTCGGGGTTTCGCCAACCAGAGTGAGGAGCGCTTCGCCGGCGGTATCGTCCGTCATGCTTGCCACTCCCGTCCAGCCAGCTCCAGTCTGGGAGCTCACCACCGTTCCCGGATTCTCCGGCTCAAAGGTGTTGAGGATGCGTATGGCGATCCCGGCGTCCATGGCGGGCTGCACGCTGGGGGCGTAGAGCACCTTCGCTCCGGCCGACGCCATGTCAAGGGCGGCCCGGTACGACATCTCCGGAACCGTATGCGCCTCCGGCACGTCCTTCGGGTTGGCGGTCATGATGCCGGGGACATCCGTCCAGATCTGGAGGTCATCCGCCTGCAGGGCCGCCGCGAAGATACTCGCGGAAAGGTCGCTGCCTCCGCGGCCCAGGGTGGTGCGCTTGCCTTCGTAAGTGCTGGCGATGAAGCCGGGCGCCACGAACACCTGCACGTCGGGATTCAGGGCGACGGCTGCGGAGATATTATTATAGGTCAGGTTCTGATTGTCTTTAATCACCAGGATGCGGGAGTCCAGCCACTTGGTCATCACCCCGTCGCAGGCGAGCTTGCGGGCGATGATGCGGGTGGAGAAGATTTCGCCGAAGGTCACCATTTCGTCGGCGGGCGACGCCGCCATCTCCGCGAAGAGAGAATGGCATTCCGCTTCCGCCTCGGCCCTCTCGGCTCCGGTGAAAAGACGGCGGATGATATCCAGATGACGGGCCTTCAGGTCGCGGACCTTCTCCGCGAACTGCAGGGCTTCCGAGTCCCTGCTGGCTGCGCCGGCACTGTCGGCTCCTGCCAGTTCCACCAACGCCTCTACCTGCTGCCGCTCTGCCAGGCGGGCCAGCGCCAGCAGCTCGTCCGTGCAGCCCTTGATGGCCGAGCAGATGAGCATCACGCGACCCTTCTTCGCCGCGGCTCCCACGATGTCGAGAACCCTCGAAATATTGGTGGCGTTCGCAACCGACGATCCGCCGAATTTCAGTACTTGCATAGTCTTACAAATTTAGGATTTTTTTGCTACATTTGTGAAATCCGAAACTCTAATAATCACATATCATGAAAGACCTTAAAGGAACAAAGACCGAAAAGAACCTGATGGAAGCCTTCGCAGGCGAATCCCAGGCCCGCAACAAGTACACCTACTTCGCCTCCAAGGCAAAGAAAGAGGGTTACGAACAAATCGCGGCGATCTTCCTGGAAACGGCAGGGAACGAAAAAGAACATGCCGAGCTCTGGTTCAAATATCTTAACGGAGGCCAGCTGAACGACACCGTCGCCAACCTCGAAGAGGCCGCTGCCGGCGAGAACTTCGAATGGACCGACATGTACGACCGCATGGCCAAGGAGGCCGACGAAGAAGGCTTCAAGGAGATTGCCGCCAAGTTCCGCATGGTCGGCGCCATCGAGAAGCACCACGAGGAGCGCTATCGCAAACTCGCCCAGAACATCAAGGACGGCGTAGTCTTCTCCAGCGAAGGCGACCGCATCTGGGTATGCCGCAACTGCGGTCACGTGGTCATCGGCAAGAAGGCTCCCGAGGTCTGCCCCTGCTGCCTCCATCCCAAGAGCTACTTCGAGCTCAAGGCAGAGAACTATTAACAGTCGCATTTTTCGCCTTTTTTGAAACTAACCCCTGGTATCGACCGGGGGTTAGTTGCATTTTGGGCCATTTTTGCGACTAACGATGGTTTATTTTGCAATGTTCCGAAAAATATCTATCTTTGCGGTCCGCTTTCGGGAAGTGGCGCAGTTGGTTAGCGCACGCGTCTGGGGGGCGCGGGGTCGCTGGTTCGAGTCCAGTCTTCCCGACATAAAGGAGTTCAGAGAAATCTGAGCTCCTTTTTTTATCTCCCCACGTAAGCGAGCGTTGCAACGGAAATGCGCACCCGGCTGGCGGCTTCGGGGCCGAGGGTTTCGGTCAGAGCCCGACGGAGTGCCCGTTCGCAGGCGAGTAGCGTGGCGCCGGTGGTGAACACGTCGTCCACCAGCAGCAGATGGAGCGGCTTGCCCAATACCTTTCCATCCGCCACGAAGGCCGAGTGGACGTTAGCATAGCGCCCGCCGGCGTCGAGACGGGTCTGGGTTCGGGTGCGGCGCACGCGCTTCAGCACCCGGGTTAGCACCGGTGGAGCCGGAGAGCCACTGGCCTCAGCTCCGCCCTTCAACTCCTCCGCAATCCCTTTCGCTATCACCTCCGCCTGGTTATACCCGCGCCGCCATTGGCGAAGCCAATGAAGGGGCACGGGCAGGATGGCGTCCACATCGGCAAAGAGCGACGAGGCCGCAAGCTCCCGCCCAAGCATCCTGGCGAAATACCGCCCCGCCCCAAAGTTGCGATCGTATTTCAGCGCCTGCGGAATCAGACTGTACGGCGAATCTCCCCGATAGTAAAACAGAGCCGCTGCATAACTGAACGGTTGTGTCGTCGGCAGGGAGCAGGCTCCGGAGGGCGTGTCCACTCCATGGCTCCCTCCCAGCTCCCTCTCCACCAGCGCATTAAACGCCAGCGCCATGGGATTGTCCCGCTGCCCGGCGAAGAAAGTCCGTGGCAGGTCGGCGGCGCAGGCGGTACAGACGTGAGTCTCGCGCGGAAGCAGCGTCCGTCCACACACCACACAGACACGCGGAAGGACAAGATCGGCGACGCTGAGCGCCGCCGACCGTAAACTGATCTGCGAGATTCTCGCATCCATAAGACCTAGCAGCCCATGCCGCCGCAGACGGGAATCACCTGGCCGCTCACATAGCCGGAGAGATCGCTGGCGAGGAAGAGGGCTACGCCGGCAACGTCTTCCGGAGTGCCTCCGCGACGCATCGGGATGGTCTTGATCCACTCGTTGCGCACCTCTTCGGGCATCGCTGCCGTCATGTCAGAGATGATGAATCCCGGAGCGATGCAGTTGGCGCGGATGCCGCGGGGGCCGAGCTCCTTGGCCATACTCTTGTGAAGGGCGATCATGCCGGCCTTCGACGCGGAATAGTTTGCCTGACCGGCGTTACCATGGATACCAACCACCGACGCCATGCCGATAATGGAGCCGCTGCGCTGCTTCATCATCACGGGCGTTACAGCGTGAATATAGTTGAAAGCCGATTTCAGGTTCACGGTGAGCACGGCGTCCCACTGGGCCTCCTCCATGCGAAGCATCAGGCCGTCCTTGGTGATACCGGCGTTGTTCACAAGAACGTCGATGCGGCCGAATTCGGCCACGATCTCACCAACCACGCGGGCGGTATCCTCGAAAGAGGCGGCGTTGCTCTCCCAGGCGCGAACCTTCACGCCGAGGGCGGCAATCTCGTCCACGGTTTCCTGCGAAACCTTAAGATCTGTAAAAGCTATATTCGCTCCTTCCGAAGCAAACCTCAGGGCGATGGCCTTGCCTATCCCCCTTGACGCGCCCGTTACGAGCGCCACTTTTCCATCCAGAAGTCCCATATCTAGTTGTTTTCTTTATCCAAACGCATTGCTTCCTCTATCTCGTCGGCCGATGCCGGGAGACGCTTGCCTCCGAGCCTGCGGGCACCGTCTTCCGTTACGAGAACGTCGTCCTCCAGGCGGATGCCGCCGAAATCGAGGTATTCCTTTTCCAGAAGGGCATAGTTCACGTGACCCTTGTCCGTACCCTCGCGCTTCCAGAGAGCTATCAGGTCCGGAATCAGGTAGATGCCGGGTTCGTCGGTAATCACGTTGCCGGGAACCAGGCGGCGCGCCATACGAAGGCTCCTGAGTCCCATCTGTGAAGAGCGCTTCTGGTCGGGATCGTAACCCACCAGATCCTCGCCCAGGTCCTCCATGTCGTGCACGTCCAGACCCATATTGTGGCCGAGCCCGTGGGGCATGAACAGGCCGGCAATTCCGAGTTCCATCATTTCGTCCAGCGAACCGTGAACCAGCCCGAGCTGTGAGAGATTCTCCAGCATGTGCCGGCAGGCGGCCAGATGCACGTCGCGGTAGGCAACTCCCGGCTTGATCATCGAGAACGCCAGCTCGTGGCACTCCCACACCGTCTGGTAGAGGTCGCGCTGCTTTGCCGAGTACTTGCCGGAAGTCGGATAGGTGCGGGTGAAGTCCGAAGCGTAGTGGGAATTCCCCTCCGCGCCGGCGTCTATCACCATGAGTTTTCCCGGTTCGATGACGGCAGCGTGCCCGTGATTGTGGAACACCTCGCCGTGCTGGGTGAGTATGGTCTCGAACGAGATCCCCCAGCCCTCGGCCAGAGTCACGCCTTCCATCTCGCCCACGATTTCCTGTTCCACGCGGCCGATGCGTATACCCTTGCGCGCCACGGTGTGCATCTTTTGTCCGAGCACTCCGGCGGCGTCAAGTTCCACAATTTCCTCAGGCTGCTTCACGAGCCTCATGGCGATGATGGCGCGGATGAGCGCTTCCGACGGGGCGTCGATTCCGAGGCCCTGCAGCTTCATAGAGCCGTAGTGCCTGCTGGGCGGGATGGTATGTACAGGACGACCCTTGACGATGGCGGCGCTCACCACAAGGTTCAGCTTGGCGTACGGGGCGCTGCCGGCTACTCCAACCGAAGCGGCCTGCTCGGCCACCGAGGGCTGCGGCCCCATCCAGATGATGTCGTCAATGCTAACATCGTCCGCGAAGATGGTCTCCTCGCCGGTCTCGAGGTCCAGGGTGGCGGCGAAATAGGGTTCGTCTATACCCCAGTAATACAGCCAGGTGCTGTCCTGACGGAATTTATAGCAATTGTCTTTGTACTGTGCCGGAGAGGGAGCGTTGCCCAAAAACAGGGCTATTCCCTTCTCCCCGCGGAGCAGCTCCAGGAGCCTGCGCCTGCGTGCGACATATATATCTTTACTGAACATAGCCTACAAATTTACTAAAAATACTTCTTCTCCTGCCTGTCCAGCGCGATGAAGATGAAGAGCATCACTGTGAAGGCCCAGAGCGACGAGCCGCCGTAGCTGATGAAAGGCAGCGGGATGCCGATGACAGGCATGAGACCTATGGTCATGCCTATATTGATGAACAGATGCATGAAGAGGCAGCATGCCAGACAGTAGCCGTAGATGCGCGTGAACGCTTCCCGGCTGCGTTCGGCGTCCTTGGCGATTCGGAGAATCAGGGCGACGTATAGCAAGATCACGGCGAGACAGCCCACGAAGCCCCACTCTTCACCGACGGTGCAGAAGATGAAATCGGTGCTCTGCTCCGGCACGAAGCCGTAAGTGGTCTGGGTGCCTTGAAGGTAACCTTTCCCGAACAGGCCGCCCGAGCCTATGGCTATCATGCTCTGCCGCACGTTGTAACCCACCCCGGCTGGGTCTTCCTTCATTCCCAGCAGGACCTCGATACGGCTGCGCTGATGGTCGGCCAGCACCTTATCGAACACTACGCGGGTGCTCAGCGCCATAAGGCCGGCGGCCACCACTCCCAGCAGGAGCAGCCGGAGCGCGGAACGCCTCTCGCGCGACCTTGGACGATGCCGGCGGAGCAGCACTACGAGTCCGGCGATGCCTCCGGCGGCCACCACTCCCAACGAGACCCAGATACCGGCCTTCAAGGTCAGAATGAACAGCACTATCGCCGCCAGGATCAACACAAGGTACCACACCGACAGGCCTTCCCGGAAGAGGGCGAAAAGGAAGCCCACATAAACCAGGGCGCTGCCCGTCTCGCTCTCGGCGATAATTATCAGCATCGGCAGAGCCACGACGGCGGCGACCTTCAGGAAATCGCCTCGCCTGGCGAAGCTGAAGCCAACTTTGCCCATTATGGTGGCCAGTACCAGCGAAGTGGTTATCTTCGAGATCTCCGCCGGCTGGAAGGAGACAGGCCCCAGGCGGAACCAGGAATGTGAGCCCTTCACCGAGGCTCCCACGAAAATTACCGCCACCAGCAGGAAGACCACTGCAAAGTAGGCCGGAACCGAAACTACCTCCCAGAGCCGCGGATTCACGGCAAATAGTATCACTGCGGCAAGCACGGTGGCCGTAAGTATCCACACAAACTGCTTTCCGCTGCGGCAACTCCAGTCGAAGATGCTTGCCGGCTCACTGGAATGGATAGAGGCGTAGATGTTTATCCAGCCGATGCCCACCAGCACCAGCCAGTACAGCACCAGCCGCCAGTCAACCGCCTTTCCGAGGCTTCTGCGTGAAGAATTACTCATCGATAAACCTCAGCTTAAGCATTCTCTCCTCCAGAGCGGGGCGGGAGATTTCCCCGGTAAGATACTTTTCCACCAGCAGCGAAGCGATGGGGCAGGAGGTACTGCCTCCCCAGCCGCCTCCTTCCACATAGCCGACAACCGCGATTCGAGGATTGTCCTTCGGGGCAAAGCAGATGAACACCGAGTTGTCGGCGCCGTGCGGGTTCTGGGCCGTTCCCGTCTTCCCGCAGATATCCAGTCCTGGCACCGCGGCTGCAGCAGCCGTTCCGCCCGCGCCCCAGGGCGCGTTCACCGCCTGCCACATCCCGGGTATCACCTTTTCGAAATGCGTCGTATCCACGAGGGTGTAGTGCTTCTCCGTAAAGCGTTCCTCGCCCGAGCGCACGATATGCGGCACGCGGTACCAGCCCCGGTTGGCCATAATCGCCGCCAAATTAGCTATCTGAAGCGGCGTTGCGCCTATCTCTCCCTGGCCGATGGAGAGCGACACCACGTTGCTGAAGCGCCAGTGCCGTGCGCCGTAAACCCTATCATAGTACTTCGATGTGGGGATGTTGCCGCCCAGTTCCGAGGGGAAGTCGCTGCCCAGCGGAGCCCCGAATCCAAAGCTCAGTACATAGTCGCGCCAACGGTCGAAGCATTCCGCAGTGGGCCCCTTCTCCAGCAAATTTTTGAACACGTAGCAGAAGTAGGCGTTGCAGCTCATCATTACGGCCTCGGTGAGATCCAGCGGCGAGCGGTGGGCGTGGCAGCCCAGCTTATGTTTCGACGAATAGGCATAGCCCCTCGTGCACGGATACTTGTACCAGGGCTCCAGCACCCCTTCCTGCATGCCGATGAGGCCGTTCACGAGCTTGAACACCGATCCCGGCGGGTACGATGCCTGCACGGTACGGTTGAACATCGGCCGGTTCGGGTCCATCACCAGACGGCCGTAGTGCTGTCCGATATTCGCCAGCTCGTCCACGGAGATGCCGGGACTGGAGACCATCGCCAGAATCTCTCCGGTAGCCGGTTCGATGGCGATGAGGCTCCCCTTCTTGCCAGCCATGAGGCGCTGGCCGTACTGCTGCAGCGGTGCGTCTATGGTGGTGACAATGTCGGTGCCGGGTTCCGCCGGCAGATCGAACTCCCCGTCCGCATAGGCATTCTGCCGGCGGTTACGGGAGTCCCTTAAGAAAATATGATATCCCTTCTTTCCCCGGAGTTCCTTTTCTCGTATCGCCTCCAGACCAGTCTTGCCTATATAGTCGCCCGCCTTATAGGTCTCCGGTTCCGCCTTGATGTCGGTGGCGTTCACCTCGCCCATGTAGCCCAGCAGGTTGCCGCCGGCGTCGAACGGATACTCGCGTATGCTGCGCACCTGCCCGCGGAAGCCGGGGAAGGCGTAGGCCGTCTCCGCGAAGCGCATGTAGCGCTCCACCGGCAGCTGCTTCACGAAGGTGAGCGTCTGGTAACCGATGCTCCGCCGGCGCTCGCGGTAGTAAGCCATGCGCTCGCGCACAAACTCCGGCGTGATCCCCAGCGCCTCCGCAAGGGCGAGCGTGTCAAACTCCGTCACCTCACGGGGTGTAACCAGAATGTCATAACACACCTTGTTCCCCACCAGCACCCGGTCGTCGCGGTCGTAGATGATGCCGCGGGGCGGGTAGATGGTCTCGTAGATCATGGAGTTATTGGAGGCGTCGCGCTTGTAGGAGCCGTCCAGGATCTGGATCTGGAAAAGCCGGCCCACGAGGATGGCGACGACCACCCCCAGCACTATGCCGAGAACCTTCGTGCGGTTGTTTATTTCCATAGCAGAAGGATTTCCAGGAGAGTGCTCACGAGAGTGGAGAGCAGCCAGCGCAGGGTGCAGAAGCCGAGGCTCCGGGTGCCGGCGGCATCGACCCATACGAACACTGCGAAATAAACCGCAGTGGCCAACAGAACCGCCAGGGCGATTTTGGGCACGCCCTGTTTATGCACCGACAGGTCTTCCCCGCGGGCGTAGAGTTCGTCGCCGAACACCGCCTGGATAATCCAGCGCCTGCCTGCGGCCACAGGCAGCAGGGCTACCGTGCCCAGCCCCGGGATTCCGTGAGTCAGAAGGTCCACTATCATGGCGGTGGCAAAGGTGATGAGCAGGACCTTAGGCGTACTGTATTTCACAGGCAGGCTCAGCACCAGAAGAGGCAGCAGACACACCGTGATGAGCTGTCCCAGGTTCAGAAAGTTCCCCAGGACAATCTGCACTGCAACCAGCAGGAGGTATATCAGCCAATAACGGTCTTTCACTCTCCGGCCCCTCCTTCAAGCCTTTTGATTTCTTCCCGGTCCAGATTCTCCACCACGGTCACGTGCCGCAGCGCCCCGAAATCTAGGAACAGTTCCACTTTCATTTCCTTCACGGCTCCGTCCACAAGGCGGCTTCCTCCCGTGATTCCCAGGGGGATATCCGGAGGGAAGATGCCGGAGAATCCGCTGGTCCAGACCGTGTCCCCGGGGGCTGTCTCGAGATGCGCCGGCAGGTTCTTGAGAACGGCTCCCCGGCTGTGAAGGCCGTCCCATTCGAGCGGAGCCACGGTTCCGTCGTGCCCTATGCGCGCGCTAACGCTCACGAGGGCGTTCTGCAGGGTGATGCCGTAGCAGAAGTGCTCGTCCACGGCGTTCACGATTCCGACAACCCCTGCCGGGGTGACGATGCCGCTGCGCGGGACGATGCCATCGGCCGTTCCCTTGTCCAGGATGATGTAGTTGTGCTGCGAGTTGCGGCTCATCTTGACGATGGTGGCGGGAGTGAAGCGCCAGTTCCCGGTAACCGTATCGGCTACGGCTCCGGAAAGGGCCGTCTTCTGCCCTTCGAGCCTGCGCAGCGCTTCCGCCAAGAGCAGATTCTCCTCCGCCAGCACCCGGTTCTGTTCCCGGAGCGACCACCAGCTGCGCACGCTTTCCCCTCCGCTCCATATCGCCGCCAGCACCCTGTGGGTGGCACGGTTCATCCACACATCCTGAAGGCTGCGGCTGCCGGAGAGCATAAAGACGGCGGCAATCTCCAAAACGATGAAGGTTGCCGCGCCCAGTACCCAGCCCTGTCCTTTGCCGGCCATAAGCTAGCGCATGAGGAAGGGATAGCTTTCGGTATTCTTGAGAGCCATGCAGGTTCCGCGGGCCACCGCGTGAAGAGGGTCTTCGGCCACATGGAACTGGATGTTCACCTTGTCGGTGAGACGTTTGTCGAGACCGCGCAGGAGCGCGCCGCCTCCGCTGAGGAAGATGCCGTTCTCCACGATATCGGAGTAGAGCTCCGGCGGAGTCATCTCCAGCACATGGAGTATGCTCGTCTCTATCTTGGCTATGCTCTTGTCCAGGCAGTGGGCTATTTCCTCGTGGGTGATGGTAGCCTCCACGGGATGGGCGGTCATGAGGTTCGGGCCGCGCACCACATAGGGCTCCGGCGCCTCGCCGTCGAGATCCGGAATAACCGCTCCGACTGCGATCTTGATCTTCTCGGCGGTGATTTCACCCACCTTGATATTGTGCTGCTGACGCAGGTAATACTGGATGTCGCTGGTGAACACGTCGCCTGCGGTACGGATGCTGTCCTGCAGCACCAGGCCGCCCAGGGAGATGACTGCGATTTCGGTGGTGCCGCCGCCGATGTCGACCACCATGCTTCCCTTCGGCTGAAGCACTTCAAGGCCGATACCGAGGGCTGCCGCCATGGGCTCGTACACCAGGTACACGTCGCGTCCGCCGGCATGCTCGGAAGAGTCGCGCACAGCCCTGATTTCAACTTCCGTGCTGCCCGAAGGGATGCCTACCACCACCTTGAGGTTGGGGGTGAAGAGGGTGCGGTGCTTGCTGTTCACATGCTTGATGAAACCACGTATCATCATCTCCGCGGCGTTGAAGTCAGCGATCACTCCGTCGCGAAGGGGCCGTATGGTCTTGATGCCCGGGTTGCTGCGCTCGTGCATAAGCTTGGCCTGTCGGCCGATGGCGATGCACTTGCCGCTGTTATTGTCGATAGCCACTATGCTCGGCTCGTCCAGCACTATCTGGTCGTTCTGATAGATGACGGTGTTGGCCGTTCCGAGGTCTATTGCGAGTTCCTGATTGAGAGAGAAAAATGCCATTTGGGTCGTTGGGATTATTAAGCAGACAAATTTAAGTAAAAATGACTACATTTGCCATACCTTGGAGGAAAGAAAAAAATATCTCATCGCCCTCGGCGGCGGAAGCGGCACCCGCTTCGGTTCCGACGTGCCCAAGCAGTTCCTGCCGCTTGGCGGCGTACCCGTCCTCCAGAGGAGCATTTCCGCATTTACAACCGCCGTTCCGGGAATCAAGGTCATCACCGTGCTGCCGTCCGGGGAAACGGCCCGATGGAAAGAGCTCTGCCAGGAGCATGTCTTCAACACTCCGCAAATCATCACTGCCGGCGGAATCACCCGTTTCCACTCGGTGCGGGCGGCGCTTGAAAAGGTGCCCGACGGCGCCCTGGTGGCCATTCATGACGGAGTGCGACCGCTGGTGTCGTCCAATCTCATCAAAGACATGTTCGCCGTAATGGCGGAGCATCGCGCGCTCATCCCGGCCCTTCCCGTAACAGACACCCTCAAATTCCGTGAGACCCCCGGCATCGGCCCGGACAGGACCGGCCTTGTGGCGGTGCAGACGCCCCAGATCTTCCGCAGCGAAGACATCCGTGCGGCCTACTTCGGAATTGGCTACCGCGAAGACTATACCGACGACGCCTCCGTCGCGGCAGCCTTCGGCATCCCGGTGGACCTTTTCCCGGGGGAAAAACTGAATTTCAAGATTACGACTCCGGAAGACTTGCGGATGGCGGAGCTGATGCTTTAGGCGGCGCGCCTTATTCCTTCACCCAGACCTGGCGCTGGAAAGCCTCTTCCAGCGAGATCATGGTTTCGGTACCCTGAACGCAGGGGATATTGCGGATGCGGCCCATGAGTACCTCCATCAGGTGGGCGTTATCGCGGCAATAAATCTTCACGAACAGTGAATACTTGCCCGTAATAAAGTGGCATTCAACCACTTCCGGGATTTCCTTCAGGGCCTTGATGACATCTCCGAGCTTTCCGGCTTCGGTTACGGCAACGTTCACGAAGGCGCACACATTGAGACCTATGGCGGTGGGTTCCACCAGCACCTGGGAACCTGTGATCACACCCTTTTCGCGGAGCCTCTCGACCCTCTGATGGATGGCCGTGCCGGAGATGCCCACCTCGCGGGCGATTTCCAGGAAAGGAGCCCTGGCGTCCTTGATCAGGAGGTAGAGTATTCTCCTGTCTATATCATCTATATTGTACTTCATTTCTTGCTGAAGCGTTTATGGAATTTCTTGCCGGACGAAGTGGGTGCCCCTTCGCTGATGATGCGCCTGCAGAATTCCTCCGTAAGTTCCTCCGGTTTGGTGTTCCTCGGGATACGGTAGTTGCTGCCGTTGTACTTGATGTAGTTGCCGTAGCGGCCGGAGAGTACCTTTATGTCTCCGAATTCGGCCAGTGGCTCGCCCGCGGCCGGCTTGTCCTTCTGTGCCGCGACTATGGCGATGCATTCCTCCAGCGTCACCTTTAGGGGATCCTTGCCCCTGGGGAGGGAGAAGTTCTGAGAGTTCCATTTGAGATACGGACCGAACCTGCCCTTCATGGCCACGATGTCGGAGCCTTCGTAGCTGCCCACCGTGCGCGGGAGGGCGAACAACTGCAGTGCCTCTTCGAGTGTGATGGTTTCGATGAGCTGGCCTTCGGCGAGATTGGCGAACTGGCGGTTCTCGCCTTCGCCCTTCTGTACGTAAGCACCGTACTGACCGAATTTCGCGCTGATGGGTTCGCCGCTCACAGGATCCGTTCCGAGCAGACGCTCCACCTTGCTGTACTGACCGTCGTGCATATCGGCGTCCACCTCCTTATGGAAGGGATCGTAGAATGTCTTGATCACATCGTTCCACACCTTTCCGCCTTCGGCGATAATATCGAAGTCCTTCTCCACGTTGGCGGTAAAATCGTAGTCCAGGATGTCCGGGAAGTGCTGCACCAGATAGTCGGTTACAATCATTCCCACCTCCTGCGGGAGCAGCTTTCCGTGCTCCTCGCCTATGGTTTCGGTCTTGGTGGATACGCTGATCTCGTCTCCCTTGAGGCTGAGGTTGCGTACCTGTACCTTGGTGCCGTCCTTGCCGCCGCGAACCAGATAGCCGCGGCCTGTGGTAAGGGTGGAAATGGTGGGGGCGTAGGTGCTCGGACGGCCTATACCCAGCTCCTCGAGTTTCTTCACCAGCGTGGCCTCGGAATAGCGGTAGGGGGCCTTGGTGAACTTGCACTCGGCCTTCATCTGGACGGCAGTGGCGGTGTCGCCTTTGGAGATTTCCGGCAGGATGGCGGTTCTCTCCTCTTCGGGGGCGTCGTCCACGCCTTCGGAGTAGAGTTTCAGGAAACCGTCGAAAAGAATCCTCGCACCCCGGATGATGAACTTCTCCGGCCGGTTGCTGATACCTGCCGTGATTTCGGTGTTCTCCATGCGGGCCGATGCCATCTGCGACGCTACCGTGCGTTTCCAGATGAGCTCATAGAGCTTCTGCTCCTGCGAATTGCCGTTAATGGAGGTGTTCTCTATGAAGGTGGGGCGTATGGCTTCGTGAGCCTCCTGGGCTCCCTTGCTGTGGGTCTTGAACTGACGGGGGTTGGAGTATTCGGGGCCGAACTGGTCGATGATGAACTTCTTTGCGGTTCCGAGCGCGAGTGCGGAGAGATTTGTGGAGTCCGTACGCATGTAGGTAATGAGACCTTTTTCGTAGAGACTCTGGGCGATGCGCATGGTCACGCTTACCGGCATGCGCAGCTTGCGCGACGCCTCCTGCTGGAGGGTCGAGGTGGTGAAAGGCGGAGCCGGCCAGCGTTCGGCCTCCTTGCGGTCCACGTTTTCGATGGTATAGGTCGACGCCTTGCTGTCTTCCAGGAAGGCGCGGGCCTGCTCTTCGGTGGCGAAGTGCTTGTCCAGACTGCCGTAGATGCCGCTCTTGCCGGCGATCCTGAAGTTGCCGGTGATGCGGTAGTAGGCCTCAGGGGTGAAGGCGATGATCTCGCGCTCGCGGTCCACCACGAGACGGAGGGCGACGCTCTGCACGCGGCCTGCCGAAAGCCCGCGGCCTATCTTTTTCCAGAGTATGGGCGAGATCTCGAAGCCTACCAGACGATCCAGTACGCGCCTTGCCTGTTGGGCGTTAACGAGGTTCATATCCAGCTCGCGCGGGTTGTTCACCGCATTCAGGATGGCGTCTTTGGTGATTTCATGGAAGACTATTCGGCGGGTCTTTTCCTTAGGGATTTCGAGTGCGTCGGTAAGATGCCAGGAGATGGCCTCTCCCTCGCGGTCCTCATCGGAAGCGAGCCACACGATGTCGGCCTTGTCTGCCAGGCGCTTGAGGTCCGCCACCACCCGCTTCTTGTCGTCGGGCACCACGTACTGCGGCGCGAAGCCGTGGTCAAGGTCTATGCTCAGGGTCTTGTCCTTGAGGTCCCTGATGTGTCCGAAACTGGGTTTGACGGTGAAGTCTTCTCCCAGAAATCGCTGTATGGTTTTTGCCTTCGCAGGCGACTCGACAATTACGAGATTGTTTCCTTTCATGCGGCAAAGTTAGTGAAAAAATCACTACTT
Source organism: Bacteroidales bacterium (assembly GCA_017412645.1). GTDB lineage: Bacteria > Bacteroidota > Bacteroidia > Bacteroidales > UBA932 > Cryptobacteroides. The sequence goes on along the minus strand of JAFPWX010000024.1, from coordinate 8,420 downwards.
TTGTGGTCATAGCGAAACTCAAATGAAAGACTCCACTAAAAAGAAGATAGTCAAATGGTTTTGGATTATCCTGGCCGCACCCTTCGCGCTGGTGTTCCTGCTGGTGCTTCTGGTGTGGCTTTTCGCCAGGATCCCGTCCTTCGAAGAGCTTGAGCATCCCGACAGCAAACTGGCCACCCAGGTGCTTTCGGACGACGGTCAGGTGCTCACCACCTTCCATATAGAAAACCGCACCTTCGTCAGCTACGAAGAACTCTCCCCGTATCTGGTGCACGCCGCCATCGCCACGGAAGACGCCCGCTTCTACCGCCACTCAGGCATCGACACGAAGGGCCTCATGAGAGTGTTCTTCAAAACCCTCCTCATGCGCGACTCCTCCCAGGGAGGCGGCTCCACCATCACCCAGCAGCTCGCCAAGAGCCTCTATCCGCGCCGCGAGGTGCACAGCAAGGTACCCGGCTGGAGCGCCGTAGTGATGGTCTGGACCAAACTCAAGGAGTGGATCACCGCGGTAAAACTGGAGCGCAACTACACCAAGGAGGAGATCGTGGACATGTACCTCAATTCCGTCTTCTTCGGCAGCAGCGCCTACGGCATACGCGCAGCGAGCGAAACCTTCTTCGACAAGCTCCCGATAGAGGTGAACGTCGAGGAGGCCGCCACCCTCATCGGCATGGTGAACAAGCCCACCCGCTACAACCCCGCCATCAACCCGGAAAAGGCCCTGTCGCGCCGTAACTTCGTGCTCGGCCGCATGGCCCAGAACTCTTATAAGAAGAAGGGGCTCTATCTCCCCAAGAACCAGCTGGATTCCCTGCAGGCCCTGCCCATAGTGCTGAACTTCCAGGTGCAGGACCATAACGCCGGTCTGGCACCCTATTTCCGCGACCTGCTGCGCCGTGAACTGAACGCCCAGAAGCCCAAGCGCAGTTCCTATCAGTACGAAGAGGACTACGAGTACGACCTGCAGCGCTGGGAGCAGGAAGAGTTCTACGGCTGGCTCAACAAGAACAAAAAGGCTAACGGCGAGCCCTACGACCTGGACCGCGACGGTCTGCGCATCTATACCACCATCAACTACAAGATGCAGAAGTACGCCGAGGAAGCGGTGTCCGAATGGATGGGAGGCAATCTCCAGAAATCCTTCGACAAGGAACTCCGCTGGAAGAACCATCCGCCCTTCGCGAACGACACCGAGCCCGCCGTGCGCGAGCGCCTCATGAAGAACGCCCGCCGCTGGAGCGACCGCTACCGCACTCAGATAAAGGCAGGCAAGCCGGAAGAAGAGGTTCTTGCCCAGTTCAAGGAAAAGGTCCCCATGCGCGTGTTCGCCTATAATAAGAAAGGATACGTGGATACGGTCATGACTCCGGACGACAGCATCCGCTACTACAAGGGCATACTGCGCTGCGGCTTCGTGGCGATGGAGCCCGGCACGGGCCACGTGAAGGCCTATGTGGGCGGGCCCAACTACCGCTGGTTCAAGTACGACAACGTGTCCCAGGGCAAGCGTCAGGTTGGTTCCACCATCAAGCCCTTCCTCTACACCCTGGCTATGCAGGAGGGCATGAGTCCCTGCGACCGCACCGTCTGCGTGCCCCAGAGCTTCCTTGCCACCGACGGCACTGAGTGGACCCCGCGTTCCACCGACAAAGACGAATGGATAGGCAAGTCCGTCACCCTCAAATGGGGTCTCACGCACTCGTCGAACAATATCTCCGCCTACCTCATGAAGCAGTTCGGCCCGCACGCCATGGCCGAGATGATGCACAAGATGGGCATCCACTCCCATGTGGACGAAGTCTACTCCCTCTGCGTCGGTCCGGCAGACCTCGCTCCCTACGAAATGGTGGCGGCCTACAACACCTTCCCCTCGAAGGGCGTTTACATCAGCCCGATGTACGTGACGCGCATTGAAGATGCCGACGGCAACGTGCTGGGCGAGTTCACCAACCGCAAGCGTGAGGCCATCGGCGAGCGCACCGCCTACCTCATGGCCAACCTCATGGAGGGCGTGGTGAATCACGGAACCGCCTACCGTCTGCGGGGTACCTACAGGCTGGAAGGCGACATCGCCGGCAAGACCGGCACCACCAACGACAACTCCGACGGCTGGTTCATCGGCTACACCCCGTCCATCACCGCCGGCGTATGGGTCGGCGGCGAAGACCGTCAGGTGCACTTCAATTCTATCGCCCTCGGCGGCGGTGCCAACATGGCCCTGCCCATCTGGGGTATATGGATGAAGAAATGCGTGGCCGACGGCAGCTTCGGCTTCGGAGCGAACGAAAGCTTCATCGCTCCTCCGGGAGTAAATCTGGACCTCAGCTGCACCGGCGACGAGATTGCCGACGCGGTGGAGCAGACCGGTTCTGTGGAAGACTATTATTTTGAATAGCCCCCTGTTATTCTGAACGAAGTATTCTGAAACAATGAGCAAGTATAAAACTATTGCAGTGATGTACGGCAGCGACTCCTCCGAATGGGAGGTGTCGTGCCGCAGCGGTGAGTTCGTGGCGTCCCGTCTGGACGGCGAGCGCTACGATGTTTACGAGATTTTCGCGCGTTTCGGCACCTGGCAGGTCGTCGCCTGCAAGAAGAAGGATGCCATGAAGGTGAACTTCCCCGAGGGTGCGCGCCCGGAAATCGACAAGACGGATTTCAGCGTTTCCGTGCTCGGCGAAAAGATAAAGTTCGACTATGTGTATATCGTTCAGCACGGTGCTCCGGGTGAGAGCGGCCAGCTCCAGGGTTATTTCGAGATGCTCGGCATTCCGTTCAGCACCTGCTCATCGTCGGTATCGTCCATCGCCTTCGACAAGTACGCCTGCAAGAGTTATATCCGTGATCTCGGAATAGTGAAGTGCGCCCCCGACGCCTTCATCCACAAGGGAGCCGATGTGCAGGCATTCGCCGCCGACGTGGCTTCGCGCCTGATATTCCCGGTGTTCGTGAAGCCCACGATAGGCGGGTCGAGCTTCGGCATCACTATGGTCAAGGACGCCGCCGGCCTGGCCACCGCCGTGGGTTATGCCTTTGCCGAAGGCCCCACTGTGCTGGTGGAGCAGGGCATCAGCGGTCGTGAGTTCACCTGCGCTGCCTACCGTACCGGCGGAGTCGTGCATACCCTACCAATAATCGAGATAGTTTCTGAAAACGAATACTTCGACTACGACGCCAAGTATAATGGCCACAGCCGCGAGGTCTGCCCCGCCGAGGTTGGGGACGATGTGGTGGCTCTGTTGCAGAAGACCACAACCAAGGTGTACGAGAATCTGGGCTGCTCCGGAATTGTCCGCATGGACTACATCCTCGCTTCCGACGGGCTCTACTTCCTGGAAGTCAACACCATCCCCGGCATGACCAGTGCCTCGCTCGTTCCCAAGATGGTCCGCGCCGCCGGTCTGGACATGACCGCCTTCCTCACGGACATCATCGAGAACGGCTAGGGTGCTGCTCTCCCATTTCATAAAGATTTCCATTGCTGCCCTGGCTCCCCTCTATCCGAAGGAGGAGGCGCGAAGCATGGTGATGTACTATTGCACCGAGGTCTTTGGATTCCCAGTTTATCAGCATATTACCGAGCCCACTACGGAGATTCCTGCGGAATTGCTGGATGTGGCGCTGGACGATATGCGCCGCCTGGCTGCAAGTGAGCCCTTGCAGTATGTGCTCGGCTATACCGAGTTCTGCGGCCGCCGCTTCGCTGTTGACGAGCGCGCCTTGATTCCACGAGCGGAGACGGAAGTCCTCTGCATCAAGGCCGAGGAGATGGTGGCGGCCAGCCAGGCTGCGCGGCCCGCCGGGGAGGCCACTGCCTCCGATCCGGTTCGCCCAGATCCCGCCTCGCTCCGGGTGCTGGACCTCTGTACCGGTTCAGGCTGCATCGCATGGACTCTGGCGCTCGACCTTCCCGGAGCCGAAGTGGTCGCTACCGACCTCTCGCAGGACGCTCTTGACCTGGCGGACAGCCAGTTCCGCACTGAGTCAGGCCGGGCGTCGCGCCTTCCGAAGGGCGCTCTCAGGCCTTGCTTCGTGAAGGCTGATCTTCTGGATGTTGAGGCTACGGTGGCTGCTGTTTTAAGTGCTGCCGGGGAGCCCCAGACAGGTGGTTTCGATCTGCTGACCGCCAATCCGCCGTATGTGATGGTGGCCGAGAAAGCTGAGATGCGTCAGAACGTCCTCGGGTGGGAACCCCATATGGCAATTTTCGCCCCCGACCGCGACCCGCTCGCCTTCCATAAGGCAATCGCGCTCGTCGCCCTTCGCGTGCTGGTGCCCGGAGGCTGCGGAATCGTAGAGATCAACTCCGAACTTCCCGACGAAACGGCGGAGGTCTTCACTGCTGCCGGCTTTTCGGACGTCCGCATCATCCCAGATTACTTCGACCGCCCACGTTTTGTCTCCTTCCGCGGTAAATAACAACGCCCTTTTCTTAATAAACGCGTTTTTTGCAGCACAAAAGCGTTTTTAAAAGTCTCAAACGGATCGGGCAGAATGGCCTCCAGTGCCGTTTGAAACCGTTAAACGTTTACAAACTTTTTAAACTCTTTTTCCCCTTTCATCTTTGCAAATAGGTAAAAAGTTCGCAAATATTGTGAATTTTTAAAAGAATAGTTATATTTGCAAGGTCGAAAGGACATGATTATTGAGTTTGACAAGGAGTATTTATCTGAACTTTATTACAAGGGAAAGGCAAAAGACAAGCAATACCGCTTTCAGCCGCAGGTGGTGAAGAAATATGTGAAGGTCGTTAACATTCTTGAATCTGTTAGACGAATAGAGGATCTATTCAGGTATAACTCACTGAATTATGAGATGCTGACAGGGGACAAGTCCGGAATTGAATCGGTGGCGATAGATAAGAAATACAGGCTGGAATTTTCCAGCAGGAAAACCGCGAGTGAGCCGGTGATAACCATTTGCAGGTTGCTGAAGTTGTCGAATCATTATAAGTAGAAGGTTATGACTAATTTAGGCTTCGGTTTTATACCCACCCATCCAGGGGAGGTACTAAGGGACGAGTTGAAATCCCGTCACATAACTCAGCGTCAGTTTGCGGATCGCATCGGCCTTAAGTATTCTGTAGTCAACGAGATATTGAAAGGACGTCGCCCGGTTTCTACGCGCACTGCCCTGATGGTTGAAGCTGCTCTTGGAATACCTGCGGATTCCCTGCTTCAATTGCAACTCAAGTATGACCTTCAGGTAGCAAAGGCTGATAAGTCTCTGTCAGAACGCCTTGGTTATATCAAACAATTCCCATCTCCGGCTATCGCTTAATAGCTGTTTTTGCAGCACAAAAACGTTTTTAAAAGTCTCAAACGGCTCGGGTAGACAGGCTTCCAGTGCCGTTTGAAACCGTTAAACGTTTACAAACTTTTTAAACTCTTTTTCCCCTTTCATATTTGCGCCAGAATATAAACTGACGCAAAATGAAACAAGTAAAACTCTTCCTTCTGCCTGCCGTCTGCGCACTGGCCATGTTCTCCTGTGATAAGGCTGAAAAAGACGGAAACGACCCTGTTGCTGCCACCACATACGAGCTCCTCTCCAAGCCAGGAGTTGCGAGAATGCTGGCCTCGCTCCCCATCGAATCGGATCACATAGCCGAAGTTTGGAATGCGGTAAACTCCTCCAACACAAATGGTTATGACGAGGAGTATATGATGTGCGACCTACTCTCCAGCCCCGGTGCCGGAGTGGGGGACAGTCCGCAGGCGCGAGCAGCCACGCGCGCCCAATACTCAAAGCCCCTCCGCGACTTGATTGCCAGCTACCTGTCCGAGCAGGCCGTTGCCGTCTCCCGAGAAGGCGGCACAAAAGCATCCGAAGCCGCCCTCGTGCAGCAGTGGCTCGCCGACCTGTCGTCTTCCGGACTTCAGATTTACTGGCCGTATTCGAGTGATTGGGACGGCGAAACCAAGCCGCTTGTAACCTTCGATCCGGGCTACGGGGCGAGCGACAACTATGCCTGGGAAATCGCTTGGGAAGACGGAGCCTACAAGGCAGTACGGCAGGTTTATGTAGACGAAGCCATCGCCGCTTCCAGGCCGGTCTGGGTAATCAACAGTAACGACGACAGCGCCTTCACGCCGTTGGAGATGTTCGCCCGCGCCGGCGTCTCCCCGAAAAAGGGACTGTTCAATTTTGATGACGACCCCGACGAAGATGAGTCGCCCGGTCACAATCTTTTCATCAAAGACTTCACCATGCTCCGGAATTACGACTCCTGGTTCGCTGGTGCGAGCGAGTTTTTTATTCAGGCAGGCAGCGTCATTGCGGATTATGGCGAATCCGAAGTCAATCCCGGCAGTTTCAATCCGGATATCACCCAGCTCATGATAGTGGTGAAGCGGCGCCAGCTCGGGATGAAGATCCCCTATGAGGCGATGCTGCTGTCGAACTTCCCGGAGGAACTCTCCGAAATAGCCCTGTTGATTACTGAGAGCGACGGAGGCACCCGCACTACCTGGAAGGCGTCGGCCAAAGTGATGATCAAGTCGAAAAGCTATGGGGTGGATATGGAATTCCCACTCTACAGCAATGACGACATGGTCTGGCGCGGCCCACTGTCGATGGATTATCTGAGAAAACTCGGTTCCGATGAAGGGCGTTTTGGGGATGTGAGGATAACATTTAAGGTGGAATAATCACCTTTATAGTAACATATTTGCTACTTATTACTATCTTTGCATGAAACGGAGTGAATTGGAAAAGATCATGCGTAAGCATGGGTGCTATCCGCTGAAAGCGGGTGGAAAGCAAGATCAATGGTATTCTCCAATAACAAAGTCAAGGGTTGTTATGCCCAGACATTATGCCTCAGAAGTGCCAATTGGAACCTTTTGTTCAATATTAAAACAAGCGGGAATAAAACTATGAACGTTGAAGCAATTATCGAAAAGAGTGTAGACGGATTGTATGCGGCTAGATCCGAATCAAAGATCGGAAGATCTTATTTTGGAGGATTTGGCGATAACGTTGATGAGGCGAAAGAAGATTTTTTTCTAAGCATTCGTGAGGCTATAGAAGATGCTGAAGAACAAGGCCTGCCGCATCCATTGTTTGACGAGGTACACGTCACATTCACTTACGATATTCCGTCGTTATTTAATTGTTTCGACATGCTGAATACGAGCAAATTCGCCTCGTATGCAGGAATCAACGAGTCGAAGATGCGACAGTATAAATGCGGAGCTGCGTATCCGGGGACCAAGACCACCAAAAAGATACTGGCGGCTATAAGGAAAATCGGGGCGGAACTATCGGCGGTGATGTTGTAAAGGGAGGGAGATTAGCCGCAGCGAAATTGTAAAAAAGGATGTTGATTATTATGAATTATTAACAAATATTGGTAACTTTGCGATACAAGCAAAGACAATATGAAAACAACATCCGTAGCATTGGGCCCTCATTTTGAGGCATTTATTCAAGACAGTATTCAGTCTGGGCGTTACAATAACGCCAGTGAGGTGGTACGGTCCGGGTTAAGACTCCTGGAAGATCAGGAGAACAAGATGGCGGCTCTAAGGTCGTCCATTCAGGAGGGATTAGATAGCGGCGTTGTTGAGGATTTTGATGCGGATGCGTACCTTCTGGAAATGAAGGCGCGGAAAAATGAAAAAGTATGAGCTTACAAAGAAGGCAAAAGAAGACCTTAATGATATATGGAATTACACGGTTGATACTTGGTCCGAAAAGCAGGCAGATAGATATTACAATGAATTGATTTCCGCTTTCCGGAAGATTGCTGCAATTCCTTTAAGATTTGGAAACGATTATTCTGGAATTCTGGAAGGACTGAGAGCAAGACACGTTGGACATCATATGGTCTTCTATTTGAGAAGAGAAGATAAGACAGTTCTTATAGTCAGGATTCTTCACGAGAGGATGGACTATAAAAGGCATTTTTAGGGGCGGAGATTAGCCGCACTTTCGGGTATGGAGATTTGCCAGCCTTCGGCTGCCACATCTCTGTGCGCTCGCCGCGGGGCCCTTACAAAACAGGATTCAGCCAGGCCCTTCGGGCCAATAGGCTATTTTCATTTCCGGCCATCTTGAAAGCAAGCTTTCAGAGTGGCCGGAAACAAAAACAGCCGGTCGCAATTGCGACCAGCTGAATCCGTTTTGTGGAGATAAGGAGATTCGAACTCCTGACCCCATGCTTGCAAAGCATGTGCTCTACCAGCTGAGCTATACCCCCGGGCATAAAAAAAGTAGTCCCTCGCGGAGTTGAACCGCGGACCTCCACATTATCAGTGTGGCGCTCTAACCAACTGAGCTAAGAGACTATATAATAATGGAAGACAAGCACAAGGTCTCCGATTGAATGAACCTTGTACGAACCGAAAGCGATCGTCGGAGTCGTGCTCCAAAAAGGAGGTGTTCCAGCCACACCTTCCGGTACGGCTACCTTG
>JAFPWX010000004.1 GCA_017412645.1 Bacteroidales bacterium | reverse complement strand
GGCGATCCCTTCAAGGACACCTCCGGACAGTCCCTGAACATCCTCATCAAGCTCATGAGCATGGTCTCCATCGTTATGGCCGGTCTGACTGCAGGAATCCATCTACTCTAAATAAATGAAGCACTTTACTGTTCCCGAGGACGGGGGCCTCATCACCAAAAATCTCCCGAAAGACATTCTTCACGGCTACGACAAGATCTACACCGACGTCTACGCCGATTCCACAGAGGGCAGTCGCGCCTTCGCGGAAGAGCTCATCGCCGAAATCAAGGCCTTCACGGCCGCCAATCCCGGCAAGCTCTACCGCCTTGGCCTCACTACCGGCAGCACTCCCGTATCGCTCTATAAAGTTCTTACAAGGCGCTTTAACGAAGGAGCAATCTCCTTCAAGCAGGTAGAAATCTTCTCGATAGACGAGTACTATCCCAGCGCTCCGGAAGACCGTCAGAGCCGCAACTTTAAGCTGCATCAGGAACTGCTGAACAATATAGACATCCTCCCGGAAAATGTCCATCTTCCCAACGGAACGGTACCCCACGAAAAGATTGGGGAATACTGCCGAGAATTCGATCTCAAGGCCCAGGGTCTCGATATGCTGGTCATAGGCATAGGTGAGCAGGGCCAGGTCGGCTTCAACGAGGCCGGATCTTCCGAGCAGAGTCGCACCCGCACGGTGCTGCTCTCTTTTGCCAGCCGCAAGCGTCAAGCCCGCAACTTCAACCACGACCCGCTGGCTACTCCCAAGGAGGCCATCACCATGGGTCTTAAGACCATGCTCTCCGCCAAGAAGGTGGTGCTCATGGCATGGGGCGAAGACAAGGCGGAAGTCGTGCAGAAGGTGGTCGAAGGCAAAGTCACCCCGGACATCCCGGCAAGCTGCTTCCAGCACCACCCGAACGTGAGGATGATCGTAGATGAAATGGCCGGCAGCAACCTTACCCGTGTCATCGCGCCGTGGCTCATCGGCCCCTGTGACTGGACTCCCAAATTCCGTCGCAAGGCAGTCATCTGGCTCTGCCAGCAGGTTAACAAGCCCATACTCAAGCTCACCCACAACGACTATCTGCAGCATTCCCTCGAGGAACTCATCGATGTGGTAGGCAGCTACGACAAGGTGAATATCGACGTCTTCAACGACCTGCAGCATACCATCACAGGCTGGCCGGGCGGCAAACCCGGAGCCGACGATTCCACCCGTCCGGTGGCGTCCGAGCCTTATCCCAAGACGGTACTGGTATTCAGCCCGCATCCCGACGACGACGTCATCTCCATGGGCGGTACGCTCATCCGTCTGCAGCATCAGGGACACAATGTCCACGTGGCTTATGAGACTTCGGGCGACGTGGCCGTCCACGACAGCGTGGTCATGCAGCACATAGACGCAGCCTACCAGCTCGGTTACGGCGACCGTCGCGCGGAAGTGCAGGCCCTCATCGACAGCAAGGTGCCCGGCGAACCCGAACCACGCCCGCTTCTGGACATCAAGGCCGCCATCCGCCGCAGCGAAGCCCGCGGAGCCGACCATTCCTTCGGCATGGACGACGATCACATCCACTTCCTGAACCTCCCGTTCTACGAGAGCGGCGGAGTCACCAAGAATCCCTGCAGCCAGGTGGATATCGACATCATCAAGGAACTCTTCACACGTCTGCAGCCCGACCAGATCTATATGGCCGGCGACCTGGCAGACCCGCACGGCACTCACCGCGTCTGCACGGAGGCCGCACTCGAGGCATTCCGCCAGTTGGACGAAGAAGGCGCAAAGTGGACGAAGAAGAGCAACATCTGGCTCTATCGCGGCGCCTGGATGGAGTGGGAGCTCGCCCGCGTGGACATGGCCGTTCCGCTCAGCCCCGACGAAGTAGTGGAGAAGCGTCACGCCATCTACCGTCACCTCTCGCAGAAAGACATCGTCCCGTTCCCGGGCGAAGACCCTCGCGAGTTCTGGCAGAGGGCGGAAGACCGCACCAGCACTACCGCCCAGCACTACGACTTCCTTGGAATGGCCGAGTACCAGGCGATAGAGGTATTCCTTCGACTCAAATAAGGTCGGTCGCGATTCCGGCCGATAATGCGACTAACCCCGCCTCGAAAGGCGGGGTTAGTTTCATTTTTAGCCTTAAATGCTACTGACGTTTGCAGCCCTTGCTGATGCAGTTGCCGACAAGGAAGCACACTGCTGCCACTGCCATGCCGTTGATTGCGGGGAAGCCCCACTTCACCAGGTTGGCCACCACTGCGCCGAGCACCACGCCGGCAACGGCCCACCAGTTCACGGTCTTCTCGGGAACGCTGTCCTCGAGATAAGCCTTGCGGTTGGTGAAGTAGCTGATGATGAGGATGATACCCACGGGAGGCAGGGTGCAGTTGAGCACGTTCAGCCAGCCGCAGAAGTTCCAGTAGAGCCACACAGCCGCGATGGTGCCGATAACGCCTGATATGAGCACCATCGTCTTCTTGGAGAGACCGAAGATGTTGGAGAGTCCGAGACCGCCGGTGTAGAGGGCGTTGTCGTTGGTGGTCCAGATGTTCAGGCCGAGCACGAGCACTGCGATGTAGAAGAGGTTGAGGTTGAGCATCACATCGAAGATGTCGTTACCGCCTGCATAGATGCTGGAAACGGCGCCGAAGAGGAACATCAATGAATTACCGATGAAGAAGGCGATTACCGTTGTGATGAGACCTGCCTTGCCGCTCTTGGCGAAACGGGTGAAGTTAGGCGTTGCCGTACCTCCGGAAACGAAGCTACCTACAACGAGGCCTGCACCTGCTATGATGCCGAGGTCCTTGGTGCCGCGGGAGAACTGTTCGATGAGGCCCACGTCGCCGCGCTTGACGGCCATTATCATTGCCACAGTACCGAGTATCGCGACGGCGGGAACCGCTATGTAGCTGATTATGGTGAGGCTCTTGATTCCGAAATAAGCACTGGCGGTCATGAGGATACCGGCAATCACGACGAGCAGATAGCCCTGCCAGGGCATGCTGTCGGGAGTGACCTCAAGACCCATGAGTTGCTTGGCGACCGGGATGGCGAACATCGCCAGACCTACGCCGAACCAACCGATCTGGGTGAAGCTGATCATTGCGCTGGGGAGCCAGCTGCCCTTGGTGCCGAAGCTGCGGCGGGCGAGCATGTCCAGGGAGAGTCCGCTTTCCGCACCGATCCATCCGAGTGCTCCGGTGTAGGCTGCGAGAATGAGGCCGCCGAGGAGCATGGCCCAGATGAAGCCCCACCAGTCAAGGCCGGCGGCGAGATTCTGGCCAACCCACATGCTGGCGGAGAAGAAGGTAAAACCGAGCATGATCATGAACATGCTGAGAGTGGACTTGCGCCCTGCGCGATCCACTGGTCTCGTGGTATAATCCACGTCGAACTTATTTTTACTCATAACGTTGGGATATAGTTTTGATTTCCTTTATTCTGCGTTCTGCGATTTCCCGGAGCGACAGCGTGACAGCCTTGCGGCGCAGCGCCTGCTCGGCTTCCCACAGCTGGGGCAGGGTGGAATTGTCCAGCCCTTCGAAGCCCGTCTCCACCAGCCAGGTATCGTAGTCGAGAGGTCCCTTGTAGCCAAGCTTCTCGTCGGTCAGGGCTTCCATGTCGATGGAGTCGGCCCTCTCGAGTATGCCCTCCCAGTAGGCGAAGACCTCTTCGAAATGCACGGGAATCTCGTACCTGCGCGCGCCGCCGTCGTAGATGATGCACTTCTCGTACAGGGCGTCGGGACGCTCGAGCACGTAGTGTCGGAATTCCGGAGACACGATGCCTCCGTTCCAGCCGAAGTCGATGTTGGGCACATTGATGCCGCTCACGCCCTTGTCGGTGTAGACCGTGAACACGCCTTCGTAGAAGAAGCATTCGAAACCTTCGAATTCGGGGAACAGGGCGCTTATGCGCTCGGAGAGCCTCTCCATGAGATTGATGGCGCGGGTCCCGCCTATGGTGAAGAAGATAATCTTGCGTATGCTGCCTCCTTTGCGGCGGAAGCGGTCCACGACCTCCTCCAGACACATGCGGAGGGTGTCGCCCGTGGCCAGGATGTCGCCAATCATGAGAGTGCGTCCGCGGGTGATGCGGAGCTTCTCATACTTGATCTCCAGCCCGGTTATGACCTGCTCCTCTATTATACGCTCGCACGAGACGAAATGCATGTCCCGCACCAGGATGCCCACCTTGTGGCATGCCTCTTCCAAAGGATAGTTGAGGCCGCCGCGGAGTATGGTCATAATATCGACGTCGCCCTCCGAACCAGAAGGGAAGAGGTAACGGAGGGCGGCAGTGGTTTCGGGAAGGAGGGCCGAGTAGGAATCGAAGCCGACGACTTCGGGTGAGGCCATGAGGCGACGGCTCCCTTCACCGCTCAGAATGAAATACCTGTTGCTGAACTGCGGTGCGCGCAGTTCGTATATATTTGTGTCTTGCTGCAGGCCGACGTGGTGAAGGCTTGCATTTCTCAGGGTAGTGGACATGAAAAAACCCGATTGATTCAACCGGGGTTCAAAGGTAACAATAATTTGTTATTTTTGCATAATAATGAAAAGAAAAATCATGAAAAAAATACTCCTTCCCGTGCTGGCCGTCGCAGCGATGGCTTGCACTCCGAAAACCGAAACCATTCTCAAGGGCACCCTTCCCGCCGAAGCCGGCACCGTGGTTCAGGTAGTAATCCAGGATCTCCAGCTTGACACCGTAGTCACTCTGGAAGACGGCGCCTTCGAACTTGCACTGCCGGTGGACGTGAAGACCATGGGCTTCGTCGCCGCAGGTGACTATAAGGCCCAGTTCGTTCCCGACGGCAGCACGCTCAGCCTCGTCTGGCCCGCTGAAGGCGAAGACCTGCTGGTGGCGTCGTCCTCAAAGAAGAGTGTTACCTCGCGCCTGAACGCCATCAATGATTGGATGGATGAGTTCTTCGAGAACTACGCTTCTGCTGAAGATCAGGATGCGGAGTTCGAAAAGTACGTGGCAAAGCTTAAGGAACTCGTGAAGAAGAACCCCGACAACGTGCTCGGATTCATGGGAGTCCAGTCTCTCCGCGGCCAGTTGGAGGCGGCCGATATGGTTGCCGTCATCAAGTCGCTCAGCCCGGAGCTTCAGGAGCGTGAGGAGATAGTGCGCATGATGACCGCCCTCGATGCGGCTCTCGGCACTGCCGAAAACGCCATGTTCACCGACTTCGAGGTCGAGCAGCCAGACGGCACCACGCTCAAGCTTTCCGACTTCGTGGGCAAGGGCAAATACGTGCTTGTGGACTTCTGGGCTAGCTGGTGCGGTCCCTGCCGCAGGGAAATCCCCAACATCAAGGCCGTATATGAAAAGTATCACGGCGAGAAGTTCGACGTGCTCAGCGTAGCCGTTTGGGACAAGCCGGAAGATACCGCCGCTGCACTTGCAGAGGAGAAGCTTCCCTGGCCGCAGATCGTGAACGCCCAGCGCATTCCTACCGACATCTACGGTATCCAGGGTATTCCCCATCTCATTCTCTTCGGCCCCGACGGCACGATAGTGAAGCGTGGTGAGGGTCTCCGTGGAGAAAACATGGATCCCGTTATAGGTAGCTTCCTTGAAGATTAAGGAAAAAATAAAACTCTTGCCGCATTCCCCCGGAGTCTACCGTTATTACGACTCCGAGGGAACGGTTATTTATGTGGGCAAGGCCAAGGACCTCCGAAAGCGGGTAGCGCAGTATTTCGTGGACCCCGGGAGGCTCAATACCAAGACCCGCATCCTGGTGAGCAAGATCGCCGACGTGCAGTACAGCGTGGTGGACAGCGAGTCCGACGCCCTGCTGCTGGAGAACAACCTCATCAAGCAGTATAAGCCCCATTACAATATCCTGCTCAAGGACAGCAAGACCTATCCCTGGATCTGTGTCACGGCAGAGCCCTTCCCCCGCGTGTTCCTCACCCGCAGGGTGGTGCGCGACGGTTCTCAGTATTTCGGGCCTTACAGTACGGTGATGCACGCCAGGGCGCTGCTGGATACGATTCATGAGATCTGGCCTCTGCGCACATGCAGGCATAAGATCGACGCCGATACGGTGCTTCGAGGAAAGCTACGTCCCTGCCTGGACTTCCAGATAGGCAAATGTTCCGGATGCTGCGCAGGAAAGGTGAGTGCCGATGAATACGGCCGCTGGATCGCGGAGATCAGCTCCCTGCTGAAAGGAGGCGTGGGGAATCTCATAAAAGAATACGAAGGCCTCATGCAAAAGGCTGCGGCCGACCTGAACTTCGAGGATGCGCAGTACTGGAAGGAGCGCGTGGAGCGCCTGCAGCAGCACTATTCCCGCAGTATCATCACCGCCGCCCGCGACATCGACGCCGACGTCTTCTCGCTGGTATTCGATGGTTCTGAGTCGTGGGGTAACTTCCTGCGTATACGTGGTGGCGCCGTGGTACAGAGCCTGAATCTGGGCTTCAAGGCGCGCATCGAGGAGACTCAGGCGTCGGTGCTCAGCACCTTCATCGCCGAAATCGAGAGCAAGTTCGGCAGCCTGAGCCGCGAAATCATCGTCCCGTTCCTGCCGGACGTGGACATCCCGGGAGTGAAACCCACCGTTCCGGAGCGAGGCGACAAGCTCTCGCTGCTGGAACTCAGCGCCAAGAACGCGCGCGAGTACCGTGCGGGAACGCTACGTCAGCGCGAGCATACGGATCCCGATGCTTATCGCACGGCCGTGCTTACGGAACTCCAGAAGGCCCTTGGAATGCCGGTGCTTCCGGAACACATGGAGTGCTTCGACAACTCCAATATCCAGGGCACCAACCCCGTGGCTTCCTGCGTGGTATTCCGTGGAGGAGTGCCTTCCAAGAAGGATTACCGCCGTTTCAAGATAAAGACCGTAGTGGGTGCCAACGACTACGCTTCCATGAAGGAAGTGGTGAACCGCCGCTACAGCCGCATGCTCGAGGAAGCCCCCGACGACCTTCCGCAGCTGGTTGTGATTGACGGAGGCAAGGGGCAGCTGGAATTCGCCTGGCAGGCCCTATGTGAACTGGGCATACAGGACCGTCTCACCGTAGTGGGACTGGCCAAGAGGCTGGAAGAGGTGATCCGGGTGGGCGACCCCTATCCTCTTTTCCTTGACCGCAACTCGCAGGCCCTGAGGGTTCTACAACAGATTCGCGACGAGGCACACCGTTTCGGCATCACCTTCCACCGCAATCTCCGCAGCAAGGCGGCGGTGAAGTCGGCCCTCGACGATATTCCCGGAGTCGGCCCCAAAACCGCCGAACGCCTGCTGCTGCACTACGGCAGTGTCGCCCGGATAGCAGCCGCAGATCCGCAGGATTTGATTAACTTTGCAGGCCCGGTGCTGGCGGAGCGTATCCGTCGTGCCCTGGCTCCTGAATTATTTGACAATGATGAACGAAAAGACATTTAACAAGATATTCAATGTGGTGCTGCTTGTCGGAATGACGGCCTGCGTCACCATAGCCTGCATACTCAATCTCCAGAAGCCCGACGCCCGAGTGGCCCTTACTCTGCTCTCCGCCGTGGGAGCGCTTATGGGGGTGATCAGCGTGGTGCTGTCGGCCAACGGCAATATCCTCACCTTTGTCTTCGGCCTGGTGGACGTGCTCATCTATTCCTACACTCTTCTGGATCAGAACGTTCCCATGACCCTGGGGCTGCACTTGTTCTATTTCCTGCCCATGGAGTTCATAGGCTATTTTGGATGGAAGAAACGCGGAGCCACCGCGAAACAGGCCGTGAAGGCCCGCAGGCTCACGCCGAAAGGCTGGCTGAAAGTGCTTGGACTGTTCGTGCTGGTATATGCCGCAGTGCTGGCCCTTGCCTGGCTGATAGCGCATTTCCAGGGCAATGTCGTATGGGCGAAGATGGCCTTCGACAGCGCCGTTACCACAGCCAACATAGTAGCTCTGGTGCTCATGGCCAAGGCCTATATGGACCAGTGGTATCTCTGGACCCTGGTGAACATAACTTCCATTATACTCTGGATAATCGTCCTCGGTTCTGGAGAAGGCTCGGAATACACGGTAGTTCAGCTCATAAAGTACAGTTTCTACCTGCTCAACGGTCTGAACGCAATTCGTATCTGGTTGAAACTCAGTGCTGAAGCGTAGCGGCCCCTGGGGGAGTTTGCATAAATGAAAAAAAATTCGTTATTTTGCAGATAGTTTTTCAATAAGGA
This sequence comes from Bacteroidales bacterium, assembly GCA_017412645.1. Classification (GTDB taxonomy): domain Bacteria; phylum Bacteroidota; class Bacteroidia; order Bacteroidales; family UBA932; genus Cryptobacteroides. The sequence continues at coordinate 19,304 of JAFPWX010000004.1, read as the reverse complement.
AGTACTAATATCTAAATAATTAATCTTATGGACTACGAAGAGATCGTAAGCAAAGTGAAGGCTATCATCGTCGACAAACTTGGCGTAGAGCCCTCCGAAGTTACCGAAACCGCCAATTTCACCAACGACCTTGGCGCTGATTCTCTCGACACCGTTGAGCTCCTCATGGAATTCGAGAAGGTGTTCGGAGTAAAGATTCCCGATGAGGAAACCAGCGGCATAGCAACCGTTAAGGACGCTATCGACAAGGTTGCCGAAAAGCTCGGTAAGTAAATTCAGACATCAATAAAAAACGGGTGGCCTTCAAGGTCACCCGTTTTTTATTCCTTTTCAGGCTCCGGCAGGGAATAAACCGAGCCTCTCAGCAGGGTCCGCAGCTCTTCCAGAGACCCGCATTCCGCAATCCGCTCCGGAGAAATGGGGTCGCCCACTGCAAAGCGGAGCGTCTTGCCTCTTTTGTTCAGGACTTCATGCGGCTGCCTGAGAAGGCGCACTTTCCAGCTGATGAGTCCGAGCTGGTAGAAGAAGCGGGAGTTGCCGTCGAAAATCCGTATCGGCACCACCGGCACTCCGGCTTTCCGGATGAACTTAATCATGGCCATGGGCCACTCACGGTCGCGTATGCGCGGTTCGCGGTACGTGCTGCCGTCGGGCATTTGAACTACCGGCCGGCATCCAAGCTTAAGATCCGATACTGCACCCGATGGAAACAGACCGAGGGGATGACCGTCGCGCACATGTTCCATGGCCGCACGCACTCCGCCAATGCTTACCGAAGTGGGAGAGGTGCGTTCTTCGCCAGTGGGAGTGACGTGTATGAAATTGTCTTCAAGAACCTTCAGTCTCTCAAGTATCTTGTTCACCAGCATCTTGTAGTCGGGCCGTAACTGCCCAAGAATGGCAATTAGAGTAATGCCGTCGACAGTGCCTATGGTGTGATTGCTGACGGTAATGAACGGACCGTCTTTAAGAGCCAGAAGCTTCTCGTATCCGGTAATACTATAGTGGACGTCCTGGTTCTCCAGCCATTTGGCGGCCGCTTCTGGGCCGTGATACTGCTCGATTGCGGCATAGCTCTCCTCGACTTTGTCCACTTCGAACAGATGGAGCAGCCTGCGGGCGCGGGCGTGCCCCTTCTCCCCTCTGAACAGGGGGCTCAGGGATTCTAGTTCGGAAAGCTCCAGGAGGGCCATTATTCGGGTTTGTATTTCGGAGGATCTATTTTCGCGTAGTACTTGAGATCCTTGATGAAATAACCAAGGCTGATCGCTGCCAGCGCCACCACCACGAACACTGCCACATAGTCAAAGATGGTGGCTGTGTACACGTTTCCGAGAACATGGATGGTGTGCCTGTATTCGGAGATGGGTTTCACGAAAATGAAGAGCAGGCAGATAAGGATGACAAAGAGCCTGAGTTCCGTGGGTCCAAGTTTGGCGTAGGTGAGGTTGAATTCCTGGCGCAGATGGGCGTTGATGTTCTGCATCACGGTGAGGATGAGATAGAACACCAGGGCCATGAGGGCGACATGAAGGTGTACTAGCGGTGAAAGGCCTACCCCGATGAACATCAGCAGTTCGTTGGCTATGTCCATGGTGTGGTCGAGGAAATATCCGTATACGGGCCTCTGGGCGTGACGTACCCTTGCGAGGGTGCCGTCCAGGGAGTCCCCGTACCAGTTGAGGATGAGGCCGGCAATCGCGACCCAGAGCCACTGCATTCCGAGGTTGCTGAGCACGAAACCGGCGAAGATAAGAACGCTTCCGACCATGCCCAGGCCGGTCATGAAATCAGAAGTGACCCATTTGGGCTGCCTTGCGGCCAGCCACACCAGGGCCTTCTTTTCAGCTGCGCTGAGCACCGATGTCTGTATGCGTGTTGCCTGTTCTATTTTTCCCATGTTGTTTAGTTTTTGTTTAAGTTAAGCAGGTAGGCAAATATACTGCAAATTTTGGACCTTGCAAAATGGCCCGAAATACCTACTATTAATGATTGTTTAGTGTGCGTGCATGTGTTATCTTTGCACCTGAAAACAAGCACGCTAATGAATCTTTCAGAGGTTAAGACCGGAGAGAAAGCGGTCGTAGTAAAGGTAAACGGTCACGGAGGCTTCCGTAAGAGGCTGATAGAAATGGGCTTCATCCAGGGAAAGCTGGTGAAGGTGGTGCTCAACGCCCCCCTTCAGGACCCGGTGGAGTATGAGATCCTGGGATATAAAGTCTCCCTTCGCCGCGAAGAAGCGGAAAAGATAGACGTCATCACGGAAGATGAGGCAAGAGCCTCCGCGTCGGCATCTCCCGAACTCAAGGCCCTCTCGGCCGAGGAAGACGCCGACAAGCTGGACGCCCTCATGGCGAAGCTTGCGGAGCAGCGCCGCCACGTGATCAGGGTCGCGCTGGTAGGTAACCCCAACTGCGGCAAGACCAGCCTTTTCAACATCGCCTCCGGGGCCCACGAGCATGTGGGCAACTACAGCGGCGTCACCGTAGATGCCAAGGAGGGCCGCTTCAAATACCGTGGCTACGACTTCGTGCTGGTGGATCTTCCCGGCACCTATTCGCTGAGCGCCTACAGTCCGGAAGAGCTTTACGTGCGCAAGAATCTTCTCGAGGCCCTGCCCGATGTGGTGGTGAACGTGGTAGACGCTTCGAATCTGGAACGTAATCTGTATCTCACCACCCAGTTGATAGACATGGACCTCAGGGTCGTAATGGCTCTCAACATGTACGACGAGCTCCGCGCAAAAGGCGACAAGCTGGATGTCGAGCAGCTCGGTCATCTGCTCGGTATGCCCTGCTGTCCTACCGTAAGCCGGGACGGTCAGGGCATTCCGGCGCTCTTCGATACCGTAATTTCAGTATATGAGGGAAACCACGAGCAGAGTCTCGCCAGGCATATCCACATCAATCACGGCAAGGAGCTGGAAAAGAGCATAAAGCATCTGCAGCAGCACATGCAGGAGAACCTCACCATAGGAGCTCACTATTCCACCCGCTACCTGGCCATCAAGTTCCTGGAGTACGACTCCGACGTGGAGCGCATCATCGCTGGCTATCCCAACGCGGAAGAGGTTCGTGAAGCCAGGGAAGAGGAGGAAGAGAGGATTTCCAAGCTTCTCGGCACCAATCTCGAATCGGCCATGGTGGACGCCAAGTACGCCTTTGTGCAGGGTGCCCTTCGGGAAACCTACACCCAGTACGTGGAAAAGCATCCGAAGCTAACGGTTACCGACCGCATCGACGCCATCGTCACGAACAAATGGCTGGCCTTCCCCATCTTCCTGCTGATACTCTATCTTATCTTCTGGTGCACCTTCACCATAGGGCAGTACCCCATGGACTGGATCGAAGCCGGGGTGGCATGGATAGGGGAGAAGGTGGGAACGCTGCTGGCCGACGGCTGGGTGCGGGACCTTCTGGTCGACGGCATCATCGCCGGAGTGGGCAGCGTACTGGTGTTCCTCCCGAACATCCTCATACTCTACTTCTTCATCAGCATACTGGAAGACAGCGGCTACATGGCCCGTACGGCGTTCATAGTGGACAAGCTGATGCACCATCTGGGACTGCACGGCAAGAGCTTCATCCCCATGGTGATGGGCTTTGGCTGCAACGTGCCGGCCATCATGGCAACCCGCACCATAGAGAGCCGCAAGAGCCGTCTTATCACCATAGCGCTCGTGCCCTTCATGAGCTGCGCCGGCCGTCTGCCCATTTTCGTGCTCTTCGCAGGAGCCTTCTTCCCGAAGCATTCCGCCCTGGCGCTTATGTGTATCTACCTTCTTGGAGTGGTGCTGGCCATCCTGAGCGCGCTTGTGATGAAGAAAATTGTGCGCGACGACGACCTGCCGTTCGTGATGGAGCTGCCGCCCTACCGTGTGCCAACGGCCAAGGCAATCGGCCGCCACACCTGGGAGAAGGGCCGTCAGTACCTTCAGAAGATGGCAACGACCATCCTGATAGGTTCGGTAGTCATCTGGTGCCTGGGTTACTTCCCGCATGACGTGTCCCACGGTACGGAATATCAGCAGGAGCACTCGGTGCTCGGGCATGTGGGGAAGGCTGTGGCTCCGGCACTGGATCCGCTCGGGTTCAGTTGGAAGATGGATATAGGCCTGCTTACCGGCGTGGTTGCCAAGGAGCTGGTCGTGAGCTCGCTGGGCGTGATGTATGCCGATGACGAAGCGGTTGCCGCCGCTGCTGCCGCAGGGGAGGACCTGTCGGAAGACACAGCCCTTCAGTCGGCCCTGGTACGTAACGTATCGCTACCAGCAGCCGTAGCCTTCATGATTTTCGTGCTGTTGTATTTCCCGTGCATAGCCACCTTCGTGGCCATCAAGAACGAAACGGGCAAATGGAGCTGGGCCGCCGGTATCTGTGCCTACACCATCGCGGTTGCCTGGATAGTGGCCTTCATCGGCTACCACCTGACCGCACAGCTGATATAAGGCGTCGGGGTATGATAGGGGCAGAGCCCCTAGGAATAGAGGATGGTAATCCGAACAAAAAAAGACCGCCGAAGCGGTCTTTTTTGTGAGGATTACTGGATTTGAACCAGTGACCTCTTGCCTGTCAAGCAAGCGCTCTAAACCAACTGAGCTAAACCCTCTTGCGATTTGGGACTGCAAATATACAAAAAAAGTTATATTTGTAACGAAATGAGACTCTTTTTCTATGTCTGTGTATTGGTGTTGCTCACGTCTTGTGATTCTGGCAGCGCACAAAATCAGGTCACTCCGGATCCGCGACCCAATCGTCCTGTGGAAAGCACCAAACTCAGGGACGTTTTGCTGAAAGGCACCCGCTACTCCGGATCCCTCGATCTGGCCGATCCTTTCATATTCGTGGATCACGTGGACTCGGTATACTATATCTTCGGCACATCGACTGCGGATAGGGGTTTCAAGGCCTACGCCTCGCCGGATTTGGTGAACTGGGTCGCCATGGAGGGCAAGGCTTTTGATGGATTCGCACTTCATAAAAATGATGTCTCGTTCACAAGCGGCGGTACTTCCTATTCTCACAAGGATTTCTGGGCTCCTGAATTATACAAAACAGGCGATCGCTACCTGATGTATTATTCCGCCGCGGAACACGTCTTCGTGGCGGAGGCCTCATCTCCGCTGGGGCCTTTCAAACAGGCTTCCGCTGGCTTTACCCCCAACTCAAAAGGCATAGATAACAGTATCTTCATAGATGAAGATGGCCAGGCCTACATGTACTGGGTCCGTTTTGATGGAGGCAATGTCATTTACTGTGCCCGCCTTAATGATGAATTGAACGCGATAGACCCTTCTTCGCTCTCCTTCTGTTTTCGGGCAACCCAGCCATGGGAACTGCTTCAGGGCAAAATCAATGAGGGACCGGGGGTCTTCAAGCATAAGGGATTATATTACATGGTCTATTCCGGCAACCATTACCAGAATCAGGGTTATGGGGTAGGTGTGGCAACCTCCCTGTCTCCAACCGGTCCATGGACCAAAGATCCTGACAATCCCATATTGTGTAAGCCAGGCAATCTGGTAGGAACAGGCCACTGCAGCGTGTTCAAGGATCTGGATGGAAACATGAAAATGGTGTTCCATGCCCACTATTCCCTCCATGCAATAGCTCCCAGGCAGACCTACATTACCGACTTGAGTTTCGAGGAGACTGACGGAGCCGACAAGCTCGTCGCCAGCAAGTCATATACCCAGCTGAATCTCTATTCCCGGTGAGCGCTCTGAACCAGAGCATCATAGCCCGAGATTTCTTCTATCCAATAATCTGTATCCAGAGGCTTCAGCCAGATGCTGAGGCATGATATCCCTCTCCCCGGCCAGGTCCGCTATGGTGCGGGCTACCTTGATGATACGGGTGAAGGCCCTGGCCGACAGACCCTGATGCTGGATGAGCTTTTCGCAGAGCTCCTTGCATTCGTTGCTCAGCGGGCAGAAGTGTTCCAGCTGCCGGCTGTCCATCTCGGAATTCGTGACGATACCTTCGTCCCGGAAACGCTCCGCCTGAACGGAGCGTGCTGACAGCACCCTTGCAGCCACCGCCGCGCTGCTCTCTCCCTTCTCCCGGTTCACCAGTTTCCCCGGGGCGACGGGATGCATCCAGAGATGTATGTCGATACGGTCCAGGATTGGTCCTGAAAGGCGCGCCAGATATCCAGCCCTCTGGCCAACTGTGCAGGTGCAGCGGTCGCTTTCGCCGTAATAGCCACACGGACAGGGATTTGTCGCAGCGACAAGCATGAAGTTAGCCGGATACTCGATCTTGGTGCGAAGACGGGAGATGCAGACGCGCCTGTCCTCAATCGGCGCCCGTAGCGCTTCGATTACGCTCTTGGGCATTTGAGCCAGCTCATCAATGAAGAGCACCCCCGCATTCGCCAGCGATACTTCCCCTGGAAGGATATTGTCTCCATTCCCACCTCCCACTATGGCCGCCATCGATGCGCTGTAGTGCGGACTTCGAAATGGGCGGTGATGAATGAGGCCGAAGTGGGAACCGTTCTTCCCGGCAATCGACCATATCTTGCTGGTAAGCAGCGATTCCTCCTGGCTCATTGGCGGCAGTATACCCGTAAGCGCCTTGGCCAGAGAGCTTTTTCCGCTGCCGGGCGGGCCGATGAGAATCAGATTATGCCCCCCGGCCACTGCAACTTCGGCGCCTCTTTTCGCGCCTTCCTGGCCGATGATATCGGCGAAGTCTATGCCTCCCGCTTCCCCATCGCCGAGCCTGGCCGCCGCCAGCGCGGCCCTGTAGGCCTCGCTGTGGCGGATCAGCAGGCTGTCCGCCTCCTCCGCACCCGAAAGGATGCGGAGCACGTCGGCCAGGCTCTTCACCCCGTACACCTTCGCCCCTTCGAGTTCCACCGTCTCCAGGGCGGACGCCTCCGGGAGAATGCAGCCGTCGAGCCCCCTGCGCAGCGAGAGTTCGGCAAAGGGCAGCGCTCCAGGAATGGCCCGCACCGACCCGTCCAGTCCCAGTTCGCCCATAATCAGGAAACGCCCCAGCAGAGGCATCTCCACCTGTCCCGAGGCGGCGATTATCCCCAGGGCGATGGGCAGGTCGTAGCCGGACCCTTTCTTGTGCTGATCGGCGGGTGCCAGATTGATAACTATTTTCTTCCCAGGCACATGGAAACCCATAGCCTGAAGGGCCGTCACGGTGCGCATGAGGCTCTCTTTCACGGCTGCGTCGGCCAGTCCCACCAGATGAATCCCTATCCCGCGGGTGATGTCCACTTCCACGGTTACCGGCACGGCATCTATGGCAATACACTTAGCCGCATTGATATTAATCAGCATTTTCTTGTTATTTTTGCATTCGTGTTACACACTCTTACCATAAAAAACCTTTCCGGCATCGACGCGGCGGCCAGGGAGTTCCTCGCGGAGCTCGGAAGCCGCACGCTCGTGGCCTTCCACGCCCCCATGGGAGCCGGCAAAACCACCTTCATAACGGCTCTTTGCCGCGTCCTTGGCGTAAGGGAAGACGCCGTCTCTTCGCCCACCTTCGCGATAGTCAACGAATACCGCGCGGCCTCCTGCGGGAGCATCTTCCATTTCGATTTCTACCGCATCGAAAAGCCTTCCGAAGCCCTTGACATCGGCTTCTACGACTACATCGACTCCGGTTGCCTGTGCTTTATGGAATGGCCGGAAAACATAGGGGAAATCCTCCCCGAAGAAACCCTTCACGTTCATATCAGCGTGCTCCCCGACGATTCCCGAGTCATAAGCTGGGAGGACTGAGTTCCACATCTATTGCAGTTATATAGCCGTCGAAGGGAAACTCCCCGACGGCAGAGTCCCCGCGCAGGAGCAGCGGCCTGCCTCCCGGTATAGACACCCCGAGATAGGGATCGCGCCCTATCGCTCCCACACATTCGTCTGTAAATACCAGCATATCATCTTTTTCCACGCAGTGGAAATATGAGGTGGGAGCAGTCTCACACCAGCTGATCCGGAGGGGGCCGCTGCCCTGAACTGAAAACAACCCTGCCTCGGAGCAGTGAAGCCAGGGGGCCTTCCCGTAAAAATACAGTGTTCCAGAGCCGTCAGCGGCCGATGCGAAGGCGCGTTCCCGGAGGCCGAAATCGCTCATTCCGAAGACATATAACCTGCCCCCGGCCTCCACGAGGCTTGCTTTCTTCTGACCGTAGATCAGCAGGGTGCCGTCACCATCGGCATAAAGGCAATGCCCTCCGCCCTTTCTGTAAAGCGTCACCGGTTCTCCGCCCCACCAGCGGAAATCCTCCAGCGCGGCCCCGTCTTCCGGAGGCGGCACCGGGGAGATGCCGCCGTCTTTTACGGAGAACATGTTCCCCCCTTCGGTATATGTGAAACAGATGTGGCCGTCGTCCTCGTAGAGTGCGGGCCGGCCTTCCCCAAGGCCGCCGACAGCATTTCCGTGGGCTATGCGAATAACGGTTTCGGCGTCCTTGCGGAGAGTGAGGCTGCCGTCGCCCGGGGTGCAGACGAGGGTCCACAGAGCACCGTCTGCACCCACCAGCAGCCCTTTGAGGAAGCCCTCTCCGGGCAGATGCAGGATCGGCTCCCCATCCCGAAGTATGTGAAGGGAGCCCCCGGAGCAGCATTCGGTGAACAGATGTCCGCCTATTATGTGGTGAGTCCCCGGATCGGGGCTCACCGGAAGCGAAGCTCCAAGGGGAAGGGAAAGACATGGCTGATTCCCTCTGTAGAACAGCAGTTCTCCGGAGAAGCGGCCGGAAAGGGTGTCACGCACCCAGTCGTAGCCGTCAGGAACCTTTACTACCGCCGCCCAGGTAATCGTATCGGGCGGCACTGCGGAACCATCCTGACCGGAAGTGCTGTCCTTCTGTGTAAGGCCGCGTCCGTCCCTTCCGTACCGCCCGCTCCTCCCGAAAGGAGTGTCGAGCCGTTCGCATCCGGCCAGCATGAATCCACATAGGCCAAATAATAGAATCAAAAGTCTCATTGCCTTTTTTTCGGCAAATGAAGACATAATAAAACAAACCCCGGGGGGTAAATCCCGGGGTAAAACTCAAAAATATTTTTTCTTTCGAAAGATAAAATTTAAGGCTCGAAAAATAAATCTTTCGAGCCTTGAATTTCAGTGAGTTACAGGTTAAACCGGAGACCGGCGTTAAAGTTCAGCATGAGCTGCTTTTCGCTGCGGATACTGTTCGGATGGCCGCAGTCGAAGTAGTAACGCACTGCAGGATCCGCGTAGAGGGAGAGAGTAGGCGAGAGCCTGAACTCCACTCCGAATCCGCCGCCTGCCGAGAATTGCGTACCGGCGACCTTTTCGCTCACCACGGTGCCGGCTATGTTGTAGCTGTTGCCGAGACACCATTCAGCCTCGCCGAGTCCGAACAGGTAGAAGCCTACGTTGCCCTTCGAAATAAGGTTGTAGTAGACCCCGACCGGGACGCCTACGTAGCGCATCTCGTGGCTGATTTCTCCAATGGTGGGGATGCTTCCTGCCGGCGTGTAGGTGCCGCTGAAGCTGCGGGAAAGGAAGGAGTAATCCACTCCGATGCTTGCGGAAAGCCTTTCGGTGAAGCCCATTTTCACGCCAGCACCAAAGCTCACCGGGATGCCGTAGTTGCTTGCGGAGTTCTCCACGATGGAGTTTTCGATGTAGTTTGGGTTGGAACTCTTTGCTGCATAGGCCGCTCCTCCGCTTCCTGCCTCGTTGCCTCCCACTGCGCCTCCGAGCCAAAGTGACGAAACGGATTTGCGGGAAGCCTTCTGACTGTCTTCGTAGGCCATAACGGCGAACGGATCGGCCTCATTCGAGCCGCTAACCGGCTGTTCGGAAGCGACTGCGCTGTGGCCGCTACCGGCTCCGTCGGAGCCGCTGCCTAGCTCGTTCGAGCTGCTGCCGGGCTTTTCGGCTGCGACCTCACCTTCATTTTCGGCCGATTTTGACGGTATCCCCCCATTTTCGGAGGGGGATACCTGCATTTCCGCCCGATTTTGACGGTTGGCCGAGGCCGGATCCTCTTTTACCGAGGCCGCGCGGCCTGCCATGGCCTTAAGCGCCACCGGTGCAGGAATCTCGCCGACCTCCACTACGGAAGCCTGTGCCAGAATCTCGTGTTCGCGGGATATATCTGATAGGTTGGAATTGTTCGGGATAAGGAGCACAGCGGCAACTGCTGCGGCTGCTGCCAGGGCGACCCAGCCCCAGCGGAACGCGCCGTGGGCAGAACCCGAAGCGGCTCCGGAAACTCCGGCGGAGGCGGCCGGCGCCACGGCCCCTGCCTGAGGGGCGGCACCCGCGGCCAGACGCGCGGAGACAGCCTGCCATACGCGGGGAGATGGGGTGGCTTCGGCGCCATCCATCATCTCTTTCACGTAGAGGTCGAACTCTTTGTTTGTATCTTTCTGCATCTAATACTTCTCTTTAATCTTGCTTTGCAACAGTGTGCGTGCCCGTTGGAGCTGCGAACGCGAAGTGGCCTCCGACACCCCGAGGGCTTCCGCTATCTCCTTGTGGGAGTAACCCTCGATGACATACATGTTGAAGACCGTTCGGAAACCCGGTGGCAGTTCGGAAATCATTTTGCTTAACTCCCGGTAGCCTATCTTCTGCACCGCTGAAGGATCGCCGCTGGTGATGTTCCATGCAGCATCCACATCTTCGCTTTGTTTCAGGACGTCTTTCTTTCGCAGACTCATGAGCGCAGTGTTGACAAAGATCCTTCTGGCCCACCCCTCAAAAGACCCCGCGCCGGTATAGCTGTCCAGTTTGGAGTAGAGCGTGATGAAACCGTCCTGAAGGACGTCTTCCGCTTCGTCTCTACTGCCCATGTAACGCAGGCAAACCGCGTACATTTTGCCGGACAGCGCATCGTAAAGCGCTTTTTGGGCCTTTCTGTCGCCGCTTATGCAGCTGCTTACCAGAGTTGGCCAATCGGTATTATGATGCAGATTCTTTCCGAAAAGTTGCATCGCATTCAATTTTCCTCTACAAAGATAGGGAAAAAGCATTAATTTTGCATTGAGCTCCAGACACATGAAACAAGCCGTCATCGCCATATTTCTGCTGGCCGCGCTCCTGCCGCTCAGGGCCCAGGACTCCGCCGACAAGGTAGTGCTGCAGAATATCCTCATCGACGCCGTCTCCAAATTGGAAACGGCCCCGGCGGATGCGGTGAAGGAGCTTCAGTATCTGGATCAGCACTATCCGGCCGACGACGCGGTGAAGTACCATCTGGGGATGGCCTACCTGGCGGCCGGCAATGCAACCCGGGCCGAAGAGTATCTGCAGGCCGCCGTCTCCCTGGATTCCACCAACTACTGGTACAAGGATGCTCTGGCAGCCGTCTACTCGGCTCTCGGAAGAAGGGAGGAAAGTTCCGCAATCTATCTCGAACTGCTAGAAAAACAGCCGGGCCGCTACTCCAGCCCCTATACCCTTACCGTGCAGGGCGACAAGTATCTGTCCGAATATAAGGACACCCTGGCGCTGGAAAGTTACGAAAGGGCTCTGGAATACGACCCGGGCTACGCTCCTGCCGTGCTTGGAAGGGCGGAGGTGAACCGGATGAGGGGCAACGTGCCGGGCTTTCTGGCCGACGTCCACGTATTCACGCTCAATCCCGACGTCAACCCGAGCGCCAAATGCGCCTACGTGCAGCAGATACTGAACAGCATAAACTACCCCTTCTACCGCAGCTGGGGTACTCAGCTCGATTCGCTGGTAACGGGGTGCGTACGCGCTCATCCGGCCGACAGCAGCGCTCTCAAACTGGCAGGTTCCTGGTACTGGGCCACAGAGCGCAAAGACATAGGCAGGAAGTATTTCGGGCAGCTTGTGGAGGCTTATCCGAAGGATCTGGACGTCCGCTACCTGAACATGAGCCTGCTCATGGAAGACGGCAACCTCAAGGAGGTGCTGGACGAATGCGAGAGCATCATCAAGCTCGGAGGCAAGAAAAACCCGGAGGTGGTTCCTGCCCTTGCGACCGCCGGCGACTGCTGGCATGCCATAGGCAATGACCGCAAGGCCATGAGCTACTACGACAAGGTGCTTCGCATAGACCCGCAGAATGCCACCACGCTCAACAACTACGCCTACTACTTGAGTCTGTCGGGCCGCAAACTCAAGAAGGCCGAAAAGATGAGCCGCACCGCGCTGGACCTTGAGCCCGACAATCCCAGCTATCTCGACACCTATGGATGGATACTTCATCTGCTTGGCCGTGACCAGGAGGCGAAGCCCTATTTCAAACGAGCCATGGTTTATGGCGGAAAAGACCATCTGGAGATACTGGAACATTATTCGGTAGTTCTCAAGGCTCTTGGGGAAGAGGAACTCTCCAGGTATTACAAGGGACTTGCGGAAAAGAAAAAGGCGGAACAATGAGAAGGCTTCTGACCATACTTCTGCTGCTTGCCGTGACGCTTCCCGCCGTGGCACAGACCGCCGCGCAGAAGAGCAAGAGCGCGAAGCTCCAGAAGGAGATAGCCATCCTGGACAAGCAACTGGCCGAAACCCGCAAGCAGAGCAAGAATGCCGAGACTTCCCTCAAGCTCACCCGGAAAAAGATCAGCACCCGAAAGGCGCTGGTAGTAGAAAGCGAAAAGCAGATAGCCGCGCTCGATTCCGACATCGCCGCCAAGGAAGACACCATCGCCGTCCTGCAGGCGCGCCTCGACACCCTCGCGGCTGGCTACTCCCGTCTGGTCCGGACGGCCTACCGCAGCCGCGACAGCCGTCTCTGGTACATGTATATCCTGGCGTCGTCCGATCTGGGGCAGGGCCTGCGCCGCTACGGCTACCTCAGGAGTCTCTCCGGCCAGATGCGCACTCAGGCCGCCCGGATACGCGAAGCACAGGCGGAACTCGTGGTCCAGAAGGCCCAGGCCGAAAAGCTTCGCAGCGACGCCGCGTCTATGCGTAAGGCGCGTCTTGGCGAAATCGACAAACTTGGCCGCGAGGAGAAAGAATCCGAATCGCTGGTGGCCAAACTCCAGAAAGACAAATCCCGCTACCAGAGTCAGTTGGAGGCCAAACGCAAGGAGCAGAAAGCCCTTGAGAAGGAAATCCGCCGCATGATGGAAAAGGCGAAGCAGGGGTCGTCCGGCAAGAAGAAGCCAATCGACACGAAGCTCGACGCCGAGTTCGCAGCCAACATCGGCAAGCTTCCGTGGCCGGCCGAAGGCCCCGTGGTGGACAGCTTTGGCGAGCACTATCATCCCGTGTACAAGAACGTGAAGATGCCGTTCAACAACGGTATAGGCATAGCTCTGAGTCCGGATACGGCTGTGAAGTGCGTGTTCGACGGAGTGGTGTGCCAGGTGATAGTGATGCCCGGTTACAACCAGTGCGTGCTGGTGCAGCACGGCGGCTACTTCACTTTCTACTGCAAACTCACCGGTGTGTCCGTAAAGGCGGGCGACAAGGTGAAGACCGGCCAGGTCATCGGCCGCGTGGATACCATCGCAGGCGAAACCCAGCTCCACTTTGAGCTCTGGGAAGACAAAACCCCCCGGGATCCGGAGGGTTGGTTAAGGTAAAATCCGATTATTAGTCTTCTTCTTCCGTCCACACGAGAACGTGGCGGTCGAAGGTCATGTAGCGAAGCTCGAATTCCTCTTCGTAGCCGTCCTTGTGAATGAAGGTGGCTTCGAGGGCGCCTTCGCCGCGGGGGTGGAAGGAATCGATCTCGATCTGCTCCGCGAAATCTACCCCGTACTGGGAGATTTTCTTATACACGGCTTCCTTGGCGCACCAGTAGATGGCCAGCTGCTCGTTGCGGCGTTCGTCGTCCAGATCTTCGATTTCCTCTTCACTGAGGGCCTTCTTTTCCACGGCGGAGAAGTCGCGGTCGAGGCTCTCGCAGTCGATACCCACGTCGTTGCGGTCGTCCAAAATCACGGCCACGTATTGGTCTGTGTGGGTGATGCTGATGTTTACGGCGTTGTTTTCGATGTAGGGTTTGCCGTTGTCGTGGTGGGAGAGATACACCTTCTCTTCGAACATTGCGTCCAGAAGGGCCCTCACCGCCAGTTTCTGCTTGCGGAGAGATTCGCTTTTAAGGAATGAGATTTCCTCCAGTTCGTCGGAGGGGATGGAAGTTGCTTCGCGTAATTGCGCCTCGGATTCAGTGATGTGCCAGACGCCCAGTCTAGAGTGGCCGTCGTCGTCGAGGTCTTTTGTAAGTAAAAGTGCCATATCTTGCCGCAAAGATAACTAAATTTTCATTAATCACAACAAAATGCAGGTAAGGGTCCAAAGCCTGGACCCTTACCGCGTTTCAGTCATTTTTGTATTCGAGTAAATCTCCGGGCTGGCACTCCAGCGCTCGACAAAGCGAGTCCAGTGTGGAGAGCCGTACGGCTTTTGCTTTCCCCGTCTTGAGGATGGACAGGTTGGCCGGGGTAATATCCATTCTCTCCGCCAGCTCGCCGGAACTCATTTTCCGGCGGGCCAGCATGACGTCGATATTAACTATAATCGCCACGACCGTTTACTCCTTTCCTTTTTCGCATTTGCAGGGTTCGCCTTCCTGGCAGCCGCATTTGCAGTCGGGACCGCAGTCGCAGCCGGCCTCTTTACCCTTCAGATACTCCGGAAGGCTCATTCCGGCCATCTTGAAGAGGTCTTCGAGCGGGGGGATGCTCCCGGCCAGTCCGCTCAGGAAGTCTGCAGTGGCGGTTTTGCCGCCTTTACCGGAACCCTTGCCGTTGTCCCATACGGTGACCTTGTCGATCTTGATGCCCTTGATGGCTTCGACCTGAGTGCGTACGAGTTCGGGCAGACGGTCCGCTATCATCATGAGAACGGCCTTCTGGGGATCACCGCCGGCAGCAGTGACCGTCTGGGCGAAACCTTCGGCCTGCTTCACGAGGATCTCCTGGGTACCGCGGGCCTGAGCCTCCATCTTTGCGTAGATGGCGTCGGCCTCACCCTTTGCGATGCGGCGTGCCTGCTCAGCTTCCGCCTCGGCCTCGATGATCTTCTTCTGCTTGTCGATTTCGGCGGCGACCACGATGTTGGCCTGCTGGGTGGCCTTTTCGCGTTCGGCACGTGCCATTTCGGCGTCGCGCTCGCTCTGATAGGCCTCCTGAAGTGCCTTTGCGGCCTGCACCTTTTCGGCTGCAACTGCAGCGCGCTCTGCTTCTGCCGTCTTCTGGCGGCGGAGGGCGTCGGAGTTGGCGATCTCGATCTTCGCGCTGTTCTCTCCCTTTACGGCATCGGCGTCGGCCGCGGCAACGTTCACGCGGGTATCCTTGTCGGCCAGGGCCTTGCCGGTTTCACCGAAACGGTTCTGCTCTGCCACACTCTTCTTTGCGTCGTTGATGGCCTTTGCGGCAGCTTCCTTACCGAGGGCTTCGATGTAGCCGGATTCGTCGCGGATATCGGTCACGTTCACGTTGATGAGCTTCAGACCTATCTTGCGGAGTTCGGCCTCCACGTTCGCGGAGACGCTGGCCAGGAACTTGTCGCGGTCGGCGTTGATTTCCTCGATGTCCATGGTTGCGATGACGAGACGCAGCTGACCGAAGAGGATATCGGTGGCGATGCCCTGGATGCTGTCGGTGGTGAGGCCAAGGAGCCTTTCGGCCGCGTTGGTCATCACTTCGGGTTCGGTGGAGATACCGATGGTGAAGCGACAGGGCACGTCCACGCGGATGTTCTGCTTGGAAAGTGCGTTCGTGAGGTTGCATTCGATGGAGATGGGTTTGAGGTCCAGGAATGCGAAATTCTGGAAGACGGGCCAGATGAAGGCGGCGCCGCCGTGAATACACTTGGCGGAAGCCTTGCGGCCGGTTTTACCGTAGATCACGAGGATCTTGTCGGACGGGCAGCGCTGATACCTGCGGAGAATCGCTCCGAAGGTGACTATCAGCACGAATACGATGATGATAATGAGATAGATAGGCATAGCTGTATTAGATTATTGTGTTTTCGAGTCTGCTTACGAGAAGGGTGATGCCGTTGATGACGTCCACCACCTTGATGGGAGTGCCGGTGGAGATGGGCTCGCCGTCTTCCGTCTGGGCGTTGTATTCCCGCACGGCTCCGCCGATGCTGATCTGCACCTTCCCTTCGCCGCTGCGGCCTGCCGGAATCGTGAGGTAGCAGGTGCCTTCGCAGCCGATGGCCGACTTGTAAACGTCGATGTTGCCGCTCTGCTGCATCTTTCCGAGCAGACGGAAGAGCCACATCACCAGCGCCACCAGCGCCACTCCGATGGCTACGGCCACAACGAGCCTGAGGCCGGTGGACGGGATGGCGTCTTCCAGGAGGATGACGCTCCAGCCGAAGCCCAGCAGGAAGTTGATGAGGTTGCGGAAGGTGTACAGATTGCCGCCGCCTCCAAGGTCGGCGTCGGAGACGTCTCCTACGGGAGCGTCGATGTCGGCTCCGTCAAGTCCGGCGGCGTCGACGTCCGCACCGATGAAGGTCAGGACAGTCTGGATGATGAAGACAAGGGAGGCAGCAAGGGTGACCCCCCAGAGGATTTTCATTGCGACGGTAAGACCCGCCCACCATGTTGCTATCATACTGCAAAGAATTATTGTTCTCTGCAAATATAATAATTAATTATCGAATTGCAATAAAAAATTCAAAAAATTCGCAAATTTCTTATTGAGTTTGCTTATCCTTGCGGAGAGCTGCCCAGAGCATATATCCTACCAGCAGCAGGTAGGGCACGATAGCTATGGCTTCGGCTCCCGAGCAGAGACGGCCTGCTGCGGAGTTCCAGCCGTGGAGGAACCAGTCGACCCCTGCGAATTTGAGGATTGCGCTCACCACTCCCATAAGGGCGCCGCCGGCGATGAAGCCGGAAGCGATGAGGGTGCCCTTCTCCTGACGCGCGGCGCCGAGGGTCTTGTCTTTCGAGACGAACCAGCTCACCGCTCCGCCCACCAGCAGGGGCAGGTTGAGGTCCAGAGGTATGAACATGCCAAGGCAGAATGCCAGGGCAGGGACCTTGAGGAGGCTCAGCACCAGGGCGATCACGGCGCCTATGCCGTAGAGCAGCCAGGGTGCGCTGCCGCCGTTCATCATAGGCTGGATAACTGCGGCCATGGCATTTGCCTGCGGGGCCACCAGGGCGCCTTCGCCCGTGAATCCGTAGGTCTTGTTGAGGATGAGCATCACTCCGCCC
Organism: Bacteroidales bacterium; assembly: GCA_017412645.1. Classification (GTDB taxonomy): domain Bacteria; phylum Bacteroidota; class Bacteroidia; order Bacteroidales; family UBA932; genus Cryptobacteroides. The sequence continues at coordinate 2,198 of JAFPWX010000004.1, read as the reverse complement.
ACCGTAGCCGCCGCCACCAGGGTGCCGAGGAACTTCCAGGTCTCCTGCTTTGCCGGGGTGGTGCCTACCCAATAACCTATCTTGAGGTCGGTGATGAAACCGCCTGCCATGCTGAGGGCCGTGCAGACCACGCCGCCTATGACCATTGCTGCTACCATGCCGGCGCTGCCCTTGAGGCCGACCGCCACCAGCACGAGGGCGGTGATGATGAGGGTCATGATGGTCATTCCGCTCACGGGGTTGCTGCCGACGATTGCGATTGCGTTGGCTGCTACGGTTGTGAAGAGGAAGGCGATGACGGCCACTATTATCAGCCCGATGAGGGCCTGCCAGATATTGTGTACCACGCCGCCGAAGGCGAAGAATGCGAACATTGTGAGCAGTGCCACGGTGATTCCGAGGATGACGGTGCGCATCGGCAGATCCTTTTCCGTCCGGGCTGACGCGTCCACGTCGCCCTTCTTGCTGAACTCCTTGCCTGCCAGGCCGATGGCGCTCTTGATCACGCCCGCGTTGCGGATGATACTGATGATTCCGGCCATGGCTATGCCTCCTATACCTATATGACGCGCGTACGTGCGGAAGATCTCGTCGGCGCTCATGTCCCTGATTGTCGACACGATGCCGGAGCCCATGAAGTCGAGCACCTGACCGCCCCAGAAGATGTTGAATCCGGGGATGATTACAAGCCATACCAGAAGGCTGCCGAGGCAGATGATCCAGGCGTATTTGAGACCGATGATGTAACCCAGGCCGAGCACTGCGGCTCCCGTGTTGAGCTTGAGGACCACCTTGGCCTTGTCAGCCACCACGTGACCCACGTGGGTGAAGGCGGTGCTGATCGTTTCCGCCCAGGTGCCGAAGGTGGCGATGGCGAAGTCGTACAGACCGCCTATGAGGCCTGCCAGCGCCAGTGTCTTAGCGCTCTTGCCGCCGCCCTCGCCGCTCACCAGCACCTGCGCCGTGGCAGTTGCCTCCGGGAAGGGGTACTGGCCGTGCATCTCGCTCACGAAATACTTGCGGAAGGGGATGAGGAAGAGTATGCCCAGCACGCCTCCGAGCAGACTGCTGAAGAACATCTGCACGAAGCTCACGTCCAGTCCCAGGATATAGATGGCCGGCAGAGTGAAGATGGCTCCCGCCACGATCACTCCGCTGCATGCGCCTATGCTCTGGATAATCACGTTCTGTCCAAGTGCGTTCTTCTTTCCGAGGGCTCCGCTGATGCCTACCGCCAGGATGGCGATGGGGATGGCGGCCTCGAACACCTGGCCCACCTTGAGGCCGAGATATGCGGCGGCTGCGCTGAAGAGGACCGTCATCAGAAGGCCTACGCCTACACTGTACAGGGTTACCTCTTTCGGCTTGCTGTCTGCCGGCATAAGGGGTTTGTATTTCTCTCCTTTCTCTAGCGGGCGATGTGCGTTCTCTGGTAGTTTCATGAGCTTGGGGTTTAGTGACACGAAAATAGTTAAAAATTTTCAAAAATAAATTTGCAGGAATCAAAAAAGTATGTATCTTTGCAGCCCCGTTTGAGAAACAGCGGTTTTGAAACGGGAATTAGATCCTTGAAAATATTGAGAGACACAAAGAGGTAAAGAAGAAAAAGATTAGCTGATTATTTAGAATTCGAGATTTTTTCGAGTTGTGGTAACAGCTACGATTTCACAAATACTATTGAGTAATTAGTAGTAGATTCACTGAAAGAGAAAGAGAGCAAGAGCGAACGGAGGATGCCTTGGCTTCCGAGACCGATGAAGGACGTGGTAAGCTGCGATAAGCCGCGGGGATTTGCAAACAGGAATTGATCCGCGGATGTCCGAATGGGGGAACCCGGCTGGTTGAAGACCAGTCACCATCGTGAGATGGGGCGTACGCAGGGAACTGAAACATCTTAGTACCTGCAGGAAAAGAAAGAAACATCGATTCCCAAAGTAGTGGCGATCGAAATGGGAAGAGCCTAAACCGTGTGGTTTACGGACCATGCGGGGTTGTAGGAGCATTCACAAAGATCTGGCAAGGAACTGGAACATTGCTGGAAAGCGTGACCGTAGAGGGTGAAAGTCCCGTACGGGTAACGAGGTCAGATCGAGAGTGCCACCTGAGTAGGGCGGGACACGTGGAATCCTGTCTGAATCTGCGGCGACCATGCCGCAAGGCTAAATACAATCGGAAGACCGATAGTGAAGCAGTACCGT
>JAFPWX010000023.1 GCA_017412645.1 Bacteroidales bacterium | reverse complement strand
GCCGATGGTGCCGATGTCGACATGGGGCTTGGTTCTTACGAATGTTTCTTTTGCCATAATATTATGATTGTAAAAGTATTATAAAAAAATTGAGCCGATGATGGGAATTGAACTCATGACCTCATCCTTACCAAGGATGCGCTCTACCCCTGAGCTACATCGGCTTTTATTTGAGCGGGGTAGGAGAATCGAACTCCCATTTCCAGCTTGGAAGGCTGGCATAATAGCCGTTATACGAACCCCGCTAGTAGGAAGTTGTTCCGCTTCCGCTCGGTTTGTGGGCAAGGATGGATTCGAACCACCGTAGGCGTAAGCCGGCAGATTTACAGTCTGCTCCGATTGACCGCTCCGGCACTTGCCCTTTTCTGTGCCTCAATAGCTCCCTGGCACAGAAGGGAGCCGATAGGGGGATTCGAACCCTCGACCCCGAGATTACAAATCACGTGCTCTGGCCAACTGAGCTATATCGGCATGTATGTCAAGCCCTTTTGCGCAAAGGGACTGCAAAGATAGACATTATTTGCTAATCCGCAAACAATCTTTCAAAATTTTTTCGACTCCTTCGGCGTCGAGCCCGCAATAGCTTCTCTGAGCGGCCTGGGAGGCGTGTCTGATGAACTCGTCGGGGATGCCCAGACCCTTCACCTGCACGCCCGGAGCGTGCTCCGCTACGAACTCGCTCACAGCTCCGAAGAGGCCCCCCTTGAGGCAGCCGTCTTCCATTGTAATAATGTGCGTGTGCGTGCGCGCGATAGCGGCCAGCGTTTCTTCGTCCAGAGGCTTGAGGAAGCGGAAGTTGTAAACGCTCACCTTGCCGGGGAATTTGGCCGCCGCTTCTAGGGCCCTGTTAACGCTTGGGCCGATGGCGACGACGGCGACGGGCGAACCTTCCAGCAGCGTTTCAGCCTTGCCTTCGGGAATCGGGACGACGGCGGCGTCTTTCCATACGGCACCCTCTCCGCAGCCGCGGGGGTAGCGGATGATGAAGGGGCCGCCTTCGTGCTGAAGGGCAGCGTGCATGAGGCTGCGGAGTTCGGCCTCGTCGCGCGGGGCACTCACGGTGACGTTCGGAATCGCACGGTAGGCCGCCAGGTCGAAGGATCCCTGGTGCGTGGCACCGTCTTCGCCCACCACTCCGGCACGGTCGAAGCAGAACACCACCGGCAGGCGCTGCATGGCGGCGTCGTGAATTATCTGGTCGTAAGCCCTCTGTGAGAAGGACGAATAGATGGCGCAGAACGGCCTGAGTCCGCCGGCAGCCAGTCCGGCTGCGAAGGTGGCTGCGTGCTCTTCCTCGATGCCCACGTCGAAGAAGCGGCTAGGGAACTTTTCAGCGAACACTGTCATGCCGCTTCCGGCAGACATGGCCGGGGTGATACCCACGACTCTGTCGTCCTTTTCCGCAAGCTCGCAGAGCACCTGCCCAAAGACGTCCTGATAGCGGTCGGCCGGTCTCTTTCCGGGAATGCGTTCTCCGGTTTCCGGGTTGAACCTGCCGGGGGCGTGCCAGGTAACAGGATCGGCCTCAGCCGGAGCGTAGCCCTTGCCCTTGACGGTTTTGCAGTGCAGGATGCGGGGACCGTCAAGATTTTTGAGTCGCTGAAGGGCTTCCACCACCTGGGCGATGTCGTTGCCGTTGATGGGACCGAAATAGCGCAGACCCATGGCTTCGAAGATGTCGCCTCCGCTCTTGCGCACGAGGAAACTCTTGGCCGAGCGTATCCAGCGCTGCACGCGGTTTCGGGCAGCTCCGGTTCCCATCATATTCCAAACCTTATTCTTGAGGGCGTTGTACTTGTGGGAGGTGGTGAGACGGAGGAGGCTGCTGTGAATTCCGCCGTTGTCGCGCTCTATGGAGATGCCGTTGTCGTTCAGGATGATGAGCACGTCGGCCTTGCTGGCGGCGGCGTTGTTCAGTCCCTCGAAGGCCAGGCCTCCGGTGAGGGCGCCGTCGCCGATGAGGGCCACTACCTTTTCATGCCGGCCCTGCAGGCGCGCCGCTTCGGCCAGACCGAGGGCGGCGGAGATCGATGTGCTGGAATGGCCGGCCCCGAAAGCATCGTAGGGACTCTCGTCCCGGCGGGGGAAGCCGCTGATGCCGCCCTCGGTCCGAAGGGACCTGAAGGCCTCGCGGCGGCCGGTGAGTATCTTGTGGGCGTAGGCCTGATGCCCCACGTCGAACACTATCTTGTCGTCCGGAGAATCGAACACGTAGTGGTATCCCACTATGAGTTCCACGGCCCCGAGGCTCGCCCCCAGGTGGCCGGGCGTTACCGCGCAGCACTCCACCATGTATGAGCGCAGCTCTCCGCAGAGCTGTTCCAGTTCCTTCAGGTTCAGGCCCTTGAGGTCTTTCGGGGAGTTTATCCGGTCCAATAGTTCGTACATATCGTACAAAGATAGTAAAAATCCTCCACCCCCGGCACCTGTCCGGCTACAGGCCGACAGGTCGCGACTACTTGTTGGCTTTGTCCAGGGCGAGTTCAGGGTGACGGCGGGAAGATGCCGCGAAGAGAAATGCCAACACCAGGGCCGCCACGCACACAGCGAGGAACATCAGTTCGACGTTCAGAAGAGGAGAGTTGCCGAGATTGCTGGCGGCATCAGCGGCGTTCACCGAGCCGTGCGTCGATTCCAGTATCCTTCCGGCGAAACGCTTGAATCCCCACAGGCCGAGGTTCTGCACCCAGTAGATGAGCGCAAAGGCGGTGCCTAGCATGCGGTCGGGAATGACCTTGGGAACACTGGGCCAGAGAGCCGCGGGCACCAGCGAGTAGCTGAACCCGAGCAGGATCATCGCTGCGTATCCCCAGAACGGACTTCCCGAAGGTGCGAAGGCCAGTACCAGATGGGCGGCCAGGGCCAGGACGGCACCGAACACCATCCAGCGGGTGCCATGGCCGCGGCGGTCGACCATAAGGCCGAAGAGCGGAGCGAACACCACTGTGGAGAACGGGAGTATGGTTGCCATCAGACCGGCTATCCCGGCCGACACGCCAAAGCGCGGAACCAGAATGGCTCCGGTGAATTTCTTGAACGCGACGATGCTGCTGTAGAAGAATACGCAAAGCAGCGCCAGTAGCCACCAGTTGGGATTGCCCAGGACCTTTAGTACATCCCGGAAACGGAACTGCTCGTTGGATGGAGCCCCGTCATTTTCGCCATTTTTGACAGGGCCCTCCCCGGCGGCGAGTCGTCGGGATTCTCTGTCAAAACGGGCGTCCATCGCCACGAACACGGCCCAGAAGATGGCTCCCACAAAGAGCAGCATCATGCCGAAAAAGGCCGGACGTGCGGTTTCGGCAAGAGTATAAAGATCCTTCTGCTGAATGAGCACAGGCGAAAGCAGGAAGGCCGTGGCGGTGCCGAGGCGGGCTATTGCCAACTGGAGCCCCATGGCAAAGGCCATATTACGACCCTTGAACCACTTGGCTATGCTTCGCGTGACAGCCACGCCGGCAATCTCCGAGCCCAAGCCAAAGACCATACATCCAGCCCATGCCACGTTCAGGGACTGCGCCGCCGGAAGTCCGGAAACCAGCGCCCAGGTGACCATGCCGGCACCTGCCACCATGAGTCCCACGAAGATGGAACCGGTGATACGCACACCCCAGCGGTCGAGCAGCATGCCGCAGAGCACCAGACCTCCGAAAATGCAAAGGATGGAATAACCGGAAGTATACTTGCCGTATTCGTCCTGCCCCCAGCCGAGCTGAAGAGCGGACGGGTCATTGAAAATGTTCGAGACCGTACTGAACATGTCGTCGAAGAAGTACGACCCGAACATGGGAACGACAAGCAGCGCCAGGGCTATCCATGCCGCGGCGCTGCCTGTAATCTTGAGCTTGCCTGCCATCGGAACTACTCGGCGGCTTCTTCCTTCTTGATGTTCGGTTCCTCGAGGCCGAGATGTTTCTTTGCATCCAGAGCCTTCAGGTAAACGGCCACCAGGAGGGCAGCCACACCGAAGCATGCGAAGATGATGAGCGGAACGGTGTAGTTATAAGGAATGAAATCCAGCCCGTTCCACTTGGCGCTGAGCACCGAAGGATTATAGGCGTTTGACGACTCCAGCACGCTGCCGATAAGGAGCGGAACGAAGCAGAGTCCGATATTCTGAACCCAGAAGATGAGGTTGTATGCCGATCCGAGTATCTTCTCGTCGATGATCTTCGGGACGCTGGGCCAGAGAGCTGCCGGCACCAGGGCGAAGCTGATTCCCAGAAGCACGATGGTGCTGTATGCCAGCAGCTTGCTGTGGGTTGCCGGAAGTGCAAACGCGAACACGAGGTGGCAGACTATGAGCAGCACTGCACCCCAGATGAGCATCGTGGCGCCCTTGCCCTTGTGATCCAGGAAGGCTCCGAGGAACGGAGTGATGACGGCCGCGCCGATGGGGAACCAGCGGAAGATGTTGGCAGCCTGCTGTGGAGAGAGGTCGCCGATATTGCACTGAAGCATATTGGCGCCGTATCTCTGGAACGGGAAGATGGCGCTGTAGTAGAGCACGCAGAGGATGGCCACGGTCCAGAAGCTCTTGCTACCGAACACGCCGCCCAGGTCGCGAAGATGGAATTCGTCTTCGCTGCTGCGCTCTTCCTTGGCTTTGAGCTTTCCGGCCGCGACCAGCTGCTTGTCGAAACGGGTATCCATCACGCTGAAGGCGATGAAGTTGATCACTCCGATGAGGAGCAGCACGGTGCAGAAGCCCACGGGGGCGGCAACCGTGCCGAACTTGGCGGCGATGGCCGGGCTGATGCTGAAGATGGCGAACACGCCCACGCGGGCGATAGCCATTTCTATACCCATGGCAAGGGCCATTTCCTTACCCTTGAACCACTTGGCTATACTCTTGGAAACAGTGGTGCCGGCCATTTCACAGCCGCAGCCGAAGATCATGAATCCCAGACTTGCCATTTTGGCACTGCCGGGAAGGGCCGTCCACCAGCTGCCGAGCCAGGCGTTGAACGCCGTGCCCTGGAACCACTCCGATATGCCTATGAACTTGATGGATGCACCCACGAACATCATGCTTGCGGCAAGGATGCCGGTGAAGCGTATACCCATCTTGTCCAGGATTATACCCGCGATGATGAGGAAACCGCACACGTTCAGGATGTACTCCGCCGCGGCATAGGTGCCGAACACGTGGGGAGTCCAGCCGCGCTGCTGCTCCACGAGGCTCTGCAGCGGGCTCATGACGTCCACGAACATGTAGCCGAAGAACATCATGAGGGCGATGAGGATGAGGGCTGCCCAGCGTGCCGCCGGGTAGTCGTTCATCAGCTTTTTAATCTTTTCTGCCATATCTTTAAAACTGTTGTTTTCCGAATTGCGAAGATACGAAATTTGTTTATATTTGCGTCTACTAAATACTACTGTTATGAGTCTGAACAAAGTCATGTTAATCGGTAACGTTGGCAGAGACCCCGAAGTACGTTACCTTGATGGGAACGGCGCAGGCAGCGCCGGCACTAAAGTCGCAACATTTACCCTTGCCACCTCCGAGCGCTACCGCGACCGCAGCGGCGAGCTCCGTGAAAACACCGAGTGGCACAACATCGTCGCCTGGAGGCAGTCGGCCGATGTAGCCGAAAAATTCGTCCGCAAGGGCACGCAGCTCTTCATCGAAGGCCGCCTTCGCACCCGTTCCTATACGGGACAGGACGGTGTTAAGAAGTACACTACCGAAATCACTGTGGATAATCTTCAGCTTCTCGGCAAGCGTGACGGCGCTCCCGAAGAAGGAGACTACGGCGCTCCCGCCGGCCAGAGCTATGGCGGAGGCCAGCAGGGCGGCTACAACCGTGGCGGCTACGCAGGAAGCCAGGGTTCTTATGCCGGTGCAGCCCAGCCCAGTGCAGGTGCACCCCAGCCCGCTGCTCCCGCAGCAGAGCCCGCCGCCCCCGTGGTGGACAATCCCGCGGAAAGCGACGATCTCCCGTTCTAAGGCTGGTATCATAATACGCCTAAAATGAAACTAACCCCAGGCTAAAACCCGGGGTTAGTTTCATTATGGGGCGAAAATGCGACCAACCGCCAGCCGGCCGCAATACCGTCCGCTATTTTGCGCGGTTCTCGGCCTCTTCCACCGCCTTGAAGTAGCGGTAGCTGTTCACCTTGAGTTCGCCGGCGGCGGGCTCGTCTACCACGATAATGCCGTCGGGGTGATCCTGAAGGGCGCTCACGGTAACCACGTGGGTCATCGGGCCCTCGATGCTCTGCTGGATGGCGCGGGCCTTCTTGGGACCGGTTGCCAGCACTATCACTTCCTTTGCGCCAAGCACTGTGGCAACGCCTACGGAAAGGGCCTGTTTGGGAACCTGGTTCACATCGCCCCCGAAGAAGCGGCTGTTCACGCGGATGGTGTCTTCCGTGAGAGTGACCACGCGAGTGCGGCTCTTGAGGCTGCTGAAAGGTTCGTTGAAAGCGATGTGCCCGTCTTCGCCTATACCCCCGAAAAAGAGGTCGAATCCGCCCGTGGCGTCGATGGCCTTTTCATAAGCCTCGCATTCAGCATCGAGGTCCTTGGCCAGGCCGTTGAGGATGTGTATGTTTTCGCGCGGCTCGTCGATATGGTCGAAGAGGTTGCGGAACATGAAGGAATGGTAGCTCTCGGGATGCTCCACGGGAAGGCCCACATATTCGTCCATGTTGAAGGAAATGACGTTCTTGAAACTGAGTTCTCCGGCCTTGACCATTCTTGCGAGTTCGGCGTAGGTTTCGATGGGAGTGCCACCGGTACAAAGGCCGAGTACGAACGGCTTGTCGGTAACGGCAGCCTTGGCCTTGATGGCGGCTGCAATGCGATGGGCAACCCAAAGGGATGCCTCATGTGCTGTGTCTCTGATTATAACTTTCATGGTACAAAAATAATCAAAATCGAAATATTACGAAACACTATAAAACGGGTTTTTCACCAGTCATCAATTGATATCCCGCGCGGGCCTGCTCAAGTAGCCAGCGTCTGCCGGAAATATAGCGCTCGGCGGCGCCTTCCATGCATGGGGAGTGGTAGTTCGCTTCCAGGACGACGGGGACGCGCCCACCCTTTTCAGCGGCGGCCAGCAATTCAGCCGCTTCGGGCACTGCGACAGGTAGGGTATAAATGAGGATGTCGGCCACACCTGCAAGGACCGGCAGTTCGGAAAGCGGTCTGGTGCCGGGATGAGGGCTGCGGTTGCAGACGACCACGTCCATCCTCAGCGAACTGGCCGCCGCCGCGGCGGCCCTTCCGGCTCCTCCAAATCCCGCCACTACGGCAACGTCGCCCCGTCCGAATCCTTCGTCCTCCAGCAGGGCGCGCACGCCCAGATAGTCGGAGTTGTAGCCCGCCAGTCCGAAGCCCTCTTCCTTCACCACAATATTCACCGCCCCGACCGCGAGCGCCTCTTCCGAGAGCCGGCCGCAAGCAGCCACGCGCTCGTAGGCGGACCGCTTGAATGGCGCGGTCACATTCACAGCCTGATAGTCGGCAAGGAAATGCTCCCAAGCCTCATCAAAAGAAGCGCAGTCGATCAGATCATAGGGCCAGCGGCCGCCGTAAGCCTTAGCGAACAGCGCGGGACTGCCCGAGCCGGTAAGCGGGTGTCCTATGAGTCCGAATCTGACCAAAACGGGGAAATTAAAGGTCCATATCGTCGCGCTTGCGTATGTCGCGCAGACGCAGCTGAAGGCTGGAAGAGCCCTTATAGTAATTCTCCACGATGCTGTAGCACACATCCATGGCGTTGCCTTCGCGGATGTAGTCGTAGTACTCGCTCATGTTGAAGCCTATGGCCGGAATGCGATGATAGGGCTGGCTTTCCAGCACGAGGTCCAGCTTGAGATGCACCCCGCCGGCGCCCACCTTGCGGCCGTTTCCGGAATCGTAAACGTTCTCGGTGAGGAACACCGGGTTGGTGTTGCCGGGGCCGAAAGGCTGGAACTGCTTGAGCAGGCGGGAGAATTTGGGAGTGATGGCCTCAAACCCCAGACGGGCGTCGATGTCGACCACCGGAACCAGCATCTCTTCGGAGACCTTGCCCGACACGAAGGAGTTCATGCGGCGGGCGAATTCGGGCAGATTCTCTTCCTTCATGGTGAGGCCGGCGGCATACATGTGCCCGCCAAAGTTCTCCAGAAGGTCCGCGCAGCTCTCGATGGCGGAATAGAGGTCGAAGCCCTGTACGCTGCGGGCGGAACCGGTGATGAATCCATTGCTCCTGGTGAGCACCACCGTGGGCTTGTAGAAAGCCTCCACGAGGCGCGACGCCACGATACCCACCACGCCCTTGTTCCACTCGGGGCTGTACACTATGGTTGCGTTCTCGCTGGCGAGAGCCTTGCCGCTCTCCACCATTTCGAGTGCTTCGGCCGTGATTTCGCGGTCGATATTCTTGCGGTTGTTATTGTTTTCGTTGATTCTCTGGGCGATGATCATGGCCTGCCCCTGCTCTTCGGCTGTGAGCAGTTCCACTGCGAGGCGTCCGCTCTCCATTCGGCCGGCGGCGTTGATGCGGGGGCCCAGTTTGAACACTATATCGTCGATGCTCACATGCCCCGGCTCCAGATTGCTCAGGTTCATCAGCGCCCTGAATCCGTTGCGGGGATTCTCGTTGAGGGTCTTGAGTCCGTAGTGGGCGAGGATGCGGTTTTCGCCTGTCATGAGCACCAGGTCCGAGGCGATGCTCACGGCGCATAGATCCAGCAGCGGTACCAGCGTATCGAACGGGATGCCATATTTCTGGGAATAGCCCTGCACCAGCTTGAAACCCACTCCGCAGCCGCAGAGGTCGTCGAAGGGATAGCTGTCGTCCGAGCGCTTGGGGTCCAGCACCGCCACTGCGGGGGGTAATTCCTCTTCGGGAAGATGGTGGTCGCAGACGATGACGTCGATGCCCTTCTCCTTGGCGAGGCCGATCTTCTGAATGGCCTTGATGCCGCAGTCCAGCGTGATGATGAGGGTGTAGCCACCCTTCTCGGCGGTTTCTATACCCTTGACCGAGAGACCGTAGCCTTCGTCGTAGCGGTCGGGAATATAAAAGTCGACGTCGGCGGAGTACCTTTTGATGAAGGAGTAAACCAGTGAAACGGCGGTGGTGCCGTCCACGTCGTAGTCGCCGTATACGAGAATTTTTTCTCCGGAGACGATGGCTTTGTGGAGCCTTTCAACGGCGACGTCGAGGTCTTTCATGAGGAAGGGGTCGTGGAGGTCTTCCAGGCTGGGCCGGAAGAACTTGCGCGCCTGTTCGAAGGTCTCGATGCCGCGCTGCACCAGCAACTGAGCCAGGACCCGGTCGATTCCGAGCGCCAGCGAAAGGGCGGTAACCTTTTCGGGATTAGGTTCAGGTGCTATGTTCCACTTTGCTTCCATGCAACTTACAAAGTTATCAAATAAAAATCGTAATGTCAATACCTCTACTGCCTCTGCCGGACTGCCTCATACAGGAGAATGGCGGCGGAGACGCTCACGTTCAGCGAGTCCAGACGGCCCAGCATCGGTATAAGCACGTGGGCATCGGCGGCCTGGCGCCAGGGATCTGTGAGACCGGTGGCTTCGGTGCCCATCACGATGGCGGTGGGGCCTGTCATGTCGGCGTCGTAATAGACGGACGAATCCTGCAGCTGGGCGGTGAGGATGCGTATCCCGCGTGCCTTCAGCCACGCGATGGCCTCGGCCGAAGAGCAGCATACGGTGGGCACGGTGAACACCGCTCCGATGCTGGCGCGGATTAGATTGGGGTTCCAGAGGTCGGTAAGCGGGTCGCAGACGATCACGGCGTCTGCCCCGGCCGCGTCGGCACTCCTCAGAACCGCCCCGAGGTTGCCGGGTTTCTCCACTCCTTCCAGCACCATTACCAGCGGCTTGTCGCCTAACTGCAGCTCATCCAGCCGCAGCTCGCGGCTCTTAACAATCGCCATCACTCCTTCCGTTCCCTCCCTGTAAGCCACCTTGGCATACAATTCCTTGCTCAGTTCGAAGGTTTTGGGCCCTAAGCTGCGGGGGTACTCCCCCTGAGGGACGTAACACCCGCGGCACGGAAGCGGGGGGACCGCCCCGGAGGGGTGGTGGGGTGAGTCCGAAGGACGAACTCCCGAAGGGGGAGTAGCCCCCGCAGCGGAGTCGGCTATCTCCGGGCACACGAACACCGTCTCCACCTCGAACCCCGCCTCCACGCAGTGCTCCAGTTCGCGGCGTCCCTCCACCACAAACACGCCCTCGTCGCGGCGTAACCGCGACTTTTCACGCAGGGCGACCAGGCGCTTGAATTTGGGGTTCTGCGCCGATGTGAGGAGCTCCGCCATCGAATCCGCTATCAAACGAGCCTATTCGTAATGGACGGTCGGTGCGGATTCATCCTCGGCGGGCGCAATGATCCAGAGGATCACGTAGAGCCAGAATCCGGAGGAGAGGCAGAGCAGTGCGAAAAGGAACGCAGCCCTGATGATGGTCACATCGATTCCGAAGTACTTGGCAAGACCGGCGCAAACGCCTCCGATCTTCCTGTTCTGCTTGTCAAGGGTGAACTGTTTCATATCTTTTTTACATTTTTTCAGGTCTCATCTGGGGGAAGAACAGGACATCCTGGATGCTGCTCTGGCCGAGCATGAGCATGGCCAGACGGTCGATACCGATGCCTATACCCGCGGTAGGCGGCATGCCGTACTCGAGGGCGCGCACGAAATCGTAATCCACGAACATCGCCTCGTCGTCGCCCTTGGTCTTGAGGGCGGCCTCTTCCTTGAAGCGCTCCAGCTGGTCGATGGGGTCGTTGAGCTCGGAGTAGGCGTTGGCCAGTTCGTGACCGTTCACGAAGAGCTCGAAGCGCTCGGTGAGCGTGTCGTCGTAGCGGCAGCGCTTGGTGAGCGGCGACATCTCCACGGGATAGTCGGTCACGAAGGTGGGCTGGATGAAGTGCTCCTCGCAGAAGGCTCCGAAGATGGCGTCGATCAGCTTGCCGCGGCCCATCGAAGGAGTGGTCTCCACATGCAGTTTCTTGCAGGTCTCGCGGAGGGCGGCCTCGTCCATGTCGTGCACATCCACGCCGGCGTATTCCTTGATTGCATCCAGGATGCGAACTCTCCTCCAACCGGCCTTGAAGTCGATCTGGTTGCCGTCGACCTCCACCACGGTGGTGCCGTGAAGGTCCAAAGCTATCTTCTCGAGCATGCGCTCGGTGAAATCCATCATCCAGATATAATCCTTATAGGCGGCGTAGAGCTCCATCTGGGTGAACTCCGGGTTGTGGGTCTTGTCCATTCCCTCGTTGCGGAAGTCCTTTGCGAACTCGAACACTCCGTCGTATCCGCCCACGATCAGGCGCTTCAGGTAAAGCTCATCGGCTATACGCATGTACAGCGGAATGTCCAGCGCATTGTGATGGGTGATGAACGGACGGGCGGTGGCGCCTCCAGGGATGCTCTGCAGGATGGGGGTCTCCACCTCCAGATAGCCTGCGTCGGAGCAGAACTTGCGCATGGTGTTCATGATCTGAGTACGCTTCACGAACACTTCGCGCACCTGCGGGTTCACGATTAGGTCTACGTAGCGCTGACGGTAGCGGAGCTCGGGGTCGGTCACTGCGTCGTGCACCACTCCGTCGGCTTCCTTCACTATCGGCAGAACCCTCAGAGACTTGCTGAGCAGGGTGAGCTCGCGTGCGTGAACGCTGAGCTGGCCGGTCTGAGTGAGGAAGGCGAAGCCCTTGATTCCTATGATGTCGCCTATGTCGAGCAGCTTCTTCCATACGGTGTTGTACATGGTCTTGTCTTCGCCGGGGCAGATCTCATCGCGTTTCACGTAGATCTGGATGCGTCCGGTGGAGTCCTGAAGCTCGCCGAAGGAGGCGGCTCCCATGATGCGGCGGCTCATGATACGGCCGGCGATGCAGACATCGGCAAAAGGCCCCACCGTGGGGTCGAATCCTTCCTGTGCGGCGGCCTCGCGGTCGAAGCCGGCAGCTATCCCGGCAGCCGTGGCGTTAACGGGATAAAGCGGCGCCGGATATGGGTTGATTCCGAGTTCGCGCAGCGCGGTTAAAGCGTTTCTTCTGTTTTGTTCCTGTTCGTTGAACTGTTCCATTATCTTAATATTTCAATTATTCTTTCTACTGTCTCCTCCGGGGAGATGCCGTCTGTGTCGACGACGACGTCGGCCGCTTCCCGGTAGGTGCCTTCCCTGCCGGCCAGCAGCGTCGCCACCCTGGTTCGCAGGTCCTGCCCGGCCAGCAGCGGACGGCCTTCGGCCTCGTGTGCCAGCCTTTCTGCCAGCGCCGTCGGTGAAGCCTTCAGCCATACGCAGCGGCAGTGCTGCCGCACGAGCTGCCGGTTCTCTTCGGCCATGAGCGTTCCGCCGCCAAGGGCGAGCACCAGGGGAGTGTCGGCATCGACCAGAATCGCCCGGAGGGCCTCCGTCTCCCTTTTTCTGAAGGCCGCTTCGCCTTCATCTTCAAAGATCTTCGCCACCGTCTGGCCTGCCGCCTTCTCGATTTCGCTGTCGAGATCGGCGAACTGCCAGCCGAGCCGGGCCGCCAGGGAGCGTCCCGTCGTGGTCTTGCCCGACCCCATGAATCCGCAAATCGCCAGGATCAAAACAGGGTGGGTTCTTCAAACAACTCTATGGCCTCTTCCTTTGGAGCGGCCTTCTTTTTCGCGGCTTTCGGTTCGGCCGTTGCAGCTTCGGCTGCCGGTTCCGGCTCGGGTGCCACGTTTTCGACTATCGTCTCTTCCGGAAGGTCCTCCAGGAGTTCTACCGCTTCCATTGCCTCGGGTTCTTCCGGCATATCCTCAGGCATATCTTCCTGCAACTCTTCCGGAACGGGCAGCGGCTCTACGAACTTCACCTTCGCAACCTTGTAGCGGTCGTGGCACTTGCGGCCCTTGGCGGTGAAGCCCTTCTTGCCAATCCAATCTTCCGCCGAAATGGTTTCGGGGGAGTGGGTGCCGTCCTTGCCGCCGAAGGTCACCTGGTACTGCGGCCTCGGATCTTCCGAAATGGCCACCAGATACGACTTCGGACCGTCGGCTATGAAGCTCTGCGGGTTGTTCTCGCTGAGAGGGAAGCTGAATCGCTTCACGTAGAAGGCCTTGGCGGCGCCGTCGTAATAGAGGGCTGTGAAGGTCTTCTCGGGGTCGAACTTCTGGATGAGCAGCACGTCGCCCTGATACTTGTTCACAAGCTCGAAGCCAGTGGTGTAGAAGGTGCCGTTGCGGAATACCGCCAGAACCTTGTCGGAGGTGTCGAACTGGCCCAGGTAGAGGCCGCGTCCCTCGTCGTTGAGTTTCTGTATGTCGGTGTCGTACCAGATGTCCTTGCCGGCGATGGTGGAGACGCCGCGGCTCTTGAGCGCGATGCTGCGCACCGGGTTCTTGGAAACCAGGTTGCCGCGCGCCGCCTTGCCCTTGATGGCCAGGGTGGCGAAGTCGTACTCGAAGCTGGTCTTCTTGAGCTTGGCCTTGGGACGAAGGTTCACCTTCACGGTCTCGGCTTCGCCGTTGTGGTTGGCCGAGAAGTACTCGATGCGGCTGCCCGGAGTGCCCATGGTGATGTCGTACTCCTTGTCACGGGTGATGCTCGTGACAGGGAAGCGCTTGGCGTAGTAGACTCCGCTGCCCCCGTCGCGGTAGATCACGTTGTAGATGGTACGCTCGTCGCCGCGGTTGAACACGTTCACATAGAGGAGGTCCTTGCCGAAGAAGGCCTTGTCCTCCACCTTGGCGATGCGGTACTTGCCGTCGCGGCTGATAACTATGATTTCGCTCATGTCGGAGCAGTCGCAGATGTATTCGCCGCGATCGTCGCGCTTGAGACCGATTCCCACGAAGCCCTCTTCCAGATTGGCGGAGAGCTTTGCGTTGTTGTTCACCACCTTGGTGGCGGCGATGGTCTCGAAGCCGGTGAGCTCGGTGAGGCGCGGGAAGTCCTTGCCGTACTTTTCCTTGAGGCCCTTGAACCAGGCTATAGTGTAGTCGGTGATGGTGTCGATATTGTGCTGCACCTCGGCCATCTCGTTCTCGATGCGGACTATCTTCTCGTCGTTCGCCTTGGTGTCGAAGCGGGAAATCTTGCGTACCGGCTTCTCCACGAGCTTCAGGATATCCTCCATCACGATTTCGCGCTTCAGGAGGTCCTGGTAGGTAAGCATCTGCTCGAAGATGTCCTGCAGCTGGTCTTCCCATGTCTTCTGATCCTGTTCGAGGACCTTGTAGATGCGGTTCTCGAAGAAGATCTTTTCCAGCGTGCTCCAGTGCCAGTCGCCTTCGAGTTTTGTGAGCTTCAGGCGAAGCTGGGCCTCCAGGAGGTCGCGGGTGTGCATGGTGTCGTACTCCAGGATGTCGTTGATGCACAGGAACTCCGGCTTGTTGTTCCGGATTACGCAGGCATTCGGGGCCAGGTTGCATTCGCAGTCCGTGAAGGCATAGAGGGCGTCAATCGTCTTGTCGGGCGACACGTCACCGGGCAGATGGATGAGGATGTTCACGCGGTCGGTGGTCATGTCCTCGATCTTCTTGATCTTTATCTTGCCCTTGTCCTTGGCCTTGAGTATGGAGTCGATGAGCATGTGGGTGGTCTTGCCATAAGGAATCTCCGTGATGGCGACCGTGCTCTTGTCTATCTTTTCGATGCGGGCGCGCACCTTCACGCTGCCGCCGCGCCTGCCGTTCTGGTATTTGCTACAGTCGGCGAAGCCCCCGGTGGGGAAGTCCGGGTAGATCTCATAGGGCTTGCCCTCGAGTATCTTCACTGACGCGTCAAGCAGTTCGTTGAAGTTGTGGGGGAGTATCTTGCTGGCCATACCCACGGCGATGCCCTCGGTGCCCTGTGCGAGCAGCAGCGGAAAGCGGACCGGGAGCTCGGTGGGCTCCTGGTTGCGGCCGTCGTAGGAGTTCATCCAGTTGGTGATTTCCGGGTCGAAGACCACTTCCTTTGCGAACTTGCTCAGGCGTGCCTCGATGTACCTCGGGGCGGCGTTGGAGTCGCCGGTGAGGATGTTGCCCCAGTTACCCTGGCAGTCGATGAGCAGACCCTTCTGCCCAAGCTGCACCAGGGCTCCCAGAATGGAAGCGTCGCCGTGCGGATGGTACTGCATGGCCTGTCCCACGATGTTGGCCACCTTGGTGTAGGCGCCGTCGTCCATGCGGAACATGGCGTGGAGCACACGCCTCTGCACAGGCTTCAGACCGTCCACCACGTGCGGCACGGCCCTCTGCAGTATCACGTACGAGGAGTAGTCGAGGAACCAGTCCCGGAACATGCCCGACAGTTTGAACTTGGAGGCGTCGCTTCCAAGCAGACGGTCGAACTTGCCCGACGGGGCGGCGTCTTCAGCCAATGGGGCCTCGAGGGCGTCGGCATCCAGCTGCTCTTCCTGGGTCATTATATCGTCTTCTTCCATAATCTTCTAGTCTTCGTATCCGAATTTACGCAGTTCCCTGCGGTTCTCCCGCCAGTCGGGATCCACCTTTACCAGCAGCTGCAGGAAGACCTTCTTCTGGAAGAAATCTTCCATGTCGATGCGGGCCTGGGTGCCCACTTTCTTGAGGGCGCTGCCGCCCTTGCCTATCACTATTCCCTTCTGGGTGTCGCGCATCACGTAAATGACTGCGTTTATCTCGTAACGGTCTTCGCCTTCTCGGAAGCTCTCGATCTCCACCTGACAGGAGTAGGGAATCTCCTCACGGTAGTTCAGGAGTATCTTCTCGCGGATGATCTCGCTTGCGAAAAAGCGCAGATTGCGGTCGGTGAAGGTATCGCGGTCGTACCAGGCCGGAGCTTCGGGAAGCAGGCCCACTACGGTGCTGAGTATGTTCTCGAGTCCGAAGTGCTCCTTTGCCGATGCGGGGATGACGGTGGCCTTGGGGAGATGCTCCCGCCACAGGGCCATCAGTTCCTCCACGCGGGCCTGGTCGCTCAGGTCGATCTTGTTGATCACCACGACGACCGGGCAGAGCAGTTCGGAGAGCTTGCGCACGTATTCGCCGTTCTTGTCGGCCTTCTCCACCGTATCGGTGACGTAAAGGATCACGTCGGCATCGCCTATTGCGCTGCGAACCGCGCCCATCATGTCTTCCTGCAGACGGTACACCGGCTTGAGTATGCCCGGGGTGTCGGAGAACACCGCCTGGTAGTCCTCGCCGTTGAGTATGCCCATGATGCGGTGACGGGTGGTCTGGGCCTTCGCGGTGACGATGCTCAGCTTCTCACCCATGATGGCGTTCATGAGCGTGCTCTTGCCGACGTTGGGATTGCCTATTATGTTGATGAAACCAGATTTGAACGCCATTATACGTATGCCCCCATTTTGAGAATGTTAACTTCGCTCTCGGTGAGATAGCGCCATTCGCCTTTCTTGAGGCCCTTCTTGGTGAGTCCGGCGAAGTACACGCGGTCGAGTGCGCGCACCTCGTAGCCGGCGGCTTCGAACAGACGCCTTACCACACGGTTCTTGCCGGAGTGGATCTCGATGCCGGCCTTGCGGTGGTCGGTCTCGTCGATGAATTCGAGGGCGTCGGCCGCCATGGGACCGTCGGAGAGCTCGAGACCGGCAAGGATGCGGTCGCGGTCTTCATCGGTAAGGGGCCTGTTGAGGGTAACCTGGTATATTTTCTTCTTGTCGTACGACGGATGGGTGAGACGCTCGGCGATCTCGCCGTCGTTGGTGAACATGAGCACTCCGGTGGTGGCCTTGTCCAGACGGCCTACGGGGTAGACCCTGGTGGTGCAGGCCTTCAGGAGGTCCATGACCGTCTTTTCGGCGTGGGGATCGCTGGCGGTGGTGACATAGCCGCGGGGCTTGTTCATCACCAGATAAACCTTGGCTTCGCCGCGGAGGGTTTCGCCGTTGAACTTCACCACGTCGTTGAAGACATTGACCTTGGTGCCAAGTTCGGTGACGACCTCTCCGTTCACGGTGACGACGCCGGCTTGAATCATGGTGTCGGCCTCGCGGCGTGAGCACACGCCGGAGTTGGCGATGAACTTGTTCAGGCGCACCTCCTCCTGTACTGGAGTGAAGGAGTCGTCGGAGTATTTGGGCGCCGGGCGCGGGGAATCGTTAAATGATTTGCGGTAGCCGCCTTTCTGGCGGTAGCCGGAGTTTTTGCGATAGCCGCCTTCGCGGTTCTGGCCGTAGCCGCCTTCACGGTGCTGAGCGCCTTCGCTGCGGTGGCCGTAGCTCTTGTGGTAACCGCCTTCGCGGTGCTGTCCGCCTTCGGAGCGGTAGCCGCCCTCGCGGTGCTGGCTGTAGCCGCCTTCGGCTTTGTGGTAGCCGCCTTCGCGCCTCCCGGCGTTGTAGGACCCGTGCTGCGGGTGTTCGGCTTCTGTAGTGGAGACCTTTTTACGGGGTCTTAATTTCCTGCCGTCTTTGGAAAACTGATCCATTTCTTAGGTGTTAAGTCCGGGCGCGACTCACGTCGCACAGGGACGATGTCATTTGAGTTTGAATATATACGTAATGGTGCCTTCCTGCAGCGCAGGGGCATCTGCTTTAGTGTCAAAACAGGCTTCCATAGCCACTGCGCGGGCTGCAGCCCAGAGCTTGGCGTTGGTAACCGTGGTTCCGTCGGCCCCCGGTTCGGCGCGCTTCACGCGGCCGTACTGGTCGACCCAGACCTTGACCACGACCGTTCCGCTTTCCTGGAGGTTGTAGGAGGGCTTGCGCAGGGTGCTCTTGTTCACCTTGCGGCCTTCCAGATGGGCGTTGGGCGTGCCTTCCGTGGCGGCCTCGGCGCTGTTGCCGCGGGCCTGGCCGGCATGATATGTCTCGGACGCCTCTTCAGCCGAGTGGGGAGTGGTGGCGCTGGTGTCTTTTTTGGCCATTCCGGGGAAGGAGGCCCTTGGGTCGAGCTTCGGTTCCTCTGGATGTTCGGGCTCCTGAACCGGGACGTCGCCGAAATCGTCGGCCTTGGTTTCCGGGGTGATGTTCTGCGCCGTGCTCTCGAAGGGGCTTTCGCTGCGCTGGACTATGTTCACCGGGGCCTCGAGGTCCACATCTTCACCCTGCGGCTCACGGCCGTAGACGGGTTTGAAGTCGGGCTGCTCGTCTTCCGTGAAATCTATCACCATGGCTGTCTCTTCCGGAGGCGGCCATAGATACTTGATTCCGGTGAAGGACACGAGAACCAGGGCCCCTGCATGAAGGGCTATCGTGAGGAGCAGGCCGATAATTACGGCGTTATGCTCCCTTTCCGCGCGTGTCCTTTGGTACTCTTTCATTCGGGTTGCGTTGCCAGGATTACCTTGTAGTGGTTGCGCTTGGCGATGTTCATCACCTGCACAATCTCACCTATCGGCACGGATTCGTCCGAATAGATGCTGAAAGTGGGGTCTTCCTCGTTCTGGAGAAGGCCCACCAGGTCGTCTTCCACCTGAGTGAGTTCTTCGGCGATTTCGTTGCCGTTCACGTGATATGTGTACTGGTCGTTGCCCCAGTCCTTGATGCTGACGCTCACGGTGGGCTTGGCGCTCACCTGGCCGGTGCTCTTGGGGAGCAGGAGCTTGAGGGCGTTGGGGTTGACCAGCGTTGAGGTGACCAGGAAGAAGATGAGGAGCAGGAAGACGATGTCCGTCATGCTTCCCATCGAGATTTCCGGGCTCACCTTTGTGCGACGCTTGACTGCCATGGCTTATTCTTCGGTTTGGGGCTTTTCGGGCTCGTTCAGGACATCCATGAATTCGATGGTGGCGTTCTCGATCTCGTACACCACGTTGTCGATGCGGCTGGTGAGATAGTTGTAGCCGAAGTAGGCGAGGATACCCACGATAAGGCCGCCCACGGTGGTAATCATTGCCTCGTAGATACCGCTGGAGAGCAGGGTGATGTCGATGTTGTTGCCTGCGTTGGCCATGTTGAAGAAGGCACGTACCATACCGGTGACGGTGCCCAGGAATCCAATCATCGGGGCGCCGCCGGCAATGGTGGCGAGGATGGGAAGACCCTTCTCGAGCCTTGCCACTTCGAGGTTGCCCACATTCTCAATTGCGCTCTGGATATCTGCCAGGGGTCTGCCGAAGCGCTCGAGGCCTTTTTCTACCAGACGGGCGACGGGAGTGTCGAACTTGCCGCAGTAGGTGATGGCGCTCTTGGTCTTGCCGTCGTGGATGTAATCCTTGACGTCGTCGAGGAAGTGCTTGTCAACCTTTGCTGCACGGTTGATGACCCAGAGCTTCTTGCCGAAGATGTAGATGGCGATAACGCTGAGAAGCAGCAGCACAATCATGAGCCAGCCGCCCTTGGTGGCCATGTCGATCAGAGAGTAGGACATTTCCTGCGGCACGGGGGCGACTTCCGCTGCCTGAAGAAGAGAGAATAACATATCGGTTTAGACTTAAAATTATTTCATAATTTTGGCCGTTTGGCCATTAACCTGCAAAATTAAACAAAAATCCGCATTCCTGCAATAGAAATGCGGTAAAATGCCCTGGCCTTTAGCACCTGTCCGGCTACAGGCCGACAGGTCAGTACTCTATGGCGGTGAGGAAGAGGGCGTGGCCGGGGGCGGACTCGCCTGCAAGACAACGGCGCGACGGCGAGTTTTTCGGGGCGATTCCGGCACCGGAGGCATTAGGAGCCGGCGGGAGGATGAGCGCGGCGAACTCCTCGAGGCTGCGGCGGCCGCGACCTACCTCCAACAGCGTTCCCACTATGGCCCGAACCATGTTCCGCAGGAAGCGGTCGGCCGAAATCCGGAAGAACCAATATTGCGGCGAGGCCGGAGGGACCTTGCCTCCGAGAGGCGTGCCACCCTCGTGAGCACCCCAAAAATCAGCAGATTTTCGGGGACCCCGGTTTCCTTCGCTTCGAGGGGCCCCGCCGCCAGGCTGGGAGGGATGAGCGGTGGATCCGCGAACCGGGTCGGAGGCAAGGGTCCCTCCGGCCGGAGCGTAAGGCTGCCAGCCAGCTTCGAAGACGGTGCAGGTGGTGGTTTTGTTGTCCGATCCGACCTTCTGGAAGCAGGAAAAATCGTGGGTGCCGACAAGCATCGCGGCCGCCTTGTTCATGGCTTCGAAATCCACTTCCGGGTAGCCGTAAAAATACGAACGGGTGGCCAGGAACGGGTCTTTGCAGCGGTGCAGAAAGTAAGTGTATGTGCGTTTGCGGGCGTCGAAGCGGGCATGGAAGTCCGGCGCGGCCGGCTCAAGCTTGGAAACGGCTATCGAGACGGGCAGGATGGCATTTAATTTGCAGGCAAGATGACCTGCGTCGAGCTCCTGCCGAGCGTCGAAATGCGCCACATAATCCACGGCACTGACACCGGTGTCGGTGCGGCCTGCGCCGGTAACCGGAACAGGCTCTCCCAGAAGGGTTTGCAGCGCGGTTTCGAGAGCTTCCTGAACGCTCGGCGCGTCGGGCTGCCTCTGCCAGCCGCAGAAGGGGGCTCCGTCGTATGAAAGAGTGATTTTGTAGCGCATACGAATGCAAATTTAACAAAAATATGGACCAAAACGTAAACATCAAGGAACTCAACGAACGCATCCAGGCGGAAAGCGGTTTCGTGGATCTTCTTGGCATTGAAATGGGCAAGGTCATCGTCGGCCAGAAACATCTGGTGGAGAACCTCATGATCGCCCTTCTGGCAAACGGCCACATTCTTCTGGAAGGTGTGCCGGGCCTGGCCAAAACTCTGGCAATCAGCACATTGGCAAAGGCTATCGACGCTAAGTTCAGCCGCATCCAGTTCACCCCGGACCTGCTTCCAGCCGATGTGACCGGCACCCTCATCTATTCCCAGAAAAAAGAGGCCTTCGAGGTGCACAAGGGCCCGGTCTTCGCCAATTTCGTGCTGGCGGATGAAATCAACCGCGCCCCGGCCAAGGTGCAGAGCGCCCTGCTCGAAGCCATGCAGGAGCGTCAGGTCACCCTTGGCGACGACACCTACCCGCTTCCGGAGCCATTCCTCGTGATGGCAACACAGAACCCAATCGAGCAGGAAGGCACCTATCCTCTCCCCGAGGCCCAGGTGGACCGTTTCATGCTCAAGGTGCTGGTGGGATACCCCAAAAAGGAAGAGGAAAAGCAGATCCTCCGCATGAACACCACGGGTGAGTTCCCCAAGCCAAACAAGATAGTCACTCCACAGGACATCGTCCGCGCCCGCGAGGTCGTGCGCGAAGTCTATATGGACGAGAAGATAGAGCGCTACATCGTGGACATAGTCTACGCAACCCGCACCCCGGCGGATTACGGCCTGAAGGAGCTCGAAGGCCTCATCGGCTTCGGAGCCTCGCCCCGTGCCAGCATCTCCCTGGCCGCCGCAGCAAGGGCCTACGCCTTCATCAAGCGCCGCGGCTACGTGATTCCCGAAGACGTGCGCGCCGTGTGCCCGGAGGTGCTGCGTCACCGTATCGGCCTCACCTACGAGGCGGAGGCGGAAAACGTCACTTCCGACCAGATCATCGAAAAGGTAATCAACGCTGTTATCGTTCCGTAAATGGCAGCCGCTCGCAGAATGACCACAGAGGAGCTTCTTGGCAAGGTTCGGAAGATAGAAATCCGCACCAAGGCCCTGTCTCACCAGATCTTTGCCGGCGAGTATCACTCCGCCTTCAAGGGTCGCGGCATGGCATTCAGCGAAGTACGCGAGTACCAGTACGGCGACGACGTGCGCAATATGGACTGGAACGTCACCGCACGCCTGCGCGCGCCGTATGTAAAGGTGTTCGAGGAAGAGCGCGAGCTCACCGTCGTGCTGCTGGTGGACGTTTCCCGCAGCGGCCTCTTCGGCACCAGGGAACAGAACAAAAGGGAACTGCTTACGGAGATAGCGGCGGTGCTCTCCTTCAGCGCCATCCTGAACAACGACAAGGTGGGTGCCCTCTTCTTCAGCGACAGGGTGGAGAAGTTCATCCCGCCGGCAAAGGGTCGCACCCATCTGCTGCACATCATAAGGGAGATGCTGGAGCTGGATCCGCAGGGCAACGGGACCGACATCGGAGCCGCCCTGCAGTTCCTCACCGGAGCCATCAAGAAAAAGTGCAACGTCTTCCTGCTCAGCGACTTGCTGGACGCTTCGGCCGACGGCAACCCCCGTTACGAAGACGCCCTCAAGGTGGCGGCCGGCAGGCACGATCTCTCGGTCATCAAGGTACACGATCCGGTCGACTACGTGCTGCCGAACCTGGGCCTTGTGCACATCAAGGACAGCGAAACTGGCCGGGCCGCCTGGGTGGACACTTCCAACCCTGCCACTCGCGCCGCTCATGCCCGCTGGATGCAGGCACTGCATGAGCGTGAGCGCCACCTCTTCAACCTGTACAAGATAGACAGCGTGGATATCTCCACGGACGACGATTACGTAAAGGGGCTGATGGCCCTGTTTGCAAGAAGATGAAAGGAATCCTTCTCATAATTCTGTCCGTCCTGCTGGATCCTGTTCCGGCCGGAAAGGCTTTTCTGGAGCAGCTTCAGAAGCGGGATTCCATACTTATAGCCGATCAGCTCGAATACGGTTTCACCCTCGAAGGAGTGGAAGACGGAATCGCGCTTGCCCTGCCCGACTGGAGCAAACTGTCCAACGATACTCTTGCTCTTGTAAGGAATTGGAAGACAGATACTTTGCGCTATGATAAAAAGGCCCGCAAAAGAGACATCCGAGCCTCGGTGGTGCTGGCTCCTTTCGAAGAGGGAGAGTATCTGCTTCCGCCGATTTACGCGCTTCGCGGCGCTCCCGGCACCGAGCCCGACACCCTGGTGTTCGAGCCTCTCACCATGAAGGTCACGACCATCCAGATCGACACCGCCACTTATACTCCGCACGATATCAAGGGCCAGATTACCTACCCGGTAACCTTTGCAGAAGTGCTGCCCTGGGTGCTCGGGGCGATTGGCCTGGTAGCTCTGATACTGCTGGCGATCTACCTCATAAGGCGCTACTCGGGGCGCAGTCAGGACGAGAAATCCAAGGATCCGCCATATGTGGTTGCCTTGCGCGGCCTGGACCGCTGGCGCGGCGATAAATACTGGGCGCCAGACAAACAGAAGACCTTCTATTCCGGCGTTACCGATACCCTCAAGGAATACATGGACGCCGAATTCGGGGTGGACGCCCCGGAAATGACCTCCGCCGAGCTCTTTGCCGCCCTGAAGGGCCGCGAAGACATCACTCCGGAGATGTTCGAGCGTCTGAAAGGACTCTTCGAAACGGCCGACTTTGTGAAGTTTGCGAAGATGACGGTGCCGCCCGAGGAGAACGCAGGCGTGCTGCCCACGGCGGTGAAGTTCGTCACTGAAACGTATCAGAAACAGTTGGAGGGGGAGGAGGCTCCGGAAAAGTAGGTCATGTTCTTCGAGTATCCACGTCTTCTCTGGCTTCTGGCTGTTCCGGCAGTGCTGCTGGGGCTCTATGTGTGGCGCTGTCTGAAGGGCCGCTCCCCGCACATGCGGGTGAGTGCATCAGCTCCCTGGCTGCAGAAGGGATCCGTCCTCCTGCAGGTCCTCAGCCATCTGCCCATGGTCCTCTTCACGGCCGCCATGGTGCTGCTCACGGTGGCGCTGGCAAGGCCGCGCTCGTCGTCCCAGGTGGAAAAGGTGGATTCCGAAGGCATCGACATCATCTTCGCGATGGACGTCTCCACCTCCATGCTGGCCCGGGACTTCACTCCCGACCGCATCAGCGCAGCCAAGGACATAGCCATCGAATTCATCTCCCAGAGGCCTTCGGACCGAATGGGAATAGTGGTGTTTGCGGGAGAAAGCTATACTCAGTGCCCGCTCACTACCGACAGGGCCACGCTTATCAACCTCATGAAGGAGGTGCAGACGGATCTGATTGAAGACGGTACTGCCATAGGCAACGGACTTGCAACCGCAGTGGCTCGAATGATGGATTCCGATGCCCCCAGTCGGGTGATCATACTGCTTACCGACGGTGTGAACAACCGCGGCGAAATCGCCCCGGAAACGGCTGCGGAGATAGCTAAAACCTATAATGTACGCGTATATACGATAGGCGTGGGCGCGAACGGCGAAGCCCCCTATCCGGTGATGACTCCATGGGGAGTCGAGGTGCGCAAGATGCCGGTGGAAATAGACGAAGACCTGCTCAAGCGTGTTGCCGAGGCAACCGGAGGCAGGTATTTCCGTGCAACCGACAACACCAAACTCAGTGAAATCTATTCAGAGATTGGCCGCATGGAGAAGGTCCGCACTACGGTGGACAGTTTCCCCGTGTACAAAGAGCTCTATGCCCCATACGTACTTGCCGCGCTGGGCTGCCTGCTGCTCCTGCTGATTCTGAAATTATTCGTTAGGAGGCTGCCGTAATGCTGTATTTCGCTGCGATAAAATACCTCTGGCTACTGCTTCTGGTTCCGCTTCTTCCGCTGCTCTACGCTATTTCCTTGGGCATGCGGCGCAGGCGTTTGGAAAAACTGGGAGATGCTGCCGCTGCGGCCAGGCTCATGCCTCATTATTCCCGCGCGAAGGGCTGGATAAGGCTGATTCTCGTGGACCTGGCGCTTGGACTTCTTGCCATCGCCCTGGCCCGCCCTCAGATAGGTGCGAAGCTCGCCGAACGCGAGACCCGCGGAGCGGAGATAATGATATGCCTCGACGTATCCAATTCCATGCTCGCGGAAGACTACTCCCCGAATCGTCTGGAACGGGCGAAACTGGCCATTAGCCGCCTTGTGGACCGTCTTCGCGACGACCGCATCGGCCTCATCATTTTCGCCGGCAAACCCTTCGTTCAGCTGCCCATCACCACCGACTACGTGTCCGCCAAAATGTTCCTCGGGAGCATAGGCCCCGACAGCGTTCCGGTGCAGGGGACTGCCATAGGTGACGCGGTTCTCACGGCGGTCAAGAGTTTCAGCAGCCAGAGCGAGAAGAGCCGGGCCATCATAGTTATCACCGACGGTGAGAATCATGAAGACGATGCCGTGGCTGCGGCAAAACAGGCGGCGGAATCCGGAATAAAGCTATACACTATCGGCGTCGGTTCCCCCGAAGGCCAGCCAATTCGTCTGAACGGTGAGCTCCTGAAAGACAAAGACGGCAATATAGTGGTAACCAAGCTCGACGAGGGAGTGCTTCGCAAGATGGCTCAGGCCGGTGGCGGAGCCTATGTGCGGGCGGGCAACGAGGAATTCGGCCTTAATCCCATAATCGACGACCTGCGCCGCCTGGAAGCGGAGCATTTCAAGAGTGTCGTCTTCGAGGAATACGACGAGCAGTACATGTACTTTGTGGCGGCTGCGCTGGTGCTCCTGGCAGTGGCTTTTCTAATCGGCGACAGGCGCGCAAACAGGAGGTTTTTCGAATGAGACGCTGGATTTGCATACTATTGATATTCATTGCATTGCCCCTTTCCGCACAAGTGGATCGCAGGGAGGTTCGTTCGGGTAACCGCAAGTTCCGGAAAGGCTCTTTCCCGGAGGCCGAACTCGACTATCGCAAAGCGGTGCTCAAGGACTCGCTTTCGATTGCTGGCGAATACAATCTGGCCTCGGCTCTCTATCGTCAGGGGAATTACGACGAAGCCGCCCAGGCGCTCGGTCGGGCCGATCAGGAAGTGGCAGGAACTCCCCATGCCGCATCCTACTACTACAACGAGGGCGACGTGGCCCTGCAGCGAAAGGACTACTCCGCTGCCGTTAAGGCCTTCAGGCAGTGTCTGCTGGAGAATCCTGGCGATATGGACGCCAAGGAGAACTACATTTACGCCAAGGAGATGCTGAAGAACCAGCAGTGTGGCGGCGGTGGCGGCGACGGTCAGCAGAATCAGGATCAGCAGGATCAAGACCAGAATCAGGACCAGCAGGACCAGCAACAGCAGCCTGATCAACAGAATCAGCCTGACCAGCAGCAGAATCAGGATCAACCCCAGCCTCAGCAGATTTCGCAGCAGCAGGCCCGGCAGATGCTTAAGGCCGTGCAGGCCCAGGAAAAGGAGACTCAGGACAAGGTGAAGAAGGAAAAGGCCGCCCTGCTCCAGAGCAGTCAGAAAGAAAAGAATTGGTAATGAGAAGGTTACTCGGCATATTGACTTTGCTGGCACTGGCGCTTCCCGCCGCTGCCCAGTCTGCCATAGAAATGACGGCCCCGAACCTGGTGGCCGCGGATGAACAGTTTAACGTCACCTTCAAGATAGACGGCGATAAGGCTCCTTCCGACTTCGAATGGAGTCCGGGCGACGATTTCAAGCTCGTCTGGGGGCCGCAGAAGGGGAGTTCTTCGTCTATCAGCATCGTAAACGGCAAGACTACCCGTCAGTCCACCACCACGTACACCTACGTGCTCATGCCGCGTAGCACCGGCACCTACACTCTGGGTGCCGCCACCGCTACCATCAAGGGCAAAAAAGTGAGCTCCGGCACCCGCAGCATCCAGGTCGTGGGCGGAGGTCAGCAGGGGAGCCCCTCAGGGGGGCAGACGTCTTCCGGCAGCAGTTCTTCCGGCGGCGTTCAGGAAGTCTCCGGCGATGACATCTTCATGCGTCTCACTCTCTCCAAGAACTCCGCTGTTGTGGGCGAAGGCATCACGGCTACGCTGAAGCTCTACACCAGAGTGCAGGTGGCGGGTTTTGAGGATGCCCGTTTTCCGACGTTCGACGGCTTCTGGAGTCAGCAGATTCAGGCGCCACAGAATATTCAGTTTCAAAGGGAAAACGTAGGCGGACAGATATACGACGCCGCCCTGCTCCGCAGTTGGACGCTCATTCCGCAGAAGGCCGGTGAAGTTGCCATCGATCCGGCCGAGCTGGTGTGCCTCGTGAATGTTCGCAACACCGCTTCCCGAAGCGGCAGCATCTTCGATTCCTTCTTCCAGGACGAGTACCGCACCATACGCAAGCGTGTGAGCACTCCGGCTCGCGCAATAAAGGTAAACGCCCTTCCCGCTGGAGCTCCGGCTTCATTCGGAGGTGGAGTAGGCAAGTTTAGCATGAAGGCTTCGCTCTCGCGCGACAGCCTCAAGACTCACGACGCCGCGTCTCTTCTGGTAAGCATTTCCGGAAGCGGCAATATCGCCCTTCTGGAAGCTCCCAAGATAGTTTTCCCGCCAGATTTCGAGGTGTATGATGTAAAGACCACCGAAAAGGGCGGTGTGAAGACCTTTGAGTTCCCGTTCATCCCGCGCAGCCACGGCAGTTTCACCATCGGACCTGTGGAATACAGTTATTACGACATCGCCCAGGGGCGCTATGTGACCCTCCGCAGCGCCGAGATGCCCCTTGAGGTGACCAAAAGTTCCACGGTCGAGACGGCAGCGCCCCAGGGAGGCAGCCTTCAGCTTCCGGAAAAGAAAGATGTGAAGGACCTCGGAAGCGACATCCGCTTCATTGCCACAAGGGTTCCGGCGTTCGCATCTCCCGGCACATTCCTGGTGTGGTCACCCCTGTTCTGGGGTATCACGGGGGCGCTTCTTCTGCTGGCTACAGCTCTCTACTTCGGCCTTCGCAAGAGGGCGGAACTCCGGGCCGACGTGGTGCGGACCCGTAACCGCGGTGCCGCACGCATGGCCCGTAAACGTCTGGCTACGGCCGGCGACTTCCTGAAAAAGAACCTCGACACCGCCTTCTACGAAGAGCTTCACCGTGCGCTTTTGGGCTTTGCAGCCGACAAACTTGCCATGGATTCGTCCGACATGAGTCGGGAGAACATCCTTCAGCGTCTGCAGACGGCAGGGGTGCCGGAGGAGCTGGCGGAAGACTTCTGCGGCCTGCTGGAGCAGTGCGAGTATGCCCGTTATGCCCCGGCCGCAGGCCACGAAGCCATGTCGGCCCAGTACGAAAAGGCCGTTTCGGTCATCTCCGGCATCGATTCCGCTATCGGCCGGAAAACTTTGCCGAAGGTAGGTTTGGCAGCACTGGCTTTACTGCTCCTACCCATTGGAATGCATGCTTCCGAGAACTATGCGGATTCCCTCTGGACAGCCGGCGTGGAGGCTTACACGGCCGCTGATTATCAGGGAGCCGTGAAGGCGTGGGCCGCCCTTGAACAGGCCGGGTTGGCATCGCCCGAACTCTACACGAACGAGGGAGACGCATATTTCAAGATTGAAGATTACGCCCGCGCTATACTCTGCTATGAGCGTGCTCTCAAGATGGACCCGTCGTATGCAGATGCCCGTTACAATCTGACACTTGCCAACAACCGTGTTCAGGATAGAATTGAATCGGTTCCGGAGTTTTTCCTGGTGAGCTGGATGCGGGCCCTTGGCTGGAAGCTTTCTTCCGATGCCTGGGCAGTGCTGTTCCTGGTGCTGCTGGCAGGAGCGCTGGCGCTGGGGCTGCTCTTCCTGCTCGGTCGGAGTTCTGCCGCGAGGAAGACCGGATTCTTCGTTGGAATCGCGCTTCTGCTACTTTCCCTGGCTTCTTTGGGCTTCTCTTCATGGCAGCGTAGTGAGTATCAGAACGCTGATAAGGCGATAGTTATGAGTCCGGTTGTGGCGGTGAAGAGCACTCCCGGTGCAGGCGACGGAAAGGATCTTTTCATCCTTCACGAAGGCACGAAAGTGCGGGTCACCGACTCTGTAGCAGGCTGGGTGAATATAGAATTGGCCGATGGCCGACAGGGCTGGATGAGGGAAGATAATCTGGAAAAAGTTTGATTTATCAAAAATAATCAATAACTTTGCATTTCAAAGAGAAAGTAATAACTCAAAAATTTCTAATAAAACATGAAAAAACTTATCGTTTTCGCAGCAGCTCTTCTCGTAAGCATCGCAGCTTTCGCACAGGAGACTAACAGGGATGCCGACGGCAACAAGGTCTTCGGTCCCTACGAAACCAACAAATTCGCCGATAACTGGGTTATCGGTCTTGGTTGGAACTTCCCGTCCACCACTTCCGGTCCCCTCTGGATTCCCGGAGTATGGCAGGTTGGCCGTCCGTTCAAGAACGGTTTCGCCCTCGGCGCAGAGCTCTTCGCTCTCAAATGGATTGAGCCTTGCTACGGTGTGCGTTTCGGCTGGACCGGCATGCAGACCTATCGCGCTCCTGAAGATGACATCTGGAATCTCAACTACGCTCACGTGGACATCATGTGGAATATCTGCAACGCATGGTGGGGCTACAAGGAAGGCCGCAAGTTCGAGGTCTCCCCATACCTCTCCCTCGCTCCGTTCATGAGGGCCAACAAGGTTCTCGGAACCGGTGCAGGCGCCGGTATCTACGCAACCCTTCGCTTCAGCGAAAGGTGGGGCATGTTCGGTGACCTCGGCGGAATCCTTTCCGACGGCAAGCTCATCGGCCACCTGAACGATACCTACAACTTCTGGAAGGCTGAACTCGGTCTAACCTACGCTCTTGGCCGCACCAACTGGACCCGCAAGGCCACCACAGTCGCCGCTTACACCGCAGCAGTCGCCGCCGCAAAGGCAGCCGCTGATCAGGCAGCAGCCGACAAGGATGCAGCAGAGGCCGCAAAGAACGCCGCTCAGGATAACGAAAAGGCTCTCGCAGACGAGAACGCCAAGCTCAAAGACGAGCTCGCCAATAGCCACAACTATGGCGACCTCTTCGACGAGCCCATCGTAGCCTACTTCGAGATCGGCCAGGCCAAGCTCACCGCAAAGGAGAAGGAGCACGTCAAGTACGTTGCCAAGAACATCATCGCCCGTGGCGAGAACGTTCAGTTCACCCTCAGCGGAAACGCCGACAGCAAGACCGGCAGCAAGAAGCGCAACCAGCAGCTCTCCGAGCAGCGCGCAGACTATGTTTACAAGATGATGACCGAGGAACTCGGAATCGACGGCAGCCGCTTCACCGTGAAGGCCAACGGCGCCAACGACATCTTCGACAGCCCGGAACTCAACCGTGCAGTTATCATCGAGAAGCAGTAAGTCGGGCATTAGCCCAAGCGATAAAGAGCGGTCGAACGGCCGCTCTTTTTCGTCATGGGGGGCATCGACGGGGCATTTTGCCATTGTTACAGGCGGCGGCTCCGGAATGGGTCTGGAGTATGCCCGCCAACTGGCCTCCGAAGGCTGCGGGCTTGCCCTTGTAAGCAACAGGCCGGATGAACTGGCTGCGGCCGCGGGGACGCTAAGCTCCGAATTCGGGGTTAAGGTCGCTACTCTGGACATGGACCTCTGCGCTCCCGGCGCCGCGGCAAAGGTTCTGGAGTGGTGCGACGCCGAGGGCATCTGCCCGGATATCCTTATAAATAACGCCGGGATGTTCTTCATGCAGTACCTGGGGCCGGAGAATCTGGCTAAGGCCAGTGCCATGGTGGACATTCACGTAAAGGCCGTAACTGAGCTTAGTGTGCTGTTCGGGTCCCGCATGAAGGAGCGCGGGACAGGCTATATTCTTAACGTGGCTTCCATGACTGCATGGATCCCCGCGCCGGGAATAGCCGTGTATTCGGCAAGCAAGGCGTATATGGCGAGTTTCGGACGCAGCCTGTCTTATGAACTGCGGCCCTACGGAGTCACGGTAACAACCGTCTGCCCGGCGGCAATCGATACCGGGCTCTATGGTCTGGGCAAGCGGCAGCGCCTCTGGCTGCGCCGCCTTGGAATTATGCGCAGCCCGGAGTGGCTTGTTCGCAGGGCCCTTCGGGGTATGAAAAAAGGGCGGAGAATACTCCGCCCCGGTTTCGGTAACCACCTCGTTCCCTTTATCGTATCCCTTATGCCTGCCCGGCTCAAGGACCGCCTGGGGATGCGGTGGATCAATCGCTAAGCCTTATTTCTGCCTTTCGGCGACGCAGGGTTTATTGAACATGTCGATAGTTCCCTTGTCGCCTTTGAAGGTGAATTTGATGGTGAGAACGTCTCCGAACTCACTGGCTGCTTGGTAGCCTTCATCCTTCTCACCAACTTCTGTCCAAAACTTGTAGATATTCTCCGGAGAACAGGGATTATCAACGGTTTCGCTCAGAGGAATGGCTGCGGGACGTGCGTAATACTTATTCCATGTAAGCTTAACTTCCTCTCCGTCATAGGTGTAGGTCCCTTCCCAGCGGGAGCCCCAGGCCGAAATGATGTATTCGGCGCTCTTGTCGGCCTTAAGGTCGAGCATGTAGGCGACGTCGTTTTTGTTGTAAGAGCCGTCTTCGAAAGTGTTGTAACCATACCACTTGCCGACCTCGGAGGTGGAAGACTCGTCTTCCTTGTTGCAGCCGCAGAACAGAACGGCGATCGCGGCCAGAATGTAAGCTAATTTCTTCATGACTATAGTTGTTTGATTATTTCTTGACAAAAGTAAGACTCTGGTGGCCATCGCTGCCCTTTCCGGATTTGCTGGATTCGCGTTCGAATTCCCATCCTTTCAGCATCTCGACGGCTTCGGAGAATTGCTGTAACGACATAGCTTTCCAAATATAACCTGCCTCCGTTTTCAATGTTTCCGGATTGACATAAGGGAAAACATTTTCATCTATCGTTTCCTGATAATCATCGTCTACTGCTGCCAGCCAGGCCTCGTTAATATCGAACTTGAAATCAAATTTATTATCTGCATAGGTGTACGTACCCTTGAGGCGCTGTGCCCAATAAATGATATACGCATCTACCTTATTGCCGTCAAATATAAACGTGAAAGTCTGACAATCCTCCGGCCCACTGTGCAGGGGAGTGTAGACATCCCAACGGCCGTCCAGGGATTCATCGGTTTTGTCCTTTCCGCAGGATGCTACCGCAAAAAGGGCGCAGGCGGTGACAATTGCATAAAACAGTTTTTTCATATCAATAGGTTTTAATTATTTCTTCTCGAGTTTAAAGGTATCCATGTTGATCTTGACCGAAAGGGTCTTGGCTGTCAGGGAAACGGATGTCCACTTGTGAATCCACCAATCCGAACCGTTTTCAAGATCTTCAGCAACTCCTTGCTTAATAAGGCTTTCGGAGGTTTCATACCAGTCGTCACATTCCATGGTATCCTCATGATAAGTGTGATACTCGTGTTTGGCGGTGCTCAGATTGACCACTGCAAAAGAGGCCCACTGTTTCTCAGGAATAAGAGTGAGAACTCCGTCTGCATATTCCCATGTGCCCTGCTCCTTGTTGCCCACAGTCTTGAGACCTTGAACATCATCACCGGTACCGCCGGCAGTCTGATGAGTATGCCATGTGGTATAGGTGCTTCCTTCGAATTTGATGCGCCATTTCTGGGGATAGCCCTGGGCGAAGTCGTGCTCCACGCTTGCTTCCCAGGTGCCAGCCAGGGTGGTTTCATTAATCTCGAGGGCGGCGTTGTCGTCTTCGTTCTCCTTGCCGTTATCGTTGCAGGAAGTGAACGAGAACGCCAGAAACATGGCCGCCAAAGCAATAAATAATTTACGCATAGTCGGTTAATAGTGGTTATTTGCCAAAGATATGAATAAATATCGAGATTACAAGTGCAACTCGTATGCGGCTATCTCGAACTCGTGGTCGTCGCCCATGTGCTTGCCGGTGTCGTCCGAGATCTTAATCACCTTTTCCCACGGGTCCTTGGCGCTCATGCGGCAGCGGGAAAGTTTCATGACGATGTTGGCGGCCTTGTAGCCCTCGATGCCAGGATCGCAGGTGATGTTTGTACCGATGCCGGCGCTCACCTTGACGCGGCCGCGGAAGTAGTCGACGACGTCCTTGTAGCGGGGGAAGGTGAGAGCATTGCTGAAGACGATGACCTTGGTGGCCGGGTCGATGCCGAACTCTTTCAGACGGGCGATGATGGCGTCGCCCACAATGCGCTCGTCTCCCGAATCCTGGCGGAAGCCGTCGAGCAGCTTTGCCTGTTTCATGGTGAGGGTGCGAAGGAAGGAGCCGGTGGTGAAGGTGTCTATGAGGGCGGTGCCAAGGGCGCCGTCGTATACGGAGATCCAGTCTTCCAGCGAAAGGTAATTGGCCCTCTTGTAGCCGAACACGCCGCTGTGGAACATCACCCATTCGTGCGGGAAGGTGCCGATGGGGGTAAGCCCGTACTTCATGGCGAAGTAGACGTTGGACGTGCCGGAGCACACCTTGCAGCGCTTTTTTAGATGGGCGACGATGGCGTCGTGCAAATCCGCGCTGAAGCGCCTGCGGGTGCCGAATTCCGAGAACACCAGGCCGTGTTCGTTGGCATAGTCGAGCTTGGAATCCAGCAGCGCCAAGGCCTTGTCCTTATCGAGCGCAACGCCCTTGAAGCGATTGCGAAGCTCGGCCACGATGGCGAGGAGCGGAACCTCGTAAAGCGTTACCTTATACAGTAGGTCTGTAACCTCTATCTGGAGATGCCCTTCGGCATCGAGGCTCGCCTGGATCTTGTCGGCCTCGAAATGGAAGCCGCGGAGCCACTCCCAGTAGTTGCGGTGGATGTAGCGGACCCGCCCCGTGACATAGGCGAATTCCTCCTCGGTGAGGCTCAGGGCCTCGAGGCTGCGGATTTCTTTCTTGAATTCTTCGAGGAAGGAGCCGTCGTATACTTCGGCGGCGCGGTCGTTGAACTTGAACGTGCCCTCGGCGAGAGGGTAGAGCTGGAAATAAGCGTTGGACGTCGAGAACTTGTAAAGGTCCGTGTCCAGAATACTGAGTATCATGGCTTTGTAGCCCCACCAGGAATCGAACCTGGATTTAAGGTTTAGGAAACCTCCGTTCTATCCATTGAACTATAGGGCCATCGAAATGCCCGGGCGGGCCGGGCATCAGAGGGACGCTTACTGCGCGTCCTTTACGATGATCTGACGTCCGCGGTAGTAGCCGCACTCGGGACATACCCTGTGGTAGATGACGGTTGCGCCGCAGTTCGGGCAAGTTGCAAGGGTAGGTACGGGAGCGAAGTCGTGCGTACGCCTCTTGGCTGTTCTCTGGTGAGAGAATTTGTGTTTCGGATGTGCCATTGTTGTATACTTTTAATATTTATTGTTCTTCCAAATACTTTGTGGTTTCGCCGTTGCATTCGCCTTCTGGGTGGACCCGGACCATCGGGAGGGATGTGAGCACGTAATCGTACACTTCCTGGCTGATGTCCAGAATGTTGGACTCGGGAGTGTAACTTTCCTCGAACGAAGAGTCCACCGGTATTGCGAGGTTCTCCAGACAGCGGTCGCAGGGAACCGTTACGCTGCCGGCTATAGCAGCCTTGACGCCGATGGTAAGTCCGTGGTTGCTCACCACCGCGGTAACGGTAATATCCGCGTCCAGTATGCCTGAATCGCCGAATTCTTCAAAGAACTGCCGCCCGGCTTTCCAGGTAAATTCGGAATTTCCGGTGCGGAGTGTCCGCAGTTCAACTACAAAGGGCTGCAAAGTTAGCAAATTTTTCTCTAATTAAACAATGGGTCGACGGGAAAAATCCGCGGCGCTCTATTCGTTGTCGCTGTTTCTTTTACGCTGCAGCGGATCCAGCAGTATCTTGCGCATACGGAGGTGATGGGGAGTGATTTCCACCATCTCGTCTTCCCGTATATATTCCAGCATTTCCTCGAGGCTCATGCGAACCGGCGGGGGCAGCACGATCTTCTCGTCGGAGCCGGCGGCACGCACGTTGGTGAGCTTCTTGGTCTTGCAGATGTTGATGTTGAGGTCCCTCTCGCGGGTGTGCTCGCCAACTACCTGGCCGCCGTAGATTTCTTCACCCGGGTCGATGAAGAAGCGTCCGCGGTCCAGCAGCTTGTTCATGGAATAGGCTATGCTTTCGCCGGTTTCCAGACTCACGAGGGCGCCGTTGCTGCGGCCTTCGATGTCTCCCTTATAGGGCTGATATTCCTTGTAGCGATGGGCGATGACGGCCTCTCCCTGCGTTGCTGTGAGCAGATTGCTGCGCAGACCCATGAGGCCGCGGGTGGGAATCTCGAACTCGAGCAGGGTGCGGTCGCCGCGGGGTTCCATGTGAACCAGGGCTCCCTTGCGGCGGGTGCTCATCTCGATGGCGGCTCCCACGAACTGCTCCGGCACTTCGATGGAGAGTTCCTCGATAGGTTCGCAGCGCTTGCCGTCAATGGTCTTGTCCAGCACCTTCGGCTGCCCGACCTGAAGTTCGAAGCCCTCGCGGCGCATCGTCTCGATAAGTACTGAAAGATGCAGTACACCGCGACCGTACACTACGAACGAATCGGCGTTCACCCCGGGCTTCACCCGAAGGGCCAGGTTCTTTTCGAGTTCGTGGTCCAGACGCTCCTTGATGTGGCGGGAGGTGACGAATTTGCCGTCCTTGCCGAAGAAGGGGGAGTTGTTGATGGTGAAGAGCATGCTCATGGTGGGCTCGTCCACGGCGATGGGCGGAAGGGCCTCCGGAGTTTCGGGATCGGCTATGGTGTCGCCAATCTCAAAACCGTCGATGCCTACCACTGCGCAGATGTCGCCGCACTGCACTTCGGCCACCTCGCGCTTGCCCAGGCCTTCGAAGTCCATGAGCTGCTTTACCTTGCATTTCTGCTGTATGTCGTAGCGCTTGCAGAGGGTGACCATCTGCCCGCTCTTCAGAGAACCGCGGGTAATCTTGCCAACAGCGATACGGCCCACATAGGGGGAGTATTCGAGCGAAGAGATGAGCATCTGCGGGGTGCCTTCCACGATCTGCGGGGCAGGGATCTCCGAAAGTATGGTATCCAGCAGATAGGAGATGTCTCCGGTGGGGTTCTGCCAGTCGGGACCCATCCAGCCCTGCTTGGCGCTGCCGAAGACGGTCTGGAAGTCGAGCTGCTCCTCCGTGGCGCCGAGGTTGAACATGAGGTCGAACACCTCTTCCTGCACCTCGTCGGGTCGGCAGCCGGGCTTGTCCACCTTGTTGATGACCACTATGGGCTTCTTGCCCATGCCGAGTGCCTTCTGCAGCACGAATCGGGTCTGGGGCATGCAGCCCTCGAAGGCGTCGACCAGCAGCAGCACGCCGTCGGCCATGTTGAGCACGCGCTCCACTTCGCCGCCGAAATCGCTGTGGCCCGGAGTGTCTATGATGTTGATCTTGACTCCCTTGTATGTTACGGAGACGTTCTTTGCGAGAATGGTGATGCCCCTTTCGCGCTCGAGGTCGTTGCTGTCGAGAATGAGCTGGCCCAGATTCTCGGGCTGGCGTACCAGGTTCGCCTGATAAATCATGCGGTCGACCATAGTAGTCTTACCATGGTCGACGTGCGCGATGAGAGCTATATTGCGGATTTCCATACTTCTAACTTACGAATTATGGCCGCAAAAATACAAAAAATATCTAATCCGCCGCTGCTCCGGCTATGGCGTTTTCCAGATCTTCCCGCGGAATCTCTCCTTCGAAGGAGATGAAGTTGACTTCATCGTCCTCAATATTGAGCAGGATGAAACAATTCACGGACTTTTTGTCCCCCGCAGTAAACATCCTGGTGAGTTCCCCTTCCTCGCGGGCTTCAAGGAGCATTTCGTATTTTCCGGAATCGAGCATTTTTTCCACATCGTTGAGCAGCCTGTCCGCCACCACGGTATTCTCGCAGTTAAGGATATACATGCCGGTGATGCTCTTAAGAATGGGCTTGAGATTGATGTCTTCGTCTTCCAATTCCACATCGGGCAGATGGCCGATGAGCCTGAACATTGCAGGGGAGATATATACTGCGGAAACACCTTTTTCGTTTCCGTATTTACGATAGAGGCTCTTGGCGCTCTGTGCCTGAAGGCTGATGGCCGAAAGAATGAGTACGGCCGCTATGATTATCTTTTTCATTTCATTATTCTGTTAAGGATGTCTTCCGTCTTTTCCATTACCGGGACGGCGTTTCCGGCTATCTCTGCCGCCGCATCTCTTTTCTGGTAGACTTGGCCGATTGCTTTCTGGACTTCGGCATATGCAAGATAAGGATCGCTGAAGGTGTCTTTAGGCTGCTGGGGAACGCTCCGGAAGACGATGACGGCCGCTACCAGCGCTGCCGCCACTGCCGGGATCGCCCAGAATAGCGGACGGCGGGCAGTCGTTGGCTCCGGTCTTCCGGATTCCGCCAGCTCCGCCGCTCCGGCGAGGGCCTCGAGCGATGCCTTCAGGTCCGCCGGCACGCGCACCGACTCGTCAGAAGCGATGCGCTCCAGATCTTCAGGGGTGAGCCTTTCTATTTCATTGATATCTTTCATATTCTGTCCTTATTCTTTTTCTTGCCTTGCTCAGCAAAACTCTTAAATGTCCTTCATTCAAACCGGTGCACTGAGCTATGTCGTCGTATTCCCTGTCTTCGAATACGCGCAGCCGCACCACTTCACGTTCCCGGTCCGGGAGGCCTTCTATGATGGCGAGTACCCGGCGGAGCTTCTCCCTGGTGGCCAGGACATCCGGTTCGGTGGCCATGAAATCCAGCCTGGGGGAATCTTCCGCGCAATCGATGCTGAAGAACTTCTGCGCGGTGCGGATGCGGTCGATGCACATGTTGCGAAGCATCGTAATCGCATAGGCCTTCGGATTGCGTACGTCCCCGGGTGACTTGGCTAAAAGTTTTACATAGAGGTCCTGTACCACGTCTTTGGCGTCGGACTCGTCTTCCAGCATGTAGAACGCCACCCTGTAGAGGGCGTCGCTCAGCGGGAGCCAGGTATTTCGGAATTCAGTCTGAGTCATTTCAACCAATAGACGAACAAAGATACGAAATGTTAATAAAGGGCCTTTAATAAATAAATTCTTATCTTTGTAATTCGGCACTATGAGAAGAATCATTGCCATAATCGCAGTCGCGCTGGCGCTGGCGGCCTGTTCGGGTCCCCGCAGGGAAGCCCCGTGGCTACTGCGTACCGTGCCGTCGCGCAGTGTGGAAATAATGCATTTCCGTCATGCCGGGCATGCGCTGGATCTTCTTCTCGATTCCACCCACGTATTCCGCAGTCTGGACCTCGGTCGTCTGGAGGGTACCGAAATGGTGCTTTCCTACGACTTCGCCCCGGGCCGCGTGCCGCTTCTTAGCCTCGACGCAGGCCGCTATCGTACCGATACTTCGGAAACAGTGAAAGGCCTTCTCGAGCAGGCTCAGGACCTGAAGCTTCAGGCGGCTTACGTAATCGACTCAGTAAGGAGGAACGTGGCGCTGCTGCTCACCCCTTCCACTGCAGCTCTTTCAGACGCCCTCATCCACATCGCCGCTGGCACTTCCATTCTGGATACCGACGGTTTTGCCGAGGCGTTTGCGAAGGCCGACGGCCGCGAAGGCTTTGTGATGCTTCGCAACTCAGCTGGTGCGCAGCTGCTGCCAAAAGATTTCATGGCTGATGTTGAAGTGTCGCGAGGATTTCTTGGCCGCTTTGTTGCCGGAGCCTGCAAATGGACGGTGTTATCGTTCGACGCCTGCCGCACCGAAGGCCTTCGCATGGCTTTCTCGCCGCTCGGGCCCGAGCGCTGGTATCTCTCCGTATTCGAGAGCCTGAAGGCAGGGGATTCTGCTTTGGGAAAGATACTCCCGGAAGGCGCCGACTGGGTGGTTGATCTGCCTCTGGCCGACTGGAGCGCCTTCTACGAAGCCCGCTGCCGATGGATGGACAGCTGTTCTATGCTGTCGGCCCACGAGCGCAGCTGCAGCTCCTCCGCCAAGGCCTGGGGACTGTCTCCGAGGAAGTGGTTCGAAACCATACGCCCGAAGGAACTGGCCCGTTTCCGCTGGGAGGGCCACTGCCTCACCGCAGTCCGCTGCACCAAAACTCCTAAGGTGAAGGGTATCGCTCCCAACAAGTACCCCGGCTATACCGCCATGGTCTTCGGAAGCATCTTCTCGGAACCGGTTGGAGCCGTTTGTATGACAACCAGAGGACGTTGGCTTGTTTTTGGCAGCCCGGAAGACGTCGAGGCCTTCCGTGGGGCCGCTCCGGGGGAAGAGTCCTTCGGTAAAAAAGTAAAATACGCAGTAGCCGGGCAGGAATTCCGCCTCTGCTGCACAGATAAAGAAACCGTACTAAACCTATACAGATGAATCCTGAACTGAAATTTGAATCGGTAAACAAACTCTTCGAAAAGAGTTTCCGCGAGAACTGGTCGCGCCCCGCCCTCTCCAATTATCAGGGCGACACCTTCACCTACGCGGAGCTGGCTACCAAGATCGAGCTCTTGCACATGGGCTTCGAGCGCTGCGGACTCCGTAGGGGCGACAAGGTGGCCATCTGCGGCCGCAACCAGGCCAACTGGGCGGTGGCTCTTCTTGCCACGATGACCTACGGAGCCGTGGCCGTGCCCATCCTGCACGAGTTCAAGGCTGGAAACGTCCACTACCTGGTGAATCACTCCGGTGCCAAGGTGTTGTTCGTGGACAGCGTGGTATGGGAGAACCTTTCCGAAGACGAGATGCCTGACCTTTCGGTGATAGTGGGCCTCGGGGACCTCAAGTACATCTACTCGAACAGCGAGACGATGCAGCAGATCCGCGACGGCATCTTCCGGGCTTTCCTTCAGAAGCATCCGAATCGCCTTCAGCCGGAAGACCTCAATTACTACGAAGACAGTGCCGACGAACTGGCGCTCATCAACTATACCTCGGGCACTTCCGGATTCAGCAAGGGAGTGATGCTGCCGTACAGGTCGCTCTATGCCAATATCTATGCGGCCAAGTTCATTGCCGAGCCGCAGATGGACAACACCTCGAACATGGTGGCAATGCTGCCGTCTGCCCATATGTACGGGCTCATGTTTGAACTGCTTTTCGAGATGACCATAGGCGCGCACACGCATTTCCTCACCCGTGTGCCCAGCCCGAAAATCATTCTGAAAGCCTTCCAGGACGTGCACCCTGCTACCATCATCTCTGTGCCGCTCATTATCGAGAAAGTGTACAAGATGCAGCTCAAGCCGGTGCTGGACCGCACCAAGACCTTCCGCTACATCCCCATCCTGGGTCAGGCCATCGAGTATAAGATCAAAAACGAGGTGATGAAGGCTTTCGGTGGCGAATTCGAAGAAGTGATTCTCGGTGGCGCACCCTTCAATCCGGAAGTGGAAAAGTTCTTCCATAAGATTCATTTCCCCTACACAACCGGTTACGGAATGACAGAGTGCGGTCCGCTTCTCACATACGAAAAGTGGAGCAGCCTGCCCAAGGGTTCCTGCGGCAAGGCCATACCGGGTTGCGAAATCCGTGTGGACAGCCCCAATCCGCGCAAGGTCCCCGGAGAAATCCAGGTCCGTGGCATGAACGTCTTCCTCGGCTATTATCGCAATCAGGAAGAGACCGACAAGAGTTTCACCCCCGACGGCTGGTTCCGTACCGGCGACATGGGCATAATGGACAAGCACGGCTATGTGTTCCTTCGCGGCCGCATCAAGTGCATGATACTCGGTCCCAGTGGCCAGAACATCTATCCCGAAGAGCTCGAAGCGGTGATCAACAACGTGTCCTATGTGGTTGACTCCCTGGTGATTGAAGATGCCGGCGGCCTCACCGCGCTCATCTACCCGGACTACCCGCAGGGCGCGTCCGACGGCTTGAGCAAGGAAGCCCTTGTGGAAAGACTCCAGAAAGAGATTCCGGAAGTGAACAAACTGCTGCCCGTGTACGCGCAGATAAAGAATGCGGAGTTCCTCCCCGAAGACTTCGAGCGCACTCCGAAGCGCAGCATCAAACGTTACCTCTATCAAAGGAAGAAATAATGAGCAAGTTCGACGCCAAATACCTCAGGATGGCCAAGATATGGGCCACCAATTCCTATTGCAAACGCCGTCAGGTGGGCGCCCTTCTGGTG
Organism: Bacteroidales bacterium; assembly: GCA_017412645.1. Taxonomy (GTDB): domain Bacteria; phylum Bacteroidota; class Bacteroidia; order Bacteroidales; family UBA932; genus Cryptobacteroides. The sequence goes on along the minus strand of JAFPWX010000023.1, from coordinate 28,229 downwards.
AAGGACAACATGATCATCAGCGACGGTTACAACGGCACGCCGGCCGGTTTCGAGAACGTGTGTGAAGACGAGAACGGGGTCACCAAGCCCTATGTGCTTCATGCCGAGGCCAACGCCATCACCAAGGTGGCGCAGAGCGGCAATAGTGCAGCCGGAGCCACGCTGTACGTGACGGCATCTCCCTGCATGGAGTGCAGCAAGCTCATCATCCAGAGCGGCATCAAGAGGGTGGTCTATTCCGATGAGTATCGTCTGGACGACGGCATCCGCTTGCTCAAGCGTGCGGGAATCGAGGTTGAGAAGCTGGAGGTAGAGTAATGCGCGACCGTTATTCCAGCGTTTGGATTGCCTTGCTGGGGGTGGCAGTAGGTGTGCTGGCCACCATGCTGGTGGTTCGGCTCGATGCCAACCGCCGCGAGCTCCGCACCAAGTATTCCGACTGGCGCAAGCTGAACCTTATCCTGAGTTCCCTTGACGAAAATTACGTGGACACGGTGGACCGCAAAGCGGTTACCGATGCCGCGGTGACCGCAGCCCTCGGAGCTCTGGACCCCCACTCGGTCTATATGCCACCGGTGCAGCTGGAGGAATCCGAAGCCGAGCTTCAGGGGAATTTCGATGGAATAGGCATTCAGTTCAACGTTCCCAACGATACGGCCGTAGTGCTGGAAGTGATACCTGGGGGGCCCTCCGAAAAGATAGGCCTGCAGCCCGGCGATCGTCTGCTCAAGGTGGACGACGTCAACATCGCCGGCGTGAAGTACCCTCAGGACAGCATGGTGCGCCGTATGCGCGGTCTTGCCGGCACCAAGGTCACAGTTACAGTGCGGCGCGGCTCCGACGTGATTCCATTTGAGATCACTCGCGACCGTATCCCAATGCACAGCGTGGACGCTGCCTTCATGGTGAACGACACCACGGCATACCTTCGCCTGAGCAAGTTCGCCCGTACCACCGCTTCAGAGGTGGCTGCAAGGCTCTCCGCCATGCCGGACATGAAACGGCTCATTTTCGACCTTCGCGACAACACCGGCGGCTACTTCGACCAGGCCCTGCTACTTTCCGATTTCTTCCTCCCCAAAGGAGCGTCGGTAGTTTACATAGAGGGTCTGCATCGCCCAAGGAAGGAATACAAGGCCGATGGAAAGGGTGCCTACCAGAATGTTTCTCTGGTGCTTCTGGTCGACGAGGGCTCGGCTTCGTCCAGCGAAATCGTTGCCGGAGCCATCCAGGACAACGACCGCGGTGTAATTGTGGGCCGCCGTACCTTCGGCAAGGGTCTCGTTCAGGAGCCGCTGTACTTTACCGACGGCAGCGGAGTGCGTCTCACCGTGGCCCGTTACTACACGCCTTCGGGCCGCTGCATCCAGAAGCCTTACGCTTCCGAGGAGGATTACGCATACGACCTTTATAACCGCTATGCCGGAGGAGAGATGCTGTCGGCCGACAGTATCAAGGTGGACACGTCAGCCGTGTATTATACCGTTGCGGGCCGCAAGGTGTATGGCGGTGGAGGGATAGTGCCCGACGTGTTCGTGCCCATCGATACCACCAGGGTGTCGTCATTCTATCAGGCCTGCAACCGCAAGGCCACTCCCATGCGTTTCGCATCCGCATGGTTCGATTCGCACAAGGCAGAATTGCAGACGATCGATTCATACTCCGCGCTCGTGCGTTATCTCGACGGTGCCGGGCTGGAGCGTGCGTTCCTTGCGTTTGCCGCATCGAAGGACGGGATTAGGCCTACATCTTCCCGCGAATGGGCGGTAGAGAAGCCTTACCTCATGACCCAGGTGCGGGCGTTGGTAGGACGTTATTCCAAGCTGGGCGACGATGCTTTCTATCACATGTATCTGGCGATAGACAACGTCTTCGAGAAGGCGATGGAGTTGTAGGGATTCGAGAACCAGCCCTATGAGGACTTATTTAGTGAAAACTGACTGAAATGAGAAAACTGTTACCAGTATTGTTGCTTGTCGCAGGCTCAGTAGCCTCCTATGCACAGTCTGCACGTGAACGTGCGGAAGAGCTCGTATCAAAGATGACGCTCGAAGAGAAATGTACCCTTATTCACGGCGAAAGGGGAGACGCGGAATACGAAGACGGCTTTCACATTATGCCGATTCCCCGGTTAGGTATACCGGCAATCCGTATGGCTGATGGCCCGCAGGGTGTTCGAAACAAGACGAACAGTACATATTATCCTTGCGGTATATCCCTCGCGGCTTCCTGGAATAGGGACGTGGCAGGGAAAGTGGGAGAGGGCATCGGTTTGGATGCCCGCGCCCGTGGAGTCGCAATCATGCTTTGCCCTGGCGTAAATATCTATCGCACAGCTCTTTGTGGCCGTAATTTCGAATATTACGGAGAGGATCCCTATCTTGCTTCGGAAACCGCGCTTCATTATATCAGTGGTATCCAAAGTAAAGGGGTGATGGCCACAATCAAGCATTTCGCCCTCAATAATCAGGAATTTGACCGTCACGGCGTGAGTTCCAATGCCGATGAACGCACGATAAACGAAATCTATTTCCCTGCATTCAGGAAGGCGGTGGAGGAAGGCAACGTTGCCTGCGTAATGACGAGCTATAATCCCATAAACGGTACGCATGCTTCCGAGAATTCATGGCTCATAAAGGATAATCTGCGTGCCTGGGGATTCGACGGCATAGTAATGAGCGACTGGACTTCCACCTACAGTGCAATCGGCTGCTTCGGCAGTGGTCTGGATCTTGAAATGCCACGTGGATATGTGATGAATTACGAGAATGCAAAACGGCTTCTGGACAGCGGTGTAATTGAGGAGAGCTGGATCGACGAAAAGTGCCGGCATATTCTCCAGACGGTGATTGAATATGGCTTCCTGGATAATCCGGTGAAGGATGAAAGCATCCCCGAAGACTGCGACATCTCACGAGCCAATGCCCTCGCTGCGGCTTTGGAAGCACCTGTAATGCTTAAGAATAACGGGATCTTGCCACTTAAGAAATCCACTAAGAAATCCATTATTGTTCTCGGGCCTAATGCCGACATTGTTCCTTACGGAGGTGGCAGCGGCAGGATGGATCCCATTGAGGGACGCAATATCACACTCTTTGCAGGTTTATCCGGGCTCGGAAAGGGTTATAAGGTGGAACTCATGGACTGGAAGGCCCCGGACTATGAGAAGATCCGCAAAGCCGGTGCTGTTATCGTAGCTGCCGGGTTCAATTATGATACTGAGGGCGAGGATTTCGACAGGACATATGCTCTTCCCGAAGGTCAGGATGAATTGATTTCCAAGGTAGCAGCTGCGAATTCCAACACTGTCGTTGTCGTCTATTCCGGAGGAGAAGTGGACGTGAGTCCCTGGATAGATAAAGTCGGTGCGCTCCTCATGGCATGGTACTCCGGCCAGGAGGGGGGGACTGCTCTCGCCAGGATTCTTTCCGGAAAAGTGTCTCCTTCCGGACGTCTGCCTTTCACATTCTGGGGCTCAATCGATAAGAATCCCGCTTCCGCGAATTACTACCTGTCCAAACCCTATGAAAACAGGACGTCAAAGAGATACTCCAAGAGATTCTCCCAGTATCCTTTTGTAGAGTATGGCGAAGGTATTTTCCTCGGTTATCGCGGCATGTCTCATTTTGGTGTGGAACCCATGTTCCCGCTAGGCTATGGCCTCACATATTCAAAATTTGATTATTCTGGCCTCTCTGTTGAGCCATCCGATGGTGGATTCAAGGTGAGTTTTACGGTCACCAATACCGGAAAGGCATCTGCGAGCGAAGTTGCGCAGCTCTATATCTCAGCTGAGGGGTCTTCTGTCATTAAAGCAGACTTGGAGTTGAAGGGTTATGAAAAAGTATCTCTCGATCCAAAAAAATCTGCCGGCATTACTATCTTCCTGCCCAAAGAAGCGTTTTCCCATTATGATGTTGCGTCTCATTCTTGGGTAAACGATCCCGGACAGTATAAGATTATGATAGCTGCCTCAGCCCTTGATATTCGTCTCTCGGAAATCATTACGGTAGATTAGTATCCAGTACTCCTGGGATTCTGCTGCGCTGCTTCGCAGCTTGCGCTATCCCACCCCGCTGCGCGGGGCTTTGCAAAAGCCAACTAAAAAAGCGCATACGAGCAAGCTCGCTGCGCTTTTTTATTGCCTTTTGCGGAGAGATGGGGATTCGAACCCCAGAACCCTCGATAGAGGGTTAACGGTTTTCGAGACCGCCGCTTTCGACCACTCAGCCATCTCTCCTTCCCGATAGGGGATGCAAATATACAAACTTTTCTTAAAACGCTACTTCTTCCCCGTCGACCCCCAGCCGCCGGCACCGCGATCGGTTTTGGAGAGTTCGGCCACCTCTTCCCACTCGACTCTCTCGTGGCGTGCTACAACCATCTGGGCGATACGCTCGCCGGGCTCGATAGTAAACGGCTCCTTCGAGATGTTCACCAGCGACACCTTCACTTCTCCGCGGTAATCAGCATCCACGGTGCCGGGGGCGTTGGCTACGGTAATCCCGTGCTTGGTGGCGAGGCCGCTGCGGGGGCGTATCTGCGCCTCATAGCCCACGGGAAGCTCAATGAAAATCCCGGTGGGAACGAGGGAACGTTCCAGGCTGCCCAGAACAAGGGGTTCGTCTATATTGGCGTGAAGGTCCATGCCGGCGGAAGCTATGGTAGCATAGGCCGGAAGGGAGAACTTGCTGTGATTTACAATCTTGACTTTCATTGTGCTATAAACTTATAAATAATGTATCCGCTCTGGCGCGCGGGCGCGGAAGGGGCCGACGAAAACTTGGACATTCTTGCGGCCCGTACGGCAAAACTCCGAAGGCAGCCGTCGGCCGAAGAAGCGCCGTCGTCCACCTTTGCCAGTATCACGTTGCCCTGCGGGTCCACGCCTATGTCTACCCGGACCTCTCCGGCTCCTATGCAGCGGTAGGCCGGAATGGGCAGATGGGAAGCCTTGCGGCCCTCGAGTTCGTACGAAAGCACCGACGGTCCGCTGAATGGTTTGGCTTTCTCGTCAGAAGACCTGGGCTTCGGAGTCGAAACGCTGGCGAAGTCCTCTTCGCTCTTGGGAGCTTCGAAACCGCGGTCGAGCTCGGCCTGAAGCCTCTCGGCATCTTCATAAAGCTTGCGTGTGTCTTCGGCGGAGTTGCGGTCGTCCTTGAGCTCGGAACGGTCCACCACCACGTTGTGCACGTATTCGTTGCCGCCGGCGAGCATCTCGTTGAGACGCTCGTTCACGCTCTTCTCGAACTCCAGACGCTGCTGCAGGCGTTCCAGCTGCTCTGCCTTGCTGAAGTCGAGAACGAACGAATTTTCTTTGGAAATCTTGACTCCCAGGTTAACGGCAAGCAGGACTATCAGCACCGCCAGATGTACTATTACGGTGATGTATAGTCCTGCTCTGTCTTCCCTGGGAAGGCGTTTCATCGCGCGTCGCCTTTTTTGCTCTCGCGAAGCGCCTTCTCGACGGTGTTAAGGATAACGCTGATGCCAACCTTGTTGTGGCCGCCCTGCGGGATGATTATGTCGGCGAAGCGCTTGCTGGGCTCGATGAACTGCAGGTACATGGGCTTCACGGTCTTGGAGTAGCGCTCGATGACCCATTCCACGTTCTTGCCACGCTCGCGGATGTCGCGGGCCATGACGCGCATCAGGCGGTCGTCGTCGTCCGCATCCACGAAGATCTTGATGTCCATCTGGTCGCGGAGCTCCTTGCAGTTGAAGATGAGGATGCCCTCGATGATGATTACGTCGGCGGGTTCCACGGTCACCGTTTCCGTTTTGCTGCGGCTGCAGGAGATGTAGGAATACACCGGCTGCTGTACGGTTTTGCCGGCCTTGAGCTGGGCGAGCTGTTTGCATAGCAGCGGCCAGTCGATGGCGTTCGGATGGTCGAAGTTCTGGTTGCGCTTTTCCTCGTCGGTGAGGTCGCTCGAGTCTTTGTAGTAGGCGTCCTGGGGGATGACGACAACCTTTTCCTTAAGGCGGTCGGTGATGGCCTTTACGACAGTGGTTTTTCCTGAGCCGGAGCCTCCGGCGATTCCGATGACTAACATATTAGAATTCAGCGTTTTTGGGGGTTCTTGGGAAGGGGATGACGTCGCGGATGTTCTGCATGCCGGTCACGAAGAGCAGCAACCTCTCGAAGCCGAGGCCGAAGCCGCTGTGCGGGCAGCTGCCGAAACGACGGGTGTCGAGGTACCACTCCAGGGTGCGGTGGCTCATGCCGAGCTCGTTGATGCGGTTCTCCAGTTTTTCGTAGGAGGCTTCGCGCTCGCTGCCGCCGATGATTTCGCCAATCTTCGGGAAGAGGACGTCCATGGCGCGCACGGTCTTGCCGTCTTCGTTCTGCTTCATGTAGAAGGCCTTGATGTCCTTGGGATAGCCGGTGAGGATGACGGGTTTGCCGAAGTGCTGCTCCACGAGGAAGCGCTCGTGCTCGCTCTGAAGGTCCATTCCCCACTTCACGGGTTCCTCGAACTTATGACCTGCGGCCACCGCCTCTTCCAGGATCTGGATGCCCTCCGTATAGGTGAGGCGTACGAAAGCGGTGTCGATAACGCCGCGAAGGCGGTCGATGAGCTCCGGATCGTAACGGTCGTTAAGGAACTTAACGTCGTCGTAGCAGTTCTCGAGGGCGTAGCGGACCAGGCTCTTGATGAAATCTTCCGCCAGATCCATGTTGTCGGTGATGTCATAGAAGGCCATCTCCGGCTCTATCATCCAGAACTCGGCCAGGTGCCTCGGGGTGTTGGAGTTCTCCGCTCTGAAGGTGGGGCCGAAGGTGTAGATTTCGCCCAGGGCGGTGGCCCCGAGTTCGCCTTCGAGCTGACCGCTCACGGTGAGAGAGGTCCTCTTGCCGAAGAAGTCGCGGCTGTAGTCGATGCCGCCCTTCTTGTCGCGCGGGAGGTTTTCCAGCGGCAGGGTGGTCACCTGGAACATGTTCCCCGCACCTTCGGCGTCGGCCGCGGTGATGAGGGGAGTGTGCAGGTAGACGAATCCCTTGCTGTGGAAATACTCGTGGATGGCGAAGGCCATCTGGCTGCGGAGCCTGAGCACTGCTCCGAAGGTATTGGTGCGCGGACGCAGATGCGCCACGGTGCGCAGATACTCGAAACTTGTATCCTTTTTCTGGAGGGGATAGCGTACCGGGTCGCAGTCGCCATAGACTTCGATCTTGCTGGCGTGGATTTCCACTGCCTGGCCGCTGCCGGGCGACTCAACCAGAGATCCCTCGACCGCAATGCAGGCGCCGGTAGTTATGCGGGCCAGCAGGTCCGCATCGACCGAAGCCTTGTCCACCACGATCTGAATGCTATTGATGGTGGAACCGTCGTTCAGGGCGATAAACGCTATTTCCTTGTTTCCTCTTTTGGTGCGGACCCAGCCTTTTGCCAGCACTTCTTCTCCTGGTGCCGAGCTAAGCAGGTCCTTTACTTTCTTTCGAACTGCCATCTTTCTTTCATTTTAAAAAGCAGCCCTCATGAAGGGGGCTGCTCTATCGGTGAGGCCGGGGTGTTACTCGGCCTTTCTAGCTGAATACATTATCTTGAGGGCTGAGCAACGGCGCAGCTCCTGTTTGATGTCGGTAACGATACCCATACGGGTGTTCTCGTCAGCTTTGATGCACACGGTCATGAAGGCACGGTCGCTCTCGCTCATGCTCTCACGTTCTGCAGCCACAAAGTCACGGATGTCCTTGGTGGTTTTGAAGGAGTCGTTGAGCTGGATACGGGTTTCCGTACCATACTGGGCCTGAAGACTGCGGATGGGAGTACCTACGTTGATGTAGGAGGAGAGATCTTTGCGCTCGAGCTTCACAGCTTCGGAGGCGGAGGGGATCTTGACCATCACCTTGTCTTCGGTGTCGCGCATCTGCGTGGTGACCATGAAGAAGAACAGGAGCATGAACACTATGTCGGAACTGACCCCTACGCCGGGGACTTCCTTCTTGCCGTCTTTTTTGAACATTGACATAATAATTCCTCCTATTTCTTTTTGCCGATATCCTTGGGCTCCGCCTCGGAAATGTAGGAAGGTATGAGTTTCTTGATCATACCCTGCTGGTCTTCGTCGAGCTGCAGAAACTTTTTACCGAATTCCACCATTGATGCCTCGTCACGAAGCTCGTTCACCGCCTTCACAAGTTCGTTCTGGACTGCGATGTAGGCCTGATAGCTGGTACCACGGTCGTTCTGAAGGGAGATAACTCCCTTGGAGACTTCGCGCTTGCCAAGGCCTTCAATGTCCAGAAGTTCCTTTTCGGGAAGGGTGGGATCGTTGGTGGGATTGGTCAAGAATATCTTGATCTTGTCTTTAAGCTGACTAACATCCATGGGCTCAGTTCCGGCCATCAAACGGTCCTGCGAGTTGATCTTCACAATGATAATGTTGCGACGATTGACCTTCTGGTCCTGCGTTTTCTGCTTTTCGTCTGGCATGGGAGGAAGACGACGGCTAAGACCTGTCTGCGACCCCATGGTTGTAGTCATGAGGAAGTAGCACAGAAGCAGGAACGCTATGTCTGCGGTGGACGACGTGTTGAGTCCGGGTAATTTCTTTGCCATGGATTATCAGCCCTTTTTGTTGGTTATGGCAACACGCACCTCGCCGACCACGATGGCAACCGCGGCCGCAATGGCGAGAAGGTATGCGAGATAGAGTACTGTGTCGGTAAGTTTGAGCGTGCCGGGGCCGGGCTGCTCCACGAGCAGGCCCTTCGCCTCGGTGCCGGGTGCAATGAGATACACCACGAAGCACACGACTGCGATTGCCACGAGGGTGATGCCGAGCTTGACAAGGCTCTTCGGGTCGTTCATGCCTCCGATCACAACGCCGGTGATGATGGCCAGGACTGCGATTCCGACCATGATGTAGGCGAAGGTGAGGATGGCGTCCGAAGCCAACGCGTTCTTCGTCTCCCAGCCTCCTACGAAGCCCCAGACGACCAGCGCGAAGCCTATCACGGCCAGCACAATCATCAGCCAGGTGAATAATTTGTTGTAATTCTTCATAATTACATTACTTCTTTTCTTCGTACTTGGAGAGGACGTCCACCATGTTGATGGTGCTGTTTTCCATGTCGATGGTGAGGGCTTCGATTCTGGAGAGGATGTAGTTGTAGAACACCTGGAGAATCATAGCCACGATAAGACCGGCGACGGTGGTGATAAGAGCGACCTTCATACCGCCAGCCACAACGTTCGGAGAGATGTCACCTGCCTTCTGAATATCATCGAAGGCCTGTACCATACCGATAACGGTTCCGAGGAATCCGAGAGACGGGGCGATGGCGATGAAGAGGGCGATCCAGCTGAGACCGTTTTCCATGAGGCTGGCCTGAACAGAACCGTAGGACACGATGTTCTTTTCGACAACGTCGATACCCTGGTCGTAGTGGAGCAGACCCTGATAGAAAATGCTTGCCACGGGGCCGCGGGTTTCACGGCAGATGTCCTTTGCTTTCTCGATGCCACCTTCGGCAAGAGCTTCCTCAACCTTCTTCAGAAGGGCGTCGGTATTCGTCTTGGAGAAGGAGAGATAGAGAATCCTCTCAATTGCGAACGCAAGGCCGATGATGAGGCAGAGGATGATGAGGGACATGAAGCCAGCGCCGCCTTCGATGAACTTGGTCTTGATGGCTTGGGTGAGAGGAATTTCTTCGGGAGCTTCCTCTGCAAGCGGAGCGACTTCAGCCTCGGTAGCTTCTGCAACCTGCTCGGTAGCTTCGTCAGCGGGGGCTGCGGAGTCCTGTGCGGACGCGATGTTGGCAGTGAAGGCCATAAGAGCCAGGGCCGCCAGAATCATGAAAAACTTTTTCATAACTGAATTTTTGGTGTTTTTAAATTAATTTATCTTTAGTTTTGTTTCAGTTTGCTTGAAATCGTTGCAATTTAGGAAAAAAAATCCGAAAGGCAAGCGTTATTTTGTGATTTCGCCCTTGAGGTCCTGCCCCAGGAGTTCCTTAACCTTTTCATTGTCAGTATATTCGCCCATAAGCACAAAAAGCTTGGCGAGGGCACCTTCGGTGGTCATGTCTCCGCCTCCCACGACGCCCGCTTCGGCAAGCGCCTTACCTGTGGAATAAAGGTTCATGTTCACCTCCCCTGCGAGGCACTGGGTAATGTTGAGCAGGATCTTCCCTGATGCCGCCGCCTCCCGGAGGATATCCGTGAACCAGGGCTTGCTGATTGCGTTGCCGGAGCCGTAGGTTTCCAGTATGACGGCCCTGATTCCATCGCCCAGAAGCACGTTGCGGGCTACCTGTTCGGTGATTCCCGGGTGGATCTTGAGTATCGCTACACGTGTGTCCAGCGTGGTGTGAATCTGAAACTTGCGGTCGGGCACGGCGGAGTAGTGGATGGCGTGCTCGTGGAAACGTATGCTGATGCCGGCATCGGCCAGAGTGGGCCAGTTGGGAGAGCGGAAGGCGTCGAAACTGGTAGAATTCACCTTGCAGGCCCGGTTGCCCCTGATGAGTTGCGAATTGAAGTAGATACAGACCTCCGGGACGATGGCGGCGCCCTTGCTGTCGTGGGCCGTAGCTATCTCCACGGCCGAAATGAGGTTCTCCTTGCCGTCGGTGCGCAGCGACCCTATGGGGAGCTGGCTTCCGGTGAAGATAACCGGTTTGCGTAGATGGTCCAGCATGAAGCTCAGGGCCGAGGCGCTATAGGCCATGGTGTCGGTGCCGTGAAGCACGATGAAGCCGGCGTAATCGTCGTAACGGTCGCGTATGAGCTCCGTAAGCCGTATCCATAGCGACGGCTCCACGTCGGAAGAGTCGATGAGCGGATCGAAGGTGTAGGAATCCACTCTCGAAGAGAACTTCCCGAGCTCTGGGACTTCCTGCAGTATCTGGCTGAAATCAAAGGGGGAGAGGGCCTTGGTTTTCGGGTCTTCCTTCATTCCGATGGTACCTCCGGTGTAGATGAGGAGGACACTTGATTTATTTGACGGATTACTCATATGCTGAACAGTTCCTTGGCGTTTGCGGTGGTCGCATTTTCCACTTCTTCTATGCTGATTCCCTTGATTTCAGCCACTTTTGCGGCGATAATCGGGATGTTTGCCGGTTCGTTGCGGCTGCCCCTGAGCGGCACGGGAGCCATGTATGGAGCGTCGGTTTCGAGCAGAATGCGGTTGAGCGGGATCTCAGACACCACTTCGGGCAGATGTGCGTTTTTAAACGTGAGCACGCCTCCTATTCCCACGCTCCAGTCGCCCCAGCGGCAGAGTTCCTTCCAGGTTTCGAGGCTGCCGGAGAAGGCGTGCATGTTGCCGCGAAGGTGAAGATGCGCACAGTCTTTAACCACTGCAAGAAAGTCTTCGGTGGCGTCGCGGAGATGTATGTTTACTGGCAGATTCTCCCGTGCTGCCAGTTCGAACTGAGCTCGCAGGGCCTCCTTCTGCTGCTCCTTGAAAGAGACGTCCCAGTGGTAGTCCAGGCCGATTTCGCCTATGGCCACGGGGTTCCGGGGGAGCCAGTCTTCCAGCAGGGCCAGTTCGTTCTGCCAGTTCTCCTTTACGTTCTCGGGATGCAGGCCGAGCATGGGGTAGAGCACGCCGGGATGCCGCTCGCATGCGGCGAACATCGGACCCCGCTCTTCGCTGCCCACGTCGGCCAGAAGCATCTTGCCCACGCCGGCGGCGACGGCCCTCTGTACAACGGCGTCTTCTTCGCCGTGGAAGGCCTCGTCGGTCACATGGGTATGGGTGTCGATGAACATAACACACAAAGATAACGATTATTCCTTTAGGATGGACCTGAAACTTTTCGGGCTATTTGTCCGTATAATTATTTGTTATACCCTTTTCACTAAATGAAACTCTCTCAATTCAATTTCGAGCTCCCGCAGGATCGCATCGCAAAGGAGCCCACACGCTGGCGCGACGAGTGCCGCCTGATGGTTCTTCACAAGAATACCGGTGAAATCGAACACCGTCAGTTCAAGGATATCATCGACTATTTCGGCAAGAGGGACCTCTTCGTCCTGAACGACACCAAGGTCTTCCCGGCAAAGCTTTATGGCAAAAAGGAAAAGACCGGAGCGGAAATCATGGTCTTCCTTCTCCGCGAACTCAGCCGCGAGCAGAAACTCTGGGACGTGATAGTGGAGCCCGCCCGCAAGATCCGCATAGGCAATAAGCTCTATTTCGGAGAAGACGAGAGCATGGTAGCCGAGGTCATCGACAATACCACCTCCCGCGGCCGCACCCTGCGTTTCCTTTACGATGGTCCGTACGAGGAGTTCAAGCAGGCTCTTTTCGCCCTTGGCAAAACTCCTATTCCCGAATGGGTCAAGGAAGAACCGGATCCGGAAGATGTGGAGAATTTCCAGACCATTTTCGCCGAGAAGGAGGGTGCCGTGAGTGCCCCGGCAGCCGGTATGCATTTCTCTCGCGAGCTCTTCAACCGCATGATCCTCAAGGATATAGACAAGACTTTCATCACCGTTCACATGGGTATAGGCCACTTCCGTCAGGTGGATGTGGAAGACCTTTCCAAGCATCGCATGGACGGCGAGCGCATGATCATCAGCCCGGAATCCGCGGAGCGTATCAACGAGGCCAAGCACAGCGGACATAAGGTGCTGGCGGTTGGTGTCACGGTGCTTCGCGCACTGGAAACCTACACCACCACCAATCATGAGGTGAAGCCCAGCGACATGTGGACCAACAAGTTCATCTTCCCGCCCTATCAGTTCAGCATTGCGGATGCATTCGTGAGCAATTTCCATCTGCCCGAAAGCACCATGCTCATGTGCGAGGCGGCATTCGGTGGCTACAAGAACGTGATGAACGCCTATGAGGTCGCCCTCCAGGAAGGCTATCGTTTCGGGCCATACGGAGACGCGCTTCTAATCCTGTAAAAAAGGGTGTAAAACGTTTATAAACGATTGTAAACGTTTCATCTTTTTTTTCGACTTTTTCAAAACATAAAAATCTGCCGGAGTTCCGATTTACTCCGGCAGATTTTTGCTTTTCCTGCCCTTATCTTTGGGTATGGAAAACAACGAAACGGTGTGCGCGTGTGCGCTTGGAAAGGTGTTCGGGTATGAGCCCCGGGTGGCCCTCTCACTAGTGGAAAACACCGGCTCGGCTGCAGCTGTGTTTGCCCTTTCTCCCAAGGATAGGGATGGTCTGCTCGGGCCTTACAGCAAGTACTCGGGAACTCTCACTGACGCCCTTCTGGAGCAGACGGCGGAGGAACTTGCCGGCCTTGAGCGGCAGGGCTGCCGCTATCTTCCACTCTGTGACCCGGCCTTTCCGGAGGCACTCAGGGAATGCGGCGATCCCCCGGCGGGGCTATATTACCGGAGCTGTTCGGCGCCGGAGGAGATTTTTCGCGCACGCCCCGCTATTGCCATAGTCGGCACGCGAGACATGAGCCCCTATGGGAAGGAATGGTGCACGCGTGTCGTGAGCGCGCTCAGTCAGGCTCCGGAGAAGCCGGTAATTGTGAGTGGGCTGGCTTACGGTATAGATATCACCGCACATCTGGCCGCTCTCGGCCATGGACTGTCAACAATCGCCGTGCTTCCTAACGGGATAGAAACCGTCTATCCCAATGCCCATGCTGTGGCAGCCGGCAAGATAGCGGCATCTGAAGGCAGCGCTCTCGTTACCGACTATCCGCCCGGGACGGGCCCGGTGGCCTTCACTTTTCTCCGAAGAAATCGTATCATTGCCGCGCTCAGCAGGGCAACCATACTTATAGAAAGCAAGAAGCACGGAGGCGGGCTCATAACTGCCGAACTGGCGGTGGGTTACGGAAGAGAGGTGTTCGCCCTTCCGGGCCGTATCGACGACCTGCGTTCAGAGGGCTGCAATATTCTCATCCGCGAAAAGAAGGCGGAGCCCATAGTAAACCTGGCGGAAGTGGGGCTGCAGCTGGGCTTGGGTCGCTATAATCTGCGTGCCCGAAAAGGCTTCCTCGACAAAATTCGGGACTATTATAAAGATCTTCCGGAAAGTCAGAAAGCCCTGATGCTCAAAACGGCGGAGTTTATCCACCGACAGAGGGGCATCACCGTGGACGAACTCTGCACCGTGTTGGAATTGCCTTATGCTGAGGTCTCTCCTGTCGTCCTTACCCTTGAGAGCGACGGCCTCATTTGCACCGACCTTCTCGGCCGCTGCACGGTAAATATGAATATGCTGTAACTGGGATTTACACCCTCGCTTCGCGGAAAACTTCCTGGATGCTGGGGAAGGTCTCGGTCAGATAGGGCGGCAGGCTCGATTTTGCAACCCATACGGCCTTGGTAATATCCTCCTCGCGCTGCGGGGTGAGGTTCACCGGATCGGTGTAGAGCATGTCGTACCACCAGGTGTGCTTGAGGTGCCACACTCCGTCGCGCAGGTAACAGTGATCGGTTATGCAAATAAGGTCCCTGAGTTCGAGCTTGTCCACTCCGGTCTCTTCCTGAACTTCGCGGATGGCAGTTACCTTAATGTCTTCCCCGGCCTCCTGATGGCCTTTTGGAAGATCCCAGAGTTCTCCACGACGAATCAATAGGAAATCTCCCCGGCGATTGCTCACAAGACCCCCGGCAGCGTTCACTTCGCGAAACTCCGCGCAGAGCCTGCGGTACATCTTGTCGGTGTTTTCACAGGGTATGTATATGCGGGAAAGACCCTGTGAACCCTCGAACATCAGCACCAGAGTGCGGATATCGATTTTTTCTCCCACATGGAACTCCATGGCGTTCGGGTCCGCAAGTGCCTGATCGTCCGGATTGCATATGATGATGCAGCGCCGCTCGAAGTAAATCTTGTGCATAATTATTCCTATCTTTGCAAAGTTAGAAAAAACTCTCGAGATGACGCATTATTCCAGTAAGCACGGCACCGTGAACCGCCCTCAGGCGGAGCTTTTCATGGTCTTCACCGATCCACGGAACCTCACCCGTATGGTTCCGGCCGAAAAGCTCGGAGAAGTCACGGCCGACTACGATTCCATTTCCGTCAAGGCTCAGGGCGTAAGCATCAGCGCGCGCATCGTGCGCCGCGAGCCCTATTCCTATATCGAACTCCGCAGCGAGAACGCTCCCTTCGAATTCACCGTCGGCCTGCACTTCGACTATGCCGGTCCCAACTCCACCGAATTCTACATAGAGGTGGACGCCGATCTCAATTTCATGCTGAAGATGATGCTTGGGAACAAGCTCCAGGAGGCGCTCGACCGCGTAGTTGACGGTCTGGTAGACGTTTCCAACGGCAAGATTCCGGAAGACCTTCCGCAGGACATAAAGGACAAGTACAACTTCAGTTAATGGAAGCGCCAAGTACTGCAATACGGCTGAATCCCTTCAAGGGCTGTGAAGGCCCGGATGGCGCTCCCGTTCCGTGGAGCCCTTACGGCCGTATCCTGCAGGAGCGTCCGAACTTCACCCTCGACCCTCTTCTTCACGCCGGCTGCTACTATGTCCAGGACAGCTCCGCCATGTACCCGGGGCACATCTTCCGCAAGCATTTAAGTGAGTTCGGCCCGGGTGTAAGGGTGCTCGACCTTTGCGCCGCCCCGGGAGGCAAGACGACCGACCTGGCGGCGAGCCTCAGGGAAGCCCTCGGAGATAAGTTCCAGCTGATTTCGAATGAGGTGATGAAAGCCCGCGCCGGAGTGCTTCGCGATAACGTTGCCCGATGGGGTGACCCGAACGTGCAGGTTACCAGCGCCGACCCCGCCGTTTTCGGGCAGCGGATGCCGAGTTGCTTCGACATAATCGTGGCCGACGTTCCGTGCAGCGGCGAAGGCATGTTCCGAAAAGACCCCAAGGCCGTGGCGGACTGGAGTCCGGAGCTGGTGGAGATGTGCGCGGCCCGTCAGCGGAGGATCCTCGCCGATGTCTGGCCAGCTCTTCGCGAAGGCGGCATCCTGGTCTACTCCACCTGCACCTACGAAGAGGCGGAGAACGACGGCAATCTGGCATGGGCTGCTGAAACCCTGGGAGGCGAAATCTTCGCCCCGGAAGACGAATTCCCGCAGTACGGAGTTCGTCTGACCGCCCACGGCAATCTCCTCAAGGCGGGTGAAGTCCCAGGCGAAGGCCAGTGGGTCGGGGCCCTGAGAAAAACGGCGCACCAGAACGCCGGGCCAGAGGCTACCGTTTGCTCCGCTACCGCGGCCGCACGGGGCCTGACGCAAAAAACTTCCGCAAACGGCACCTCTGCTCCCGGCTTGAAGAGTGCAGCTTTTTCTGTAGTGCCTGGCGTAATGAAGATTGAAGAATTCGACCGCGTCCTCGCAATAGGATATCGCCCCGAATATCCCGTTGTGGAGCTGTCGCTTCAGGATGCTCTGCGTTATCTCCACCGCGACGCTCTCCGTCTGCCCGAAGGCACTCCACAAGGCCTGATTATTGTAGCATATCACGGACATCCTCTTGGGCTCGCCAAAAACCTGGGGAGCCGTTGTAACAATCTCCTCCCAAAGGGGAGAAGGATACTTATGGACGTATGAGAAAGGTTCTAGCCTCAATACTGCTTCTTGTCGCTACTACTGCCGCCGCGCAGACCACTCCAGAAGGGTTCAGGGCTGCGTATGAAAGGCAGAAGGCCGCCGTTGGGATTACCGGTCTGGGGGTCAAGAGCATACTTGAAAGCTGGAACGACGCATTCCCGAACGACACTCTGATGCTGGAGGCAGTCTTCACATATAATCTGGCAAAAGGGCGCAGTACCGTGGCGGTAACCAGACCCGAAAAGAAATATCTGGGCCGCGATCCTCTGCTTACTTTAAAGGACAGCACAGGCAGGCGGGTCAACTATTTTGAGGTCCCGGTATACGACGAGGAGTATTTCGCCTCGGCGCAGAAAGCTCTGGACAAAGCTATCACGCTGGCCCCGAACAACATAGGTTATCTGTTCGACGAAATTACTTCGCTTTTGGACTACGAAGGGGACAGCCCTGACATGGCAGCCACCGCGTTGCTCAATCTCATCGACCGGAACTATTCCGAACACCCGCGTTGGAATCTCTACGGAGAACCCTTCACGCAGCAGGATTTCACGGATGCGGTTAAGGAGTACTGCTATTCATTCTGGAAGCTCGCCACTCCTGTGGGATACGAATCCTTCTACAATGTTTCCCGCCGTATGATGAGGGCAGAACCGAAGGATACCGGATTCATCGACAATGTGGGGGCCTATTGGCAAGTGGCTAAAAAAGACAACAAAATGGCGGCAAAGTTCTACAGGAAGGCCCTCAAGCTGGATCCCAATGACTATGCCGCTTCCCAAAACATGAAATTCATCACAAATAACAATAAAAAATGAAAAAAGCATTTCTTCTTATGATTCCCTTCCTGATGCTGGCCGCATGCCAGCCGAAGGGCGAGAAAGTGCCCGCTCTGGACCTTTCCAACCTCGATACCCTCGTGGCTCCCGGGGATGACTTTTATGCCTATGCTACCCACGGTTGGCAGGTTAACAACCCGCTTGCTCCTGAGTTCTCCCGTTTTGGCAGCTTCGATCAGCTCCGTGAGAATAACGTGGTGCGTCTGAACGACCTCTTCGCCTCCATGACCACCATGAAGACGAAGCCCGGCAGCGTGGACCGCAAGATCGTGGACCTCTACAAGCAGGGCCTGGATTCACTGCGCCTTAACGAAGAGGGCGCCGAGCCTATCAAGCCGTATATCGCTGAGCTTTACGCAGTCTCCGACAAGGAGGAGCTCGCACGCGCAATTGGCCGTATGCACAATTGCGGTGGCGGCGGATTCTTCGGTGCCTATGTGATGGAGGACCTCATGGACAGCAACAACCAGATCCTCTATCTTGGTCAGGGCGGCCTCGGAATAGGCGACCGTGATTACTACCTGCTGGCTTCCAATGTCGCCATCAAGGAAGGATACCGCAAGTTCCTCACCACCGTGTTGGATCTGGCCGGCGTAGAGAACGCCAAGGCCAAGGCAGACAACGCCGTGTTCGTTGAAGAAGTGCTCGCAGGCCACAGCTGGACCCGTGAACAGGAGCGCGACATGATCGCCCTCTACAATCCGATGAGCACAGAGGAACTCGAAGCGGCATATCCCGGCTTCCCGTTCGCCGTATACTTTGAGGAGCGCGGAATCGAGCCCCAGGAGAAGCTCGTCGTGGCTGAACCTTCTTTCTTCAAGGGATTCAGCGACTACTTCGCAATCACCGACCTGCAGGTCCTGAAGGACTACGTTGAGGCACAGATAGTCAGCGATGGCTGCGGTGCCCTGAGCGATGACTTCTATACTGCCAGTTTTGAGTTCTACAGCCGTCAGATGGCAGGCATTCAGGAGCAGAAGCCCCGCTGGAAGCGCGCAATGCAGGT
The DNA here is from genome assembly GCA_017412645.1 of Bacteroidales bacterium. Taxonomy (GTDB): domain Bacteria; phylum Bacteroidota; class Bacteroidia; order Bacteroidales; family UBA932; genus Cryptobacteroides. The sequence continues at coordinate 9,922 of JAFPWX010000023.1, read as the reverse complement.
CCCCAATGGCATCCTCGGCGAAGCGGTTGGCAAGATGTACGTCAAGAAATACTTCCCCGAGAGCAGCAAGCGCAAGATGCTCGCGCTCGTAAAGAACCTCCAGAAGGCTCTCGGAGAGCACATCGACGCCCTCGAATGGATGAGCGATTCTACCAAGCTTCGCGCACAGGAGAAACTTTCGTCCTTCACCGTCAAGATAGGATATCCCGACAAGTGGAAAGACTACAGCACCCTCGCCATCGATCCGGAAAAGAGCTACTTCGAGAATCTCAAGGCAGCCAGCGAGTGGTATGTGGCGGACAATCTTGCCAAGCTTGGCAAGCCGACGGACAAGACCGAATGGGGAATGACTCCTCAGACTGTGAATGCCTACTACAACCCCACATCCAACGAGATCTGCTTCCCGGCCGCCATCCTTCAGCCGCCGTTCTTCAATCCCGATGCCGACGATGCCATCAACTACGGTGCGATCGGCGTCGTGATCGGTCATGAGATGACCCACGGTTTCGACGACCAGGGCCGCCTCTTCGATGCGGATGGCAACATGAACGACTGGTGGACCGCGGAAGACGCCGCCAAGTTCAACGAAAAGGCAACAGTGCTTGTGAAGCAGTACAGCGCGGTGGAGATTCTGCCAGGCGTTCACGCCAACGGCCAGAATACCCTCGGTGAGAACATCGCCGACCATGGTGGTCTCAGCATCGCCTACAGCGCCCTTCACAACGCTATCGACGGCAAGAACGTGGGCGACATCGACGGCTTTACTCCCGACCAGCGCTTCTACCTGGGCTACGCCACAGTATGGGCCCAAAACATCACTCCGGAAGAGAAGGCCCGCCTCACCAACCTCGACGTGCACTCGCTCGCCGAACTCCGCGTGAACGTGGCTGTTCGCAACTTCCAGACTTTCTTCGACGCTTTCGGCATCACCGAGGGCGCTCCGATGTGGAGGCCCGAGGCTGAAAGGGTGCACATCTGGTGAGCCCCGAGAGCTTAATATCCTCCCGTCTCGATTTCAGGGGAAGGATCACGGTCGTAGCTACGGCCGTGTCCTTCTTCGTCATCATCGTCTCCCTCCTTGTGGTAGACGGATTCCGTAGGGAGATACGCGGCGGCATCGGTTCCCTCATGGGCGACGTGCAGCTCACGGCCGATGTGGTGGAAACCAGCGATTCACTCCTGTCTGCCATCATGGCGGTGAAGGGGGTTGAAAGCGTTACGCCTGCAATCTATCGCACCGCCGTGGTGAAAACGGACGCCGGCCTGCAGGGAGTGTTGGTGAAGGGCCTTCCCATGGAAGGGGAGTCCCTCACGGTGAGCATACCCAAGTCGCTTTCCCGTAAACTTGGAGTCGGCCCTGGCGATGCCTTGACCACCTATTTTATAGGAGAGAAGGTGAAGGTGCGCAAGTTCAGTGTTTCGGAGGTCTCCAGTGACATGCTGCTTCCGGACGACAGGGCCATAGTACAGGTGCCTCTGGCAGACCTTCAGCGCGTGAATGGCTGGGATTCCACTCTGGTTTCGGCCTTGGAAGTGGGACTCTTGCCCAGGTACGACGATGCCAGCGCACAGAGGGCCAAGGCTCAGGAGTTGTCTGCGGCTTCTTCCCTAAGGGCGGATGCCGCGGTGGACCGTTATAGCCGCCTGTTCGAATGGCTAGGCCTCCTGGATTATAACGTGGCGGCTATCCTGTTGCTGATGACTCTTGTGGCCGGATTCAACATGGTGTCGGGCCTTCTCATCATGCTTTTCCGCAATACCGGTACCATAGGAACCCTCAAGGCTCTCGGAATGGGAAATCGCGGCCTGGCGAAAGTATTTCTCCGGGTGGCATCGGGGGTTACCCTGAAGGGCCTGGCCTGGGGAGGGGGAGCCGCAGCCGTTTTCGCTCTGGTTCAGAGCACCACTCATGTTCTTCGGCTCAATCCGGAAAACTACTTTGTGAGTTACGTACCGGTAGATGTGAATGTGCTGAAGATTATCGCTGTGTGCGCTGCGGCTTATGCGGTGATCATGCTTATACTCCTGCTTCCCACCCTCTTTATTTCAAGGGTGGATCCTGCGGAAACAGTAAGGGTAAAATAGAGGATTACCTCGAAGCAATACGGCAGTAGTGGCCATAACGTGCCATTACTGCCTTTACGTATTCTATGGTCTCGTGGCCGTGGAATTTGCCCAGCTTCACTGTGTCCACCGTAAGGATAGAATCGCTGCGGAATTCCGGAATCAGCCCCACGATATTGTCCCAGTAGCCGGGATCCACTCCGCGCCAGCGGGCATAGTTGATGAGGTCGGTCATGCGTCCGCCTCCGGCATTGTAGGCTGCAAGCATCAGTTTGTCCTGTTCGGTGGGATTGGCGGCAACTCCGCGGTAACGGTAGCGCAGGCTCTGCAGGTACTTCGTTCCAGCCTTCACGCTCTGGGTGGGATCCAGCAGGCTGTCGGCTCCGAAGGCCCTGGCGGTGGAGGGCATCATCTGCATGAGGCCCGTGGCCCCGCGACGCGACACGGCGTCGTGCTTGAAATGCGATTCATGGTAGACGACCGCAGATACCAGCCTCCAGTCGAGCCCTGCGGAATCGCTCCACACTTTGATCAGGGAATCGTATGGGCTTATCCTGTAATGCTCCTGACGGTCGCGCTCTCCGAACGGTATGTACCGTGCTTCGGCGGGGGAGTCGTCCCTGACTGCCAAGGCCGCGAATGCCCCGGCTGCAAGCAGGGCGCAGAACGCCACGAAGGCGCGTTTGAAAACGGGAACGAAACTCATCGGTTGGTGGCGGTCCTGACACGGGAATTAGGGCTGCGTCCGGAAGATACTCCTCCGCCCGGAAGCCCGGTACTGCCTTCGCCGGTGCCGCCTCCTGCCTTGAATCCGCGGCCAGGCTGCAGGTAGAACGGCCAGAATATACCCACTTTAAGGGTGCGCTGGGTATTGATGAAATTATGGGCGGTGAAGTAGTCGGAATCCTTAAGCGGCCAGCCCATGTTGGCGTTTTCGAGCTTTATAAAGATGCATGCACGCTTCCACTGGATGTTCATGAATACATCCACGATGGGGCCGTTCTCATATAGCACCGAGGTCTGGTTATGGAAGGCACTAATGGCCGGGTTCCAGGCGGGGGCGTACCACTGGCTGTTATACCATCCGTTGAGGCCTATCTGCATGGTCATTACGTTCTCCTGCCGCTCGTTGCGCTGCACTACGAACTGTGCAAACCACTTGAGGTTGAGGGAGAGCAGAGGCAGTGGCAGCACTTCCTGATTGGAGGATGTCTGGATGAGCGCCCTGTTATCCAGATGCAGGAAATCTCCGAATACAAATTCTTTCCGCAGCGAAGCGCTGAGCACATTTATGATTCCCGTATGCTGCCTGGATACGGCTGCGGTGTCGTAATAGGTATGATTGCCGATGAGGGCGTAGTTCACGTCGGCGGAAAGCTTCCAATATGGCACGTCCAGCCCTGCGTGTACTCGGGTTTCGGACGTTTTATCGAAACTTACATCCCAGGAGGCATGGTTGGCGTAGATGCGTTCGCGGTAGTGGTCGGGGGTGCCGAGCGAGGTGCTGAATCCCGCCGACAGGGTTAGCGGGCTCTTTCGCGCCCTTCTGAACGGGAAGAGGTTCAGATGGGCATCAGCTCCCAGGTCGAAATCTCCCAGATCTTCACCGGCGAAGACGAACCTTCCACCGGCGTTCCAGTCGAAATACTCGTGGATATTACCCTCAATGCCGGCATAGGCATAGATGGAATTCTCCTTGTGGACGCTTCTGTATTTGAGCGAATCGTGCTGGTCCAGCCAGGTGCTGTAAACGTCTCCCACGCCCACGTTGAGTTTCGAAACTATTGCGTCTTCGCTCCATGGCTGAAGTTTCATGAAGACCTTGTTATCCAACTGCGTGGCCCGGAAGAAATCCTTACTGGCCGTAGGGCTGTAGTTGTAGGTGCTGTGGAATAAGTTGTCCACGTAGCCGCTGGCGGAGAAGGCGTCGATATACTCCCTTCCGTACCAGTTCCATTCACTGCTGTGGCCGATGAAGGCGGTGGTGACATCGCGCACCAGAGTGTCTGCCGATGCCTCCGTCTTCGAAGTATCCTTCGGTGTGAAGATATCTTTTATGAAGGAGAGCGGAATCCTGTACTGCTGATCCAGGAAGGCGGTGCGTTTCTTGATGGAGTTAGAAGCGTTGTTCAGTACCACGCTGATTTCACGGGCTTCCACTGTGGTGTCCCTTACCCAGAATCCGTCCTGCACACCTCCGTTCTCTTCGTGGGAGATGGTGTTGGAGATCACGCCTGCATGGGCCATGTACTTGCGTCCCAGATAGTTGCCGGCCAGAGAGAAGGTCTTGTTCTTGGTGGCCTCGTTGTCCAGCATGCCTCCGCCGCCCCAGCGGTCGTAGAGCAGCTGAAGGTTAAGCGCCGGAGTGATGTTCTGGGTGGTAAAGATATGGATATTGTCGCTCTCGGTCTCGTCAGACGCCAGCAACAGCGTGCCCCAATAGGCCAGTTCGGTATACGGGGTTTTGGTGTTGTAGTTGCGCAGAGTGCTGTGCGAGAAGCTCCAGGATTCGTACGGAGTGTAGAAATCTATGCCTCCCTGGCTCTCGCGCTTGAAGTAATCATAGTTCTGAACCGGCGAACCGGCCACGCCGAGCCAGGTGGCGTTCACGTCTTCCCGGCGGAAAGCATAGTCGTAGAAATAATAATTATAAGAGGTGTCGGGCACCTCCGCCTCTACCTTCTGGAAATCCGGGTCGATGTTCCAGGTGATGATGCGCTTGTACTGCATCTCCTCGGGTATCGCGAAGCTTTCGAGTATGCGGGGAGTGCTTTCATGTATACTGTCGCGCACGGCCTGCTTCTCCTCCTTCACGTTCCGTAGGGAATCCATCTCGTGCATCTTCCGGTTCATCTTCTGCTCGTAATCGTATTTCTTGCGCTCGTCCTTGCTTAGGCTGTTGTACCAGGCCAGGAAGGCTGCGCGGGCACGGTCGGCCGAGTCACGGGAGTAGAGGGAGTCGAGCCTGAAGCGGTCGGCTGAATCGGAACGGGCCATGAGGGTGTCGGGAACGGACCACCAGTGCTTGATTTGCTGGTAAAGTGAGTCCCGCACCAGTTGGTGGGTGAGCGAGTCGAGAAGCGCGACGTAATACTTGTAGCGGAACGGATCGATTTCCCGGAGAGAATCCGGCGCGTGGATAGTGTCGCGGGCGGTGAGGGCGAGGGTGTCTTCCTCCTGGGAATTGTCGAAGATACCGAGCGAAGCCAGGATGCTGTCGCTTAAGGCCATGTCGGCAAGGTCGCCCTTGCGGTTCAGTTTGTAGGCGTCCACCTGGTAGAGCACGGTGTCGGCCGCCTCAAAGTCGATGTCGAAACTGCGGTGCACCGGGGCCTCGCCGACAAGGTTCCCGGCCAGGACCATACCGGCCACGGCTGCGGGAATCAATATGTCTTTGAGCGTGCTCACAATCTGCAAAAATACCAATTTATTTTGATTATCTTTGTAACGGTCGCCCTAATCGCGCCGTGTATCATGCAAAGACTGCTCCAACTATACCGCGCCCGCTTCGGCGCAGAACCTTCCTCCGTGGAACTGCTTCCTCTGAGCGGAAGCGCCCGCAAGTATTACCGTATGGCTCCCGCCGGGGTCATCGGGTGCATAGGAACCAACCTTAAGGAAAACAAGGCGTTCCTCACCATCGACGCTGCCATGAGAGATGGCGGTGTGGCCGCCCCGGAAGTCTACGGCGTGAGTCCGGACGGCATGGCCTATATCCAGGAAGACCTTGGCGACGGCCAGCTCTTTGCGTTGCTGGTTCCCTCCATCCAGAAGGGTGTTTTTTCCGCCGAAGAACTCGGTTGGCTGCGGGCCACAATTGCCGCCCTTCCGGCTCTTCAGTTCGGAACCGGAGCAAAAATGGCCGACGGCTGGGATGTGTGCTTCCCGGATCGGGAGTTCAACTTCCGTATGGTGAGTTTCGACCTGAACTACTTCAAGTACTGCTACCTTAAAGAGAGCGGCGTGGACTTTGACGAAATCGCCCTTCAGGACGACCTGGACCTGTTGATTCAGGATTCGCTCAAACCCTTCGGCCAAACCTTTATGTACCGCGATTTCCAGGCGCGCAACATAATGATTCGCGACGGAAAACCCCACTTCATCGATTTCCAGGGCGGTCGCCGTGGCCCGGTGCAGTACGACCTGGCGTCGTTCCTCTTCAATGCCGGGACACGCTTCCCTAAGGAGCTGCGCAGCGAGCTGGAAAACGTTTATCTGGATGCCCTGGGCGAGTTCGAAAAGCTGTCGCGTGACGAGTTCTTCGAACACTATCGCCTCATCACCCTGGTGCGCCTGTTGCAGGAATTCGGAGCCTACGGCTTCCGCGGCCTCATCGAGAAAAAGCAGCTTTTCATCGACTGCATCGCCCCGGCCCAGAAGATGCTGGGAGAACTCGTGGCCGAGCCCTTCGCGCGCTATCCCTATCTTACCGAAGTTTTGCGAAAAGTTGCCGCCGACGAAGGAGGATTATTGAAGGATATTGTGTAACTTCGCAGCAATGGAAAAGAAGAACTTCCTCCGCTTCGTAATCATTGCCACGGCCATTTTCCTCGTAGTGCTGCTGGTAAAGAAAGACTCCGTGCTCCGCTGGATTCAGACGGGGTTTGAGTTGCGTCGCCAGCGGAAGGAAATCGAGTATTATGAGAAGCAGATCCGCGACCTGGATTCCCGAATCGAGGGCCTGTCCACCAATAGGGACACTCTGGAGGCCTATGCCCGCGAACAGTTCCTTTTCTCCGAGCCCGGCGACGACGTCTACCTGGAGCCCTGAACGGCCCTTTCCGCCTCGGCGAGCGTTTCGGGAGTACCGATATCGATAATCTTAAGATCCGGAGCTGCAATTCCATAAATGGGATGCCGCTCCGCTTCCTTTATGTAGAAGTCGGTAATTGAGAATCGCTCGGGCCAGCTCTCCATTAACGGGAAGATGGCGGGAGACACCAGGTGGATGCCGCAGAAGGACATTCGGCGGCAGTCTTCCACCCGCACTCCGCCACGGACCTCGCCGGTGCGGGTGTTGGTCCAGCCCACGAGGCGCATGTCGGCCGGGTCGAACAGGAAGAAACGGTAGTCTTCCGGCCGCGGGTCGGTGACAAGCAGGGTGGCCAGAGCGTTAGGACGTGCGGCCGCGGCGAAGGTGGCCAGGTCGGCGTCGGACAGGATATCCACATTGTGCACCAGGAACGGTTCCCCGTCTTCCAGAAGGGGCCGCGCGAACTTAATTCCGCCGCCCGTTTCAAAGGGCTCAGGCCCCGGTTCGAGGGAAAACGCCACCATCGCCCCGGAGGGGCAGTTCTCACGAAGCCAGTCCTGCACCATGCCGGCCTTGTAGCAGGCCGTGACTACTATGTCCCGAAACCCGGCGAAACATAATTTTCGCATCACCCGGCCGAGCATGGCTTCGCCTCCCACGGGCACCAGGGCCTTTGGCATCTGCGCGGTGAGAGGGCCTAGCCTTGTGCCGAGTCCGGCGGCAAAAACGAGCGCTTTCATGTCACAAAGATAATTATTATATTTGCATGACATAACCACGCAATCATGAAACCTACACTCTTAGTTCTTGCAGCTGGAATGGGCAGCCGTTATGGCGGCCTCAAGCAGATGGACGGCCTCGGCCCCCACGAAGAAACAATCATTGACTACTCCATTTACGACGCAGTGCACGCCGGATTCGGCAAGGTGGTGTACATCGTGCGCGAATACTTCCTGGAAGATATGAAGGCCCTTGTGGCCAGGAAATACGCCGGAGTAAAGTGTGTCGACGGCAGTCCCCTGGAATTCGTGTTTGTCACGCAGGAACTGAACAAGATACCCGCTGGCATTCCGGTCAATCCCGACAGGGAAAAGCCCTGGGGCACCGCCCACGCAGTGCTCATGGCAAAGGATGTAATCCACGAACCCTTCGCGGTTATCAATGGAGACGACTACTATGGCCGCGATTCCTTCTATGTTCTGGCCGACTGGTGCCGTGCCCACGAGCATAGCAAAGGACAGTATTGTATAGTCGGTTTCGAACTCGACAACACTCTCAGCGAGAACGGCAGCGTGTCCCGTGGCATCTGCTACTACGACGCAAAGCAGAACCTCACCGGCATCGCCGAGCATCTGGATATTGCTAAGGAGGCCGACGGCAAGGTGTACGGTAACAATTCAGTAAACGGCGCCACCCATGTGGAGCTGGACAGCAAGGCTCTCTGCTCCATGAACATGTGGGGCTTCACCCCCGACTACTTCACTGCCAGCGAAGAGTGCTTCAAGGGCTTCCTCAAAGATTACGGCATGGAACTCAAGAAGGAGTTCTACATCCCCTTCGTGGTGGATGTTATGATAAAGAGTGGCAAGGCCTCCTGCGAGGTGCTTTCTTCGCCTTCCCGCTGGTTCGGTGTCACCTACAAGGAAGACCGTCCCGGAGTTGTGGCCAAGTTCGCGGAACTCGTAAAGGAGGGAGTATATCCTTCGCCTCTCTATTGATATGAGGCGCCGCGGTAATTTCAACGTCTTTTCCGCCCATGCCTGGTACGTTCCGGGAGTGGGCGGAATGTTTGTCCTGCTGCTCCTGCTGCTCGCGGGTTCGCTATTGGGGAATCTGGTCACGCTCATCTTCACGGCTCTGGCCGGGCAGCAGGCAGCCATCGACTATGCCATGCTGCTGGGCTATCCGCTGATGTTTCTTCCGGCCATGATGTTCGTGGCGGTAAAGAGCCGCAACCTTTCCTACACGGGAGGCGGCTTCGCCCTGGACAGTCCGAACTTCGCTCCCAAGAAAGGCTGGATGTGCGCCCTTCTTGCAATGGTCGGCACGTTTGCCGCAGCCTATATGACCGACGCCCTGTCCTCCGTCATGCCGCCCATGCCCGAATGGCTGGAAACCCTGATGAAGAACATGACTGGAGGAGTGTTGTGGGTCAACTTCCTGCTGGTCAGCATCATGGCCCCTCTTTTCGAAGAATGGCTCTGCCGCGGCATGGTGCTTCGAGGGCTGCTGAACTCCGGAAAAATCAAGCCGATCTGGGCCATCGTCATTTCGGCTCTCTTCTTCGCCATAATTCATGGTAATCCATGGCAGGCCATCCCGGCGTTCATACTCGGCTGCCTGTTCGGATACGTGTATTACAAGACGGGCTCGCTGAAGCTCACCATGCTCATGCATTTCACGAACAATACCCTCGCCCTCGCCGCATCCAGGATATGGCCCGAAGCTGAAACATGGACGGACATCACGGGCGGAATGTACTGGCCGTACTTCGCATGCGCCCTTGTGGCACTGGTCCTTGTGGTGCTGGGCTTCAGCAGAATAAAAACGCAGTCTCCCGAAGGAAACTGCGATCCTGTTCCGTCGCTCTTCAGCGAATAATTAAACTCCGAAGGCTCCGCGCAGGGTATCCACGGCGTCGAGCTTTTCCCATCCGAAGAACTGGATGCCGTCCTTCACGTAAGGTTCGCGGCCGAAGTGGCCGTATGCCGCGGTGGGGGCGTAGATGGGGTTCTTGAGGCCGAAGCGGCGCACTATGGCCGCCGGGCGCAGGTCGAAGAGTTCCTGGATCTTCCGGGCGATGGCGACGTCGGCGTCGGACAGGGCGCGTACCGAACCCGGATGACGTTCGCTGCCGAAGCCGGGCAGATGGGCCGTTCCGTAGGTGTCCACGAAGACGCTTATCGGCTCGGCGATGCCGATGGCGTAGGAGAGCTGCACCAGGCATTCGTCGGCCAGTCCCGCCGCCACCACGTTCTTCGCCAGCCAACGGGCTGCATAGGCGGCGCTGCGGTCTACCTTTGATGGATCCTTGCCGCTGAAGGCTCCGCCGCCGTGGGCTCCGCGTCCGCCGTAGGTGTCCACGATGATCTTGCGTCCGGTAAG
>JAFPWX010000022.1 GCA_017412645.1 Bacteroidales bacterium | reverse complement strand
TTCGGCCTCATGCGTGATATGGGCGTGAATACCGTCCGCATCTACAATGGCATTCCGGCGCGCTGGATAGAGTATATCTGGGAGAATTTCGGTATCCGGACGATGGTGAACTGCACCCAGGGCCGCTACGGGCTCACGGTGAGAGGGAAGTGGCAGCCGCATACCGACTATTCCGACACCGACGTGCGCGAAATGCTGGTGGCGGAGGCGCGTGACATGTCTTTGAGATACAAGGGAACTCCCGGCTTGCTGGCGTATCTGCTCGGCAACGAGAATAACTATGGGCTCTTCTGGGACGGTGCCGAAACGGAAGATATCCCTGAACCGGATTCCGTATCCACAGCGAGAGCAGAGTATCTGTACTCGCTGCTGAACGAATCTGCCTTGGTGGTGAAGGCCATCGATCCTTCGGTCCCGGTTGCTGTAGTGAACGGGGATTTGCTGTTTCTGGATATGTTCGTGAAGGAATGCCCCGACGTCGATATATTTGGCGTGAATACATATCGTGGCGCGTCCTTTACGGATTTGTTTGAAAGGGTTGCAGATGAATGCCCCAAACCGCTGCTGCTCACCGAGTTCGGCTCTGATGCTTATAACGTTCTTGCTGGTGCTGAGGAGCAGAACGGACAGGCCGAGATCGACCTTGCGAACTGGCGCGAGATTCTGGCGGAGTCCGCCTCCGGGAGCTGTCTGGGCGGCTTTACTTTCCAGTGGAGCGACGAATGGTGGAAGCATGGCCAGGACGTGCGCCTGTGCGAACACGACACCGAGCCTTCGTGGCATAATGGCGGTTATTACTTTGATTATGTAAAGGGGAGCGAGAATATGAACGAGGAGTGGTTCGGAATCTGTGCCAAGCATCCGTACGGTACTGAAGGGCGCCTTTATGACCTTGTCCCGCGCAAGGTTTACTACGAATTAATGAAACTCTACGAAACAGAAAATAAGGTTCCTAGTGTAGAATAAAACGCTTTTTTGAGTTTTTTACTATATTTGTGAGTCATAGATAACTGATAATAAAACTCAATAACCATTTTATTTTTTCAAACATGAAGAAGGTATTATTTACCACACTCTCCATTATTGCAGTAGCTGCGATGATGATGGTTTCCTGCAAAAAGGAACCCGTTGAGAAACCCGACGACAACAAGGAAGAGCAGAAGCCGGTGGATGAGCCTAAGGTCGACGAGGAACTCGTTGGCACTTGGACCATCGTTGGCAAAGCCAATGGCTGGAACGAAAAAGAAGGCGCTGCCATGACCGAAAGCGACAACGTCTGGACTGCAGCCGAAGTTGCTGTTAAGGGCGAAGGCTTCAAGTTCGTCAAAGACGGAGCTTGGACCATCAATCTCGGCGCATCGCCCAAGACCGGTGCAACCCAGAAATTTGATGATGATGTTGAATTCGACCTCCAGAAGGATGGAGACAATATTGCCGGCGCGAAGGACGGTATCTACAGCGTCACCCTCAACCTCCTCACCAAGAAGGCAAAGATCAAATTCGTGAAGGATCTCGAGCCGGAAGGAGACAATCCTATCGTAGCGAAGACCTGGGCTGAAGCAGAAGAAGCAGGTGCTATTCACTTCTTCCAGTACTATGCCGCAACTGACTGGGCTAATCCTAACGTTCCTCCCACTGAAGCAGATTCATTTGACAACCTTACCGTTGAAAATGGTGTTTACACCCTTGATGCGACTTTGGGCTCTCCGGAAATTGGCAATATCTGGAATTCGCAGCTTTTCCTCCGTCCCAATCCAGCCAAAGCTACACTTCCTCTGGTTGCGGAAAAGAAATACTTAGTTTCGATTACCATTAAATCCACAGCAGAAATCACTCCTGAGATTCATTTCACAGCCTATAATCCTGAGCCAAACAATGATCCTAATTCTGAGCTTTACAAAAAGCATGAGGGCGAAATGTTCAAGATATGGAATGGTGTTAAACTCGATGCCAACGTTGCTCACACTTATTCTGCTATTATCACCGGCAAAGCCTGTGACAACATAAACTGGACTCTTGGTCTTGGAGGTCACAGCGGTGCTACCGTAGAGATTTCCGACATCGTAGTCGAAGAGTATGCAGTTGAGATTGACGGCAATTATGACGAATGGGCTGCACTCGAGGGTAATACTACTGGCCCCAACAGTAAAGGCCACACCACAACAATGAAAGCTGTTGCATTTGGTTCTTCCATCTATGTGTACCTTAAGGTTGAAACTGCTGAAGCAAATGCAGCGAATCATGTAATTGATGATGAGAGCTATGTTTACTTCTCGTTTGACAAGGATAACGATGCCGCCACCGGTTCTACCGACTGGTATCGTACAGGTGCCGATGATCCCGACAACCCGAAGTACCGTGTGAAGTTTGCATCGAATGGTCTTCGCGAAGGACTTGCTGCCGATGCCGCTGCAGCATCTGTGCAGAGTGTAGATGACGCAACCAACAGGGTTCTCCAGATGGAACTCAAGTTCGACAAGGCTGCTCTTGGAACCACCACTACTCTTTCTGAGGTTGGCATGAAGATTTTCGCACTCGGTTACATTCCCGGTGAATTCACAGGTAATGTGGCACTTACCTACTAATAGGCTCTCCTAATAGATCAAGCGGCTCCCGGTTTCGGGTGCCGCTTTTTTGTATGTGTTGTTGATTACTTCAGTTCGGCAATCATTGCACGGGCCACTTTGCGAGAAGCACCGCTGCCGCCTAAACGGTGGCGGATTTCCTTATAATCGGAAAGCATGGCTTCGCGGTAGGGGAGGTCTTCCATGAGGCGGCGGATTTCATCACCGGCGGCCTGAGGAGTATAATCGAACTGGATAAGTTCGCGGAAGGCGAGTTTATCCAGGATGAGGTTGCCCAGGGAAATGTACTTGATGTGGTCGAGCACGCGAAGCACGTATTTGGCCAGAACTGCGGTGATTAGCTGAGTGCTCCAGCATACCACCTGGGGCGTGCCGATAAGGGCTGCTTCGAGTGATGCGGTGCCGCTATTGATGAGAGCAGCATCTGCATACTTTAGGATATCGTATGTGCGGCCGAATAGAACCTTCACATAGCTGCGGCTGCCTGTATATTTAAGGTAATCGGCTTCGCTTCGGGAAGGTGCGCCCGCCACGAGAAACTTGTAGTCTGCATATTCCGGCAGGGCATGCAAAGAATCCGCCATTGCCATCGCATTCGGCATGGTGTGAGAAATCTCACCTTTGCGTGAACCTGCAAGTATCGCAATGTATTTGCCTTCTTCCGGCCTCGAGTATTCGTGATTGTCCACGGCATCGAGCAGGGGATTTCCCTCATAAATAAACGGAATGTCTCTTTCCGTGAAGTATGGAATCTCGAACGGGAAAACTATGAAGAGTTTGTCCACCCAGGCTTTGAGTTTGCGGTTGCGGCCCTCACGGGATGCCCAGGTTTTTGGAGCGATGTAATAGAAGACGCGCACGCCGTGCTCGTGGCAGAACTGCGCGATCTTCATATTGAAGCCGGGATAGTCTATGAGAATCACCACATCAGGTTTCCATTCCAGGATATCAGCCTTGCAGTCGCGAAGGTTTCTGGAAATCTTTCCCAGGCTGCTTACAACGTCCGCAAGACCCATTACCGCGGTTGCGGCGTAGTCCCGCACCTTCGTGCCCCCGACTGCCTCCATGAAGCCTCCGCCCCAGAAGCGAAACTCCGCTTTCGGGTCTTCGGCCACAAGGCCCTTCATCAGGTTGCTGCCATGCAGGTCGCCCGATGCTTCGCCCGCTATGAGGTAGTACTTCATTATCTTTCGAATCCAAGGCCTCGCAGACGCTCGATTTCGACCATGTCGGTATTATCGAGATTTTGTGGGGTGATTGTAATGTATCCTTCACTTACCATGATCTGGTCGGAATTCTCGGGGGTGTCCGGGTCGGTTATCATGTCGCCTACCATGGCATACACCTCTTCACCGGGCTCGGGCTCGGGACGCCATGTTACCCCCAGATCTTCCAGCGGCCTCAGGCCGAGTTTCTCGTAGATATACGGATCGAAGGGCTGGAATTCCCTTTCCCAGTGCATGCGCCCGAGGCGTGTTACGCGCACGCCTTTTACTTCGGAAGCCGGTAGCTGAGGGAAATTCACATTATAGAAGGTGCCGAAACTCCTTTTTCCCTCTGCAAGAAGCTTTTCAAAGATGGGAGGGAAGAGTTCCTTTACTACGGAAAAATCGGCATCGCGGCTGAAGTCACAGAGCGATACAGCTATTGAAGGTACCCTGGCAAGGGCGGCCTCACTGGCAGCACCGATGGTCCCGGAGTAGGGGGCGCACATTCCTGCATTGATTCCGTGGTTGATGCCGCTCACCACGACATCCGGCTTTTCCGTCACGAAGATATTATCAATACCGAACTTAACGCAGGACGACGGAGTGGCGTCGATGTAGAACCAGCGCTCGCCGGGCTCCTCCGAGAGTTTGCGCGCCGCCATTGGCTTGTGCCCCAGTGCTACCGCCATGCTCATCCCGCTCTGATGATATTTGGGCGCTACTATAGTGAGGTCGCCATAGGGGCGCAGTATCTCCACCAGTGTTTTGATGCCTTTGGATGTATAGCCGTCGTCGTTGGTAATGAGGATTTTCATCGCTTCGTGCCGTTGATTATTCATGCAAAGATATTGATTTTCACTGAAATTTTTTCTACTTTTGTGAGTTCTAATTGAAAACTCTAATTTTTTAAAGACTTAAGTCAATATGATTAAACTTGGTATTAACGGATTTGGCCGCATTGGCCGTATGGTTTTCCGTGCCGCCGTCGAGAACTTCTCGAAGGACATCGAAGTTGTCGGTATCAACGACCTTCTGGATGCAGATTATCTTGCTTACATGCTCAAGTACGATTCCGTACATGGCAAATTCGACCACGACATCAAGGTTGAGGGCAATTACCTCATCGTGGACGGCAAGAAGATTCAGGTCTTCGCCGAAAAGGATCCCGCAAACATCACCTGGGGTGCTCTCGGAGTAGACGTGGTTGTCGAGTCCACCGGTTTCTTCCTCACTGCAGAGCTCGCAGAGGCACATATCAAGGCTGGTGCAAAGAAGGTTATCATGAGCGCTCCTTCCAAGGATGCCACCCCGATGTTCGTCTATGGTGTTAACCACAAGACCTACGCAGGCCAGACCATCATCAGCAACGCCAGCTGCACCACCAACTGCCTTGCTCCTCTCACCAAGGTTCTCAACGACGCATTCGGCGTAAAGCGCGGCCTCATGACCACCGTTCACGCTGCTACCGCCACTCAGAAGACCGTTGACGGCCCGTCCAAGAAGGACTGGCGCGGCGGCCGCGGCATCCTCGAGAACATCATCCCCAGCTCCACTGGCGCAGCTAAGGCAGTGGGCAAGGTTCTCCCCGAACTCAATGGTAAGCTCACCGGTATGAGCCTCCGCGTTCCCACATCTGATGTTTCCTTCGTCGACCTTACTGTCGAACTCAACAAGGAAGCCACCTACGATGAGATCTGCGCAGCCATGAAGAAGGCTTCCGAGGGCGAACTCAAGGGAGTTCTCGGATACACCGACGAGGCTGTTGTCGCAACCGATTTCCGTGGCGACCCGCACACCTCCATCTTCGACGTCAAGGCCGGTATCCAGCTGGATCCCACCTTCGTAAAGGTTTGCGCCTGGTATGACAACGAATGGGGCTACAGCAACAAGGTTTGCGAAATGGCAAAGGTTATCATGAAGTAATTTATTCTTCATCCTTTTTAAAAAGCCGGGAGCATAAAGCTTCCGGCTTTTTTTTGAATGAATCTAAAGATTTATTCATACCCTAGAAAAAATCTTTTGGAAATTAAGAAACAGAAAAATCTGCATGGGAAACGATTTACACCGTTGCAGGGGAGAAAACTGTTTGTAATCTTTGCATGGGACGAGGCCCCGGTTTCTGTTTTGGCTGATCACCTAAAATCCTTTTCCGTTTTGTCGATCAACTTACTTCCGGGGCCCTTTTCTGAAACTAATTCACACCACATATGGCTGCACTACTGGAAATCAAGATTGACACGGACGGCAAAGTGTCGTTCGAGAGCCACTACAATGCTCTGCGGGGGATGAATCTTTATCAGGACGTCTTCGTAAGTCTTCTGTTCGAAACGGATCAGAGGCTCGTTCGCCGTTGGATGGAAGCCATTCGCATCCTCGGCCTGGCGGATGTCTGCTCGGCGAAGAGACCTGCGCTCACAATGGCGATGTTTGAACGGACAGCAGAAGAACTGGAACCGGCGAGGAACCAGATCCTAAAAAACTTCGGGGGCGAACTAAACTTTAAATTCGCAACGGCATGACAGGGACGGTACTTAGCTTGCACAAATTATGCAACGGCCGCATCATTCTGCGATCGAATATCCCGGATAACATGTCTGAGGACGAAAGGGCAGAACTCATAAGCACTATACAGCAAGCGATGACGATGCTCCGGGGAAATCTAGCGCTGCCAGTCACTTCCTGCATCCGGCAGATAGCCTTTGGAGCCATTCTTTGCTCTTCCAATCTCGGCGAAGCCCTTCGCGATTTCCGAGCTGAAGCCGATTCGCTAATATCTAAATATTAGAAATTTATTTAGGAAATTAGAAATTATTGTGTATCTTTGCAATCGATGTTGAGTATGAGAGTGATAACTAAAAAGAGGCTGGTAGATTTCTATGAAGTGCATAGAGATGCGAAAGTAGCCCTTTCGGATTGGCACGAAAAAACTAGGCAAGCCGTCTGGAACAACTTCGCCGATGTTCGAAGAACTTTCAATTCTGCTGATTACGTTGGGAGTGATCGAATAGTTTTCAACATAAAGGGGAACGATTACCGCCTTATTGCCATGGTTGTTTACCGAAAGAAAAAGGTCTATATTAGATTTGTAGGTACCCATGAAGCGTATGACAGGATAGGAAACATTGAAGCAATATAGTTATGGTACGCATTGAAAACGAAACACAGTACAACCTTGTAATGCAGAGGATAGAAGAACTGCTGAAGGTAGTAGACAATGACACGCCGGACGATGATATGAACCTCGTCGAACTCGACCTGCTCTCCGAGTTGGTGGCAGATTATGAGGACGAGCATTATCCCATAGAAGCACCGTCCCTTGTCGAGGTGCTCAAACTGCGTATGTACGAGATGGGACTCACTCAAGGCTCCCTCGCTGCGCTTCTCGGCATGAACCAGTCAAAGGTTAGCGAAATAATGTCCGGAAAATGCGAGCCCACTATCAAGCAGGCTCGCATCATATCCAAAGAACTGAATATCAGTCCGTCTATTGTACTTGGAGTATAGCCCTTACAGCTCCTCTATCAACCTCGAAAACAGCTTCTCCATGCGGTGAGCGGCGGCATCGGCCTGACGCACGATCTCGTTCTCGTCGGTAACGTAGCCGTCTCCTGCCTCGTGGGCTACATCGGTGACGACAGACATTCCCAGAACGCGCAAACCGGCATGGCGAGCCGCGATGACCTCGGGCGTGACGCTCATGCCAACGGTGTCGCCTCCGATAGCGCGGAAGAACTTATATTCGGCCGGAGTCTCGTAGCAGGGGCCGGAAGTGGAGACATAGACGCCGCGCTGGATGGGAATTCCCTCCATTTCTGCGATGGAAACCATCTTTTCCTGAAGATCCAGATCGTAGGCACAGGTCATGTCGGGGAAGCGCGGGCCGAGCTCTTCCAGATTGCGGCCAATCAACGAATTGGGAATCATGTTGATATGGTCTCGGATGAGCACCAGGTCGCCGATTGAATAGGCTGGATTCATGGTGCCGACGGCATTGGAAACGAAGAGATATCCTATTCCCATTGCCGCCATGACGCGAACCGGGAGAACCACGACCTCCATGCCGTAGCCTTCGTAGAAATGGTAGCGTCCCTGCATTGCAAGAACCTGCCTTCCCCCGAGAACTCCGGAAATGAAGTTGCCCTTGTGGCCGATGGCAGTGGCGGCAGGGAAGCCGGGCACGTCTACATAAGGTACGACGATTTGCTCTTCAATCTTGTCGGCCAGATTGCCAAGACCGCTGCCGAGGATAATGCCTACCTCGGGTCTGCGGCCTCCGAGCCTACCCTGAAGATACTCAGCCGCGGCCTTGATGCGTTCCATGGTTTCCATTACAGTCGGGGGAGCATTTCGCCAAGCAGGCGGCCAATACCGATAACCACTTTTTCCGCCTGGAGCACTACGTCGTGACCGTCATTGAAATTGGTCGGCTTGTTGGAAGTGTTGCAGACGTTGGTTACTGCCGACATTCCGAATACCCGGATGCCGCAGTGACGGGCAACGATAACTTCAGGAATGGTGCTCATGCCAAGGAGGTCTGCACCGACGCTGCGGTAGAAGCGTACCTCGGCCGGGGTCTCGTAGGTGGGACCCGTGCTCCCGAAATACACTCCTTCGTGGATATCAAGCCCAAGCTTTTTTGCGCTCTCTCGCGCAAGTTCCTGAAGGTCAAGATCGTACGGGCAGGTCATGTCGGGGAAGCGGGGGCCGAATTCCTCCATGTTCGGGCCGATGAGAGGGTTGGGCATCATATTGATGTGGTCTGTAATCATGACCATGTCGCCCACCTTGAACGCCGGATTGGCGGCACCGGCTGCATTGAACACGAAGAGGAATTCGATGCCGAGCTGCCTGAATACACGCACGCCTATGGTTACTGTTTCCATAGGATAGCCTTCGTAATAGTGGAAGCGGCCCTGCATCACAAGCACCTGGACACCGTGCAGAGTCCCGGAAAGGAAATTCCCCTTATGGCCTACAGCCGTTGAGACAGGAAAACCCGGAATCTCCTTATAAGGTATTACTATTGGGTCTTTTACGCTGTCCGCGATGGGGCCAAGTCCGCTGCCGAGAATGAGGGCTACCTTGGGCTTGCGGCCACCCAGGCGCTCCTTGATATAATCAGCGGCTTTGTTTATGCGTGCTATTCTTTCATCCATGGTTATCAGAGTGTTTTGATTTGCGATAATACTTTCCTTGCTTCGTGGAGCACTTCCTTTTCGCCCGGGATTTCCCGGTCGCGCATGACAAAACGGCCTCCGGCAATTACGGAGACGATGCAGTCGGAGTGCGCGGAGTAGACGAGGTTTGCGAGGAACGGGCCGGGGGAGAGGAAGTAGGTGCTGTCCGTCTCCACCAGGGAGATGTCTGCCAGGGCGCCTTCTACCAGACGGCCGGAATTGAGGCGGAGTGCCTTGGCGCCGTTAACGGTAGCCATATCCAGCAACTCGGGCAGGGGCAGGGCCTTCGGGTCGCCCCTCCAGGCCTTCTGGAAGAGAGCCGACGTCTTCATTGCCTCCAGGATGTCGAGATTGTTGGAGGAAGCGCAGCCGTCGGTGCCGATGCAGATGTTCACGCCGGCGTCGCGCAACTCGTTGTAGAGGAAGCGATATCCTGAAGACAGTTTCGTGTTGGAGTTGATGTTATGTATACAGTGCACGCCATATTTGGCGAGCAGTTCGATATCGTGCTCAGAGAGCCAGAGGCAGTGGGCTGCCAGGAGTTCAGGCCCAAGTATTCCGAGGCTCTCAAGGTATTCCACCGGAGTAAGCCCGCCGTGAGCCGCCTTGCAGTCTTCTACCTCTTTCTGAGTCTCGCAAAGATGGATGTGCAGCGGAATGTCGTGCTTGCGGGCGAAATCGGAGGCCCAAATCATCATGGGTTCGCTCACGGAATAGATGGCATGGAAGGCGAGTTCGTAGATGGAACCCTCTTTGTCCCATAGGTCCGCCACTTCTTCGTATTTCTGCTCGCACTGCTCCATCTGGCGCTTGGCTTCTTCCGGATCGCCGTGGTCGATGATGTCGTAGCCGACGGCGGGGCGTATGCCCGTTTCGGCCGCAGCCTTCTGACAGCTCTGGAAGAACCAGTACTGATCGTTGAAGGTGGTGGTTCCGGTGCGGATCATCTCCAGACATGCAACCTTGGCCGCCCAGTAGACGTATTCGTGATCGAAATTGGCTTCTATCTTCCAGATTTTGGAAAGCCAGTCATGGAAGAGCATGTCTTCGCCTATGCCACGCATGAGGGACATGCCGGCATGGGTGTGCATATTGATGAAGCCGGGAATGGCTACCTTGCCGCTGCAGTTGTACACTTCGCAGTCGCCTGCAATGTCCCAATCTACGCAAGATCCAGAGGGACGAATCTTTTCGATCCGTCCTTTGTCTATGAACACATCCTTGCGTTCATCAGCTATGGTTACGTCCTTGAGGAGGATGGATGCCATAGCAGAAACGCTAGAAGTCTTCGTTTTCCTCTGTAGCTTCGGGCCTGACGGGAATCTCGCCGCCGAAGCAGTTCACACGGATGTATTCCACAACTTCGTCGAGACCCTCTTTGAATTTCTGGAAATCCTCCTTGTAAAGGAAGATCTTGTGCTTGTCGAAAGTGAATGAACCGTCGGGGTTGTTGCGGCGCTTGCTCTCGGTGATGGTGAGATAGAAGTCCTTGCTTCCCCTAGTTGACTTTACGTCAAAGAAATATGTACGTTTACCGGCCCTCACAGGTTTGGAGTACACATCTTCGGAATCTCTGTTTTGAAATCTTTCCTGATCTCTGTCTTCTCTGTACATAATTTGTTCAAATATTAATTAATTACCCCCAAAGTTAAGTTTTTTTCGCGAGTAAATGCTATCTTTGCGTAAATTTTGACATTAAAAGATGCTTAACCGAAGAATTCTCCGAATCAAGGCATTCAAGGCAATCTATTCGCGCACGGAAAACCCTGCCATGACCGTGAAGGAGGGCGAAGCCCAGCTGGAACTATCGTGCGAAGCAACAAGGGATCTGTATCTCTTCCTGCTTGCTCTGCCGCAGGCACTTACGAGTGAGGCTAAAAACAGAATAGAAGCAGCCCGGGGGAAGTTCAATCCTTCTGAGGAAGAACTCAACCCGAACATGAAGTTTGCGGATAATCTCATTGCTCCGCTTCTGGAGCAGGATCCAGATTTCCAGAAGATCATACAGAAAAAGAAATTCTCGTGGGAACAGTACGACGTGTTGCTGCGCCATCTTTATGATGAGCTCCGCACGCGCGAGTACTATTCGGCCTACATGGCCTCTGCGGACCGCTCTCTCTCGGAAGACGCCGCCCTCTGGGCCAACATCTACGCTTCCGAGCTGGAAGATAATGCCGAGCTGGAGGAGATTCTGGAAGATATGGGCATATGGTGGAATGACGACCTTGCGTACGCACTCAACTGGTGCTGCCGCACCATGGATTCCCTCGGAAAGGGAGAGCGCTGGAGCCTTCCGCCCCTGTACATGAGCGATCTTTCCGAAAAGGCGGAGAGCGATAAGGCCTTCATCTCCAAGGTCCTGCGCGCAGCATTTGCACATTTCGACGAATACGTGAGCGAGATAGCCGCCATCACTCCCAAATGGGACCGCAGCCGCATCTGCTCCACCGATCTGGCACTCATCATCGCCGGTCTTGCAGAGAATGCAGCTTTCCCTCAGCAGGGCAGTGGCATAATAATCAACGAGTACGTGGAAATCTCAAAGTTCTACTCCACTCCGGAAAGCCGTGCCTTTGTGAACGGCATACTTGACAGACTGATCAACAAAAAACAGAAATAATTATGAATATCCTTTACATTGCTCTCCAGGCCCAGGGTGCAGCCGCTCAGGGACAGGTCGGCGGCGGTGCCGGTTTCTGGATTATGATTATCCTTATGTTTGTGGTGATGTGGTTCTTCATGATCCGCCCGCAGCGCAAACAGCAGAAGGAACTCGAAGCATTCCGCAATGCGCTCAAGAAAGGTGACAAGGTGGTCACCGCAGGCGGTATCTATGGAACCGTCCAGGAAATCCAGGAAAGGACCGTTCTCATCAAGGTCGACGGCGAAGTGAAGCTCCGCGTGGATAAGAACTCTATCCAGAAGGACTACTCCGATGCGGCAGCTGCTGCTCCGGCACAGCCTGCTGCAAAAGAAGAAAAACCCAAGGCCGAGAAGCCCGCTGCAAAGAAGGCTCCCAAGGCAAAGGACGGCGATTACAATCAGAAGGAGAATTAAATGCGCCGGTGGCCGTTCTTCATAGCGTGTCTTCTGTTGTCGGCAAGCATCTGGCTCGTCTACAACCTCTCTCAGGTGCACACCAGCATCGTGAGCCAGGAGGTTGTGGCGGAAAGCAGCCTTGAGGGGCGTGCAGCCCGCTCGAGCGACGCTGTCACTATGGCCGCCAGAGTCAGTGCATCTGGCTTCAGGCTGCTGAGCGTAGGGCTCCGGAAGGGCTCTGTCACCGTTCAGTTTGCCCCGGAAGACCTATCCCCGCTTGGAGACGACTACTTCGGAATTCCTTCCAGCAAACTTCTTCGCTACGCAGGCGACATCTACGGCCCCGGGGCCAAGGTGGAAGCTTTCCTTTTCGACGAAGCCTCGTTCCGATTTATTCCGGAAAACAACCGGAGGGTGCCGCTCAGGGCCGTGTGTCTGCCTTCCTTCAGGGCGCAGTATACGCAAGTCTCTCCTCTGGCGCTCAAGCCAGACTCGGTAACAGTTTACGGACCGGCCGAAGTTCTGGACAGGGTGGAAGAGGTCCGGACCGCCAGTTTCTCACTTAACGACCTGCACGGCAGCGTGCATGGGGAAGTGAAACTGGTTCCACCTGTCGGAACCAGAATATCGGAACGCAAGACAGAGTATTCCATTGAGGTGTCGCGCTATGTTGAACTCGAAACAGAATCGCCCCTCACGATACGTAATCTCCCGTCGGGAGTGGCTCTGAGGGTGTATCCTTCTACCGTAAGGGCCGTGTTCCGCTGCGTTTTTCCGCTTCTTTCCGATCCTCGTGGCATGGTAGATTTCCATGTAGACTACGGCGAGTTCGCGAGGAGCATCACAGGCAGGTGCCTTGTGCATCACGGAGCATTACCAAAGGGTGTTATATCCTGCAGCATTACTCCGGACGTAGTGGAGTGCGTGGAAACAGCCAATGAGTAGAACTGTGCTCATAACCGGTCCAATCGGCAGTGGCAAGTCCGCTCTATGCCGTCATCTGGAGAACCTTGGCTATCCCGTTTACGAATGCGACGCCCGCACCAAAGCCCTTTACGACGAGATTCCCGGCCTGAAGGCCCGTATAGAATCTGCGCTGGGCGTGCCGTTCTCGGAAATCGGCATAGTCTTCAAGGATGCGGCCAAACTGCGCGTGCTGGAGGAAATCGTCTACCCGGAAGTGCTGGCGGACCTGGCTGCCTGGAAGGCTGCCCAAACGGCTCCTCTTCTCTTTATGGAATCGGCAATCGCGCTTCAGAAACCTGCTTTCGACGGCACTTACGATGAAGTCTGGCTGCTCCGTGCACCCTATCAGACCCGCTTGGAAAGGAATCCTGCAGTGCTCTTGAGGGACCCGCTTCAAGGTGGCTTCGACAGCCCTCTTATCCGTCATATAATTGAAAACGACTCCACGCTGGAGGCACTTTACGATAAAACAGACAAAATCATTCACAATGGATACACAGAAAACTGATCTTTCAAAGATCCTCGCGGTAAACGGCAAACACGGCCTCTACCGCTTCCTCGCTCTTTCGAGGGGAAATGCCGTCATCGCTGAAGCTTTGGCAGACGGTCATCGTACCGTATTTGATGCCCACAACCGCATCACCACCCTTGCCGACATCTGCATCTTCACTGCCGAAGGTGAGATGAAACTTAAAGAGGTCTTCCTTGCTATTCAGAAGGCTCTGGCCGGCAAGGACGTCCCCGCAGCGAAGGATGCGGCCGCCGTTAAGGCTCTCTTCGACAAGGCTGTTCCCGATTACGATTCCGACCGTTTCTATGCTTCTCATATGAAGAAGATTATCGAATGGTATGAGGAACTCGTAAAGTACGCTTCTCTCGATTTCGTCGAGGAAGAGGAAGCTCCAGAAGAGAAGTGAAATCGGTCCGGGTCATAACCCTGGGCTGTTCCAAGAACACCGTGGACACCGAGCATCTGCTTGCGCAGTTGCCCGGTGACCGTTTTTTGATTCTCCCGGAAGATTCAGACGCACCGGCCGACTATGTGCTGGTCAATACCTGCGGCTTTATTGCAGATGCCAAAGATGAGAGCATTCAGGAGCTTCTGAGGCAGGGAGAACTCAAAAAAGAGGGGAAGGTGGGTACGCTGCTTGCTTTCGGCTGCCTGTCGCAGCGTTATGCCGCAGAGTTACCGGCTCTTATTCCGGAAGTTGACGCATGGTACGGTGCCCGAGACCTGGATCCTGTAGTGCGTGCTCTGGGAGTGCAGCCAAGCGAGACACTCCGAACCTCCCGCCGTTTTGGGGGCGGTCCGGCGGCCTATCTAAAGATTTCCGAAGGCTGCGACCGTCGTTGCTCCTATTGCGCCATTCCTTTCATCCGCGGCGCTCATCGCTCCGTTCCGATCGAAAAGATAGTGGAGGAGGCAGAAAAGCTGGCCGCACAGGGAGTGAAGGAACTGCTGCTCATCGCGCAGGATACAACCTACTACGGCTTGGATCTGTACGGACGCAGGCGTCTGGCTGATCTTCTGAGGGCCCTCTCGGATGTGCCAGGCATCGAATGGCTGCGCATCCATTATTCTTATCCTGAAGGCTTCCCTGAGGACGTGCTTCGCGAACTGGCAGATAATCCGAAGGTCTGTCGCTATATGGACATACCGCTGCAGCACATAGCAGACAAGGTTCTTGACAATATGCACCGGCATGTGGATGGAGCCTGGACGAGGCAGCTCATCAGGCGTCTGCGTGAAGAGGTGCCGGGCGTTGCGCTGAGGACCACCCTTATCGTCGGCCATCCCGGCGAGGGAGAAGCAGAGTTTCAGGAACTGCTGGATTTCGTCCGGGAGGCCCGCTTCGAAAGGCTCGGTGCTTTCATGTACTCCGAAGAAGAAGGAACCTGGGGCGCTCAACACCTGAAGGACGATGTGCCGCAGGAGGAAAAGCAGCGCCGTTACGACGCGCTCATGAGTCTTCAGCAGAAGATTTCTGCCGAGTGCAATGCCGCCAGGGTCGGCCGGGAGTACCGTGTTCTGGTGGATTCTGTTCTGGACGGCAAACTCATCGCTCGCAGCGAATTCGAAAGTCCGGAGGTTGACGGCGAGATTATCGTCACATGCCCGGAGGGAACTGATACTGCAGCACTTGTTGACAAGTTCGTGAACGTCCGTATCACGGATGCTCTGGAATACGACCTGCTTGCTGAGCTTATATAGTATTTCCTGAAAATATACTATCTTTGCAGCCCGAATAAAAGGCGGGACGATCTGCCGCTGGGTTCGCCCAGAGGAAAGTCCGGACAGGGTAGGGCACCCCGCTGCGGAAAGCGCAGATGGGAGTAATCTTATGCCAGCCGTAACAGAGAAAGACTGCCCGTAAGGGTGATGGTGAAAACGCGAGGTAAGAGCTCACGACCTGTTGCAGCGATGTAATAGGGGTACGGCACCGGGGCCTGCAAGACCAAATATACCGGCAAACGGGAGCTGCCCGCTTCCTGCCGGGGGGTAGGTTGCGAAGATAAATGGCAGATTTAAAAACAGAAACCGGCTTACGGCCCCGCCTTTTATTTATTATCTCCTTTGTTTTTGAATCTCTCGAATATGCGGCGGCGTTTTTCTTCGCGACGCTCGAGAAGACGTTCGTCGGCGCTCGCCGAAAGGCGCGGGAAGCGTTCGCGGACCTTATCCATCCATTCTCCCCAGGAAGAGAAGGCATGACGGTCGCGTTTCTCTGGATACATCTCGTTGAAACATACCAGAATGCCGGTTTCTTCAACGTCGGAGAACTCTTCGTTCACGGCGGTGCCGAGCATCTTCATGGTTGACGAGATATTCATGTAAGAATTGACGAGCGGCGGGATATTTGTTCCCAGTTTGCGCACAGTTTCCTTGAGCTTCTTGTAATCGGCTTTGAATTCGGACTCGTCGAGGATGATATCCATCAGGCGCGGGTTCGTATCGGGCAGAACTGGTTTTATCGGGCGCACCAGCTCTTCCGGATCCGGGAAATGCTTCCAGAGGAAGTGGAGGATAAGGTCGCGCGAGAGCTTGTCGTACGACGGATACATCGTCATCTTTCCGAAGAAATAGATGATCTGGGGATGCTCGGCGGCGATGGTGGCGATGCCGTCCCAGAGATTGTCCAGCGAGAACAGGGCCTTTGCGCCAGCCTTGGAGCTCTGGTAGTCGGGAGCCACGAAGCTGCGGCCCAGTTCCATCACGTGAGGAAGATAATCCTCTATGAAGCGCTTGCTGAAATGGAACATATGGGCTGTGGCAAGGATGGGCTGGCCTTTGTCGTCCAGACGCACGTCAGGTCCCATGATGTAGCGGTAACCTCCGAGAATAGCCTCGGCATCGGGATCCCAGACGACAATCTGCTTGTATGGGTTCTCCATGGTATCGAACTCGTCGATATCGGCGGCAAGGCCGCTGCTGCCTCCTGCCTGACGGAAGGATTCTTCGCGAAGACGGCCGATTTCCTGCATTACGTTGGGGGAGTCGTGAGCGTCAACAACATATATGACGTTCCCGCCCTTGTTCGTGTTGCGGAGTTTCTTTTCCGGGGTGAGTTCCGCTTTCAGAAGCTCTACCGGTATCGGATCGATGATCTTTTCCATATTACTCGAGACTGTATACTTTTTCCCTGACCCACGCGGCCCATTCCGTCTGGGTCTTTGAGGAATCGAAAGTTGTTGGGGGAATGGGATCCCCAAAGACAATGCGGTAGCTTCCGTGCTGGGCGCGATAGAGTTCGTCCGGCAGGAAGAGCATTGCGAAATTGAATTTAAATCCGAGACGTTTGCAAATATTCGCCACGCGGTAGAAACGTTTGCTGTTCTGGCCGATGAAGTGCACTGGGACGACCCAGCGGCCGGTTCGGGAGCTCATCTTGATGAAGTTCTTGCTCCATGGGAGGTCCTGAATTACGCCCTTGATCTTGCGGGAGCAGAGTCCTGCTGGGAAGATCATTATGTTATCGTCGGATTCGTAGATTTCGTTCACCAGACGCGGCAGATCACGGGCCTGCGCACCTGTCTTGCTCACAGGAATGCTGATTCCGGCAAGACCCTTGATGGCCATCAGGAAGTCGTTCACCAGGAGGCGAACTCCGCGATCGCTGAAATGTGTGCCAATGACTCCGGTGAGAGCTACTCCGTCGATGCCACCGAGAGGATGATTGCAGGCGAAGGTTATCTTTGCTCCTTCGGGGACCTTGACCCTGTCAAGGCCCTGGACATCCAGGTGGATATCGAGAGCTTTGGCGCACTCGGTGCAGAACTCGACGCCTTCGTAGCCTTTGATGAAGAAGTCGTTAAGGAAATCTTCGTGAATGAAGCGCTTGATCCAAGAAATAAACCACTTCGGGAACTTTTTCCCGGGGAATTTCCTGGCAATTACCTGATCTATATGAATGCAGTATTCCGGATGCAATTCTGCCATATGCGTAGGTTTTAGGACTTACAAATATAATAAAAATCAGCGGAAATGATTACCTTTGCAAAGCATGAAAAAGATTCCGGCAATATTGCTTCTGTTTCTTTGTCTGGCCTGTTCAGCAGGGCCCAGGGAGCATCGCGTTACTGTGCTTGAATCGTATCCTCACGACCGTGCCGCATACACGCAGGGTCTTTTTTTTCAGAACGACACGCTCTACGAAACCACGGGTCAATACGGCGAAAGTACTCTCCGCAAGGTGGATCTGTCTACAGGAAAGGTGCTTAAGAAGATCAACTTCTCCCGCAAGTATTTCGCGGAGGGCTCCTGCGTGCTGGACGGGAAGTTGTATGTGCTCACATGGACCAGCAAAGTAGCTTTTGTCTACAATGCGGAATCGTTCACTTATGAGAGCACATGGAGCTATCCCCGCGAAGGCTGGGGTCTCACCACTGACGGCGAATTCCTGTACGCGTCGGACGGAAGCAACAAGATATACGTTCTGGACAGTGAATTCAAGCTGAAACGCACCATCTTTGTGAGTATAGACGGCCGCCCGCTCCGTTATCTGAATGAGCTTGAGTGGGTTGACGGTAAGATCTGGGCCAATGTGTATACCACCGACATGATCGTGGTAATCGATCCTGACGACGGTAAGGTGACGGACAAGATAGATTGCACAGGATTGCTGCCGAAGAACCTTCGGAACCGCGATACGGACGTGCTGAACGGCATTGCCGTGAATTCAAAGGGAGAGATTTTCCTGACCGGAAAGAACTGGCCCAAGCTTTATAAAGTCAAAGTATCAAAGAAATAGTTTATCTTTGTAACAAATATGCGGGGGTGCCGAAAGGCTGAGATCATACCCTTTGAACCTGATGAGGCTAATACCTCCGAAGGGAGCTGAAAAACCCCGCGAACATATACGTTATGCGAGGTTTTATTTTTTGTCTCTGTCTGCTGGTACCGGCCGCACTTTACGGCCAGCAGGATTCCCTTATTGTCGAACAACTCTCCGAATCCGTTGTGAGCGCGGTGCGCGCCCGTGAGAGCGCGCCTTTCGCAGTGGTTAACCTACGCAAGGCCGAACTCTCAGATTTCTCGACCACCGGTCGTGAACTGCCCTTGCTGTTCTCCCGTACTCCGGGTGTGCTTGCCTGGGGTGAGAACGGCCTTGGCACCGGCACTAGCTACATGCGCATCCGTGGAGTGGGGGATTCGAGGATCAACGTTACAATCGATGGTGTGCCACTCAATTCTCCGGAAGACCAGTGCGTTTTCTGGGCGAATATGAACGGCTATGCGGCATTTCTTGGTAGCGCGCAGATTCAGAGGGGAGTGGGCTCGTCGACCCATGGAGACGGCGCATTCGGAGGCAGCGTGTCGCTGTCGACCAAAGCACCATCGCTGAAGCCTTATGCGGAAGTGTCCTCGTCTTTCGGCTCCTACAACACTATGAACGGCCGTGTCAGTTTCTCGACAGGGCTGTTCGGCAGGCACTGGGTGATAGAAGGAACGGCCAGCGGCACCGCGACCGAAGGCTATCTTCATGGCACCGCCGGGAATTCCGGTAGCTGGCTGGCCAGTGTAGCCTATCTGGGCGACGATATCCTGGTGCGCTACAGCAACATCGGCAATATTGAGCATACAGGGCAGGCCTGGAACGGCGTGGTCGCCGGAAATGACGACGCCTCTCTTATGGACGACGGCATTCTCACATATTCCGACATATACGCTCACGGTCTCGGCCGTTTCAATTCTCTCTATGAACGCCTCGTCTTCGACGATGTGAATGGGGTTTTCCCGAAAGACGCCGACGGCAATTACTCCACGGAGCGTTATGCCATGAAAGACGGGACCTACTGGCCCCAGACCACAGACAATTTCTGGCAGGATCACAATATCCTGTCCCTTTCCCAAAGGGTTGACACTTACTTCGACTGGAACGCAGCCCTTCATTACACCTATGGCTACGGCTACTACGAAGAATTCCGCTACCAGAACAAACTGAAGAAGTTCGGGCTCACAGACCCCGCGTTACCCACGGCGGATTTCGTCCGGCAGAAGGGTTTGGAACAGAATACTTTCGGTCTGGTTGCTAGCGGACATTACGAAGACGATGAGTGGGAGTGGATTGCAGGAGGCTCCATGCAGGCTTTCATGGGCAACCATTTCGGCTACCTTACTTACGTTTCCGACGGGCTTGCTTCCGATATCCTTGCGGACGGCCCCTATAAGTATTACGATTCCGACGCGAAAAAAAGCGATATGAGCGCTTACGCGAAGATAATACGACGGCTTGGCATAGGCTGGGAGCTGTTTTCGGACCTTCAGTACCGTTATGTGAGATACCTGACTGACGGGGTTAACGACAAGTTCATCAAGCAGGGCGACGGCACATACCAGAATCAGGAGCTCGACATAGACAAGGAATATAATTTCTTCAACCCGAAGCTGGGGGTCAGCTGGAAGCGGAAGTCTTTCAGGGCCTATGCCAGTGCCGCACTTGCGCATCGCGAGCCTGAACGTAACAATTTCACCGATAACGGGGCATATCCCGCTCCAAAGCCGGAAAGAGTTCTTGATATAGAGACCGGCTGGCAGTATGATGGCGACAAATTCAGAGCTTCGCAGAATATCTATTGGATGGATTACAGGAACCAGTTCGTGCAGACTGGCGCAAAGAGCGACATAGGGGAGTACCTGACCACCAATATCAAGGATTCATACCGACTGGGAACTGAACTCGCAGCCGCATATGAGATCTTTCCCGGCCTTAATCTGGAGGCCAATGCGGCCCTGAGCCAGAACCGTATTCTGGACTTCGACGAGGTGGTTGAAAACTGGGAGGGTGACCCGATTACCGTGCATTACGACAATTCCACCCTGGCTTATTCTCCGGCTGCTATACTCAACGGCTTCATCGACTTCAGGATGGGCGGCTTCACAGCTGTATGGCACACCGGTTTTGTGAGCAGACAGTATCTGGACAATACAGCGAACAAGACGAGGTCATTGCCGGCATTCAGCGCCTCGGATCTGGAACTATCATATAAACTGATGTTCCCGAAATTCATCCGCGAAGCAGTGTTCGGGCTGAACGTCGGGAACATATTCAATTCCCACCATGCCGCAAACGGATGGGTGTATTCCGCTGTGAGCGAGAGGTACGGTTACACTTTGGACAAGCGTTATTGCCAGATCGGATGGATTCCGGTTGCCGGGATAACGGTAATGGGAAGCCTAAAGATCACTTTCCGGTAGAACTCTCCAGACGGCCGACCACCTTTCCGAGCCTCATGGGTGCCTCGAAATAGAGGGGGATGAGGTGCTCGTCGTCCGAAATCCAGATGAGGATGTCGCTCTTGTTGTCGAAAGTGTTGCCCGAGGTGACGCTGATGCGGAATTTGTGGGCCATCGCCTTGTCCACTCCGCGGGCCTGCAGCATCTCGCGGCCGTCGTAGCGCATGGAGATCTTCTCTATATTGTCGCCCACCGCAAGCTTTACGCTGAAGGGTTTGCCGTCGGATACCTTGGCGATATCTATGCTGCGAACGGCAAAATATAGGCCGTTTACATCCAGAACTCCGGGCTCCAGGTCGAAGCTCTTCTTCCTGTCGCCGCCTTTGGTGGTGATGTTCATCTCCAACTTGTTCGCCGACCAGTCGTATTTATAGGTTTCGCCTCCGTTGAACTTGGCTTCCTGGGCTTTACGGCTGGATTTGAACGGGCGGAAGTCACTGGCGCGGAAAGTACCCTGGAAGTCTTCGCGCACCTTGACTATGGCTTCGCAGAACTTTTCAGTTTTACCGTATATCTTAGCTTTGTAAGCCGGCACCCCGTGAAACATTATGCTGTCGCATTCGCATGTTACCCGGGCCACGTCGGCATTGAGCACGCCCCATTTATAGTGTACTACGAATACCTGCTTTTCGCCGCCGCCGAAGCGGGCCCCGCCGTTCTGGAAGGGAAAAGCGCCTAGAATAAGACTGAGAATCAAGAATAGGGTTTTCATGTCTTAAAAATAAAAATTTATTTCTATCTTTGCAAACCCAATGCCACTTTAGCTCAGTCGGTAGAGCAGCGCATTCGTAACGCGCAGGTCGCAAGTTCGAGTCTCGCAAGTGGCTCCAATCCTGAATCACATATGAAAAAACTATTCACTCTTATCGTGATTCTGGCCTTCGTGGCCGTTTCATGCTGCAAGTTTCATAAGCCCAAGAAGTCAACTGACCCCAAGGAAGATCCCCAGGAGCAGCAAGATCCCGAACCTGAACCAGAACCCGATCCAGAGCCGGAGCCAGATCCTGATCCTGATCCCTATCCGGAGCCGGAAGCCAATACCGTAGAATATCCCCTTACAATAAAAACTCTGTATGACAATACGTATGTCACCATCTCATACGAGGGCTGGGACGATGACGATGAGTATAACGACTGGAACATAAGCATAGATGGAGGTAAAACCTGGACGGCCCCAGATGAGTGGGCACTTGAAGATTATAATAACATCAGCAATTTTTTAGTCCCCAAAGCAGGGACTAAGGTGCTCGTTAAGGGCAATCAGGGAGAAACAAAGAGATGCTCGATTGTTTTCAACGAAGACTGCCAGGTGTTCGGAAATGTGATGAGCATTATTTATTGGGACGATTTTTCCTCAAGAACTGAGTTGACAAAGGAATATGCATTCGAGAACCTATTCAATGACAATTATCATTTGGTTAACCATCCCACACTCGACATCCTCCTGCCTGCAACAACAATCACAGAAGGAGCATATGCATATATGTTCTATGGTTGTACGAAGCTTGAGAGGGCTCCTGAACTTCCGGCTGTTAACGTCCCTGATCACTGCTATCACAGTATGTTCGATAACTGCGAATCTCTGATAAAGACTCCTACAGTCTTACCAGCAGAAAACGTAGCATCACATGCTTATTTGAGCATGTTTAACGCCTGCTCCAGTATAAAGGAAGGTCCGGAGATAATGGCTAAAACCACTGGCATAAACTCAATGGGATATATGTTCTATGACTGCATTTCTCTTGAGAAGGCCCCTGTCCTGAGGATGCAGGTAGTTTCGAACACCTGTTTTGGACACATGTTTGCCGGTTGTACTAACTTGCAGTATATAAAGTGCCTCGCAACGGATATCTCTGCAACCAACTGTACTATGGGCTGGACTCATAGAGTAGCCTCCACGGGAACATTCGTCAAGGCAAAGGGGATGAATAAATGGACTACCGGAAAAGACGGTATCCCTGCCGGGTGGACAGTACTCGAAGAAGAGTAATTACAGCTTTGAAACCAATTCTTCCGGGGTGGCCGCTACAACGAGCCACCCTGAATCTTTTACATCGGTGAAGCCTTCCCGCTCCATATTGTGGATGAGCTCCAGCATGGGATTGTAGTAGCCTCCTGTATTGAGTATCGCTATCTTCTTTTCATAGCGTCCCAGAACACTCCCTTCAAGGGCAGATGAGAACTCATGCAGGGTGCCGCAGCTGCCAGGCAGGACGATGAAGGCATCGCACATGTTCTCCATGGTGGTGATGCGGGTAGGGAAGTCTGGCGTCTCAATCTTTTCTATTCCGGAGAGCCATACGTCCATACCCTTGTCAGCATAGCTCTTGCGGCCTTTGAAGCCAGTTGGAATGACGCCCTTGATACTGCCTCCGGCTTCGATTACTCCTCGCGCGAGTTCTCCCATCGTGCCTACTCTGGCGCCGCCGTATACTACTGAAATGCCAGCCTCTGCCAGCAGACGGCCAAGCTTATAAGCGTTCTGGCAATGAACGGGATTGTTGCCGGGACGGGAGCCGAGATAGACGGAGACGGTCATGCCTATTTGAAAAGATTACCGGAGAACTTTTCCTTGAGGGCGTCCAGTTTCTCGGGAGACGCCGGCCCGCGCTTGGCGGCATCGATCTCCTTGCGGATGCGGGCGAACTGGGCCTTCGTGTCGAGCGTGAAGGTGCCACCGTCGATCCAGGAGAAATAGGAAGGGTCGTTCTCGTACACCTCGAGGGCGGTTTTGCCCTTGTGCTTGCCGAAGTTTATGAGGATGTGGGCCGGGTCCTTCTTGCCTGAATCGTCGTAGATCAAATGGCCCGAGAAGTCCACGTATTTGCGGCCGGAGAAGGAGCTCAGCGACACGATGTCGTTCTGAAGCACCTGCTCGCGGTAGGGCGCTGGCTCTTTGTACATATCGAGCTGAGCCTTGAGCACTTCGTAAGTGGCCACGGTATCCGCCTCAGCGGTATGTGCGTCCTCGAAATCCTTGCCTCCGCAGTAGAAACGGTAGGCGGCGCGAAGGTTGCGCGGCTCCATTGCATGGTAGATGTTCTGCACATCCACCATTACGGGCTCGTGGAGGTTGATATCCACTGCTGCCAGGGTTTCGCGGGCCTTCTGCTTGTGAACCTCAGGTGCGTCCCAGGAGCCTATGCGCTGCAAGCAATAGCGTTTTACCCTTTCAATCTCTTCCGAGAGCATGGGAAGGTCAAACTTGGCGGAATTGAATCCGGCAAGGTCTGAATCCTTGAGCCATTCAACGACTTCGGGAGCGACCTCTATGAAACGGGGGCAGGCGACGAGCATGTCGTCTGTTACGCCGTTCACCTTGGAAGCTTCCTCGGCTATATGCCTCTGGCAATTGTTCTCATAGTCCCAGGGGCGGATTTTCCAGGTTTTAACCTTGGGCTCCGGCTGGCCTGGGAAGACCTTAACGAAGCTGAGTTCGATTATGGAATCCGTCGGAATATTCAGGCCCGTGCTTTCGATGTCGAAAAACAGCAGGGGCCGTTTGAGATTGAGTTCCATGGAAACCTCCTTATGAAACCATTATCGGCATGAGGATGCCGCAGACCTTTTCGCTGTCGGCCTCTTCTTCGGAGGGAACTATGAGGGCGGCGCGGCGGGCGTCCGCAAACTTGAGCACTATCGTCTGGCAGTTCATGTTGGCCAGGATGTCTACAAGGAAGGAGGACTTGAAGCCTATGGTGAGATCGTCGCCGGAATAGTCGCAAGGGAGCTTTTCGTAGGCTGCGATAGCGAAGCCGAGATCCTGGGCGGTGAGCTCAATCTGGCCGTCCTTAAGGTCGAATTTGATATGGTTGGAGGCCTTGTTGGCGAAAACGCTCACGCGACGAACGGTTGCGAGAAGCTGTTCGCGGTCGATGCGCAGCACGTTGCTGTTGTTCTGCGGGATGACGTCGCGATACTTAGGGTATTTGCCAACTACCAGACGGCAGATCATTACGGTTTCGCCGAAGGTGAAGGCCGCGCCGGTGGAGTCGAACTTAACGAGCACGTCGCCGTCTTCCTTAGAAAGGGTGCTGCGAAGCACTGCGGCGGCCTTTTTGTGGAGGATGAACGATGCCGCCTCAGCTGCCTTGACGTCTGCGGTGGTGTAGCAGATGAGCTTGTGAGAATCCGACGCAACGAGGGTGGTGCTCTCCGGAGCGATATCGAAGAAGATACCGTTCATGGCTGGGCGCATTTCGTCGTCTGCCGTAGCATATACGGTACTGGAGATGCCTTCGATGAGGGATTCTGCCGGGATAGTGAGGGACGGGGCGTCGTCGGATACGTTCTTGATTTCCGGATAGTCGGCTGCCGGGAAGAAAGGCAGGGAAGAATTACCGTTGCTCCAGACGCACTCGAAGGAGGATTCTCCGGTGGTGCGGATGGTGACCGGCTGGTCCGGCAGAGCCTTGAAGAGGGCTATGAGCTGGCCTGCGGGAGCGGCGATGCTGCCGTCTTCCTTGGAATCCACGTCTATCACCGTGCGGAGCGTGAGTTCCTGATCGGATGCTGTGATTTCCAGTTTGTCCCCTTTGAGAACGAAGAGGAGATACTCCAAGATGGGGAGGGAAGTCTTGGCTGGGACGGCCTTTGCGACGTCCGTCATTGCTTTCAGCAGTTCTGCGCTAGATACGTTGAATTCCATATGTCTTTCTATTTTTAGTCGGATTGCAAATATACCTATTTAATTTGAGAATCTGGCATATCTTTTGATTTTTTAACCTCATTTGGACAGAAAAATGTAAAATTATTCGAGCATATGAAACAAAGCGTTTTAACTACCATCCTTTCAGTGGCTTGCAGTGCCCTCGTGGCTCTTGTCGTCGTGAAGACTTCCGCCCCCAAAGCAACGGCTGCAGCTCCCACTACCACCTATTCCATCGACGGTTCGGCTTACCGCACTGTCAATCTGTCAGAAACCGACTATCCCGACTTCACGTACGCCGCCGAATCAGCTGTGGATGCCGTCGTCTTCGTAAAAGTAACCGTTAAAACCACGCAGCAATACAACATCGACCCGCTGTTCCGCTATTTCTTCGGTCTTCCGGAGAGTCAGGAACGCGAGCAGCAGGGCAGCGGTTCCGGCGTTATCATCCGTCAGGACGGCTACATCGTAACGAACAATCACGTGGTTCAGGGAGCCACCAAGATCGAAGTCACCCTGAACAACAATAAGGTATACACCGCCAGCGTTATCGGCACTGATCCTGCCACAGACGTGGCTCTGATAAAGATCGACGCCGACGGTCTGCCCATCGTTCCTTTTGGCGACAGCGACAATCTGCGCCTGGGCGAGTGGGTGCTGGCAATCGGTTCTCCGCTCGGCGAACAGCTGAAGGGCACCATCACCGCCGGCATCGTCTCCGCAAAGGGCCGCAGCATGCCCAACTATAGCGGCGAATTCAAGATCGAATCGTTCATCCAAACCGACGCGGCCGTGAATCCCGGCAACTCCGGCGGCGCGCTCGTGAACAAGAAGGGCGAGTTAGTAGGTATCAACACTGCAATCGTCTCGCAGACAGGGGCTTATAGCGGCTATTCCTTCGCCGTTCCGTCCAATATGGTGAAGAAGGTGGTCAGCGACCTCATCGACTTCGGAAGCGTTAAGCGCGCAATGCTGGGCATCAGCGGCGGCACAGTGACCGATGAAATCGCAAACAAGAACAAGCTTTCCTCTCCTGAAGGCGTCTACGTGGCCGAGGTAGTGAAGGGCGGTGCGGCCGACAAAGCCGGCATCAAGGCTGAAGATATCATCACCGAGATCGACGGCACCCATATCTCCACAATGCCGCAGCTCCAGGCGAAGGTGAATTCATTCCATCCGGGCGACAAGGCAACTGTGAAGGTCCTCCGCGGAGGCAAGACGCTTGAGTTGGACGTTACCTTCCAGGACGGCAATATTGAAAACGGCACCGTTGGCAGCGATGGAACCGTGGCTTTCTACGGCGCCCAGCTCCGCGAGGCAAAGGACGGCGTGGAGATAGTGTCGGCCGGCAGCGGAAAACTGGCGGCGGCAGGCGGTGAAGACGGATTCATCATCCGCTATGTGAACGACCAGAAGGTTTCCAAGCCGCAGGATGTGATAGACATCGCCAAAAAGAGCAAACGTTCCATCTTCATCGAGGGTGTCACCGCTTCCGGCAAGCCAGGTTACTTCGGCTTCGGTAAGGACTGATGAAACTTTTTTCCGAAAAATCCCGCGCGAGTGTGAAACTTACGCGGGATTCTTCCGTATAAAAGGGTGTATGAGACAACTTAAGATTACAAAAAGCATCACCAACCGTGAGAGCGCTTCGCTGGACAAGTATCTCCAGGAGATAGGTCGCGAAGAGCTTGTGAGCCCGGAAGAGGAAGTAGAACTTGCACAGCGTATCCGTAAAGGGGACCAGGAAGCTCTCGAGAAGCTTACCCGTGCAATCCTCCGTGTCGTCGTTTCAGTAGCCAAGCAATATCAGAACCAGGGCCTCAGCCTGCCCGACCTCATCAACGAAGGCAACCTCGGCCTCATTAAAGCCGCTGAGAAATTCGATGAGACCCGTGGTTTCAAGTTCATCTCTTACGCAGTGTGGTGGATCCGCCAGAGCATACTCCAGGCCCTCGCGGAGCAGAGCCGTATCGTGCGTCTGCCCCTGAACCAGGTTGGATCGCTCAATAAGATCAACAAGGCACTCGGTAAGTTCGAGCAGGAGCATGAGCGTCAGCCGTCTACCGAAGAACTTGCCGAAATGATCGATATCCCGCAGGACAAGATAGCCGACACCATGCGTGTCAGCGGCCGTCATGTGAGCGTGGACGCCCCGTTCGTGGAAGGCGAGGACAACTCGCTTCTGGACGTTCTTCCCAACGAAGACAGTCCCATGGCCGACAAGGGCCTCACCAACGAGAGCCTCAGCATCGAGATCGAAAGGGCCCTTCAAATCCTCACTCCCCGTGAGCGCGAGATCATCAAGAGCTTCTTCGGCATTGGTTGCCAGGAAATGACTCTGGAAGAAATAGGGGAGAGGCTCGACCTCACCCGTGAGCGTGTGCGCCAGATTAAGGAAAAGGCCATACGCAAACTCAAGAAGCCGTCCGCTTCGAAACTCCTCAAGAGCTACCTCGGATAAATGACCGCGGAGCAGTTCATCGCCTCAAAGGCTTCAGAAGCAGTTAAGGCCCTGTACGGAGCGGAGGTCGCTCCGGACCAGATGCAGGTTCAGGTCACCCGGAAGGAATTCGAGGGCGACTATACCCTTGTGGTGTTCCCCCTGCTGCGCATCTCGCATGCGGCTCCAGATGCCACCGGCACTGCAATAGGCGCCTGGCTCAAGGAGAACTGCCCTGAAATCGAAGCCTTCAATAGCGTGAAGGGCTTCCTTAACCTGAGTCTCAGCAATCTGTTCTGGCAGGAATGCTTCGCTGGAATCGTCTCTTCGAAAGACTACGGTCAGCTTCCCAGCACCGGCAAAACGGTGATGGTGGAGTTCTCGTCGCCCAATACCAACAAGCCCCTGCACCTTGGCCACGTGCGTAACAATCTCCTCGGAGATTCGGTGAGCCGTCTGCTGGCCGCGGCGGGCAACAAGGTGATAAAGGTTACACTGGTGAACGACCGCGGCGTGCACATCTGCAAGAGTATGTACGCATGGCAGCAGTGCATGAACGGCGCAACCCCGGAAAGCACCGGAATCAAGGGCGACCACCTCGTTGGAGACTGCTACGTGGCCTATTCCAAGCTCGAGAAGGAAGATCCTTCCGTGAACGAGAAGGTGCATGAGATGCTCCTCAAGTGGGAGGAAGGCGATCCTGAAGTCCGCAAACTCTGGGAGATGATGAACGGCTGGGTGTTCGCCGGTTTCGACGAGACCTATAAGGCCCTCGGAATCAGTTTCGACCAGGTCTACTACGAGCACGACACCTATCTGCTCGGCAAGAGTCTGGTGCAGAAGGGGCTCGACATGGGCGTTTTCGTTCAGGATCCCGACGGCAGCGTGTGGTGCGACCTCACTGCCGACGGACTCGACCGCAAACTCCTGCTTCGCAGCGACGGAACCTCGGTATACATGACCCAGGACCTTGGCACGGCTGAGCAACGTTTTACCAGGAACAAACTCGATAGCCACATATATGTGGTGGGCGACGAGCAGAACTACCATTTCCAGGTGCTCAAGCTCGTGCTTGCTAAGCTGGGTTTCCCCTGGGCCGACCAGATCTACCATCTCTCATACGGTATGGTCGAGCTCCCGGAGGGCAAGATGAAGAGCCGCGAAGGAACCGTCGTGGATGCCGACGACCTCATCGCCCAGATGAAGAACGAAGCCCGCAGCGTGTCCGAGGAAAGCGGCAAACTGGCTGACGTGCCCGAAGAGGAACGCGACAGGCTCTACTCCATGATAGGTCTCGGAGCCCTCAAATACTTCATCCTCAAGGTGGATCCCAAGAAGACCATGCTCTTTGACCCGCACGAAAGCATCGACTTCAACGGTAACACCGGCCCGTTCATCCAGTATACCCACGCCCGCATCCGTAGCATACTCCGCAAGGCCGCGGAGCAGGGACTGGAGGTGAAGCCTACCGGCGCCGAACTCAGTCCGAAGGAAATCCGCCTCGTGCAGATCCTCGCCGCATTCCCGCAGAAAGTTTCCGAGGCGGCGGCAGGCCTTTCCCCGGCACTCATCGCCAACTGGTGCTACGATCTGGCCAAGGAGTTCAACCAGTACTACCACGACACCCAGATCCTCCGCGAGGAGGATGCAGCCGTGAGAAGTCAGCGTCTGGCGCTTCTGGATCTTATTTCAAAGGTGCTTCGTACAGGAATGGGACTCCTTGGAATAGATTTGCCGGAAAGAATGTAAGATTTTTTTGCAAATCCGTTTTTTTGGCTTAATATTGTGCCCTGAAACCAAAACCTGAATTATGGACAAGAAAAGGCACGTAGTAAGCTATGAAAACATGTCGCAGGAACTCCTTGCGGCCTTCAATGAAAAGTATCCCCGCGGATATCAGGATTTCTTCGATGATTTGGTAAAGTACCCGAAGCCGGACGGCACATCGTTCTATGCCGTTACCATCGAGATTCCCGACGCCATCTATCTTGTCAAGATACAGGTGAAGACCGACGACGCTGAAGATATAGAGCGCTGGCTCGAGGGTGAGGAGGATGCCGAGAACCGTCAGGTTGCAGGCGCCGGTCCCGACAACGAGCCCGAAGACAACACTCTTCCCGACGACAATATCTCGCAGTACGGAGGCGAAGGCGCCGACGACGACGAGTAATGTTCCGCCTGCCCAATATTTCCGAAAGAGCTAAACTCCTTCTGCTGAGCTTCCTTACGGGCATCGGCTCAGGTTGCGCGGCAGTTCTGCTGGAAAAACTCATCACGCTCATACAAAACTTCGTCTTCCCCATTGTAAACAAGGGAGGATTCAGTTTTATTGCCCTGGTGTTCCCAGCCTTTGGTATGATGGTTTCACTGCTCCTAATCCGTTTTCTGGTTAAGGACGACATCAGCCACGGTGTTACCAAGGTGCTCCAGGCCATTTCCCGCAAGGAATCCCGCATCAAACCGCACAATATGTGGTCTTCCATGGCCACGTCCGCCGTTACCATAGGATTCGGCGGTTCCGTGGGTGCCGAGGCGCCTATCGTCTATACGGGAGCCGCTATCGGCAGCAATATCGGCAGGGCGTTCAATCTCAATTACCGCAACATCACGATCCTGGTCGGATGCGGCGCTGCAGGAGCAATAGCCGGCATCTTCAAGGCTCCTCTGGCAGGCATACTGTTCACTCTGGAGATCCTCTTCTTCCAACTGAGCCTGAGCAGCATGATGCCGCTGCTGATAAGCACGCTCACCGCTACCGTGGTGTCGCTGCTGCTCACAGGAACAGGCACTCCTTTCACCTGCACTCTGGCCCCGTTCAATATGGGGAACCTGCCTTTCTATCTGGTGCTGGGCGTGTTCTGCGGGCTGTTCTCACTGTATTTCACCCGTTTCACCCTGTTCTTGGAAGACAAGTTCGCCGGACTGAAGAGTCCCTGGGTCAAGTGGTTGCTCTGCTCCATAGGAGTCGGGCTCTGCATCTTGTTTTTCCCGCCTCTGTTCGGAGAAGGATACAATTTCCTTGGAAATCTCCTCAGTGGAAACGCCTGGAGCTTCGATGGCGAATCGCCCCTGGCATTCATGCTGCATACTCCTTGGGGAGTGCCTTTATTCGTGCTTCTTGTGCTTCTTGTCAAGGTTATAAGCATGACCCTGACCAATGCCGGAGGGGGAGTGGGCGGTACTTTCGGTCCCACCCTGTTCACTGGCGCTCTCGCCGGATTCGTGGTTGCCCGGACAATCAGCCTTCTGGGCATGCCTCTTCCGGAGCAAAACTTCGTGCTGGTTGGCATGGCAGGCCTTATGGCCGGGGTTATGCAGGCTCCTATGACAGCTATCTTCCTCATCGCCGAAATGACCGGCGGTTACGATCTGCTGCTGCCGCTCATACTCTGTTCGGCCGTGTCGTTCGGTGTCACCCGGATCTGGGAGAAGTATTCCATCTACACGAAACGAATCGCTACCAGCGGTGAACTGCTCACTCACGACAGCGACCAGGCGGCGCTAGCTCTTCTTGATACAGCGGAGTTGGTGTCGGACAAGTATCCCCGTCTCCGAGTGGACCAGACCCTTCAGGACGTGCTTCCGGTGGTTGCAGACAGCCCCGTGGCGGTGTTCCCGGTGCTCACGGAAGATGGCCGCCTTGCCGGCATGCTTGAGGTGGACGATGTGCGCAAGCATATGGTCGACGCTCGCGAGCGCGAGACCGTGAAGCTGCGTTCGCTGATGAAAGAACCGGCGGCGGAGATACGGCAGGGAGAAGATAGCGCCAGCGTGATGCGTAAATTCGACAGCACCGAAGCATGGCGTCTGCCCGTAATCGACACGGAAGGCCGTTACGTCGGATTCATCTCCCGTTCCCGCATTCTCGCGGCCTACAGACGCGAACTCATGCGTATCAGCTCCGAAGACTGATGAAAGAACTCTATATCAAACATATCGCGGCTCAGTTACAGGTTAAGACTTGGCAGGTTGAGAACTGCGCCACCATGCTGGAAGACGGCGACACCATCCCGTTCATCTCCCGTTATCGCAAGGAAAAGACGGGCGGCATGGATGACGCCACCGTGGCCGAAGTGAAGCATTGGGTTGACGTTTTCGATGAGATGGAGACGCGTAAGGCAACGATTCTCAAGGTGATAGATGAGGCCGGAGCGCTCACAGATGAGCTTCGTTCGAAGATCGAAGGAACTGTCTCCTCCACTGAACTGGAAGACCTCTACCTTCCCTGGAAGCCGAAGCGTCGCACCAGGGCCACCGTTGCCAAATCGCTCGGCCTCGAGCCTCTTGCAGACGCACTTATGTCCGCCCGTATATCGAATCCGGAAGCGGCAGCGAAGCCATTCGTGAAAGAAGGCGTGCCTACGGTAGAAGACGCTCTTGCCGGTGCGCGTGATATTATCGCTGAAAGGGTGTCAGAGTGCATTCCTGTGAGGGAGAATCAGAGGGCTTCATTTAGGCAGAGAAGGATTATCGCTAAGGCCACGAAGGCAGCATCTGATGATCCCGAGGCCGCGAAATACCGTTCTTATTTCAACTGGTCGATGCCTATCGCCCGTGTGCCTGCTCACAACCTGCTGGCCGTGCTTCGTGCCGCAGATCAGGGTTTCCTGTCGATAGATCTGGATACGGATTCGGAGAAATGCTCCGCAAAGGTGTTTTACGATTATTGCAAGGCAGCGGGGTTCCCATCCGCAGGCTGCAAGGCTCAGGTGCAGGAAGCAGTAAGCGATTCTTTCGACCGTCTGCTACAGCCCTCCATTTCGGGAGA
Organism: Bacteroidales bacterium; assembly: GCA_017412645.1. GTDB lineage: Bacteria > Bacteroidota > Bacteroidia > Bacteroidales > UBA932 > Cryptobacteroides. The sequence goes on along the minus strand of JAFPWX010000022.1, from coordinate 184,083 downwards.
GGTGATACGAGAAGCAAAGGCTAAAGCCGATGTGGAGAGCATTGCGGTGTTCGGGGACAATCTCCGGCAGTTGCTGCTTGGGGCTCCTGTGGGGCAGAAGGTTACCCTTGCCCTTGATCCCGGCTTCCGCAATGGATGCAAACTGGCAGTCCTTTCCGAACGCGGAGACCTGCTCTGCCATACGATTATCTATCCGCATCCGCCTCAGAATGAGAAGGTTAAGGCATTGACTACCGTTCAGGATCTGGTAGACCGTTATCATGTCCAGGCGATAGCAGTGGGTAACGGAACCGCGTCGCGCGAGAGCGTGGAATTCCTTAAGATGATAGACCTTCCCTCTGACTGCCGCATCTGGACGGTTTCCGAGGATGGTGCCTCCATCTATTCGGCTTCTGAGGCCGCGAGGGAGGAGTTTCCGAACGAAGACGTTACCGTCCGTGGAGCCGTTTCCATCGGCCGGAGACTTCAGGATCCGCTTTCCGAACTGGTGAAGATCGACCCGAAGAACCTTGGAATCGGCCAGTATCAGCATGATGTGGATCAGGCTCTGCTGCGCGAGAAACTGGACAATACGGTGGAGGCCTGCGTGAATGCAGTGGGAGTGAACCTCAATACGGCTTCGCCCTGGCTACTGCGGTATGTGGCGGGTATAGGCCCGTCGCTGGCCCGAGCGATTGTGGATTATCGTAGTGAGCGCGGCGGATTCCGTTCGCGTGCGGAACTGCTTAAGGTGCCCCGCCTGGGGCCCAAGGCCTATCAGCAGTGCGCTGGTTTCCTTCGCGTGAAGGGCGCTGCAAATCCTTTGGATGATTCCGCCGTGCATCCGGAAAGCTATTTTGTTGTGGACCACATGGCCGCCGATTTGGGAGTTTCCGTTAAAGAGCTGGTGGGTAACGCCGAACTGTGTTCTAAGATTGATCCCACCCGTTATGTCGGGGGAGAGGTGGGACTACCTACGGTAAACGATATCCTTCGTGAGCTTGCAAAACCGGGCCTGGACCCGCGTGAAGCTGCATCGGAGTTCTCTTTTGCCGATGATGTGCGCAGCATATCAGATTTGAAGCCTGGTATGGAACTGCCAGGAATCGTTACAAATATCACTGCCTTCGGAGCTTTCGTTGATATTGGCCTTCATGAGAATGGTCTCATCCACAGCTCCCAAATGCGTCGCAAAGTTCACCTGCACGAGCAGGTGCGAGTAACGGTACTGGACGTGGATCTGGAGCGGGGAAGAATAGCCCTGAGACTTATATAAACGCAAAAGACCGCGACTTGGATCGCGGTCTTATTTGTGTGGGCGCAGACGGATTTGAACCGCCGACCCCCTGCTTGTAAGGCAGGTGCTCTAAACCAGCTGAGCTATGCGCCCTTCAAGGGAGTGCAAAGGTAAGGCAAAAAAATCAATCCGCCAAGTTTTTTTAAACTCTCGGGCGAATCTTTCTGAAACGGAGCCCGATTACGCCCCAGAATGCCTCTCCGAATATGCTGCCGCTCATTTTGCTGGTGCCTTCCTTGCGGTTCACAAAGATTACCGGCACTTCGGCAAGTTTGAAGCCGAGCTTAACTGCGGAGTACTTCATTTCTATCTGGAAGCCGTAGCCCTTCATCTTCACGGCATCCATGTCGATTGTTTCCAGGACCTTGCGGCTGTAACATACAAAACCAGCCGTGGAGTCGAAGATCCTGACCCCCAGCACTGTGCGCACATATACAGAAGCGAAGTAACTCATGAGAATACGGGTAATGGGCCAGTTGACCACGCTCACACCGTCTTTATAACGCGAACCCACGGAGAAATCAGCACCATCATCTGCGCATGCCGCATAAAGACGCGGAAGATCAGCCGGAGCATGCGAGAAATCCGCGTCCATCTCGAAAACATAGTCGTAGCCATGCTCGAGAGCCCATTTGAAACCGGTTAGATAGGCAGTACCAAGCCCAAGCTTGCCGCTGCGCTCGATAAGGAAAAGCCTTTCAGGGAGTTCCTTCATGAGGGTTTTCACAGCAGCGGCCGTGCCGTCGGGTGAGCCGTCGTCTATGATGAGGATATGATATCCGCCCTCGAGAGCAAAGACTGCGCGGATAATCTTTTCCGCGTTCTCTATCTCGTTATAAGTGGGTATGATGACCAGTTTCTTGTCCATAGCGGTGCGAAGTTACGGAAAATAATTAACTTTGAGGTATGAACCGAGTCAAAATCTTCCGTCTGGGCAACTTCAGCACTTCAGCAGTTCGCGATGTGGCTTCGAAGGCCGATACCGACTACTCTCTCCTATACATCCGTCCCACCGATTTCCGCTTCGTGGAATTCGGGCTCGAGCGTATGGTACAGGTGGCCGACAATACCGGAGCTGTGCTCACTTATGCCGACCATTTCAACGGCGAGGAACCCTGCCCGGTGACGGAGTATCAGCTAGGTTCGGTTCGGGACGATTTCGACTTCGGCGGCCTTCTGCTCATCCGTACTGCTACCTTGAAAGAGGTGGTTCTCGAAATGAATGTGGATTACCGCTATGCCGGCTTGTACGATGCGCGTCTGCGTCTCAGCCGAAAGGGCGCTATCGTCCACGTGGGAGAATTCCTTTATTATGAGATAGACACAGATGACCGCGCTTCCGGGGAAAAGCAGTTCGACTACGTGAATCCCCGCAACCGCGAGGTGCAGATAGAGATGGAAGCGGCCTGCACGGCTCACCTCAAGGCGATTGGCGCCTGGCTCCGACCGGTTTTTAAAGATGTGGATCTCTCGGAAGGATCCTTCCCGGTAGAGGCCAGCGTGGTGATTCCCTGCCGCAACCGCGTCAGGACTATAGCTGATGCTCTGCGAAGCGCCCTTTCCCAGAAAACCGATTTTCCTTACAACGTTTTCGTGGTGGATGACAATTCCGATGACGGAACGGTAGATATCATCAAGGAATTCCTCTCCGACCCCAAACTCATCTACATTGCCCAGCCGAAGAGTTGGCATGGCATAGGAGGCAACTGGAACGCAGCTGTGCATCATCCCCAATGCGGTCGCTTCGCCCTCCAGCTCGACAGCGACGACGTATATTCTTCCGAGAATACGGTGCAGCGCTTCGTGGATGCCTTCCGCGAGCAAAACTGCGCGATGGTGGTGGGGACCTATGAGATAACGGATATCGACCTCAAACCCCTTCCTCCCGGAAAGATCGACCATCGTGAATGGACGGAAGACAACGGCCGCAACAACGCACTCAGGATCAACGGTCTGGGAGCTCCCAGAGGTTTCTGGACTCCGCTCCTTCGCACTGTCAACTTCCCGCCCACCAAATACGGTGAAGACTATGCAGTGGGGTTGAGAATCTGCCGGGAATACCGCATCGGACGCATCTGGGATACCATGTACTACTGCCGCCGTTGGGGAGGCAACTCGGATTCGGCGCTCCCGCAGGAGACGCTCAACCGCTATAATTTCTATAAAGACAGCATCCGTAGCTGGGAAATTGAAGCGAGAATCGCACAGAATCGAAAATAATTCATACCTTTGCGCACTATTTCCTGGGGATGTTCTGGTTTTGACAGCATCGACGTCGGGAAGTAAGCACGCCGGGCCATGGGGTTATGCCCGTTAAAACACACTCCAAACAACTAGCTGGCAACAGCAACTATGCACTCGCTGCCTAATCTGCCAAGCGGATTGGCTTAATGACGCCGCCTAGGTTGCGGCCTCACGAGTATCCCTCCCGCTTCAGGGCGTCCATGCCGGGGTCAAGGGGTATCATTCAGGATGTCTGCTCGCGGGGACTCCCTTAAACCGCGCTAAGATTTAGGGGATAAGGTCCGGGTGGCCTGTCTTCCGGCAGCCCTCTCCCGACAATCAATGGAAGAATAAGCGTGTAGAAAGCTTTTCGGTGCGTTGTTTGGACGGCGGTTCGACTCCGCCCATCTCCACTGACAAGAAGACCGCGATTCAAGTCGCGGTCTTTTTTGTTACTGGAGTGCCCTCAATCAAGGTTGATGCTTTCGATTCTCAGCCGAAGGGTGCCGGAGGGGACCTGCGCTTCTGCGATTTCACCGACCTTCTTGCCCATCAGGGCAGCGCCGATAGGAGATTTCAGCGAAATCTTGCCAGCCTCCAGATCCATCTCATGGGGGCTGACAATCTCGAACTTCATACGTGCATTTGTGGCCAGGTTCGTAAATTCGACCGTACTAAGGAGGCAGACCCTGTCTTTGGGGAGGGCTGCGGTGTCTAGTATGCGTGAATTCTCGAGAATTTTCTGTAGGAAACGGATACGACTGATGGTCTTCGCCTGAAGACGCCTTGCTTCGCGGTATCCGGCATTATCACTCCTATCACCCTGGGCGCTGGCCTCCGCAAGGGCGTCAGTTATCTTGGGATAAACATCGTCGATAAGATGCTTCAACTCGGCTGCAATCTCGTCGTATCGTTGCTTTGACAGATATTCCATGGCTCAAATTTACTCAATTTTCCGCGAGAATCGTTATATTTGAGAGTTTGATAAATCGGGATTAAACCATGGACCGTAGTTCTCAAATCATACGCACAAGCGTCATTGGGATTGTCGCCAATGTGATGTTGGCGGCATTCAAGGCTGTTGTCGGTATTATCGCAAGCAGCGTTGCCATCGTCATGGACGCTATAAACAATTTGAGTGACGCTCTTTCAAGTGTTATTACCATTATAGGCACAAAGCTGTCACAACGGCCGGCGGACCGGAAGCATCCTTTCGGGTTCGGACGCATTGAGTACTTCAGTGCCATCATCATCGCTGTCATTGTGCTATCGGCAGGTGTTACCTCGCTCATCGAGTCGGTAAAGAAAATCATAGAGCCCACGGAACCGAGCTACACGACACCGACTCTTATTGTAATCATCGTCGCTATCGTTGTCAAGTTAGCGCTGGGATGGTTCGTTAAGAACAAGGGTAAGCAACTTAAGAGCGACGCTCTGATAGCTTCCGGTTCGGATGCACTGTTTGATGCCATAATTACCACTGCAACACTTGTCTCTGCCGGTGTGATGCTGATTTGGGGCTTTTCCCTTGATGGAATCCTGGGCGCGTTGATCTCTATTCTCATCATCAAGGCAGGTGTGGAGATGCTGGCATCTCCGGTCAATGAACTGCTTGGAGCCAGAGTATCTCCGGACCTCATCAAAGAGATAAAGCAGGAGATAATGGCCATTGAAGGCGTACGAGGCGTCTTCGATATAATTCTCCATAACTACGGCCCTGATGTGATGATCGGTTCACTCCATATCAGCGTCCTGGACACTATGTCAGCACATGAGATTCACGGTCTCACTCGAACTATTACCTCGCTGATGTATGATAAGCACGGAATCATTATGACCGTGGGGATCTATGCAGTGGCTACGGGAGAGACTCAGTGTGCCGACCTCCAGTCTAAGGTAATGAAGGCTCTCGCCACCCATAAGGAGCTCGTCCAAGTCCACGGATTCTATTATTCCGAGAAGGACAAGATGCTTTCCGTTGATGTTGTTCCAGACATTTCCTGCCACGATGATGTAGCCCTCCGCAAGCTATTAACGGAAGAGATTCAGGCATTGGTGCCGGATCATCAGGTTGCCGTAGTCATTGACCACAATTACAGTGATTAATATAGATCTTGGATAGCAAATTTCTCATGGGAATGAAAAGATGAGAATAAGACTGGAGATACCTGCTGATTACGCTGAAGTGGAGAACCTCACGCGCGAGGCGTTCTGGAATGTATACCGTCCCGGTAGTACAGAGCATTTTGTGCTGAATCAATACCGAAGTAATCCGGATTTCATCCGGGAACTGGACTTCGTAATGGAGGAGGATGGCCGCATTATCGGCCATGTGATGTTCTCCAAGGCAGAATTGATTCTGCCGGACGGCATGCATAAGCCTTCCTGGACTTTCGGCCCAATTAGCATCCATCCTGACTACAAGCGAAAAGGGTATGGACTGCAGTTGCTGAATTACGCACTTGGCAAGGCGCGCGAGGCTGGCATTGGATTCCTCTGTATGGAGGGCAATATTGACTTTTACAAGCATGCAGGATTTGATCTTGCATGCAAGCTGAATATCAATTATCACTCTGAGCCAGCCGGAGCTCAGGTGCCGTACTTCCTTGCACAGGAACTCGTTCCAGGCTGGCTTAAGGCTAACGGCATAATGGAGGCTGTCTACTGTCCACCCAAGGGCTACTTTGTGGCCGATGACAACCCAGAGGCTTTTGATGCTTACGAGGCCTCCTTTCCGCCTAAAGAAAAAGATTTTGCTCCCGGTCAGCTACCGCAGTTCTGCCAGAGTTGCGGAATGCCGCTCACCCGGAAGGAAGACTGCGGGACTAATGCCGATGGTAGCGTAAATTTCGACTACTGCCAGTTTTGCTACCAGGGTGGCAAATTCCTTCAGGAGTGCACGATGGACGAGATGATTGAACATTGTGCGCAGTTCCTTGATGAGGTGAACAAGAATATGCCTGTACCGATGACGCGGGAACAGTATATTCAGATGATGCGGGGATTCTTCCCTATGTTAAAGCGTTGGAAATAGCATATGGCTTCCAATTCGGACTTTGTACAATACATAGTGGACCAGTGCTCCGGAGCCGGGGTGATAGATGTAAAGAAGATGATGGGAGATTATTGCGTCTACTGCGACGGGGTTCTGTTCGGGCTGATCTGCGACAACAACCTCTATTTGAAGGTGACTGAACCCGGCAAGGCACTGTTGAAGGAAGTGATTCTTCGGCCGCCATATGATGGTGCCAAGGACTACTTCTATGTAAGTGATGTAGATGACCGGGATTATCTGACGGAGCTAATCAAGGCTACGATTCCGGCGCTTCCGAAGCCGAAGGCAAAGAAGAATCCGATGAAGTAGGGATTTGCCCTCGCTGCGCGAGGCCACATCCCGGTCCGCTCGCCGCGGGGCCCTGCAAAGCTGCGAATGGCATGTGTCACTTTGTGACATCTGTGCTTTTGTTCGCAGCTTTCGCTTTAGAAAGCCAGCTTTCTACGCTCCAGCTGCAAACAAAAAGCACCGCAGCTGCGCTGCGATGCCATTCTTGCTTTGCGGAAAGACCGGGAATTCCTTGGTGATTTTTTGAAGGGTTAATTTATTCATAATCAAATAGTTATCTTTGGAATTTTTGCCAAAATGAGGCAAAAATGAGGTATTCTTGTCCCGAACCAGTCCCGGTGCGGTGCAAGAAAACCAGAGAGATTATTGTATTGCCGCATAAGAATTTACCGGATTATTTGTCCCGGTTTTGTCCCGATTTGTATAAAGCAAAACGCCCGTTTTTCGGCTCTTTTTACTGCACTAAAAAACGGACATTTATCTGGCCATCATTTATTGGCTAAAATGTTCAATAGTTTTGCTATCTGAGCATCCTTCTCGCGTATCTGAGCATCCTTCTCGCGTATCTGAGCATCCTTCTCGCGTATGCGTTCTTCCTTTTCCTTCAGGAGATTGTCCATTTGTTCAACTTGAGCCCGGAGCACGTCTGGTGAATCCGAATAGTAATGGCGGTTATCTATAGGACTGTTAATGTTATTATTCCCATTGATGACAAGGCCTGAGCCATTATTCTGGGCAGAATTGCCTTCAAACATAGAGCCCTCTCCTGTAATTAACCAACCAACCGACACTTCTGGATGCATTGTTTTAATCCGGGTGCTGATTTGAGGATTAAGCCTTTTAACCTTTCCGCTTGCCAAATCGTAAAAAACCTGAGGATTGATTCCCAGCTGAGAAGCAAAGGAACGAACACTCTTGTATCCAAGGGCTCGAACCATTGTGTCGAATCTATTATCAGACATAATTCTTCTTTAATTTTCTTGAAAACTCTTGCATTTTCATAAATTATTCATATATTTGCATCGTTAAATGTCCGTTAATTATAGCGGAGTTGCACACGCAAAGAGCAAATATATAATAAAATGGCAGCAAACACAAAGAATTTCAGAGAAATCTATCAGGGACTCCCCGTAGAAATGCAGGGGAGTATTAAAGCGGAACTGATTTATCAGTTACGTATAAACCAGTCCACCTTCTGGCGTTGGACGAAAGGCCATTATCCCACCCTTTTCCTTACCAGAAAGGCAGCGACCCAGATAATAAATGAACTTCTGGGGACTCAGCACACTCCGGAAACCCTATTCCCGATGAATTAAATCATAAAACCGTGATCGAGAATGCAACACAATTTCGAAACCCTGCACGGGTGGATTCTGTTAGGATTCACTTGCGCAATGGCCGTGGCGTTGGCAGTCAACGCAGTCATGGCCCTTCTCGGCACTGCGAATCTTGCCTGGTGGCATTATCCGTGGCTGGCCGTGTTCTTCTACCTTACAAAGGTCTCTCTTACCAAAGGGCAGATAGAAATCCTATCCAGGTTCGCCAAAAACCTGTCCAACTGGCTTTGGACGCCAATACGACAAACAGCGGCATGTCTTTTTCGACAGGCATTCTCGATCACGTACCGGGCGGTTCGCACGCTGTCCGCCCTTTTTAATCGTGATAATCCCAAAATCCAGACCGAGCCATGACCATCGACGCAAGAATAGCATACGGCATCGCAATCCTCTCTACAGAATGGAAGCTATATAGAATTGACCTCTACGAGTACTGCAGAGCGAACGGAAGTGAACGCTGGCAGGAACGGGAGTTCGGGGAGCATATGTGGCGGGAATATATCAACGTTTCCGAGCCAATCACCACGAGAATTCTGTCCCTTGACAACGAAAACCTCGAACTGCTTATCAGGTTCGTAGATGAATATGTAGTAAGCGGCCTTGCCGACCGGATAATAGAGTTCTAACATAACAATATGGAACAAAAAGAATACTTCGTGACCGGCGTACACGGATACGCCAATATGACCACGCTTGAGAAACAACTCGAAGCCAAAGCTACCAAGGAGGTGCTCGGCTATGTTCTCGACGAAGACAGCCTGAATGCCTTCGTGAAAGAAGGTCTGATAGAATACCAGGCTAAACTCTGCGCCGACTGCAAGCGGCTCAAACCCGTGGAGATCCGGAAGGAAATGCGCTATGTTCCTCACATTCAGATGGGCCGCGTGCATATTTCCCTGCAGGAAGTGAAAGGATATGGATGGTGATTATGCAATTCACTTCCCAAGATATGGACTTGATCAAGACGGCTGTGGAGACGCAGCTCCGCCTGCTGAACTCATATATCAACAAAAGTGAGAATGATATCCTGCGCATCCTGAAATGCCAGACTCTTTTGCGCAAGATAGAGGACGAGATCCTAAAAAACAACTGATATGTATATACTCAAAATGAGCAACGGTCCCGTCAGGGGCCGGAACCTTTGTCTCTCGTGCCGCTGGTACCTGCACGGGGGGGGGGGCTGCGGCAAACCTATAGATTTCGGTTGGTGTCCGATAACGAGGAGCGTATAAGATGATTCCTGAATATGTAAAAGAGCAGATAAAGGATGCCGACCTTGTGAGCATCCTGAAAGAAGAAGGGCTTGAACTCAAGCGCGAAGGAGCATACTATAAGTGCTGCTGCCCGTTCCATAACGAGAAGACGCCCTCTTTCATGGTATCACCGACGCGGAATATCGCCACCTGCTTCGGGGAAGGCAAGAGCTGGGATGCCATCGCTTTTGTGCGTGATAAGTATCAGATGACCTATCCGGAGGCGCTCGAATACCTTGCCGGCAAACTGGGTATCCAGTATGAGAAGCATGAACCCACTCCGGAGGAGCGCGAGGCCTCGCACAAGAAGGAGCAGCTCATAGCACTCAATCAGGCGGCTCAGGCCTGGTTCATCGGCCGGTTCAACTCCGCTCCTGCAGCCCAGGATTACATCAAGAAACGCGGCTGGAAGGAGGATATGGTGAAGCTGTTCGGAATCGGCTTCGCTCCGAAGGCTGGCGGCCTTCTGCAGGACTTGATGACTGCTGGCTGGAAGCGGGACCTCATAATGGAAGCCGGCCTTGCCGGGGTGACCGATGACGGCAACTACTACGATGCCTTCCGGGACCGCATTATGTTTCCCATATATTCGAAGACAGGTTATATTGCAGGGTTCACCGGCCGGTACGTCGGTGACAGGACTGATATCGCGAAGTACAAGAACACCAAGGAAACGCTCCTCTTCAAGAAAGGGGAGATGCTTTTCGGCTGGTACCAGGCCCGCCGGGTAGCAAAGACCAACAGCACGGTGGTGCTCTGCGAAGGGAATCCGGACGTGGTACGGCTGCATCAGATAGGAGTCGGCAATGCCATCGCCCCCATGGGCACGGCCCTCACTCCGGCGAACGTGGAATACCTGAAGAAGCACGTGGACACGGTCATCATCGCAGGCGATATGGACCGTCCCGGCCGCGAGGCGGCAAGCCGGCAGGGCGAAGACCTTCTGAAGGCGGGATTCAAGGTCCGGGTGGTGGAATGGACGGGCTATGATGCGGAACGGAAGGAAGGCCCCAAGGATCCGGACGAATATTTCAAGCTTTATCCGGCAAGATGGGAGGAGACGCTTACCAGCGACACGCAGGACTATATTCCCTGGACGGCGGAGCGTACGATGAAAGGCAAGACCTCCCAGGCGGAGGTGTCGATGGCCATCGCCGAAATATGCGGCCTTATGGCCTGGTGTTCGGACCAGTCGGTGGTGGATATGTACCTTGCGGACTTTGTGAAGAAGTACAAGTACCAGAAGATTTGGAATGCCGAATACTTCAAGGCCCGCAATGCCAGGCAGCGCCAGACGGAGAGCGTGGACGACAAGTCCCGTGAGATGCTGAAGGAATACGGGTTCTATATCAAGGACAATTGCTATTACGGAGCATCGGCAAGCGGAGCGGACCGTCGCTGGTCGAACTTCATCCTTGAACCGGTGCTGCATATCAAGGATGAACGCAACGCGAAGCGCATCTACCGCATCGTGAACCAGAAACGGCAGGAATCGGTCATCAAGTTCAACCAGAGTGAGCTGGTCTCCTTTGCCGACTTCAAGACCCGCACGGAGACGGCCGGCAACTATGTCTGGGAGGCTACTGCAGCAGAGCTCACCCAGCTGAAGAAGTATCTCTACGACGACACTCCGAGCGCCGATGAAGTGAAGCAGCTGGGATGGCAGAAACGATGGAATATCTATGCCTGGGGTAACGGCTGCCTTGACGGCGCCGACTTTGTACCGGCCGATAAGTACGGAATCGTGAAAGTAGGGGACCACCGGTTCTATCTGCCGGGAATGGCGGCCGACACTGAGACGAACACCCAGGCGTATATGCTCGACCGGCGGTTCACGTATGGGATTACTAATGATATCACACTGAGGGCCTATGCGGAAAAACTCGTGAACGTATTCGGCGACAACGCCAAGGTGGCGCTCTGCTTCCTGGTGGCCACTCTCTTCAAGGATATCGTGACCGGTGTCACCATCCAGTTCCCGATACTGAACCTCTTCGGCCCCAAGGGGACGGGGAAGTCCGCCCTTGGCCATTCACTGTCTGCATTCTTTGTCACCGGCAACTTCGAGGCTCCGAACATCTCTGGATCCACAAAAGCTGCTCTTGCCGAAGCGGTGGCGGAAGTCTCGAACGCTATTGTGCACCTGGAGGAGTTCCGGCAGGACATCGACATCGACCGGCGGGAGTTCCTCAAGGCCATCTGGGACGGCCAGGGCCGGTCGAAGATGGATATGGACAATAACAAGAAGCGCGTGACCACGGCTGTGGACTCCGGAGTCATTATCTCCGGCCAGCAGATGCTCACGCACCCGGATATCGCCCTCTTCAACCGTGTGGTCTTCCTGCCGTTCAGCAAGACCGCCTTCAGTGATGCCGAGCGGATGGCCTACGATGAACTCAAGCGTATCGAGCGCCGGGGCCTCTCACACCTTACCGGCCAGATACTGCAGAACCGGAACCGCTTCCAGGGAGGATTTCGGATTGCGTGGGAGGATGTGCAGGCGGATATGATGAAGCGAGTCCGGACATACGGCATCGAAGCGCGTACTCTGCAGAACTGGTGTACGGTGCTCGCTGCGTATAAGACTCTTGAGAGTTCCCTTGACTTCCCGTTCGATTACAAGGAGATGCTCGACCTATGTGCCAGGATGTGCGTCGACCAGAACAGCAAGACCCAGCAGAACAACGAACTGTCCGGATTCTGGGAGACGCTTGAGACTCTGGTCGCATCGTCCAGGATATGGATGAACGTCGATTATCGCATCAAGGACGGCGACCGTCCGATAAAGACCAAGGAGGCCGCCAAGAACGGAGGCGTCTTCACCCCGCACCCCGACAGGCGTTACCTGTTCGTCAACTTCAAGAGAGTGTCCGGCCTGTATCAGAAGGAAGGCCGGGATACGCAAGGAAAGACGCTACCGTCGGACACCCTCAAGTATTACCTGGAGCACTCTCCGGAATTCGTGGGCACCTGTGAAAAGGTGAAGTTCAAGATTATAGAGAATGCGACGGGTTACATAAATCCGAACGCGCCCAAGACGAAGGTGACTACCGCGATGGTGTTCGATTATGACGCGCTTATGGACAGCTACGGAATCAGCCTCGATGTGCTCAGCGCTCCCGGCTCCGATGATGACGATACCCCGGCGACCACTCCTGCAGCTCCGCCTGCTACGGAACTGGAGGATATACCTCTGCTCTGATATGGCCGTCTCAGACCGATATCTGCTCAGGACCGACGCGCAGGCCGCGGCTTTCCGCAGACGTTTCCGGGAGGACGCTCTCGCCGTGGCGATGCGCTCGATGGAGGCGTGGTTCCAGAGACTTCCTCTCTTTGAATGGGTGCCGTTTCGGCCTGAGCCCAGCCGGGAGGAAATCGTTACAGGCCTGCTTTGTCTGCTTTACATCGACGGGCGGATCAATCTCACCTTCAGCAGCGATATGCGCTTCCTGCAGCGGGGCGCCTTATCTCCTGAGGAATACCACAAATGGGTACAATCGAAATGAAACAGTTGCTCTATATTGATCTCTTCTGCGGTGCTGGCGGCACGTCCACCGGTGTTGAATCCGCAACACAGGCCGAACAGAAGAAGTACATCGGTAATGCGGTCGAAACCCATGTCGCCTGTGCGCTCTGCTATTCGCTATCTGCAGAGATCAACGGAATAGCATCATAGCACGGCACACAATATAATTGTAATCTGATAACGATGGAAATGGAAACCTCAAGTGTTATAACAGGAGATGCGTTGGAGTGCCTGCAGGCAATGGAGCCCGAATCTATCGATTGCTGCGTTACCTCTCCGCCATATTACGGTCTGCGTGATTATGGCATGATCGGTCAACTGGGCCTTGAGGACTCTCCGGAAGAGTACATAGAACGTCTGGTCGTGATTTTCGAGGAAGTAAGGCGTGTTCTCAAGAGAGAAGGGACGCTCTGGGTGAACATTGGCGATAGTTATTCGGGCAGCTGGAAAGGAGCTGCGACATGGCCTGACAATGCAATGAATTATAAGCAGGGGACGAATCGGGGAATGCTCGGGAAGAAAGTACTGCGGGGAAATTTTCCGGGATATAAGCCGAAAGATCTAATTGGAATTCCCTGGATGCTTGCTTTTGCGCTTCGCTCACGTGGTTGGTATCTCAGGCAGGATATCATCTGGTCGAAAAAGAACTGTATGCCGGAATCCGTCCGCGACAGGTGTACGAAAAGCCATGAGTATATTTTCCTCCTGTCAAAGAGCAGGCACTATTATTATAATGCAGAACTGATTAAAGAACCCGCCGTGGGATGCAATAAAAGATTGCCGATGGGTAGCAAAGGGACGTTCACACCGAATTCCGGCAGAAGGGAGAGAGAAGGGAAACTCTCAATTGAGGCGGGGGGGCTACGTAACAAACGTTCTGTCTGGGAGGTGGCTACCTCTCGGTCGAAAGAAGCCCATTTTGCTACCTTTCCTGTCAAGTTAATACAACCGTGTATTCTTGCGGGATGTCCAGAAGGAGGAACCGTTCTGGATCCATTCTTTGGAACTGGCACTACTGGGGTGGCGGCCAAGTCTCTCGGGAGAAACTTTGTGGGCATTGAACTCAATCCGGAGTATGTGGCAATGGCTACAAGAAGATTGTTTAACGAAAATAGGAGATGAATACGTTAAAAAACAACCTCTAAATCAAATAGATATGAAAAAGAAAAACAATGAAAACAAGATTCAGGACGCTCCAATCGGAGTGTGGTGTGTCAACAGGACCGGAGAAGACCCGGACAACAGGCACGAACTCATTTCCTTTGACCGCTGGAACCCGGCAGAGCACTCTCATCCGGAATGCATAGCAGTCGTAACGAAAGAAGCCTCGTTCATCGTCGGTCTCCATAACACCATCGTCGCCCAATGGGGTGTCCCGACGGAATCCGGCAAATTCGTCACTGATGTCAACAGCCTTGACAGTAAGGCAGCTACCGATGCAATAATCGATGCGAGCAGGGGACAGATTTGGCACGATTACGATGGAGACGATGAATACGACTTCGTTGGCTCACCGGCTGCGGAGTTTTGCCGGAGATATGAGACTTCGGGAATAGGCTCGGGCAAGTGGGATTTGCCTACCTTGGCGCAACTGAAGTTCGTAAGTCGCTATCGCAAAGAAATCAATCGCTGCCGGAGGGCAATGGGATTTCCCGCAATGATTATGGGCTTCTATTGGTCAAGCATCGCCTGCGCCTATTCTCTCTACAACGCATGGTCCGTGGACATGAGCACTGGAGACGTGAACGACAACGGTAAGAACGCCACTAACTATGTTCTTGCTGTCTCCGCTTTTCAAAACTTAAATTTGTAATACTTTTTGAAAGGCAGGAAGCGGAGGTCTTTCGGCCCCGGATTCGTCCGGGGCTTTTTTGAAAGAAATATTTGTATATTTGCACAGACTCAAAACGTGACCGAGTATGACCCAGATGATTCTCAACATCAAGGATGAGAAGGTTATCCCTACCCTGAGCAAGGTAGTGAGGGCCTTTGACGGCGTTACCGTGGCCAGGCCCAAGCGCAGCGCCTACGAACAGTCCAAGTACGAAGCCCGTACCGGACATGTATTCCACGCCAAGGATGCGAGCGACATGATTCGTCAGATCCTTGGATAATGTACACAATCACATATACTGCCCAGTTTCGTAAAGATGTGAAACGCTGTAGTAAGAGGGGGTATGATATCAGTATCCTCAATACAGTTGTAGATATTCTTCAGCAAACTGGAACTTTGCCGGCAGAGTACAGGCCTCACAGACTATCAAGCAATCACGCAGGGGAATGGGAATGCCATCTCCGCCCAGACTGGCTCCTGGTATGGTCGCAGAATGACACAGAGCTCACGCTATTGATGCTCAATACCGGCACTCATTCCGATATCTTCGGTTAAACGCTGAATTCATCACATGCCCGTCCGGTGCCCGGCCGCAAGGCCGGATCGCGCCGGACGTTGGCTTTTCCATTCACAATATACCACCGGTTGTACAACCGGTTGAAATCATATTCCCCCGTACCCCCTATTTAAAAGGGGCGGGGTGGTCCCCGCCTTCCGCTCCAAAAGCAGAGAGGTCGGCCGAGTCTGCGGAAATCCGGCCGAAAAATGATGTTCCTCCAAAAATAGGGGATATTTTGCGACTACCTTTGCTACCACCAACTACCGCGCTATCAGTCAAATAGTTAGGCGGTAGTTTTATGGTAGTTTTTTGCTACAAAAAAACTACCTTTTGCTACCTCGCGGCCAGATAGCCGCCGAAAAAACTACCAATGCTACCGGAGGTAGTTTTCTAAAGTGCTGATAATCAGCGCGGTAGTTTGGTAGTTAATGGTAGCACGGAAAAATGGCCTTCCTTTTTGAAAAAATACCTTTTCCGGGGTATAAAAACCGTCCGGAACATTAGGAATTCTCCGGAATTATTTGTAACTTAACAACTTATAATGCCGATACCATCTCAACCGAATTTCGCACGCAGTTGCGCCGCCATATACATCGACAACGGGTTCCCGCTGGATTACCTGCGGTATCTGTTTCCCGTCGATAAGGAATCCGGGCACTATGCGGTGTCCAGCTCGAACACGGTGGGAGGGATGATGACCTACCTGGCACAGCCATCACTCACGCCCGCGTACCTTCCGGATAAACAGGGCAAGACCGTCTGCATCCTGGATCTCCCCGCCGTCGATGCGCTCCCCAGGGGACAATGGATGCAGTACGGCCGGGATGACATGGTGCGCATCAACCACGTGCTCTCCGACTGCTTCGACCTGGATTTCTACCGATATTACCTGAAGGGCATCCAATATGGCTACGAAAAGAAAGATATAGTGGAGACATATGTTCTTTCCAGGAACCTCGTAACCGGCGAACCTTTCGACACTCTTCACAAAAGGGTGTTCAGGAAGGAGATGGACATAATGAAGCACAAAGTGGAGCAGCTGCGCCGCAAGGCGAAATACTTCTTCGACGAATCCGACACCAACTCAATACAACCCCGATGAAACACGTAATCACCGCCATTACGGCTGCCTTCGCATTTCCCAAAAGCGATGAGGATGCTCTTAACCTCCCGATTATTCCCGGCACGGCAACCCTGTCGCGTTCCACAGCTTCCGACGGCCTTACCGAAGAGATAACCGTAAATGCCCGTCTTAAGGAAGTCCCTGCCGACTGTACTGCAGACCTCTCCATGGTCTCAGTCGCGTACCTCGATGACCAAGCCGGCACACAGAAGACGCTAACCTTCGGAAGCTCGGATATTCCTGCAAGATTTACGTTGGAAGACAATGCTACCATAGCCGTCAAATGCACCTACAGGCGCGTTTTGTAGGCTGTCCTTTCGTGCGGAGCGCGTTTTCATACCTTTGTGATGAACATTTTTGCAAAGGTTATGAAAAAGAGCTTCGTCAACAACCGTATGCTCGCGGGCGATATCCTGCGCGGCAAGTGGTTACTCGATAGCCGTTCCGCCCCGAAGATGCTGGAGGCCGCAAGGGCCTTCCTCCGCCGGGAGCTGGTGAACGGCACCAATACCGAACCCATACGTCTCACCTTCCAGGCCCTTGACGGCCAGGAGCAGACGGTACCGAGCGGCGAGGATGCTAACCTCACCCAGCCGTTCGTGCTCATCGTTCCTCTGCAGGGAACCCTCACCCAGTACGACAACTGCTTCGGCACGGCCACTATGGAGGTCGTGGATATCCTCGAACAGTACCGCACTGACGAGAACGTCATCGGTTTCATCCTCGATATCAACTCTCCCGGCGGCGCTGTCAATGCGGTTATGCCCCTGGTGAACGAGATAAAGAAGATCCAGGCCGACGGTAAGCCGATCATCGCCCACTGCGACTTCGCGGCGTCCGCCGCATACTGGATTGCCTCTCAGACCGATGCAATTATAATGGACAATATCCTGTCCGAAGTAGGTAGCATAGGTGTTTGTGCCACTGTTATCGATGATCGCGAAGACAAAGCTACCGGTGAGAAGCGCCTTACCATCTATGCTCCTCAGTCCGTCGATAAGAACAAAGCTTACAGGGACGCCCTGGACGGAAAGTTCGAAACGATGGAGAAGGAACTCTCCGAGACCGCAGTTGTTTTCCAGGAATCCGTCAAGGCGGGACGCCCAAAACTCAAGGCGGAGGCCGAGGGCGTGCTCTCAGGAGCAGTCTTCACGACGGCCAAAGCCATAGAACTGAATATGGCTGATGGCACCGGCGATCTGGCCAGCTGCGTTGAGATAGTGGCAATCAGGGCTTCAAGATTCTAACTTAACATAGTGTAAACCAATTCAATAATTCAACCGATGAAAAAACTCGCACGCATACTGGCCGTCATGGCCGGTGCTCTCGGGCTCAAGGCCCTGGAGATCAAGGAAGGCAAGCTGGACATTAGCGATGAACAGCGTGCCAAGCTGGAGAGCATCTACGGCTCCGATATCCTCAGGGAGATAGAGTCCGCCGCCTCCGAAGGGAAGAGTGCAGAGACTCTTCTCGAAAACCTCGCCAACCTCACCAAGGCGAAGGACGCCGAAATCGCGCAGCTTAAGGAAGAGAAGTCCAGGCTGCAGGCCGATGTCAAGACCCTCTCGCAGCAGCCCGAGCCCCAGCCGCAGGCACAGAAACCCGCCGCTCCCGCAGCCGGTACCGTAAAGAAGTTCGACCTGAACGCCGGTGCCCTGCACAACAAGCTCGCAGCGCAGGCGCTCGCAGGCGGCTTCGCCCCGGCGATGGCCACTGCAGCCACCGCAACCCTCGATACCTCCGATCTCCGCACGGAGTTCGGCGCCGTAATGCCGGCCAACACCCGCATTGAGATCCTGGCAAAGCGGATCTATAACGGCTTCGACGATGCGAAGTACTTCCGCAAGATCACCTCGAACACGAACTACAAGGCCACCTCCGCCCTCATGACCGAGGTTTCGCAGCAGTTCACCCCGGCGTGGACCCCGAAAGGCAGCGCCAAGTTCACTCCCATCGAAATCGTCTACCGCCGCCACAAGATCAACGTTAAGCTCAAAGCCACCGACATCCTGGAAAGCTGGCTCCAGTACCTTTACGAACAGGGCAAGACCCCGGCCGAGATGCCTATCATCAAGTACATGATAGAGCAGCACGTACTCCCGAAGGTGACGGACGACATCACCCTCGCAATGGTCGCCAAGGGCTCCTTCGTGGACCACAACGACGGCAGCGTGTCCGACGGCGACGCCGGCTTCGCGGCCAAGGACTCCATGGACGGTATCGAGACCATCCTCGTGAACGGCAAGTCCGACTCTTCCTGCAAAATGAACTTCTTCAGGAACGCGCTGGACTACACCACCCTCACGGCAGCCCAGCTCCTCGCATACGTGGACAGCTTCGTGGATGCCATCTCCCCGCTGTTCAGCCGTATCTTCAACGTGTACTGCTCGCCGGAGTTCCTCACGGCTTACCGCCGTGCCGACTTCGAGGTGAACGGCAAGTACACCAACGCCGAAAGCGACGGCAAGATCCGCTTCACCAGCTTCAACCTGGTTGCCCTCAAGAGCATGTACGGCTCGAAGATCCTCTTCGCCACTCCCGCCGACAACATGGTGATGCTCGTGGACTATGCCAAGGCAGAGTCCTGCATCAACATGATCCAGGTCGAGAACTACGACGTGAAGATCTTCGGTGAGTACAGCCTCTCCGTGGGCTTCCTCGTGGCCGAAGCCGTCTACGCGGCCATTCCCGACGGTTACACTCCCTCCGTGGCAACCGATCCCCTGAGCGCATCCGACGCGTGGGAGAACGGCCAGGACCCAAACTCTGGCGGGGAGGCAGCTTCTGGCGAGGGCAGCGGCAGTGGCACGGAAGGCGGTGAAGGTGCTGAAGGCGGTGAAGGTGCTGAAGGCGGTGCTGAAGGAGGCGAAAACGCTAACTCCGAAGGCGAATAGTCGAGTCGTAACATGTTAAATCAGGGGGCCGCACCTCCCGGCCCCCAATAAAACACAGAATACAATGACTTACGTAAAAGCATCCATTCCCAAGATTCCCGGCGGCGGCGCTGCCGTGGCAAAGAAGGATAAGATCTACATCATCGATGTGGACGACGTGGCAACCGACGTGACCCGCGAGTTCGGCAACACCAGCACGAGCTCCAACCTTGCGCTGAACGAAGGAGCCAAGGCCGTGGCCATCCAGGTGTCCCGCTCTTCCATCAGCGTAGGCTACGAGAACTCCGGCGACGTGGACGCGAAAGTGTTCGCAGACAAGGTCGAGTTCGACTATCCCGGCGATTCCGTCGCGCTCAACAACTTCGTCGAGGCATACGCCAACAAGGGCGTCATCATCATCGTCCAGAGCTGCGACGCTCCGACGAAGATCTACGGTCGCACCTGCAACCCGTTGGTGCTGAGCGCTGAGCCGACCGACAGCAAGGACGGCCTGAAGACCCACCTCTCCTTCACCCAGGAGATGGGAGACGCCTATGTGCCCCGCGTCTATACCGGCACCCTGCCCGCAGTGGCCGAAGACGCCGAGGACGAAAGCGCAGGTGAATAATGGCGGAGTCTCTCGACAACTATCCCGTAATCGTCCTGGCCTATGAAGGCACGGAAGACCTGATGCGGGCTCTCTGGGAGAAACGGTTCTCCGGAACGGTTATGATCCTGAGCGTTCCGGAGGACTACTCCGTCATGGAAGTGCTTCTGGATATCGTGACCGACGCCGCCATCGGCGAGGATTTCGTTCTTGTACAGGCCAACACCGTCCCACTCGGACCGACCTCTGTAGAAACTATTCTCTTTCCGGCGGTCTATGTATCTGCGGGCAACGGTGATGTGAAGTACAGCAGCCGCGTTCCGGTCCGCCTGAGCAAAGAAAGAGTCGTGGAATACCTCTCCGGTCTCAAGGAAACGTCAGACTTTGACACAGAGAAATGCATCAGGGACTGCACCGTCCCGAACGGACGTCCCTTAAAGGTTTCGCACGCATCTCCCGACGGATACTTCTTCCAGGTGCTGTCCGGTTCGCCCTGCCGGCACAAGGTCATAGAGGCGCTGCTCTCAAGGCGGTTCCTTGGCTGCTCGCTCACAGGCTGGAACGCCATTTCCGACCTGCTGCAAGATTACGCTAAATCCGACCGCAATGAATGACGTAGCACTATGGCTCAGAGGTGGAGCCGAGGTCCGTGAAGGGCTTCGGCTCCTTGGCATATATACTCCGAACCCGTTGCTGGAACGTCTCGTCACGGCACGGCCGAGACTGTATAAATCGCAGTTGGTGAAGGCCCTTTCCGGCTATTCCGACGTGCCGGCCGGGCAGCTGCTTGCGCCTCCGGAACCTCAGCCCCGCAACCGATTTCGTGAAGAGTGGCCGTTCCTCTCGAAGCCCGGCTGTCCGGTAGAGTTGAAGATCCTGGCCAACGACAAAATCACTGCCTATGAAGGGACCATCGAAGGACATAGAGCACTCTTCGAGTGTGGATCTCTGGAAGACTGTTTCGAAACTGCAAAAAAACTGCTGAAAAATTTTCAGCAAAACCGGCAGATCACAGCCGAATTTGCGTATTACAAAGAGCACGGTAAAATCCTTGGCAAACACCCGGTATTCGCTCAGTCCAGACAGTACGATGCCTACCGGAAAATGAGCGTCGTGGAGCTGGTCGCCGAAAGCAAGCGCCTAAAAGGTGCCATCTGGCGGGCGGAGTCGGAGATTCGCAGGGGAGACAAACCCCACCTCAAGGATTCCCGCGAAGAGCGCATCGAAGCAAAACGGCGTCAGCTGGAAGTAGTCGAGGGCATGATTGCCGAATCCGATAAACGCACCAGGTGAATGGGCCTCTTCTCACTTGAAGTCCCGGCAGCCCCCGCACCTCAGATGCCAGAGCGCCCGGAAGGGAAGACAGCGGCAGCTGTGCAGGCCTTCGAAGAGATGCACGTGGCGAAAGTGGCGAACATACGCAAGAACGTAGCCGCGCCTCCGGGCCCGGGAGAGATGCTCTTCCTTTGGACCACTGCCCAGTTCAACACGATGTCGATGATAATCTGGCTCATTGAATCCCTGGGGAATATAGATGAACTGATAGTGAGCACCTACAGTATCAGCAACATCTGCTGCCAGACGCTCTTCGACTGGCTGGACAAAGGAAAGATCCGCAGCGTATATCTCTACTTGAGCGATTACGTTCCGCGAATGAGCCCGGCAAAATGGGATTATTTGAAATCGGCGGTCGCGGCCCGCGCGGAGAAGGTTCGGATAGGCCTTGGATTCAATCACTCCAAGGTGACGCTCGCCTCCACCGGGGGGGGGGTAAAATAGTAATCACCGGATCCGGCAATTTCGCGGAGAATTCCGGCAACGAACAATACACAATCTGCAATAATGAACGGATATATGAGTTCTACAAATCCTGCATACTCGAAGATCACCCCGTCAGATACCGATCTGACCGAGCTGGAGAAACTGGGGGAGCTGCGATGGAGCGTTGACGACATCGCGACCTTCTTCGGCTGGGATGCCAGTGCCCTGGAAGCGGAGATGCACGATCCGGCGAGTGATGTAAGGAAGGCCATCCTCAAAGGTGAACTGAAAGCCACCTTTGAGATGGAGTCCAAACTGCTGAGTGATGCGAAGTCCGGCAACCAGACATCGATAAAGCTCTTCTCGGACATGGTCCGGGAACGTTCGTTCAAACTCACGAAGCTCGACCTTTTCGGAGGAGCGGATGATCCGTCCCTTTTCGAATCGGTGGAGCAGCTGCTCTCTTCCGGCAAGTCCGGCCGCTTCGACAGCGATGAACAGCTGTACATCCAGGCCCTGCAGATGATATATTCCTTCCAGCTTCGCTTCGGCGACCGCAAGACCCTGCAGCTACTTCAGAAGGAACCGTTCGCCCTGGCTTTCCCCCAGGCGAAAGAGATGCTGGCGGAAGCCATAGAACTTTTTAACGGCGGACGTCGTAACACCCGCCAGGCTATGCGGTATCATATTGCGGAAAGCTACGACACGCTCTATCACGCCATCCTGGAAACCGCGAAGACTCCGCAGGATTTCGCCCTTGCGGCAGGGATTTTGGACAAACGTGCAAAGCTTCTGCAGCTGGACCAGCCGGAGCCTGAAACCGTGGCTCCGGAGAACTACCCCCGCAAGTTCATAGTGTCGAGTCTGGCGCCGGAGTCCATAGGTCTGCCGACGGTGAGCCGCGATGCCCTGGGCGCCCAGATCG
Source organism: Bacteroidales bacterium (assembly GCA_017412645.1). Lineage (GTDB taxonomy): Bacteria > Bacteroidota > Bacteroidia > Bacteroidales > UBA932 > Cryptobacteroides. The sequence continues at coordinate 161,443 of JAFPWX010000022.1, read as the reverse complement.
ACGCGCTGGAGTTGCCTGCAGCCGAAGCAGACCGCCTCAAGCGCGAAGCCGGCATTAAGGATTTCGACATCATAAAGACTCTGGACGATGCCATCGAGGAAGAAAATTAACCTGGACAAAACCCGTTCGGCCGACATACTCTACCAGAACAAATTCGCCCAGATCATCTCCCTGGTCGGGGCAAGAAAAACTTTCCTGGAACTCGGCCGCGGCTCAGCCAAGACAACGGAGATACTCTGTTCTCTGCTTATCGAACTGGTGTACGAGCTGCCTGGCGCTCCCATCGCCTGGATTGCCGACACATTCTCGAACCTGTCTTCCAATATCCTTCCTTCCGTCCTGGAAGGCCTGGAGCGCAAGGGATTCCGGGAAGGCGTCCACTATGTGGTGGAGACTGCTCCTCCGGAGTTCAGCGACAAGGAACGGGAATCCCTGCAGGAGTGGCTGCGTCCGCATTTCTGGAATCCGGTGAACCATATAATCTCATACAAGCGCACCATAATCTTCTTCACGGGTCTGAACATCACCTTCGGATCTATAGACAGGCCTTCGACGCTTGCCGGCCGTTCCTTCGTCTTCGTGATAGGCGATGAAGCGAAGTACCTCAAGCCGGCGCAGATTGCGAATTTGCTCAAGGCCGTACGTGGATATCCGCAATACAAGTCAAGTCCATACTACAGAGGCCAGTTCTTCACCTCGGACGTGGCCGATCCGTCGCACGTGGGGGAATACGACTGGATGCGCAGCCAGGCGCGGAATATGAACAAAGAGGCCATACTCCTTGTCATACGTGCCGGCCTGGTTTATAACGAAGCCCTCCGCGAGGCCATCGCGGCGAAAGACGCCTGGGTGGATAGCGGGAGCGAGAAGGCTCGCAAGGCGTATGAGGCGAAGCTTGCCGTCGCTTCACGCTGGCGCGAGCGTTGGATCCGGACACGCCTGCAGCCAGATGCGGATACGCTCTACCTGCGTGCATCAAGCTATGTAAACGCAGACATCCTCGGGGCCGACTGGTTCGCAGATGCGTTCGCCGCTTCACTTCCGGACACACAGACGGCAGTGCTGTCAATGCGTTCCACTCTCAGTACCGGGGACAAGTTCTATCCGAGGCTCTGTGAGTTCCACTTCTTCGAAGACAGCATCAATGAGGCGGAGTATGATAAAATAGCGCTTCTTGGCCAGGAAACATGCGTCGTCCTCAAGCACTGCAACCCAGCCCTGCCATTGCGGCTCGGGGTGGATTTTGGAGGAAGGATGAACAGCATGAGCATCGCACAGCTGCAAAAGGAATCCGGTTCCACCCGCGATATCATACGCGTCATCAAGTTCCTCTACACGCTTTCACCCGCGTACCTGAAGGAACTTGGTGAGAAGTTCAGGACCTACTTTGCCCCCATGACCAACCGCGTGGTATTCATGTACTATGACCGTGCCGGCAATGCCAACAAAGACGTGAAGAAAGACTATGCAGGTGAACTCAAGAACGCCATCGAGCGCGACGAAGCGGGCCGGCCCACCGGCTGGACGGTTCATCTGATGAGCCGGGGACAGGGCACCATCTACCAGAGCGAAGAGTACCACTTCATGCAGATACTTATGAGCGAAGACAATGTCCGGCTCCCGCTGCTGCGCATCGACATGAAGGCGGCGAAGGAACTCAAGAACTCCCTTGAGCGGGCCCGGCTCATAATGAAGAACGGGGTGGTCTATAAGGACAAATCGACCGAAAAACTGGAACTTTCGCGCCTTCCGAACGAGTCCACCAACCCGTCCGACAGCCTCAAATATCTGCTGATGACCAAGGACTGGAGAAAGGTGGTAAAAAGCGCCCGCAGCGTCATCCCGGGCAACATCGATATCTCCGGCGCAGGCAAGTAATCCGCCATAAATCACCTTTTCCAGGCATTTGCGATTGCACTCGCAGAGCAGGGCGGGCCGCGCTCTCGAACGACACAAAAAGTGCGTCCATCCCGGCCAGTGGAGTCAACGAATTGCTTTTCAACACTTTAATACTTTCGTTCAGTTAAATAACGCCTGAATATCGCCCGGCGCGGGGGTACACATCGCCCGAAAGGGCGCTTAAGACCTCCCGGCGCCGACAAGAGGATTTTCCGTCCTTTCCAAAGGATTGATTCGGGGTAATTTTGCACAGGATGAATATCTGGGACGCCATACACCGGATGAGGGACCTTTCCCGGGAAGGGAAGGACTTCAGCTTCTCATTCATGAGCTGCGACCTCGAAAGGGGCCGCAGCGAGGGTATGGTGGAAGTGCTCCATGGCCGCCTCACCTCCAGGGAGATGGGCTCGAAGTACAAAGATGCAGATATCATCGAAAGGTATATCAACCTGGATACGATGGAGCCCCGCCGCTTCTATCAGCCGCTGTTGATGACCTTCAACGGGGAAAACGTAACGATGTCGTGAAAAACATAAAGCAAATATCAGAACACAGTTTCGCCGCCCATCTTGACGACGGCCGAGTGTATATCCTGTCGAATGCCATCGACGGCTCCCTGAAGGGGGCTATGGGGCAGACTTTCATCATAAACGGACGTCATGACTGGGAGGTGATGCCCCAGACCGTGGGCGATTACCGGATAGTGCCCTACGGGTGGAACAATGACGTGCCGTCTTTCATCCGTGACACCCTCAGCGACAATAACCTGGCGCCCGGCATCATCGCCCGCCAGAAGGGTCTGCTCTGGGGCCAGGGTCCCCAGCTCTTCAGGAACGTGTTCGAGAACGGCCAGATTATCCAGCAGTGGACCGAAGACGAAGAGGCCCAGGCCTGGCTTGACAGCTGGAATTATAAGCAGTATCTCCTCGGCATCATGGAGGACTTCCTTCATACCGGAGGTTACTTCGATGCACGGTATCTCACCCGGGGTTCCCGGCTCAGCAGCATCAAAAAGGTGAGCCATCTCGAACACCTGCCGGTCGGGATGTCGCGGCTGGAGTGGCCGGAAGACGATTCCCGCCGCATCGAGGCCTGCAAACACATTCTCGTAGGTGACTTCGAGCACGGGTGCCTGAATACGGGTATCCAGGTATTCCCGGTCTTCGATAGGCGTAATCCGGGGAAGTACCCGGCAGCGGCCTTCTACCGCCGCCTCGACTCGTTCGGCCGCAGTTTCTACTCCATCCCGCAGTTCTGGGGAGCGCTCCGGTGGATCATCCGAGGTTCGGAAATACCGACTATCTTCAAGTACGTCACCGACAACGGCATCAACCTGGCATATCACGTGCACAGCTCGCAGGCATACTGGGACTATCGGCGCGAGGTGCTCCGGAACGCCAACCCCGACTGGAGCGACGCGGAGATTGAGAAGGAGATTATGAAGATAACCAAGGAACTCCTCGACTCCATGACGCAGGTGCTTACCGGCAAGGAGAATGCCGGCAAGATGTTCCACTCCATCGACTGCGCCGATGACATGGGCAACGTCCATCCCTGGAAGATTGAAGCGGTCGACCAGAAGATCAAAGACTTCGTCGACTCGCAGCTGAAGATAGCCGAGGCGTCCGTGTCTGCAATCACTTCCGGAATGGGGCTTCATCCGTCCCTGTCGAACATAATGGTGAACGGCAAGCTCGCATCCGGCAGCGAGATGCTCTATGCCTTCAAACTCTACCTGAACTCCGACACGGCGATTCCGACAATGCTGCTCACGGCCTCCATCAACGAGGCTCTCGCTATAAACTTCCCCGGAAAGAACCTCCAGCTGGGTTTCTTCCACCAAAGCGTGAAGACCGAAGAGTCCATTTCGTCCGGAGACCGGATTAAAAACCAGTAACCATGCTTTTCAATAAGAATGATAATGGCTCCGTCGAGCTTTACGAACTGTCCGGTACCTTCCAGGCCGCCACTCCCTTCAGCGCAGTGGCCACCGAAGTGATATCCGCGCAGATGGAGGTGGCGCGCGTCGTTGGAGATGCCGTGGTGGCGAAAGCCGAAGCGATATACGCCCAGGAAAATATCAGTTCGAAAAACCAGGAGTACCTGGATATGGTGAGGCGCCCGGTGGCGTTCCTTGCCATCTGCAACTTCTCCCGGATTACTGGGCTCACGCACGGGGCTTCCGGTCGCAAGATGACCGTCGGCGACAACGAGAAGGTCCCGTTCGAGTGGATGATCGACCGTGACGACCGCGAGATGCGGGAACGTTACTACCGTTCGCTCGACGCGCTCTTCGGCTATCTGACGGCAATACGGGATTCCGATTGGGAAGCGACTCCGATATACCAGAGGACCGCGCAGCTGCTGGTGCCGTCGCTCGCCGCAATGGAACAGGTCTATCCTGTGGCTCACAGCCAGTATACCTTCTTCATGATGGTCCCGCTCATGGAGGAGTCGCAGGCAAAGCTCATATCTGAGGCAGGAGTGACCGAGATTCCGGATGCCCTGCTCCCAGCAGCCCGTAGATTTATCGTGCTGAAGGCCCTGGTACTGGCGCTCCGCCGCTGGGCCCTGTCGGTATTCCCGACCGAGGTGGCACGTCAGTTCGCCCCGTCATACCAGGGTAATAAAGAAAAACGGGCAGCGACCACTGAAGAGATAGACTGGGCCGTGGCCAAGCTCGAAGAGCAGGCATCACAGGCCGAATCAGAAGTGCTCGCGGAAGTGAAGGAGAACCCATATAAGGGATTCCCCCTGATTCCGGAGAACGACCCGAAAAACAAATACTTCACCGTATGATAAGGATAGATCTCACCCCGGCTGCCGGAGGCCCGGCCGTCAAGACACTCAAGATGCCCGAATCCTGGGATGAGATGTCCGCCTCACAGGTGCGGTATATCTTCCAGCAGTACGAGCGGCTCGCCAAGGGAGAACTCACCCGGCGGCAGTTCGAAGTACTGGTGGTTTACCGGCTCATCGGCCTGCAGCGGGGCCCATCCCGCGCCGCAGCCGTGAACAGTGCCGTAGTGGAGAATCTAAACACTCTTTGCAACCTCATTTCCTATATATATTATAATACTCCGGAAGACGACACCGTCCCGCAGCTATCGTTCCGGAGCATCCAGAATCCCCTGCAAAGCGTGAAGTGTGGCGGCCGTTCGCTCTGCGGCCCCGCTACCCTATGCCAGGACCTGACGTTCGGGGAGTTCCGGAGCGCGGCTATGGCCCTGAACACCTTCTTCGAGACGGAAGACCCCGCAGCGCTCGACGAATGCATAGCCCATCTCTATCGGCCGCGTTCAATGAACGCCAACAAGGCCGGCCGCAAGGTGCGGCCAGTCAGGGTTGACACCTTCGAGGACGATGTCAAGGCGGTATTCGCTATGCTTCCGTGGCAAAAGAACCTGATAATGCTCTGGTTCGCCAGCTGCATCAACTTCCTCCAGACGGAAAAGCTGACGCTTGGCGGCGAATCCGTAGACCTCGGCCTGCTTTTCTCTGGCGGCGAAGAATCCGACGGTCAGAAGACCACCTGGAATGACCTGTTGCTGCAGATAGCGAGGGAGGGCACCATCGGCAATATGGATGCGGTGGATGAAGCACCGCTGATGACCATAATCCTTCACATGTGGTCAAACTACAAAGAAAACCAGCGCAATGAACGGAATCTTAAGAAAGCTAAAAAGGATTAACGGGTATCTGCGGGACTTCAGCCTGCCGGAGCGCCCGGATGTTCACTTCAACTACGTCACCGGCCAGGAGGACGCCGCGCCCCGGCTTACAACTCTTGCCAGTATCCAGGTGCTTGCGGTACGCCCGGAGGCAAGGGTGAACTTCCTGGATCCGGACTCGCCCCGCAGGTACATCATCGATGCCGCATTCTTTATCCTGGAAAAGGACCTCGGGGACGGCAAGACCGACATCCTGGAGCGCGAACAGTATGACCGCTGCCTGGATGTGGCGGACGATATCCTGTCGAAAATACGGGAAGACTCCGACGGTTGCGATGGCCTGTCCGGAGTCACGCTCACCGATGCCGAGGTGCGTCCGGAGGTCAAGGTGTTCAGCAGCTGGAACGGATACTCTCTCTCACTCTCTTTCGAATAAGCCATGGCAGATCTGGTCCGGGCAAGGTTCATCCATAAGGTCCTGAACGAGGAGGCCGAAAACTTCCTTCAGGGCCAGACCTCCAGAATCCGCAGCGTGCTCACCGACCGCACCGGCTACCTGTTGTCGCACCGTTCGGCCGTGGCCAAGGGTTCGGACGGCGACTTCGACGGGGTGATAGAGTTCGTTCACCCGGCATACGAACGTTTCCTGGATATGCCCCGTCTTTCCGGCCAGCAGAAGGCCCACCGGCGCCGGATCCACAACCGCCCGGTGATGAAGATGTACAACCGGGTGGCGGACCGCCTGATGACCGAATTTACTTCCTTGATGCAGGCTGCGCTCAAGGAGGAAATTGACGAAATCCGGTCGAAATTCCTCTCCGGTACGTAATATTATTGCAAAGGCATTGCATTTGCAAAATCTTTTTTGTATGTTTGTGACAGATGAAACGCCTGGTAATCATAACCCTTCTTATTCTTTGTACGAGCCTTGCGGCATTCGGGCAGTGGGGTGATGATGCCTGGAAGGTGGAAAAGACAGTGGAGATGCCGGGGGTGAGCAGGAGTGAGTTATACAAAAGGGCATTTGAGGTACTATGGAATTATCCTACAAAGGAATCTCAAGTCACGAGGTGCTATGACTATGTATATAGTCAGAGCTTGATGTATGCTGATTATGATCTTCGAATCCCCTCTTTAGAAGCAAATAAGACATATCGGGTGGACTTGAGATATGATTTAGCAATATATTGCTATGACAACTACTACGTGGTTAAGATTACCGGCATTATGCCGGGCCGCGTCCATGGACCAAACTTTATGAAGGTTCCGCTTGATAATGTCGGCCTCAGTTCCAAAGATGCCGCATTTCTTGATACGCTTAGAGCATACCTAACAGATGAGCTCGAATGGCATCTACCGTCGGTGAAGCGAGGTATGTCCGTGCATATGTGATGTCCTTTTAAGCCACTTTCGAGTGGCTATTTTTGTGCCATAGAACCGGTAATCCATGGCACGAATCAAAGAAGAAGACCTTCGTCTGAACCTCATAATCAACGGAGACGAGACCAGAAAGAACATGGCCTCGCTTCGCGGCGAAATCACCAAGACCAAATCCACTATCTCCGACCTTGAGAAAGAGAGGAAGAAACTCGTCAAACAGTATGGCGAGGAATCCAACCAGGTCAAGACTCTGGATAAGGAACTGAACGCTCACAGGAGCGCCCTCAAGAACCTGCAGTCGAATTATGCCGACTATGAGCGCCGCCTGAGCATTACCGGCATGACGATGAAGGAGCTGGCTTCGCACGCCCGGACTGTAAGCGCGACGCTCCGGAACCTCAAGCCTGGTACTCCCGAGTTCACAAAATACAACGAAGAGCTCAGGAAGACCAAGGACCGGATGCGGGAGCTGAAGACCCAGGCCGGGGATACAGGCAAGGCGATGAAGGGGCTTGCCGGCATCAAGGCCGGATGGGCGGCAGCTGCCGGTGTAGTGGCCGGTCTGACCAAGGTCTTTGGCAGCGCCGTCAATACCATGAAGGACTTTGAGCAGGCGAACGTCAACCTTTCGACCATTCTCGGAGTAAACGTGAAGGAGATGGAGGATCTTACCAATGAGGCCATGCGCCTCGGCGGCAGCACCCGCTATACGGCATCGGAAGTCACGGCCCTTCAGACGGAACTCGCAAAGCTCGGGTTCAACAAGGGCCAGATAAAAGCCATGGAAGAGCCGGTGCTGAACTTCGCAACGGCGGTCGGAGCGGATCTTCCGGAAGCAGCTGCTCTCGCAGGTGCGACACTTCGTATGTTCGAGCTCAGTGCTACGGACACGGAGGATACCCTTGCCGCCCTGGCGCTTTCCACCAACAAGAGCGCTCTCAACTTCGGATATCTCCAGTCTGCCATGAGCACCGTCGGCCCGGTGGCCAAGACCTTCGGTTTCAGCGTCAAGGATACTACCGCCCTGCTGGGTGTCCTGGCCAATTCTGGCTTTGACGCATCCTCGGCCGCTACTGCCACGAGAAATATCTTCCTGAAGCTGGCCGACGCCAACGGAGACCTCGCGAAATCCCTGGGCGGTCCTGTCAGCAACTTCGATGAGCTCATATCCGGGCTCCAGACCCTGGACGCAAAGGGTATCGATCTGGCCACCACCCTCGAACTGACTGACAAACGGTCCGTGGCAGCATTCAATTCGTTCCTGCGCGGGGCGGATTCGGCAGCCGAACTGCGCAACGAACTGGAACTGACGGACGGGGCCCTCAAAGAACTCGCAGAAACCAGGATGAACACCCTCGAAGGGTCGGTTCTGTCACTGAAATCCGCTTGGGAGAGGTTCGTGCTCACGCTTCGCGGCACCACCGGCGTGCTCAAGAGCATCGTCGATTATACCCGCATGGCCATTCAGGGCATTACTGACCTGGTGAGTGGCGGTCAGATCAGTCAGGAAAAGGCGGTTGACGGTCTGGTGGAGTATTATAAGACCACTTTCGATAGCGCCGAGGAAGCTGCAGAAGCGGCCAACGCCAAGCTGCTGGAATATATGACGGCGGCGGACGCTCTCAAGGAAAGACTCGCTGCGACTTCTGATAAAAAGGAGAAAAAACGCCAAGAGAAGGCCTTGAAGGAACTCGAAAAGAATATAGCCCAACACCAGTCTGCACTCGGCAGGCTTGTTATGGACGATACGGCGACGACCAGTACTGGAACAGTTTCGACAGGTTCTGCGCCTACTTCCTCCAGTGCGACCACATCCGGAGGAAGCGACAGTGGCAAAAAGTCCTGGAACCTCAGTAGCGATGAAGCCTATCTGAAGGAAAAGGCCTCAATCACACGGCGCTATAACGACGGCGAGATTGCATCCGAGACCGAATTCCAGGAAGCGATGTATCAGGCGGAGCAATCGGCATATAAGGCGCGTCTCGCTCTTGGGAAGGAGTCCGGAGCCGACCGGGCCAAGATAGAAGCCGATATGCAGGATTCCACCCTCAAACACAATCAAGAGGTACAAAAAAAGAATGAAGAATCTGCCAAGAAGGAAGAGGAGCGAAGGAAGAAGTTCCTTGAGTCCGAGAAGGCGGCAGCCCAGCTGTATATTTCCATATCGGAAACACACGAAGAGCGGGCGAAGGCTCAGGAAGCGGCCGAGGACCTCCGCTTTGAGACCGAAATGGAGGGGTATGAAAAGAACAAAGAGACCATTAAGGACTACGAGAAAGTAGTGGAGGCTGCCGAGAAGCAGCATCAGAACAATCTCCGCAAGATTCGCATCGATGCCATCGAGGCGGAAAAGAAGGATCTTGACACGAGGTACAAAACAATAATTGCGAAGATTCAGGAAGAAGATGCTTACGAGTTGAATCTTGCGACAACACCTGCTCACCGCAAGGCAGAGATTCAAAGGAAACAGGCCTCAGACACCGCTGCTGCCAATCTTGCATATATAGAATCACAGATATCCATCATTGATAAGATTGTCGAAACCGAAGATTCGAACCTTACCAAAGAACAGAAGGCGCAGTATGCGGCGATGCTGGCAGAACTCCGCAAGCAGCTGGCCGAGGCGAAGGCGAACGTTGACAATCTGTCGAAGAAAGGGGGTCTGCAGAACCTGGCCAATCTCTTCAAGGGAGGCAGCGGCGGTTCTCTTTTCGGCATCTCCCAGTCCGACTGGGACCAGCTCTTCCTGAACCTGGAGAAAGGAACGCTCAGCGCCAAGGATATGTCCACCATTCTCGGCGGCATAGGCGGCGCCGCACAGGAAGGGTATAAGCTCGCAGCCCAGGCTATCAAACTCGTGAACGACCGTGAGAATAAGGAATACGACGAATATGTCAAGATCCAGGACGATAAGAAAGAAAAGCTGAAGAAGCGTCTCGATTCCGGACTCATGAGCCAGGTGCAATACGACGCCGAGATCGAGCGGATGGAGAAGGAGCAGCAGCAGAAATCCGACGATATGAAGCTTCAGCAGGCGCAGCGGGAAAAGAAGCTGGCCATCGTGCAGGCCACCATCGATTCCGCCCTGGCCACCCTGAAAACCTTCGTGGAGTTCGGGGGCTGGCCTGCCGGCGTGGTACCTGCTGCCATAATGGCCGCGCTCGGAGCCGCCCAGGTGGCGATGATATCAGCGACTCCGGTTGGATATGCCGAAGGCGGCCTGGTATCCGTGAACAGGGCCCAGGACGGGAAAGGCTATAAGGCGTCGGTCGCACCTGGAAGGCGTGGCTTCATCGGCCGGCCGACAATACTCGTAGGGGAGGATGGTATGGAATACGTCGTCCCGGCTGACGGAGTGAGCAATCCTTCCATTGCGCCGGTCCTGGCCCAGATAGAGAACGCCCGCAGGATGGGTACCCTCAAGAGCCTCAATCTCAGCGCCACCTATCCGGCGCAAACCTGCGGCCTTGCATCCGGCGGCTATGTTACACAGGGCACACCTTCCGGCCGTCCCAGCGCGGCAGACATCCCAGAGGCAGACATGTCGGAGGTGAAATCAATGCTTGGCGAGATACTCGTCAAGATGGACAACCCGATTCCGGCGATTATGACTATGACCGGCCTGAACGGCTTTGAGGAAGTGTTTAACAAGCGGCAGCAGCAACTTGAACGAGGGAAAATAAAGCCATAACAGAATGCTACGAATCATTACAGACGCCGGAAAAGAACTGGATGTCCGACCGGACACCAGCGTCGAGTTCGAGATGGAGAATCCGATATTCTGTCAGGATTACATTCCGAACACGTTCAGCACCTCTTTGCAGTTCCCTCCCACCATGGATAACTGCATTGTCTTCGGCTACCTGCCGGCACTCAAGATGCTCCCGTCGGTCCATTCGCTTGCAGTCTCTCTGGTACTTGACGGCGTGGAACTGATGAGTGGTACCCTTGAGTTCGATGCCGTCACCGAAGACGGTTTTCTGGAATACGGATTCTCCGGGAACCGTTTAGCCTCGCTGCGGCGGAATAAGATATACAATGCAACTTCAGCCTCCGGAGACTGGATAAAAACCATCCTGCCATCACGCGTGGCAGAGACTGGTGACGAGAAGATTCTTGACAATGTTATGACTGCGGTTTCAGTTAATGATATCCTATCAATAGTCCCCTTTCTTGTTATGGAGGCCTTCCCGATTATCCATATTCTTGGTCAATGGGTTTTTCCTGTTACACGCACTTATACCTCACCGGCTGCTCAACTTCCGGACGTGTCATTCCTGGAATTGCTTCAAGCGGTGGCCAAGACCTTTTGTATGGCCGTGTTCCGCGACGGAAACAGGTTGTACCTCAAGAGATTACACGACATCTTGATATCACCTGTCACCGATTCCCTGGACTGGGAGTCCAAGGTGTCGGATGTGTTTGAGGCGAGGAAGATGATTGCGAAAGGGTACCGTTTCGGTTTTGGCTCAGAAGAGGGTTCAGCAGGAAGCGAAGCGACCGCTGCCGCAAACCAAGGTGAAACAACGGTTGCGAATATGAATAATATGTTTTCGGCCGCGACCAATGATTATAAAGCATTCAAAGTAACCAATGAAGGCGAAGATATATTCTCGATAAAGAAAGAGAACTGCACCGTGGACGGAATCTCAACTTACGAGCGTCTCGTGGATACGGTTCACAGGGAAGGGTTGGCTGTCGTCTCTGTCGGAACCGGAAGCGAGGATGAAATCGTAGACAATAGTTCACCATTCATCCCTATACGTTGCGTGCCCTGCGAAATCCTGTCCAAGAGTGGAAGCAGCATCACCAGAACTCCGAAAATGCTCCCTGCAATCGAGCCGGTATATGCCGTGTCTCAGACGGACCTTCCAACGAAAATGTATATAGGCACTCTTCATAATAGCCAACTGGTTGACAATAAAACTTATGGATATGGTTCGGGATGGCAGAACAGCGCATATCCTATTCGCTCGCAGCGGATATTTGACGATTTGCACGCCACTTTCGCACAGTTCATCAATACCGACAAAGATACAATTACGGCCGGTTTAAACCTTTCAGTATCGGACATTGCCGCTTTCCGGTTCTGGCAAAAGGTTCAATTCTCCGGACGCCTTTGGCTTGTCAAGAAGCTAACATTCGACATCACCGCCAAAAGAGGTCTTGTTTCCTGCAGGGGCGAATTCGTGGAATGCCCATAATGGGTGTCCTTTCCGGAGTCTGCCCGGAAAGTAACTTTGCAAAAAAGAAGCAATTATGGGAAGCCTGTCATATAGCTCAGCCATACCTATCCTCTCAGGCAATGCCGGAGAACTTACGTACACGTTGGACGCGGGCGAAACGCTCCATCTGATCGTAACCGATGACGGCGTGGAGCTGGCGAGCTTCGAACTCAAGGCCATAGCCGACGGCAATTCCCATACCCTGGATCTCGCAGAAGTGCTGGATGCGCTGCCGCTTGCATCGGCAGACTTGCCGTCCAGCAATGATGGCTTAATCACTACGGTATTGTCTGAAGTGACATTACGCATCGTGGACAGCAATAATGATATGGTTGACGAAGTAACCTTCCCGGCTGTCAAAGGCTTCATTATGGACAGGAGCGTGGATGCTGATGATGCGGCCGATATACTGGCGGAGAGACTTCTTTCGCAGGCTCCGCAGATCAGGAAGACCTATCCGGGAGCACTCGAATTCCTTGCAATAGCGTGGGCCGGCCTTGGAAATATCTCCGGAACCTATACCTATAAGATAAAGAAGAATATCACGGTGTATTATGCGGACGGTCAGCAGGGAAACATGGTTCTGAACGACAGCTTGGACCAGTCGCAGACCTGGCTCTGCGTCCTCAATATGTCAAAGGCCTGGATTGAAGGCCATGATTCTGGCGAAGGCGGCCACATTGTCGCCTGGGATGTCGCGCTGTCAATAACCCGAACTGCGCCTGGCGCCACGGGAGCCCTGCAAACCATTACGATACGGACATATCCGACCGTGCGGTATGTCGTTCACAACGGGCGCACAGCTTCAGCAAGTTTCGCCTTCGTCAATGACCTCGGGGGAGTGGACTCCATTCACGCTATTGGCGGATTCCGTTTCCTTGGGGGATATGAACCTTCGGAATTCATTAACGGAAGACTCCGTCGCTCTCTCGACACCAATCCCGATACGATTTTCGAGGCCTCCAGCGGTCCGATTTCGACGGCCGAAGAGCGGCGCCTCTGGCTGGCATTTCTACGGTCCGCCGAGAAATACTATATCCCTGCGGGCGGTGAGCCGGAGAAGATTTCTATGTCAGAGGCCTCGCCGAAGTTTTCGGCAGGGGAACTGAACGAAGCGACCTTCAAGTTCCGCCGCGAATATGAGCGTGGTGGCGTATTGCCCACATTCACCAATCTGCCAGAATACACAACATAGAGTATGACTTACACGAAAATATCTATCCCCAAACGTCCCGGTGGCGGCGCTGCTGTTCCGAAGCGGGACATAATAAACATCTACGATGCAAATGATATCGCCGTGGACGCAGTTCGTCATCTTGGCGAAACCGTTGTCTCGTCTGATATCGTTCTTGCCGGGGGAGCCAGCGGACTCTTTATCCAGGCAGACCGACCGTCCATTAGCGCCGGATATGAGAACTCCGGCGACGTGGACGCGAAAGTGTTCGCGGACAAGGTAGAGTTCGATTATCCTGGAGACAATCAGGCCCTGAACAATTTCATCGAAGCGTTCGCAGGCCGTGGAGTAGTGATAATCATCCGGAGCTGCGACGCGCCCACGAAGATCTATGGGCGCAAATGCAACCCGCTATTCCTTTCTGCGGAGCCGACCGACAGCAAGGACGCCCAGCGCTCCCATCTGGTTTTTTCGCAGGAATTTGGCGACCGATATCTACCCAGAGTCTATACGGGAATCATCCCGGCGGTGCTGGAGGAGTCTCTCATCACCTGGCGCTCGGAGGCCTTATGGGACGGTGATGAAGAATGGATATCCAGATAAAAGATAACAAGAATACTAACAATTAACGTTTATAGAAATGGGAAAAATTAATGACATCAACACACCCTGGAACGGACACACCCACGCAGAGGTGGAGACCTTCCTGAAAGAGCAGCTGAACAAGGGAACGGAGGAAAGGGAGGAACTCGCGGAGAGTCTCTCTGGTAAAGTCGGCAAGTCCGACCCCGCCCTTGAGCATGTAGTGGTGAAAATTCGCGGGAACGACGGAAATGAATCCGCCTCCGTGAACGGCGGGAAGGTCTATGTAAAGTCCTACGACCCCGCTACAGGCTTCAACTACCCGATCCGGGAGTTCTCCATCTCTCAGGCCGATGCAGACGAGTATGCCATCGTGGAGTTCGACATCCGATACGGACTGCACTACACCGTCTACTCCATAGTAAGTGGCCTCGGCGCCTCATTCAGGCTTGTCTTTACCGCCTGCAAGGAATCCCGCGAGGTGTTCCTTTGGAACTGTTCGCTGGGGGTATGGAAGTACGGCTGGTATGCCGTAATGGACGAAGACAATAACTCTCGCATCTACCCCGTCCTGCAGGCCAACGGCGACGAAGAACCCGATTCTGAGTGGGACACCCGCGAGGACGAGTCAATGGACGATGGCGGCTGGGGCGTAGGCGTTCTCGTCTCCACCGCAACGGCTTCCTTCCTGCTCATGTCTGGCAACAAGTCATCTCAGACGCTGTACTGGTCTAAGCAGAACTTTGGAAGGAGCGTTCCCGGACTGGAGGAATACTTCTATACCAATGGCATGAATTGGGAGGCAGCGCAGGCTGCGGCAGCCCTTGATATGGAAGGGGCGCTCAACTCCGACAAGATCCTATCCTCCCTCATTGACTGCCCCGCAGCGCTTTTTGCCTCGCAGTCGAACGATTGGATGGCGCAGCAGTATCTTCCCGGAGCAGGCGAACTCAAGACCATCTATAACAACAAGGCAGCTATAAACAGCCTCCTTGCCGATTGGGAAGGTTCGAACATAGCCTCAATAGATAACAGCTGGCACTGGTCGTCCAGTGCCTCTTCTCTCCGCAACGCATGGGGCGTGGACATGGACACTGGAGACGTGGGCAACCTCTATAAGTACTACACTACCTATGTTCTTGCTGTCTCCGCTTTTCATTATTACTATGATTAAACCTTTCGCCCCGTCGCTTTGATGCGGCGGGGCATAACTACTAACGAGTATGAACAAAAAGGCGAATCAATCCGGGAAGGTCTTCGACAAGATGGACCGTCTGTGCCTTCTGTTGCTGGCTTTCGATGCGAACGTTCCCGTCAAGTACAGGCGTTCGCTCTGGGAGCCTATGCGGATGTGGGCGGACCAGGCTCAAGCCTGCTCCGAGATGGCCTATCTTGAGCCAAATCCAAAGGAGAAGTTCGACCTTATCAAGGACGCACGGAAACACTTCCGCGTTTTCGTGCGTTATCATACTCGGTGCGAGATGACAGGTGAGTTCCAATTCGGACGCACCCTCTCGCTGGATATGGCGGAACTGATAGAAGACATTGAGGGAGAGCTTGCCCGATGGTTAGCCTCGCAACGTAAGTTGCTGGTCAGTGGCGGCGCGGTCGCGGCTGCGCCGTGCGCACCGAGTATGTAATTGAAAAGGTCTGCGGAGGGTCATTTACCCGCCGCAGAATAAGCGACTATTCTCTCAACAACGCATGGAACGTGAACATGAACAATGGAAACGTGAACAACAACAATAAGAACAACACTAACTATGTTCTTGCTGTCTCCGAATTTCAAGGAATACAAGAGGCAGGCACTCCCGTTTTCTATCTGTCGGAGGAAGGATTGTGGCAGGCATATCAGAAGTGTCTTGAGCATAAGAAGAGTACTGCCAGCGCAGTTCTTTTTCGCATCAACGAATTGGCAAATGTCCGGCAACTCCACAAGGAGATTTCCGACGGAACTTACTACCCTGGCACGTCCATCGCCTTCATAACCGAGAATCGCGAGGTTTTTGCAGCGGCTTTCCGCGACCGCGTGGTGCATACCTGGGTGGCGGAGCGTATCATCCCGCTGCTCGAGAGGCAGTTCGTCCCGACGACCTGGAACTGCCGTGAGGGAAAAGGCGTTTATTGGGCGGTGCAGAACCTCCGTGAACAAATAAGACGTGTATCCGAGGACTACACGAAGGATGCCTACATTATAATATTCGACCTATCCGGATTCTTCATGGGAATCAACCGGGAGAAAGCCGCAGGCAGACTCTGCAAGTTCGTTGCAGACCGCTATGTGGGCGAAGACAAGGCAGTTCTCCTCCACCTCATTCGTCTTATCATCACCCATGCCCCGGAGGAAGACTGCATCAGGTACGGTTCCCCGGAGGAGTGGGCGGCACTCCCTGAGCGTAAGAGTCTTTTCCACCGGCACGGACTCCCCATCGGCGACCTGCTCTCACAGCTGGACGGAAACTTCGAGCTTGACATCATAGACCACTTCATCACCCGTCATTTCGAGAGCGACCGTTACGTGGATGACTTCGCGCTTATATCGCAGGACAAGCAGGCCCTCCTGCACGCAATGCCTGTCATTCGGCAGATGCTCGAACTCACCTGCGGGGCAAAGGTCAATCCACATAAGTTCAAACTCTGCCATTGGCGGGACGGGTTCAAGTACCTCGGAGTCATCTTCCGCGAGGGTAAAGCCTATCCTTCCGGGAAGACTATCGGAAAAGCCTGCAATGCAGTAAGGTACTACAATCATATCCGCAATAAGGAATCGAGGGCACAGGACTTCGTTTCCTCGCTGAACTCCTACCTCGGTCTGATGAAGCACTACGACACCGTGGAGCAGAGGGAGAAGATCTGCAACTCCATCGCTCCGGAGTGGAACACATATATCATCATCTCCCCAGGCTGCGAGAAGATAAACGTTAAATATCCTCGCCGGCAGCGCCTTCGCAGTAAGCTCCGGCAGGAAAGAAGATTTTTCAACAACTTAAAATACTCAATCAAATGCGCACAATCAGAACTATCGTAAAAGCTAAAGACTTCAAAGCAGTGGAAATCAATGACGGCATCATCACTATCCGCTGGGATGCTGTGCCGGAGGTCATCACCATCCCCGCAAAGAAGGAAGGCGAAGAAGGCAAGACCAAGCAGACCGATAACGTCATCTGCACCGAACTTGTGTTCCGTGGCAGATTCGACGAAGAGGACCTTCGCGACTCCGTAGCCAAAGACCTTGCAGTCCGCTATCCCGAAGGCGGAGCGCCGGAGGTGGATGCCAAGGCTCTTATAAAGGAAGTCCGCAAGGCAATATCCGAATAGCCTTATGCAGAAGCACTCTATAACGCCGCAGAACGTCATCCCTGCGAACCTCTGCATCTTCGATTCCTATAAGGTGTCGAAGAAGAAGTTTCAGACGGAGCTTAACCAGATGAAGGCCCTTCATCCCAAGAGTGAAGTCTGGGAAAGAGGCTTCGCACAGATGAAGCTCGAATGGGCGGCTCATAATGCTGCCTATGCACTCGGGATAGCAAGGAGCCACACGAAGGATGTGGACCTTAATTTCCCGCAGAGTTTCTTCGTAAGGGCCTTCTATGCGGTAGTTGGTGTGCTGGTGTGGGTGTTCGTGAAGTAACATTATATCTCTATACAGCCATGGAAGTGAACGAAATCTTAAGCTATGCCGCCACAGCGCTGGGAGCCGGTGGCCTCACGCAGCTCCTCAATTGGCGGATCAACCGCAAGAAGGGAAAGGAGGAGGGCAAGGGCATGGAAATCGACAACATCAAGAAGATTGTCGATGAGGTCTACAAGCCCCTTATCAACCAGCAGAACACCCGCATACAGGAACTTGAGGCGGAAGTGAAGGCTCTGCGAGAAGAGCGCACCCGGGAAAGGGACTCTTATCAGAAGCAGATTGCCGCGCTGCAGAAGCAGATTGTCGACATTACCAAGGCCCTGGGCATGAAAGCGAACAAGCAGCTGCGCGACGAGAATACCGGGCGCTACGCAAAGAAGGAGGGCTGAACCGTGGGCGAACTCAATCTCCTCGTCGAGCGCAAGTGGAAGAAGGACACGTACACCGTGGGTCGCTTCTATGTTGCCGGAGCCTTCTTCGGGAACTCCATGGAAGACAAGGACCGCGGCTTCGACAAGTCCATGCCGCTCAAGGCTATCCAGCTGGGGAAGGTGTACGGCAAGACCGCAATCCCCACCGGAACATATATAGTCAAACTCACTTTTTCACCAAAGTTCATGAACCGAGCCTGGGGCGAGAAATACGGTGGTCTCGTCCCCGAGATAATGGATGTGCCTGCCTTCTCCGGGGTGCGCATCCATCCGCTCAACTGCGCAGAAGATTCCCTCGGGTGCATTGGAGTGGGTAAGAACGACAAGAAAGGCTGGATTTCCAAAGCGACAAAGTACTACTATGACCTTATGGACAACTACCTCATGCCTGCGCACAAGCGCGGCGAGACAATAACTATAAATATAAAATGACGCCATGACGACGTTCATCCATGACGACAACGGTCCCCCGGAGATGGAACCCTGGCAGCACGCAGTGGGCATCATTGCCATACTCGTGTGCGTGGCCATACTGCTGCTTTCTTCCTGCTGCGTCTGCAAGCAGCAGCCCCGCTCGGATTAT
Source organism: Bacteroidales bacterium (assembly GCA_017412645.1). Classification (GTDB taxonomy): domain Bacteria; phylum Bacteroidota; class Bacteroidia; order Bacteroidales; family UBA932; genus Cryptobacteroides. Next base: position 142,864 of record JAFPWX010000022.1, on the reverse strand, counting down.
CGGGATTCGGTGGTGATCCGGCAACGGATTGCCCATGTTACGGCAACCATCAACCTGCCGTCGGAGGTGAAGGAAGTGGTGACGCGGGACACGGCCTCGCACCTTGAAAACACATTCTCGAAAAGCGATGCGGCAATCCGGAGTGGATACTTATACCATTCACTTGAGACGAAGCCGCAGACCATCCACGTGCCCGTTTCGGTCCCCGTCTCGGATACAACTGCCTTTTACAGCGAGAAGCCGCCTCCGGAGATAATAGAGGTCGAGAAGCCCCTGACTCAGTGGCAGAGTTTCTTCCTGGTACTGGGCCGGCTCACCTTTTTTGCAATCCTGATATATCTGGCTGTGGCGGCCATAACAAAGTGGATTCTTCCGAAGTTGCCCCGGCCGTGAAAGTACCCACGTCCAGTCTATTGCGAGATGCGGACGATTTCGCTAACCAGTAGCGGCCGGACTTTAATCAGGAAGGATATCCACGCCCTTCAGCTCTTCCCGGGCTGAAGGGCTTTTGCCTACATAGATGGCCGTCATGGCCACCGATGAATGGTCCGCCTGCTGCTGGACGAAGGATATGGGCACGCCTCGGCCGAGCATGTTGGTGATGCCGGTATCCTTGAGACCATAATATTGCACATCCATCCCGAATCCACAGGCCGGACGGACAACAAGGTTCCAATATGCCGCGAACCTGCGGCTGCATATGGTCTCCGGGGAAGGGGAGAAGTCGAACCCTTCGTTCTTCCCGAACAGGAACCATTTAGGATGCGAGAGATCCAGCCTGGAGAGATATGGCATGAGGTCATTGGGAATGGTCCGGTATGAACTTTTGTCGTTCTTGGCCACGTCTTCACGTATATGGACGGTCTGCCTGGCCAGGTCGACATCCTCGCAGCGCAGCAGCGCAAGTTCTTTAGGTCGCACGAAGCAACAGTAGGTGAGCATGCACATGGCCAGGTACTCCTTGTTCTCTTTGGCCAGAAAAGTGAACAGCCGCGTCAGCTCCGCATCGGTGAACAGGCGGCGCTTTTTCTTCATAAGGCGACGCGGTTTCCGCTGAATTCCCTCGAAGGCATTGCCCGGCGCGTATCCTTTATCAGCCATCCATTTGAAGAGACCGTGGTAGAAGCGCACGTAATTATTATAGGTGCGGGCCGATATCTTATCGTTGTCTTCCACCTCATTCATGAATTCGACAGCCGCTTCGTGCGTAAAACTCGTGCAGGGGCTGTCTTCGGAGAAACCGTTTTTCTGCGCCCAGTCCTTGATTATCTTCACGTAAGAGACATATACCCGCACGGATTCCTTTTCCATCTCCTTCTTCTTTATCTTCAGGAAAGAGTCGAAGCACTCGAAGAGCTTGGTGTAAGATTTCGGGGCCTGCCGTTCAATCAGAGGATTCCACCCCAGTGCCAGACGCTCGTCGATGGCGTTCATCAGGTCCCTGGCCACGCGGCGCCTGAGCTTGCAAGGTGATATCCGGTTCAGCTTCTTGCGGATCCTCTTGAGTCTGCCGGTTGCCGGGTCTTGGACATAGAAATAAATGTACCACACTTCGCCCTCGACGAGTGTGCACGTCCTGTAATGAACGTAGGGAATTGGTCTGAAGAATTGCATTTTTTTTCTTTCCGACAATTCCTGAATAAGGTCGTACAGGCTTTTGTCGGCAAGAAAAAGGTTGCTTTTTTGGTCTGTCCCGGGTTTGTCCCGGCTGGACCCCATAAAATCGCCTAAATTATTGATTGATAGCGATTTAAGGGGATTTTGCGGAAAGACCGGGATTCGAACCCGGGAACCGCTTTAGGCGGTTACGCGCTTTCCAGACGCGCCTCTTCAGCCACTCGAGCATCTTTCCTAAAGGGGCTGCAAATATAAGGAATTTTTCTGATTTGCAAGCCCTGCAGAGTCTATTTCTCGTAAAGCTTTTCCTTTGCGCGAGTGAGTTTTTCCTTCATTGCGTCCACTGCGTCGGTGATTGCCTGCTCGAACGAAGTGCTCTGGCGCTCAATCACGAGTTCCTGTCCCGGAATGTGCGCGAGAATCTTCACTTCTTTGTTCTCGGGATTCACGCCGAGCGACAGGGTTACTTCCGCGGTCTGTTCAGCACCGGCGGGGAAGAACCTCTCCAGGCGGCTGACTTTCTTGTCGACGTATTCGGCCAGCTTCTGGTCGGCGTCGAACTTGAGGCTTTTCAGTTTAATATCCATATTATTCCTCCTTTTTATTTGCCCTCGGATGGGCTTTGTTATATTCACTTCGCAGCCTCTCGATGCTGTTGTACGTGTAGACCTGGGTGGCTGCAAGAGAGGAGTGACCGAGAAGTTCCTTTATGGAATTGAGGTCTGCTCCGCCTTCCAGCAGTTCCGTGGCCAGCGTGTGGCGAAGGATGTGCGGGGATTTCTGCCCCGTGACTTCGCCGCCGAGTTCCAGCTTTACAGCCCTGTCGCAAAAGACCGGATAGAGCCGGCCTCCGGCTGGGGTGCGCAAAAGGGGAGTGGCAGACGAACCATCGCCCAGCATCCATGCTGCTGCACTCAAATATAGTGAAATTTCCTGACAAAGAGAAGAGGTGAGGGGAATTTCCCGCATTTTGTCGCCCTTGCCTCGCACCGACAGAACCTTGCGGGAGAAGTCCACGGAAGAGTAGTTCAGAGAGATCAGTTCGCTCCGGCGAAGGCCGGTTCCATACAGCATGGAAACTATAAGCCTGCGTAACCGACGGGAATACAACTCCTTAACGGTAGGATCTCCGACAGGAAGGCTTTTCATGAATTCCAGTTGCTCTGCATCTGCATTGACAGCGGTAGAGGCAAAATACTCCTTCATGTCCGCCTCCCGATAAAAAACGGGTAGACGCTTTTCTTGTTTAGGCTTTGGGACGAGCCGTACCGGATTGGAATCCATAAGGCCTTTACGCATGGCCCAGCGGCAATATCCGCTCAATACTGAAAGATGCAGATCAACCGTGCGGGCGCTGTCGCCTTTGGCATCCAGCAGCGAAACCTCATAATTCCTTATACCCGTCGGGGTTAGTTGCTCTCCGGAATCCTCGAAACGTTTCAGGATGTCACGATAGACTTCCTGCGTACGGGGGGAGTAACGGCGCACTCCTCCCAGATATGCGAGGTATTGCTCTATTTGCATTTCTCAACCAGCCCGAGTTCTGCTGCCTTGACGCGCATAAGGGCGTCGGCCTCCTCGAAATTATTGCCGATTTTGCCGTCCAGAATGGCCTCTTTTACGTATTCTTTGATCTCTCCTATCGTGTTGCAGGGCTCAATTCCGTACAGCTCCATAATATAATCCCCGCTTATGGGATTCTTGAAATTGCGAATGGCGTCCTTGGCCTCCACTTCCACGAGCTTCTGCTTCACCAGCTCGAAATTCGCGTGAATCTTCCGCACTTTCTCTGCATTCCTGGAAGTTATATCGGCATGGCAGAGGAGCATGAGATCGTCGATGTCGTCGCCGGCGTCGAAAAGCAAACGGCGCACCGCGGAATCCGTGACGATATCGTCTACCAGAGAAATGGGACGCATGTGCAGCCACACCAGCTTCTTCACGTATTTCATCTCCTCGATGGGGAGCTTGAGCGACGCGAAGATACCGGGCACTATCCGGGAGCCGGCAAGGTCGTGGCCATGGAAGGTCCAGCCGGTTCCGGGGATATATTTCTTTACCTGAGCTTTGCCTATGTCGTGCAGGAGAGCTGCCCAGCGAAGCCAGAGTTTGGGTTCGGGGCCGTCACTCGCTGCAACGTTGTCCAGCACGGCGAGCGTGTGGGTGAAATTGTCTTTATGACCGCGTCCGTCCACCGTCTCAACGCCCTTCAGGGCCGACAACTGCGGCAGAATCTTGGGCAGCAGGCCGGCGTCGTCCAGAAGGAAGAATGCCATGGAAGGCTTTGGGCAGACAAGCATTTTGTTCAGTTCCTCGGCTATCCTTTCTTTTGAGAGGATAGAGAGGCGGTCGGCCATGCGGCGCATGCTTTCAATGCTTTCCGGGACGATGGTGAAGGTCTGTTCGGGAGTGGAGAGCTTTGTTGCGAAACGAACCGCCCTCAGCATGCGGAGGGGATCGTCGCTATAGGTTGTGTCGGGGTCGAGGGGAGTGCGGATAATGCCGGCCGCCAGGTCCCTGATGCCGCCGAAGGGGTCGACCAATTCACCATACGAATCCTCATTCAGCGAGAAGGCCATGGCGTTGATGGTGAAATCACGGCGGAGCTGATCGTCGCGCAGGGTGCCGTCTTCCACGATGGGTTTGCGGGATTCGCGACGATAGGATTCCTTGCGGGCGCCTACGAACTCGATTTCATCTCCATGGTAACGGAGCATGGCGGTGCCGAAATTACGGAAATAGGACACCTTACTGTGAGTGGCTTCCCCGACTGCGGTGGCGAAGTCGATACCGCTCCCTTCCACCACAATATCAATGTCGCTGCTATGCCTGCCGAGGAAGCAGTCGCGCACGTAACCACCTATTGCGAAGGCTTTTACGCCACGCTCTGCGGCCACCTTCGAAACTATTTTGAAGATGGGTCTGTCGAGATATTGCGCGGTTACGGTGCTCATAGCATTTCTTCGTAGGTGGGGAAACGGTCCAGAGCTTCAAAGCCTGCCGCAGCCCGCCGATAAATATAAGTATTATTTCCGTTAGTTAGGAAAATAAAGCGAACGGGAAGGGCTCCGTGGTAGAGTAGCGCCTGGCGGGCCACGTCTGCAGTGATCTCCACCTCCTGCCGCTTGCACTCAACTATGGCCAGAGGCTCGCCAGCACGGTCGTACACTACGATATCGGCCCGTAAAGACTTTCCGCCATAGGAAAGAGGCACTTCGCTGCCCATCAGGCCCATGGGAAAACCGCTGCCAGACAGCACCCCTATGAACCATTGACGGACCCGCTCCTCGGGGGTATCCGCCACTTCCTTACGACGCAGCGGATCCCACATTATGAATTCAGAATTTTTGCGGTGAGTTCTACCAGAAGCTCATCGGGAGCGGTTGCGGCGCCGTCTCCTCCCTTGCCGAGATAGTCGTATTCGCAAAGCATGGAGATGATTGACATGGTGCGCCTGAGCGGATAATTCCGCACGGCCTGATCGTACTCGCGCACGAAGAAGGGGCTGACTCCAAGCACTGCGGCGGCGTCTTCCCTGGAAGGATGGGGGTTGTTCTGAAGGAAGGCCTCGTAGCGGAGGATACGGTAGAAATGGGTGTAGAGCACGCTGATTGCGGGCGGCATTGCGAAACGGGCGCCTGCACCGATGTGCCTGGCGAGCTTGAGAGCGCGGGGAGCGTTTCGGGCAGACAACTCCCTGGTGAGCTCGAATACCGAGAATTCCCGGGAGATGCCGACGTTCTTTTCTATGTCCTGCACGCTTACCTGCGTGGCGCTTTCCGGCAGATTTCGGAGGAGTTTTTCAGTTTCGGCAACGATTACCGACAGGTCAGTTCCGGCCGATTCCGCCAGTAGTGCGGCGGCCTGCGGGTCGATGCCGAGGCCGCGGGAACGGTAGTAAGATACGATCCAGCCGGGAACTTCGTAGTCCCTGATGGCGGGAGAGTCCAGTACCACGCCGTTCTTGGCTATGCTCTTGTAGAGACCGTAACGTTTGTCCAGCTTGCCTCGGTGGAAGAGCAGCACCAGCACGGTACTATCCAGAGGGGCGTCCGTGTAGACGCTGAGAGCTTCGATGCCCTTGAGTCCCTGCGCTTCCTTGACCACCACCAGCTGACGCTCCGCCATCATGGGATAGCGGCGCGCGGCGGTGACCACCTGGTCGGCAGTGACATCCGGACCATAGCAGACGGTTTCGTTGAAGTCCCGCTCGGCCTCGTCCAGACAGTTGTCCATAATGGCTTTGCAGACGAGCTCAGGGTAGTAGGGCTCGTCTCCCATAAGGAGGTATACTGGACGGAAAACGCCGTTGCGGACTTCCTCTATAATGCTGGCACTGACGGCCGCTGCGTCTGGACTTCCTTTTGCCATAACCTTACAAAAATAAGAAATTATTTGCGTATATTAGCGCTTCGAAAACAAAACAGAATTTATGGCTCTAATTGAATGTAAAGAGGTTTGCAAATCCTTCGGCACAAAGGTGGCCCTGGACCATGTGAACCTCGATTTTCAGGAGGGCAGGATAACCGGTCTTCTCGGACCGAACGGCGCCGGTAAAACCACCCTCATCCGCATTATAAACCGTATCACAATCCCCAGCGGCGGAGAGATACTTTTCCGCGGCAAACCCATCACTCAGGAAGACGTCGCCCGCATAGGTTACATGCCTGAAGAACGTGGACTCTACCGTAAGATGAAGGTAGGGGAGCAGGCCCTATACCTGGCCCGCCTCAAAGGCATGTCCCGCACAGATGCAATCGCAGCCCTCAAGGACTGGTTCGTCCGCTTCGGCATCCAGGACTGGTGGGGAAAGAAGGTGGAAGAGCTCTCCAAGGGTATGGCTCAGAAGCTTCAGTTCATCACCACGGTGGTGCATAAGCCCGCTCTCATGATACTGGACGAGCCTTTCAGCGGCTTCGATCCGGTTAACGCCGACCTGGTGCGCAAGGAAATCCTCCGTTTTCGCGACGAAGGAGCAACCATTATCCTTTCCACGCACGACATGGGCAGCGTGGAGGAGCTCTGCAACGACATCGCCCTCATCAACCGCAGCCATCTTATCATTTCCGGCGACGTTCAGGAAATCCGCCGCCGCTACGGCAACGACAACATAGAAATCGAGTACACTGACGCCGAAGGTCGCCATACAGAGGTCCTTCCCCGCGAAACCGCCGGCAACAGCACTCTCAAATCCTTTATCGACAAGGGCATAACGGTAAACAGCTACCGTGAACTCATGCCCCGCATGAACGACATTTTCATCAGTCTGGTAACCAATTCGGGAGAGGAGGCCCCTGCAGCAGAATGAACTTCAAAACAATAGGCCTCGTCATCGGCCGCGAATATAATACCCGCGTTCGCAAGAAATCCTTCCTTATCCTCACCTTCGTGGTGCCGATTCTCTTCGCTGCCATGATGGTGCTCCCGAGCCTCATTATGCTCAACACCAAGGAGAAGACCAAGGAGGTCGCCGTGGTGGACCAGAGCGGCATAGTAATGCCCTTCCTCGAGAATGGTCAGGCCGCCAACTGGTACGATTACTCCACGGAAGATCCCGAAGAGCTTAAAGGCCGTCTGGACGAGCTTGGAAAAGACATCCTCGTGGTAATCAGCCCGTTGGATTCAGCGAGTTCCGTGAGTGTGGCAACCTATAGCACCAAGCCCGCAGGAGTAGATTTTGCTGAGAGTCTTTCAGGCCGCGTATCGGATGCCGTGGAAGACTATCGCATCAAGTCCTACAATATCAAGGGGCTGGACGAAATCCTTTCCAACGTGAAGGCCCGCATCCATGTGCAGGAATTCACCCTCGGTGAGGATGGTAAGGAAACCATTTCCGAATCCGGCATCTTCATGATCATTTCCATGGTTCTGGGCATGCTTATCTACATCTTCGTGGCAATGTTCAGTGGCATGGTCATGGGCTCGGTAATCGAAGAAAAGAGTTCCCGCGTGGTAGAAGTGCTTGTATCCTCTGTCAAGAGCATCGATCTGATGTTCGGCAAGATCATAGGCGTGGCACTCGTCGCGCTCACGCAGTTCGCGCTGTGGATAGTGCTCACCCTCGCGATCGTCGGAATCGGAGGCGCGGCCTTCGGCCCGAAGCTGCTCCAGAAGATGCAAGGCAGCGACGCCATGGAACAGACGGCCCAGATGGCTGCCATGGGCACCGGCTTCAATATTCAAGACGCGGTTGCTACGATGGAAGATAGCGGCCTCAAGACCATTCTTACCACCCTCGGCAACATCCACTGGGGCCAGCTGATAATCGCGTTCCTGGTCTATTTCGTACTTGGCTACCTTCTCTATGCTTCGCTGTTCGCTGCGGTAGGATCTGCGGTTGAGAACGAATCGGACAGCCAGCAGCTTCAGTTGCCTATAACCATTCCGCTAATCATAGGATTCTTCATCGCCCTTATGGCAATGCGCAATCCGTATAGTCAGGTGGTTTGGTGGGGGAGCATGATACCGTTCACGTCGCCCATAGTCATGCTGGCGCGCATTCCATACGGAGTGCCCGGCTGGGAACTCATACTCTCAGTCGCCATCCTTATAGCGACCTTCGCCCTTTGCGCATGGGCGTCTGCCAAAATCTACAGGGCCGGCATTCTTATCTTCGGTAAGAAATCCACCTGGGCAGACCTTTGGAAATGGTTAAAACAGAAATAGATATGAAGATTCTGCGTGCGCTTCTTCCGTTGCTGCTCATTGCGGCATGCAATGTCACCCCCCAAGCCTACTATTGGGAACGCTTCGATATGGACGGTCACCGCACCGGCGTTACCGTTCCTGCTGCCGACAATGTCCCGGAGGCGCTGGGAGCGCTTGAAGGGAAGGCCTACAAGGCTCCTAACGGCCGCACGTTCCGCGGGGGTAGCACTCCGGAGGTTGCGAGCCTGCTGATCGGAGTCCAGCCTGAAATGGCATATCTGAAGGAAGCCATCGCCTTCGCTCCCGAAGGACTGACCAGATATGCGCCGGAAAGCCCTCTGAGCAACTTTATTGTCGACCATCTCAAGGCAGCAACTGAACGCATAACCGGAAAGCATGTCGATCTGGCAATCACCAACTTCGGCGGCATACGCTGCGATCTTCCCAAAGGAAACGTGCTGCTGGACGACGTGGTGAGCATGCTGCCTTTCAGCAACTACGCAACCTGGCTCCTGGTGCCTGGCAGCGAACTCCGTAAAGTGTTCGAGCAGATGGCCGAAACAAGGCCTCAGTGCGTTTCGGGTGCGGAACTGGTGATAGAGAACGGCCGCCTTGTGAGCGCGAAGATTGGCGGCAAGCCCATCGACGACCGCAAATACTACAGTCTCGCCACCATAGACTTCATGATGGACGGTGGCGACGGTTACAAGCTCGCCCGTGGTGCCAAGGACTTCATCATCACCGACCACCGTATCGGCGACATCATTCTGGAAGACATTCGCGCCATCACTGCGGCAGGGGAGCAGCTAACGTATGCTACCGATGGCAGAGTCCGCGTGCAGAAGGCCGGGGACAAGCTGCTAGTAAAGGAGAACGCCCCTGCAGCCGAAGCGGAACCCGCTCCTACCCGTAAGCCCAGGCTGGTGATCATGCACTGCAACGACACCCATTCTCACTTCGACCCGTTCCCCACGGAAGTAGGTTATCGCGGTGGCATTATTGAAAGGGCAGCATTTGCTGACAGCATTCGTCGCGTCTATCCTGCAAGCAAGGTTCTTTTCCTACATGCAGGCGACTTCAACCAGGGCAGTTCATACTATAGCGAACTTGGGGGGAGCCTCGAGCCGAAGATGATAAACGCGCTCGGATACGACTGCATCACCCTTGGAAACCATGAGCTGGACAACGGAATCGAGGACCTGGCAGGCCGTCTGGCAAAAATAGACTGCCCGATAGTTTGCGCAAACTGTGAATTCCCGGACACTCTCCAGCAGTTCGTGGCTCCATATGCCATAATCCGCCGCGGAGGCATGAAGATTGGCATAATTGGAATGGAATCCGACATCGCCACCATGGTCGCCGCTCCTACCGCCCAGCGTATCCAGCAGTACGACAATGTCGGGACCATACTCAAATGGGCCCCTTACCTCAAGGAAGAGGAAGGTTGCGATATGGTTATCCTCCTGAGCCACCTTGGCTATGGTGAAGACCAGTCAGTGATTTCACAGGCTCGTGGCGTGGATCTGGTCATAGGAGGCCATACCCACACTTTCGTGAAGGATTTCGTGTATACTCTTGATCTGGACGGCCGTTCGGTGCCTATCATCACCGACGGATGCTGGGGCCGCGAAATGGGCCTGGTTAAAGTATATTAAGACTCTGCTCGCGGATTTTCTCGAGCTCGTCTTTCATAATCACCACCGACTTCTGAATGGCTGAATTGTTAGCCTTGGAGCCGGTGGTATTTATTTCGCGCCCCATTTCCTGAATTATAAAACCTAGCTTGCGGCCCGGGTACGGATCGGATGCGATGGTTTCCAGGAAGTATTTGCAGTGCTGACGAAGGCGCACCTTTTCTTCGTTGATGTCGAGTTTCTGGAGATAGAATACCATTTCCTGCTCGAAGCGGTCGGGATTCAGCTTCACGGAGGCGTCTTCGGCAGCCTTGACGATGGCAGCGCGTGCGACTTCCAGACGTTCGGCCTCGTGGGATTCAACATCGTTCTCAAGATCCAGTATCTTGTGCACCCTAGACGTTACGTCGCGTTCAAGTGCAGCGCCTTCCTTTTCGCGGTAGGCGTTAACCTCGCGCAGAGCAGCGTCCAGTGCCGCTTCTACTGCCGGCCAGTCTTCGGGACCGATGGCGTCTTCCGTATGTGCGGCGACTACATCGGGGAAACGAAGCACGGCAGCCAGAATATTGTCTGAGAGCCCCTTTTCGGAGGAGGGGATTTCCGCCTTTACGGCCTCCAGCTGTGAGCAGTAATCCCTGACCAGCGAGGCGTCGATATGGGCGGCGGAAGTACCGGCTGCGGGCTCGAACTTGAGATAGACATCGATTGTGCCGCGCACCAGGGCGTCTGCTATACGCTGCCTTGCTTCCAGTTCGCGGTCTTTGGGGAGAAGGGAACTTTTGATGCTGATGTCGGCATTCTTGCCGTTAAGCGTGCGAATCTCGATAGTGAGTTTGCCGGAAGGGAGAATTGCCTCGCCCTTGCCGTAACCGGTCATGGATTTTATCATATCGACTACAAATTTACGTGCAAACCGAGAGAAAAGCAAAAAAAATCCGTAATTTTGTGACTTCAATCACCGTACTATGGAAGAAGAAAAGAAGTCCCTAAATTTCCTCGAAGAGATTATCGAAGAAGACCTCCGCACCGGCAAGGTATCCTCCATCCTCACCCGCTTCCCCCCGGAACCAAACGGATACCTGCACCTCGGCCACGCAAAGAGCCTTTGCATCAATTTCGGCCTTGCCCAGAAGTACGGCGGCAAGACCAATCTCCGCTACGACGACACGAATCCCACCAAGGAGGACACGGAATACGTAGACGCCATAAAGGAAGACATCAAGTGGCTCGGTTTCCAGTGGGAGAAGGAACTCTACGCTTCCGATTATTTCGACCAGCTCTATGAGTGGGCCGAAAAGATGATAAACGAAGGTCTGGCATATGTTGACGACCAGACCCAGGAAGAGATATCAGCCGGCCGCGGTACCGTGGAAACTCCCGGTAAGGAGAGCCCCTGGAGAAACCGCACGCCCGAGGAGAATCTCCGTATCTTCCGCGAAATGCGTGACGGCAAGTATGCCGACGGAGAGAAGGTGCTCCGCGCCAAGATAGATATGGCCTCGCCGAACATGATGTTCCGCGATCCCATAATGTACCGTATCAAGCATGCCAGCCACCACCGCACCGGCGACAAGTGGTGCATCTACCCGATGTACGACTTTACCCACGGCCAGAGCGACTCTATCGAGCATATCACCCACAGCATCTGCACCCTCGAATTCGACGTACACCGTCCTCTGTACGACTGGTACATCAAGACTCTGGGTATCTACCCCAGCCATCAGTACGAATTCGCCCGCCTGAATCTCACCTATACCCTCATGAGCAAGCGCAAGCTTCTGGAACTCGTGCAGAAGGGGATAGTGAGCGGTTGGGACGATCCCCGCATGCCCACGCTTTGCGGAGTCCGCCGCCGCGGCTATACTCCCGAGGCGCTCAAAATGTTCTGCGATAAGATAGGCGTAAGCAAGCGCGACCAGCTCATGGATATCCAGCTTCTGGAATGGTGCGTCCGCCAGGACCTGAACGCCCGCAGCAACCGTTACATGGTGGTTCAGGATCCGATTAAACTCACCATCACCAACTGGCCGGCAGGACAGGTTGAATGGTTTGACTGCCCGCTCAATCCTGCAGAGCCGGAAGGCGCTACCCGCAAGGTTCCGTTCACCGGTAATCTGCTCATTGAACGCGCTGACTTCATGGAGGATGCTCCGCACAAATTCTTCCGCCTTAAACCCGACGGAGAAGTGCGTCTGAAGTACACCTACATCATCAAGTGTGAGGAAGTGATTAAGGACGCTGATGGCAACATCACCGAACTCCGCTGCTCCTACGACCCGAGCACCCGTCCGGGCGGGGGAGAGTGGCGCAGCGTCAAGGGTACCATTCACTGGGTCTCTGCCGAGCATGCCAAAAAGATCACTCTGCGCAACTACGACCGTCTCTTCACCCTGGCCGACATGAGTCAGGTGCCGGAAGACAAGGACTACAAGGACTTCCTGAATCCGGACTCTCTCACTCTTGGGACCGGATATGCGGAGCCCGCCCTTCTGGAAGACGCCTCCGGCATTGCTGTTCAGTTCGAGCGCACCGGCTATTACGTCAAGGATGCCGACTCCACACCGGAAGAACCCGTCTTCAACAAGACGGTTTCCCTGAAGGATTCCTACAAACCGGAATAATTAAAGCAGATTCAGCACTTTAGCTCTGGAGAGCAGGCAGTCGCCCTTTGCGGCGGCGCTGCGCCCCAGACGGCTAAACTGGATCTTCGTGTCGGCCGAAACCTTGCTGAGCGAAAGTTTGTTCACGGCTGCTCTGATGGGGAGCATGAGATAGTCGCGGCCGACAATCAGACGTCCGCCTATTACCACAAGTCCGGGATTGAACACATTGATAAGGCCTGCGATACCCCGGCCCAGGGTCTCTCCCATCTCGCCTATGCCTTCGATGGCCAGTACGTCTTCGTTTTCGACGGCGTCGAGTACGTTCTGAAGGGAGATGTCTCCATTCTCCTTATAGATCTGCCATAGCGAGGAACGGCGGCCCTCCTTGAGACGTTCCTTGATCCAGCGGGTGAGGGCGGAACCGGAGGCGCCGGTTTCGAGGCAGCCGATTTTGCCGCAACGGCAGATGATATCGTTGTCCAGCATTGGGAAGTGGCCGATTTCGCCGGAGAAGCCGGACTTTCCGTAGTAGAGCTGGCCGTCCACAATAATTCCCATGCCGAGGCCCCAACTGAGGTTGATGAAGATCATGTCGTTGTCGGCTTCCTTGCCGAGAGTCATGAATTCACCGTAGGTCATGGCGCGGGAGTCGTTCTCGATATTCACGGGAGCTTCGAGTTCGCGCTGGAATATGTCCTTGAGCGGAATGTCGTCCGACACGAAATACGAGAGGCTGAAGCCCTTTTCGGGGTTTACACGGCCGGTAAGGCTGATGCCCACGCCCAGCACCTTGGACCATTCGATTCCGGAAGCGGAGACCTGCTTGCGGATGTGGCGGCACATGCCGCGGAAACTCTCCGCATTGGCCTCCAGAACGAAAGGAATATCCTGAATATAGAAACGGATTTCGCCTTTGAAATCGGATATTGCGATATGGAAATGCTGACGGGCAATGTCCACCCCGACGAAATAACCGGCATCAGGGTTAAGGCCATATGTATTGGGACGGCGACCGCCGCTGGTGCCAACCTTGCCGCATTCCTGGAGGAAGCCGTCTTCCATGAGACCGGCCACAATCTTGGTCGCAGTGGGAACACTGATTCCCAGATTGCGGCTGAACTCCGCTATGCTGCAGGCCCCGCTGCGGATGCACTGCTTTATGATACCCTTTTGCTCGTCGGTCATAATTAGCATGGTTTGCTTACAAATTTAAGGAATTAATGCTATATTTGTATTTGTTTTAATGAAATTTTTTAAAAATGAAGCTTAATTTACGTACAAAGCTTAATCTTTCACTGAGCCTGATCGGCGTGGTGCTGCTCGTTTCCAGCATCATTTCGGTCATGGAATACAGGAGCATGAGCTCGTACGTATCCGATATGATAGCGGACAACATCCACAGCGTCAACGTCGCCCAGAAGCTGGCAGACCAGACCAACGAGTACAATCTGGAAATCCTGGCCCTTGTGGGGGAGGAGAGCTCCGTGGCGCTGCCCAACTTCGACCGCGCCGCCTTCACCTCCCGCTGCGACAGCCTCCGCGCGTCGCTGTCTTCCAATGGAATAATGCCGCTCGCAGACTCGGTGGAATACTCCTACTCCGCCTATATGCTCACCAGCCTCGAACTCCAGGACGTCATAGCATCCGATTTCATCGACACACGCTCCTGGTATTTCGAGAGGCTGCAGCCCCGCTACCGCAGGCTCCGCTCCGATATAGCCAAACTTACGGACGCCATATACATGGACCTGGAAGACAACTCCCGCACCTTTGAGAGCACGTTCTACCGCAGCATCATCCCCGGAATCGTAGCCGTGGGAGTAGGGCTGCTGCTGCTTTTGATGCTGTTGTTCTTCGTAACGGTCTATTACGTAAAGCCCATTTACCGTATGCTGGATTCCATCAGGCTGTACCGCACTCAGGGCACCCCGTACAATTACGATTTCCCAGGGGACGACCAGCTTCACGGCTTGAATGAGGAAATCTCAGAGCTCTCCTCCGAAAACGGAGTGCTCCGCAAGCGCATCTCGGCAATGAGGCGCAATTCCGAAAACAACGGGAAATGAACTGGAGCACAGTCAGCAGAAACGTAGGGTACGCCCTTCTGGTGGACGCACTCTTCATGCTGATTGCAATCTTTATCGCCCTCTTCGATCCGGCCGATACCGCTCTGGGGCCCCTGGCCATCAGTTTCCTGCTCACCTTCATAGTCGGCGCATTCCCTTTCATCTTCGTCAAGAAAACAGCAGCAATATCCGTCAGGGAAGGATATGTAATCATCTTTTTATCCTGGGCACTCTCGTTTATCTTCGGCATGCTGCCTTATGCCCTGTGGGGCGGACCGTTCACCGTCATAAACGCCTGGTTCGAGAGCGTAAGCGGCTTTACCACCACGGGAGCGTCAATTCTTTCCGAAGTGGAATCCCTTCCCAAGGCCCTTCTTTTCTGGCGTAGCAGCACGCATTTCATAGGCGGCTTGGGAGTAGTTGTCTTCCTGTTGCTGCTCATCCCCGGAGCCAGCCAGATGAAACTTCGCCTCACCAATCTGGAACTGTCCTCGCTTTCAAAGCAAGACTACCAGACCAGGGCAAATCACACGGTGTACATATTCACCTACGTTTATCTTGGAATCTTTGTGGCATCGTTCGTCTCCTACCTTCTCGCCGGGATGAACGCTTTCGACGCCGTGAATCACGCTTTCACCGTGAGCGCGACCGGCGGTTTCAGCACCCGCAACCAGAGCATAGCGAGTTTCAACAGCGTTCCTATCAGCATCATTACGATGGTGTTCATGTTCCTTGCTAGCATACACTTCGGCATTATCTGGCTCACCATCGTACGCCGCAGTCTCAAGCCGCTCAAAAATGAAGTGCTGGCATTCTACGCTGGAATGCTCGTTCTCTTCACCGTACTCTCCGCATTCTCACTCAAGATTCACGGAGTGTGCGACAGCTGGGGCAAGGCATTTCTCGATGGCGGCTTCCAGATTCTCAGCTACGCCTCCACGAGCGGGCTTGCAACAGCCGACAACGCCAAATTCCCAACCTTCGTGGTAATGCTCATGATGATAGGTGGAACTATCTGCGGCATGGCGGGCAGCACCACTGGTGGTCTCAAGAGCGACCGTGTTCTGCTCCTGCTGAAGGGCGTCAGGGCTCGAATGCATTCCGCCCTTCATCCTAACAGCGTTACCGAAATCAAGATCTCCGGCCGCAACATCAGTACGGAAGACATCTATCCCCACGCCATCTATATAGGCCTCTTCTTCTTCATCTGGACCCTGTCCATCATTATCACCGCATTGAGCGGCGTGGACGGTCACCAGGCCATGATGGCCACCCTCAGTTCCATTACCAACGTAGGACCTTCGGTCGGAGAACTCGGCACCTTTGGGAACTTCGGCGCTCAGCCCTCGCTGGCCAAATTCATCTATACGGTGGACATGTTCCTCGGCCGCGTGGAGATCTATCCTCTGCTGGCTGTGGCAACTCTTCTCTTTGCAAAGGAAAGGAGGCGCTAAGATGCTTTCCCGCGCCGATTTCCTCTATTCCGAGTTCGCGAAACGCCTGAAGGTGGAGGCTACGCCCTGCCAGGACAGGTTCCTGCGCAGCACCGCCACTTTCCTTACAGGCGACGAAGGCGACATTATGGTTCTCAACGGTTACGCAGGTACTGGCAAGACGACAGCGCTTGCGGCCGTGGTGGATACCCTCGAAGCCCTTGGCCTTCACACGGTTCTGCTGGCACCTACCGGAAGGGCAGCGAAAGTGCTCTCCGAAATGTGCGGCCGTCCGGCTTTCACCATACACAAGCACATCTACAAGCAGCGCTCGGTGGGGGACGACGGTTTCGGCCAGTTCAATCTGGTGCCCAACAAGGCCAAAAACACTCTTTTCGTAGTGGATGAGGTGTCGCTTATCGGCATAGATGACGCCGGCACTCAGGAATCGTCGGCCGCGTTCGGCAGCGGTAATCTGCTGGAAGACCTGATTCATTTCGTGCGTAACGGCACCGACTGCCGACTGCTTCTGTCCGGAGATGCGGCTCAGTTGCCTCCAATTGGCCTCGAAGCGTCTCCCGCACTCACTCCCGAATTCATGGACGGATTCGGAGGAGTCTGTTATGAAACCCTCACCACGGTAGTCCGCCAGGCCGGAGAATCAGGCATACTGCATAATGCCACGCTGCTGAGGAAGCTTATTTCAGACGCGTCTCCCGACGATACCTTCGATTCGCTTCAATTGGAAACGGGCGGTTTCGACGATATCGTGCGGGTGAGCGGAGAGAATCTTATAGAAACCCTCTCTGACGCCTACGGGCGCTGGGGGGAGGACTCAGTGGAAGTGCTCTGCCGTTCCAACAAGAGGGCGATACGCTATAACATGGGCATACGCTCCACTGTTCAGTACAAGGAAGAGAGTCTTGTGCGTGGAGACAGGCTTATGATAGTGAAGAACTGTTATCAGGGTCTGGAAGACGTGGAAGGCGTAGACTATATCGCCAACGGCGACATGGCCAAACTCCTGAAAATAAGCGGTTTCGAAGACCGCTATGGACTTCATTTCGCAAATGCCACCCTGTCGTTCTCCGATTACGGGGGAGCCATAGTCAAGGCCAAGGTGTGTCTGGATACTCTCCAGAGTGAATCCGCATCGCTCACATATGAGCAGCAAAACGCCCTGTATCAGGGAGTGAATGATGATTATTCCCACATCAAGGGCAAAAAGGCCCGCTACGACAAGGTAAAGGAAGATCCTTACTTCCGGGCGCTTCAGCTCAAATATGCCGCAGCAATCACCGCGCACAAGAGCCAGGGCGGACAGTGGGACTGTGTATTTATCGACTGTCCCTTCTGGCAAGAAGAGCAGACTCTGGACGATCTGAAATGGCTTTACACCGCAATCACGAGGGCGGTGAAACAGGTATACCTCGTGAATTTTCCCGACCGCTTTTTCAAATGAAAAGGATATTCGCAATTCTAGTAGCTATTCTCGCGACAGTCGCTCTGCATGCCCAAAGCACAGAGGAGAATCATCTCTGGGCTCCGGACTCCAGTTGGTGCGCGTATAACCACGGCGGAGATCTGTATATCAGGAGTAAGGCAGGAGAGGTGCGCAGGCTCACGACTGACGGTTCCGAAACCACGCTCAATGGTTATAGCTCATGGGTCTATTTCGAAGAGATCTTCGGACGTCCGCGTCACCATCGCTCATTCTGGTGGAGCCCGGATTCACAGATTCTGGCCTTCTACCGTTACGACGATTCAGTGGTTCCGATGTTCCCCATCTATTCACCCTTCGGTCAGGACGGCACAATCCGCCGCACCCACTATCCCAAGGCCGGGGAGCCGAATCCGGAGGTGCGTATAGGATTCATCGACCTTTCAAAAGCGAAATTCCGCAAAGGAACGCTTCGGGCTAAGGATATAGTGTGGGCAGACTTCGATTATTCGCAGGACGGCTACTTCGGCATTCCCTTCTGGGGATCCGACTCCAGGACCTTCTTCGTGGGCAGAGAGCCGCGCATTCAGAACACCTATGATCTCTATGCTGTCAAGGCTTCGGACGGCAGCGCTAAAGCCATCTATCACGAGACCTACCCCACCTGGGTGGACTGGCCGGAAGACATGCTCTTCGCCGACGACGGGCTCTACATGGTTCGCGCCTTCGAAACCGGCTGGGAACAGATTTACTTTTTAAGTTACGATGGAGCCCGTTTCGAGCGTCTCACCGACGGGCCTAACTGGAGGGTACGGCTGATCCGCCGCAATCCTGCTACCGGAGAGATTTACTTTACCGCACAGAGGGACTCCAGAGTACGTTCCGCGCTTTACCGGCTTTCAAGCGACGGCAAGCTTTCAGCAGTCACTCCGACAGCCTACAACACCGACAGAGTTGTTATTCCGGAAGACTGTTCGGTCATCGAAGCGGTCCTGTCCAACAGCACTACGCCGCCCTTCGAATGGAAAAACGGCTCGTTCGAAGTACCTGCCGCCCCGGATTCGCTGACTCTGCCTCAGGTGGTCAGCATACCTGCGGAAGACGGCCAGGCAATGTGGGCTCTCATCACTTATCCGAAGGATTTCGATTCCACGAAGGTATATCCAGTGCATATGGAGATTTACGGCGGTCCGGGTACCCCTTATGTTACAGACCGCTGGCGTCCTGCAAACAGGTGGTGGAGCGACGAAGGCATTATCAATATCATAGCGGATTCCCGGGTAGCCGGGCACAGTGGCCGCGCCGGCACGGATCTCGACCATAAAGACCTTACCACAACTCCCATAAAGGATTTCTGCACCTGGGCGGAATGGCTCAAGGCCAAGTCCTATGTAGGCAAAATTGGCGTGGAGGGCTTCTCTTTCGGGGGTACCAACACGGCACTGCTCCTGCTCGACCATTCCGACCTCTTCTCCTGCGGAATAGCCGGCGGGGGAGTATACGACTGGATGCTCTACGATACCCATTATGCGGAGCGTTTCATGAGCACTCCTGAAGACAATCCCGAAGGCTATGCGGACAAAGTGATGAATCACGTCCCCAACTATCCCGGCGACGGTTCAAGCATGCTGCGCATTACCCACGGCACTGGCGACGACAACGTGCATTTCCAGAGTTCTTTGCAGCTGATAGACGCCCTTCAGCGGGAATGCAAGCAATTCGAACTCATGATATATCCCGACGGCATGCACGGTTACCGTGGATATCAGGGAAAACACTCCTGGGAAAGTGATAAACTATTTTGGATCAAGTACTTAAAACAATAGCCACATGAAAGAATTTGAACTCAGGGCCAAGGCCTGGCTGGACGGAGATTTCGACGCAGCCACCAAAGAAGAAATCAGGGAGCTTGCCAAAGATCCCGCAGCGCTTGAAGACGCTTTCTACCGCAACTTGGAATTCGGTACCGGCGGACTCCGTGGTACCATGGGCGTCGGCACAAACCGCATGAACCGTTACACGGTCGGAATGGCTACGCAGGGTCTCGCAAACTACCTGAAAGAGAAGGTCGAGGGACCTCTCAGTGTATGCGTCTCCTTCGATTCCCGTAACCACTCCCACGAGTTCGCCAGGATAGCCGCTGACGTGTTCAGTGCCAACGGCATCAAGGTGTATCTCTTCGACGAGATGCATCCCGTGCCCCTTATGAGTTACTCGGTGCGCTGCAAGAAAGCCAATTGCGGTGTTATGATCACGGCATCGCACAATCCCAAGGAATACAACGGCTACAAGGTATTCTGGAACGACGGTGCACAGATTACAGCCCCCGTGGACAAGGAGATTGTGGCCGAGGTAGGCAAGATATCCGATCCTTCACAGGTTCGTTTCAACGGTAATCCCGAGCTCATAGAAATCATGGGGCACGAGATTGACGAAGCCTACCAGAAAGACGTCTTCACGCTCATGCTTTCGCCCGAGTCCCGTGCACGTCATGCCGACATGAAGATAGTTTACACCCCTCTGCACGGCTGCGGAGTACGCATCGTGCCGGAGTGCCTGGAGAAACTCGGATTCAAAAACGTGACCAGCGTCCGCGAACAGCAGGTCCCGGATGGCAATTTCCCCACGGTTCCTTCCCCGAATCCCGAAGAACCCGCCGCGCTCAAGATGGCTACCGACCTGGCCGACGCCATAGGAGCTGACCTCGTAATGGGAACCGATCCGGATGCCGACCGTATGGGTATCGCAGTGCGGGACAACAACGGAAAGATGGTCCTGTTCAACGGCAACCAGACTGCCGCTGTGCTCACTTATTACATCCTTACCCGCTGGAAAGAACTTGGCAAGATCAAGGGCAATCCCTACATCGTGAAGACCATAGTCACCACACCGCTTCTGGTGGACATCGCCAAGAGCTTCGGCGTGGAATGCTTCGACGTGCTTACCGGCTTCAAATACATTGCCGACATAGTGAAACGCAACGAGGGCAAGCGCACCTTCATCTGCGGGGGAGAGGAAAGCTTCGGTTTCAACGTGGGCGAGTTCGTCCGCGACAAGGACGCTCCGATTTCCTGCTGTATGGTAGCGGAATGCGCCGCATGGGCCGCAGACCAGGGCCTGACACTCTATCAGCTCCTTGAAAAGATATACAGGGAGTACGGCTACCGCAAGGAAGGCCTTGTGAGCGTCGTCCGCAAGGGTATTTCCGGTGCCCAGGAGATTAAGCAGATGATGTCTGATTACCGCAGCACACCTCCGAAGGAACTTGCAGGCTCACCGGTAGTAAAGGTAATCGACTACAATCAGCCGGAAAAGACCGGTCTTCCGGCCAGCAACGTGCTTCAGTTCTTCGCAGAAAGCGGAGACGTGGTAACGGTACGTCCCTCGGGCACTGAGCCCAAGATTAAGTTCTATTTCGGTGCCAAGGGCAGCGACGCCGACGCCAAGATAGAAGCGCTCAAGAAGCAGTTCGCGTAGCGCACCACCGCACAAGCGGACATTCGTCGCATTTTGGAGCACGGGCGGTACAGACGTATCGTCCGTGCAACAGTAACCAGTGGTGGGCAAGCGGGCGGTCAGCCTCACGGATATGGCGTTCCAGATCCTGTTCCACCGCATACGGAGTCTTCCCTTTGGAGAGCCCCAGACGGTGGGCCACACGGAACACGTGGGTGTCGACGGGAATGACCGGCTCACGGTACAGAATGGAAGTGACCACTCCCGCGGTCTTGCGTCCAGCGCCGGGCAGCGACATTATACTGTCGATATCCGTAGGGATGGTGCCGTCGAAATCGCGCATGACCTTGCGGGCCATTGCCACCAGATTCCTTGCCTTATTGTTGGGATATGAAACGCTCTTGATGTAGGGGAGCACTTCTTCCGGAGTGGCGAGCGCCAGGGCGTCGACTATGGGATAGGCAGCAAAGAGCGCCGGCGTGACCATATTCACCCGCTTGTCCGTGCACTGCGCGCTCAGTATCACGGAAACGAGCAGCTCGTACGGGTTGTTGAAATGCAGTTCAGACTTCTGTTCCCCGACATTCTCGCGGAACCAGTCAACTATGAGACGGTAGCGCTCGGAAATACTCATATTGTGAGGGCAAGCTCTATGACTTCGTCGCTGCGGGTTTCGGTGCAGACTTCGTCTTTACACACAAAAACGCGGCCCGGATACTTGCGGAAGATATCGCGGTTATGGGTTACGATGATTATTGCTGTGCCCTTCTCGCGGTTGAGCGTGGTCAGAAGCTGCATTATGCCGTCGGCCGTTTCGCTGTCCAGATTGCCGGTGGGTTCGTCTGCCAGGATAAGATCCGGTTCATTCAGAATGGCACGGGCGATGGCGATACGCTGCTGCTCGCCACCGGAGAGCTGGTGCGGCATCTTGTGAGCCTTGCTGCTCATATCCACGGCCTCAAGCACTTCCTCTATCCGCCTGTCGATGGCGCGGAGGTCTTTCCAGCCGGTACTGCGGAGTACAAAGAGAAGGTTGTCGTAGACATTACGGTCCATAAGGAGCTTGAAATCCTGGAAGACAACGCCTATTTTGCGGCGAAGCGCAGGTATCTGCCTTGCCTTTATGCCTTCGAGGGTGAAGCCTACGGCTTCCCCATGACCATGTTCCATAGGATTTTCGGCTATAACGGTGCGGATGATGGAGGTTTTGCCGGTGCCAACGCGTCCCACGATGTACACCATTTCACCTTTTGCAACCTTCATATCCAGGGAGTGGACGACGATGTTGTCGCCAGCCATTATATCAGCCTTTTCGAATACTACGAGATTGTCCATTTCTTTGTGAATAATTCCTGCACAAAAATACATATTTTCCGTGGTTTTTTGTTAAATTTGTAGGATTATAGTAATTCGCTCCCGAATATGAAGAAATTTGCGATATATCTATCTGTCCTGCTGATGTTTACGGGGTCCGCTGCGCTTCACGCACAGAGCAGGCCCCAGCGCTTCAGGGAGGCTGTGGGTCTATTCGAACAGGGCGCCTATACAAAGGCCAGGGCAATGTTCGACGAGCTTGGAGATCCGCTCAGCCAGGCATACTCTATCCTATGCGCAGTCAAGGTCAATTCCTCCGACTACCCGGAACTGGTGGAGAGTTATCTGAACTCCCATCCGAATTCTTCGCTTGCGCCCCAGATTCATTTCGCCTCCGCGGTGAACGCTTTCGCCGAAAAGGACTACGAACTCTCTCTGCGCGAGCTCCAGAATGTCGGAGGCCCCGACAACCTTCCCGGGAAAGACCGCACGGAGTATCTCTTCATGCGCGGCTACAGCGCGTACATGCAGGCGGACAAGGCAACCGCTATCCGAGATTTTTATGCCGTCCAGGGCGCTCCATATTCCGTGTACACCGCTCCCTCGCAGTACATGCTTGGGTACATGGCGTACACTGAGAAAGATTTCGGAGTGGCCCGCAGCTGGTTCTCTCTCAGCAGCAGCGACGAGCGCTTCAAATCCCTCAGCGAGTATTACATCATGGAGTGCCGCTTCATGAACAAGGAATACGGCTATGTCGCAGAAAACGCCCCCGCCATGCTGGATACCCTCCCGGCTGAGCGCCAGGGAAGGCTGGCACGCATACTGAGTGAATCATACCTTGTGCTTGGAGAAAACGAAAAAGCCATGGAATACTTCCGTCGCGAGAGTTTCGGGCAGACTGCCGAAACCACGTCTGACTTTTTCCATGCCGGTTCAGTGTACTACGCCCTGGAAGATTACAAGGGCGCTATCGACAACTTCACTCGCATCACGGACCGCAGTGACTCTCTGGGCCAGATTGCCAATTACAACCTGGCATATTCCTACATCCGCACCGGAGACAAGGTATCCGCGGCGGAAGCTTTCAAAGAAGCAGCGGCCGCTTCCTTCAGACCGGATCTCCAGGAAGACGCCGCCTTCAATTTCGCAAAGCTGTCTTTCGACCTTAACGGCGACACCGCTCCATTCGAGGATTACATAGCCAATTATACCACCGAGAAGAGGGGAGAGCAGATATACAACTACATGGCCATCGCGGCGCTTAACAATCACGACTACTCCGCTGCCATCGACAATTACTCCCGCATAGAGGAACTGGACGAGGCCCAGAAGGGCAATTACGTAAAGGCCAATTATCTCCGCGGAAGTCAGCTGGTTTCCGGAGGAGCCTGGTCGGACGCCGTGCCTTATCTCAGGGCAGCCGGATTCTGGTATCCCAGGTCGGACCGTTTCAACCAGCTCAGCCGCTACTGGCTGGCGGAGGCCCAGTTCAATTCCGGCAATTTCAAGGAAGCCGAGCAGATTTGGGAAGACCTCTACAACACCAGCGCACTCCGCGGCATGCAGGAAGGCACCCTTGTCACCTATAACCTCGGCTATGCCTACTACGGTGAAAAGAAATACGAGACTGCGGCCCGCTGGTTCGATCTTTATGCAGCTTCCCAAGACGGCTACTGCCGGGAAGATGCGATGATACGCCGAGCAGACTGCGATTTTGCCCGCCATGACTACCGCGGCGCTGTCGCTCAGTACCGCAAGGTGCGCGCCGAATACGGCTCCACCGACAAAATCTATCCTTACTACCAGGAAGCTCTCGCCCTCGGTCTTTCCGGAGACAAGGCCGGGAAGGAAAACGTACTGAAGGAGGTCCTGAAGGCATCGTCCGAAGCCCCCATGTATTCCGAAGCCATCTATGAACTTGGCCGCGCCCAGATGGAAAACGGCTCGTTCGCCGAAGCAGCCAGCACCTTCGAAAATCTCCGCACAAGTACCTCTGACGCAACCTTCGCAGCCAGGGCTCTCATCGGCAAGGGAATGGCCTACCGCAATCTGAAGGAATACGAACAGGCACTCGCGCAGTACATGCAGGTCGTGGACCTCATGCCGGATAGCCAGTACTCGGAAGAAGCGCTCATGGCCATCAACTCCATCTACCAGACCACCGGGGAACCTCAGAAATACATCGAATACGTGGAAAAGAACGGCCTGAGCGTAGGCAAGTCCTCTGAAGAAAAGGAGGCGGTCTACTTCAACACTGCCGAGCAGATTTACATTGCCGGCAATTACAACCAGGCTGTCAATTATCTTCAGAAATACCTCTCCGACTATCCATACGGTTCCCGCAGGGGAGACGCAACCTTCTATCTGGCCGATTCCTACCGTCGCCTCGGCGATAAGGAAAAAGCAGTCGAATGCTATGCTTCCGTCGGACGCTACCTGACTGAAGGTTCGTTCGCTGAAAGCGCCGCACTCGGTTATGCGAGTCTCTCCTTCGAGCTTGAACGCTTCGCAGAAGCTTATGAAGGCTATGTAAGACTCGAAGAAATAGCTCAGATGCCCGAGAACGTTGCAGCCGCAAAGGCCGGCCGTCTCCGCAGTGCTGCAGGGGCTCGTAAGTGGAACGAGATTATCGCCGCAGCCGACGACATCGCAGCCTCTGACGCTCCGGGTGCGCTCAAGCGCGAGGCTTCCTTCCTCAAGGCCAAGGCCCTTCTTGCTACAAGCCGCCGCGACGAAGCCTTCGGCATCTTCCGTGAACTCTCCACCCTCACTTCCACTCCCGAAGGAGCTGAATCAGCCTGGATGATAGTTCAGGACCTCTACGACCGCGGCCGCTACACTGACGCAGAGAACCGTATATACGAATTCTCCGCATCCTTCGGATCTCAGAGCTACTGGCTTGCCAGATGTTTCATTACCCTGGCCGACAGTTTCCTCGCCGAGGGCAAGACCGCCCAGGCAAAGGCCACGCTGGAAAGCATTCGTGACGGTTATCTACCGTCAGGTGAGGAGGATGACGTACCAGGCCTCGTTGCCGCCAGACTTTCAAATCTCGACTGAGCCATGAAAAAGACATATCTCGCAATAGCATTGGCAATAGTCGCGGGAAGCCCGCTGCTCGCCCAGAATCTCAATCCTGAGGTTCAGGTTACCAACGATTACGTCGCCCGCATGGCGGACGTGCACAAGAACGGCACTCCCATGTCAGTTCCCGATTCGCTCACGCGTTTCAGCACCAACATCGACTACAGCGTATTCACCACTGCATATCAGGGAGCATACGAGTTCTCTCCCTATGCCATTTCCATGGAGCCGGAAGCCAGGAGTTACGACGGCAGCCGCCTGCTGCTCAGAGTGGGAGCCGGATACAGTTTCCATCCTGTCGTAAGGGCTGTCTTCACTCCCTTCCCCAAAGGTCTTGTTCGGAACAGCGAATATCTTTCGTTCGACGGCTACGGCGGACGCTATCGTTCTCTTGACGGCCGCGCGGCGTATTCCGGACATGATTACGGTCTGGACGCTGGAGCTCTCATTCGCTGGAACAAGGAAAAGTTCGACCTTTCGGCCGATGCCGGCTACGACGGCATCTACACTGCCGACGACGCTCTTTCGTCTACTTACCACAAAGCCAGGCTTGCCTTGAACGTTCATTCGAATACCGAGGACATTCCGGTAACGTACAACATGGACGCCGGCATCCACTACGGAGCCGATGCAGTGAGTACTCTCGGCAATACTGGAGAAACCGGCTATGTGGTCGACGGCTACGTCTGCCCCGAACTCGGTCGCAGTTTCAAACTGAGGGTGGACGTACATTCCCAGGGCAGCTGGTTCGCAAACGGATCATTCAGTCCCGCGATACTTAATTCTGCAGCGCCCAAACTGATATACGAAATTGGGGAATTCACACTGGCGGCCGGCGGAAAACTGGCGCTCTCGGAAGAGTTTTCCATCCATCCCGACGTAAGCGTTCAGTGGCTTCCCGAAAACGGAGCCCTGGGAGTTCGCCTGGCATTGGGAGGAGGCCAGATCCAGGGCGACTACGCAACTTACAAGGCGGCCGACCACTGGTTCAACACCTCATATCTCACCAAATTCGTTCCCACGGTAGAAAAGATAAACGCCACCCTTGGAATCGACGGTCTGTTGTTCAAGCACCTGCAGTACAGTCTCTCCTGCGGCTGGAGGAAACTCTCCAACGGCGCTCTCCAGGGCCTGGACGTGGTCACCGCCGCATATGTCCCCGGCATCAGGTATGTCGATTACGAACAGGCATGGGCAACTGTGCTTCTCAATTGGAAGAGCGAACGCCTGGAGGTGAACATGGACGCCACTTATGCGTACAACATGATTGCCAAGGGAGCGGATTACCTTACTCCCGCCGCATTCAGCATGGAAACCAGCGCCCTTTACAACTGGAACGGCAGAATCTTCGCAGGCCTTCGCGCCAAGGCTCTCTCGGCCCGTGAATCCACGCTTGTAAAGATTCCCGGATTCGCCGATATCGGTCTCTACGGAGAGTATGTCTTCGCGAGCCGTCTGTCGGCATGGGCCCAGCTCGGGAACCTGCTTAACCAGCAGATATCCTATTCGCCCACACACATAGCCGGAGGGCTGAATTTCACGGTCGGACTGTGCCTGAAATTGCAATAATTTTCGTAAATTTGCCAACTTTTAAAGACAGATATTTTCAATGGAAGAGAAAGACAGAATAATCGCTGCGGAAGAGCAGTATTCCGCTGGTAGCATCCAGGTTCTGGAGGGTCTTGAGGCCGTTCGCAAAAGACCGTCGATGTACATCGGCGACATCTCCGAAAGGGGCCTTCATCACCTGGTATACGAGGTGGTCGACAACTGTATCGACGAAGCCATGGCAGGCTTCTGCGACAACATAGACGTGCAGATCCTTGAAGACAACTCCATCCGGGTTCAGGACAACGGCCGCGGTATTCCTACGGGCATGCACCCGAAGGAGCACCGTTCCGCCCTCGAGGTGGTTCTCACCGTGCTTCATGCAGGCGGCAAGTTCGACAAGAACAGCTACAAGGTGTCCGGCGGTCTGCACGGCGTGGGCGTAAGCTGCGTCAACGCGCTTTCCGACCTTCTCATAGCCGAGGTGCACCGCGAAGGCAAGATCTTCGTCCAGAAGTACTCCAAGGGCAAGCCCATCACCCAGGTAGAGGTAGTGGGCGAGTGCCCGGAGAGTGATCATGGAACCATCATCACCTTCCATCCGGATCCCACCATCTTCGTGCAGACCACGGTCTACAAGTACGAAACCCTGGCGGGCCGCCTCCGTGAACTGGCTTTCCTTAACAAGGGTATACACATTCGTCTCACCGACAATCGTACCCTCGTGGACGAATTCGTGCAGGACGAGTCCGGCGAAAGCAAGGCCACGGGCAAGCAGGTGCACAAGAGCGAAGTCTTCTTCTCCCAAAAGGGCCTTGTGGAGTTCATCGACTATCTCGACGCCGGTGCCCAGAAGCTCATTCCCGAGCCGGTGAGTGTGTCTTCCGACAAAATCATTCCCATCGACATTGCCCTTCAGTATAATACAGGCTATTCCGAGAAGATCTATTCTTACGTCAACAACATCAACACCATAGAAGGCGGTACGCACCTGCAGGGCTTCAAGATGGGCCTCAGCCGCGCGCTCAAGAATTACGCCGACAAGAACAAGCTTCTGGAAAAGGCCAAGGTGGACCTCGCCCCTGAAGATTTCCGCGAGGGTCTCACCGCAGTCATCTCCGTAAAGGTGGCTGAGCCTCAGTTCGAAGGCCAGACGAAGACCAAGCTCGGCAATACCGAGGTCACGTCCGCAGTCTCCCAGGCCACTTCCGCGGCCATGGATATCTATCTTGAGGAAAATCCCAAGCTTGCAAAGACCATCATCGAAAAGATAGTTCTTGCCGCAACCGCCCGCAACGCCGCACGCAAGGCCCGTGAAATGGTGCAGCGCAAAACCGTCATGTCCGGTGCCGGTCTGCCGGGAAAGCTCGCCGACTGCTCGGAGAACGATCCTGAAAAATGCGAACTCTTCCTCGTGGAGGGTGATTCCGCAGGCGGAACCGCCAAACAGGGACGCGACCGCCGCTACCAGGCTATCCTGCCTCTGCGCGGTAAGATTCTCAACGTGGAAAAGGCAGCCGAAGGCCGTGCTTTCGACAGTCAGGAAATCCAGAATATCTACACCGCCCTGGGAGTCCGCGTAGCTCAGGAAGATGAAACGGGTGAGAAGCACATGGATCTCAGCCGTCTCCGCTACCACAAGGTCATCATCATGACCGATGCCGATGTGGACGGCTCGCACATCGCCTGCCTCATCCTCACCTTCTTCTTCCGTTATATGTTCGATCTCATCAAGAACGGCTACGTGTATCTTGCAACTCCGCCGCTCTACCTGGTGAAGAAAGGCAAGGAAGAGCAGTACTGCTGGACCGAAGAACAGCGTGAAGAGGCAGCCCTGCGTATGGGAAAGGGCAGCGATAAGGGCTACACCATCCAGCGTTACAAGGGTCTTGGTGAAATGAGCGACGAACAGCTCTGGGAAACCACTATGAATCCCGAGCACAGGCGTCTGCGTCAGATAACCATCGAGAACGCGGTTCAGGCGGAGCGCACCTTTAGTATGCTTATGGGCGACGACGTGCCGCCACGCAGGCAGTTTATCGAAGAGAACGCACACTACGCCAACATCGACGCATAAATGCCAAGCAGTTTTAGGGACAAGGTAATAATCGTTACGGGAGCCAGCTCGGGAATCGGGCTGGCCTCGGCGCGTTTATTCGGCAGTCTGGGCGCACGGGTGGTAATGGCCGCCAGGAGGCTCCCTCTGCTGCAGGAACTGGCCCCATCCGTGGCGCCTGCCGACCGTGTCCTTTGCGTAGGGTGCGACGTCTCGTCGGAAGCCGATACGGCTGCACTTGTCGATGCAACTGTCAAGCGTTTCGGACGCATCGACATACTGATAAACAATGCCGGATTAAGCATGCGTGCTTATTTCAAAGACCTGGACCTGAGCGTGCTTCATCGGCTCATGGACGTGAACTACTGGGGCACAGTGAACTGCACCAAGGCGGCCCTGCCTTATCTTCTGGAAAGCAGGGGCCAGGTTGTGGGAGTAATCAGTGTCGCCGGTTTTTCACCTCTGCCCGCACGCAGCGGTTACAGTTCTTCAAAGTATGCGGTCAGGGGATTTCTGGACACGCTTCGCGTAGAACACATGAAAGACGGACTGAACGTGCTTGTGTTCGCTCCCGGCTACACCTCGACCAACGTTCGCAACGCAGCCCTGACCGCCGATGGCACTCCACAGGGGAGCACCCCGCTCGAAGAAGGGAAGCTCATGAGCGCAGAAGCCGTCGCACTGAAGCTTGCCAGCGCCCTTAAGCAGCGTCGCAAACAAGTGATACTCACACCTATAGGCAAGCTCACAGCGGGCTTGAGGAAGTTTTTCCCGCGCCTAGTCGACAGGATTACTTACAGTTATATAGCCCGTGAGGGCAAGGTTCCACAAAGCGAAGAAAAGCAATGACATTCAGGAAAATCTGGCCGTTGGCCGTAGTATTTCTTCTGCTGCTCGTGTGCATGCCGCGCAGTTCCAAACCTGCGTTCGAGTATCGCAAAGGCCAGCCGTGGAAATACGAGTCGTTCATAGCGCCTTTTGATTTCCCCATACTCAAGACACAGGAACAAATTCAGGAAGAGCTCTCCCGCAGCTCCGCTCCCGCCATACCGTATTACCGCTACTCGGCGGACGTGGAGAACAAGAATCTCAGGTCGGCGTCTTCAGTCGATCTGGGCGACGCAGAGAGCCTTCGCATCTCCCTGGTCTCGTCGCTCAACGGCATCTATGAAAAAGGCGTCGTAGGAGACGATGGAATCGTTACCACAGGAGGGGAGGTCCCGGATTTGCTTTATCTTCAGAGGGGGAAAAGGGTAGCCACCCGTCCCGCCACTGAGGTCTACCGACTTTCCGACGCCCGTCTGGCTCTTCTGGCCTCAGTTGCAGGAGACAACCCTGGAGTCAATGTCGACTCCGTTTTCCGCGCCTGCGGCGTCTACGACCTGCTCACTCCAAACCTGGAATACGATTCCCAGACAAGCCAGCTCATGCAGGCCGAATCCCGGAATGTGGTTTCACCCACCCAGGGTTTCGTGAGCGCCGGCCAGCTTATAGTTTCGGAAGGAGAGATAGTCACCCCGGAGATAGCCCAGATGCTGGATTCCTACTGCAAGGAATACGAGAACAACCTTGGTTACACCAACCGTCCAGCCATCCTCTACTGGCTAGGTAACGGCATCCTGGCGCTGGCGCTGATGCTGCTGATATTCCTGGCTGTGCAGTTCGCCGCACCCGAAGTTTTCACTGAACGCGGGCGCTATCTGTATCTGCTCACGGTTCTTACTCTTTTCATGCTGGCAGCCATTCTGGTGCCCAGGGGCACTCCTGGTCTTATCTACATGGTGCCGTTTACCTTGTGCGCCCTGCTGCTCAAGCCTTTCTTCAGCGACCGCCTGATCTACATGGTCTATGGAGTGGTGCTTCTGCCGTTACTCATCTATTCGGAATCTCCCATAGTTGTGTATTCCGTGTTCCTGCTGGCAGGCATAGTGGCGATATATACCTTCCGCTTCTTCGGAAAAGGCTGGAAGCAGTTCCTAAACGCACTCATTACCTATGCTGTGATGATGCTCCTGTACCTGGGATTCAGGCTCATCGACGTCACCGGCGGCGGCATGATACGCATCAGCGTCTATCTGCTTGCTGCAGCTGCACTGCCGGTTGCAGGCTATCCGCTCACCTTCCTCTTCGAACGCATCTTCAATCTGGTGTCGTCCTATCGTCTTTCCGAGCTGGCCGATACTTCAAATCCTCTGCTGCTCGAACTGGAGAAGAAGGCTCCCGGCACCTTCCAGCATTCGCTTCAGGTGATGAACATGGCCGATGCGGTGGCACGTGAAATCGGAGCTGACATTCAGCTGGTGCGCGTGGGAGCCCTCTACCACGATATTGGAAAGACCGCCAATCCGCTCTGCTTCGTGGAAAATGAATCCACTGTAACAGGAGACGCAACTCCCCGCTACCATGCAGAGCTTACTCCTCTGCAGAGTGCCCAGGAAATAGTAAAACACGTGACCGACGGAGCGGAGATGGCCGAAAAGCACCATCTGCCCTCAGTTATCACGGATTTCATCCTCACCCACCACGGCACTTCCCGTACTGGATACTTCTATACCAAGTTCCTCAATGACGGGGGAGACCCGGCCGAGGGAGACGCTTTCCGCTATCCCGGTCCCAGGCCCCGCACCCGCGAACAGGTTATCCTGATGCTGTGCGACAGCATCGAAGCCGCATCCCGCAGCCTCAAGGACTATTCACAGGCAGCTTTCGACTCCTTTGTGGAAAAGATCGTGGAGGGCAAGATGAGCGAAGGACAGCTCCTTGAAGCAGAAATATCCGTGAAGGACCTGGAGAAGGTGAAGGAAGCTCTCAAGAGCTACCTTTCCCAGATGTATCACGAACGAATCGAATATCCAAAACGAAAAAATAAGAAATGAAAACAAGCAAGAAAAAGATTGACGAGCTGAATATCGAACTCACCCTCGATATCACTCCGGAGGATTACGCAGAGATTGAAAAGAAAAAGATTGCCGAGCGCAAGCGCAACGCCGAGTTCAAGGGTTTCCGCAAGGGTATGGTTCCGGAAGGAATGATACGCCGCGTCTATGGCGACCAGATTCTCTTCGAATCCGTGAACCAGGTTATTTCCAAGGGCCTCCAGGACTTCATCGAGAAGGAGAAGCTCAATGTGCTGGGCGAGCCCCTTGGCAGCGAAAAGCAGCCCGAAGTGGAATGGAAGGACGGTAACGACTTCAAATTCATCTTCGACATCGCCCTCTATCCCGAAGTGACTGTCTCCGCAGACAAGAAGGACAGCGTGCCGCAGTATACCGTAAGCGTCTCCGCCAAGGACAAGACCCAGATGAAGGAGAACCTCAAGAAGTACTACGAGGAAAAGAAGGAAGAAAAGAGCGACGAAGACATCGACAAGGAAGTCACCGAACGCCTTACCGCCGAATACAAGAGCGAGGCCGACTGGAGGCTGAACGCCGACATACGCAAATATTTCGTAGAAAAGGCAGCAGTAGCCCTTCCCGAAGCTTTCCTGAAGCGCTGGCTCTCCGAGAGCAACAAGGAAGTGAAGCCGGAGCAGTTCGAAGAAGAATTCCCCCGTTTCCTCGAGGATTTCCGCTGGCAGCTCGTTCGCGGCGCTTTCATGAAGCTCTGGGGCTTCAAGATTGAGAAGGCTGACCTTGAAGACGCAGCAAAGGCTTACGTCACCTATCAGTATGCAATGTACGGAATGGGCAATGTCCCCGAAGACATCATCAACAACAGCGTACAACAGATGATGAACGATTCCAAGCAGATCGACCGCCTCGCCGAGCAGGTGGAGGACAACAAGGTCATCTCCAGACTTAAGGAGGAAATCACCATCGCTTCCAAGAAGATCACTTCAGAGAAATTCCGCGAACTCAAGTAATGACAGATTTCGATAAATTCGCAGTGGCTCAGGGTATAGGCTCCGCCACCCTGCATCGTTACGAGGGTTATGTGAATCCCACCATCCTGGAGGAACGCAAACTCAACGTAGCGGCGATGGACGTATTCAGCCGCCTGCTCAGCGACCGCATCATCTTCCTGGGTGCTCCCATCGACGACGACGTGGCCAATATCGTTCAGGCCCAGCTGCTCTACCTTTCATCCATCGATTCGGGCGACATCTCCATCTACATCAACACCCCGGGCGGCAGCGTTTCGGCAGGCCTCGGCATCTACGACACCATACAGCTCGTGGCTCCGGACATCCAGACCATATGCACCGGAATGGCCGCAAGCATGGGCAGCGTGCTGCTCTGCGCCGGAACAAAGGGCAAACGCAACGCCCTTCCTCATTCGCGCGTTCTGATTCATCAGCCTCTTGGAGGCGCCAAGGGTCAGGCATCGGACATCATGATCGCCGCACGCGAGATTGAGAAATACCGCACCGAGCTCTACAATATCATCGCCCATCACACCGGACAGCCCTTCGAAAAAGTTTTCGCCGACGCCGACCGCGACTATTGGATGACGGCGGAGGAGAGCCTCGCGTACGGCATGGTGGACAACATACTTCGAAAGAAAGATGCCAGTAAGTAATTACCTGACAGATATCCCCAAGCCTCGGGAGATAAAGGCCTATCTGGACCAGTATGTAATTGGACAGGACCGTGCCAAGAAGATACTCTCGGTTGCGGTGTACAACCATTATAAGCGCATCGTCAACAACATCGGGGACGAAGCCGACGGGGGAGTGGAACTCGAAAAGAGCAACATCCTTCTTGTGGGCCCTACCGGCACAGGTAAAACATTGCTGGCCAAGACCATAGCGAAGATGCTCTACGTCCCGTTCACCATCGTAGACGCGACTGTCCTAACTCAGGCTGGTTATGTAGGCGAAGACGTGGAGAGCATACTGTCCCGACTGCTTCAGGAAACCGATTACGATCCCCGGCAGGCCGAACTCGGCATTGTCTTCATCGATGAAATCGACAAGATTACCCGCAAGGGAGACAATCCGTCGATTACCCGTGACGTATCCGGCGAAGGGGTGCAGCAGGCTCTTCTGAAGCTCCTGGAAGGCTCCGTGATCAATGTCCCGCCGTACGGTGGTCGCAAGCATCCGGAACAGCAGTTCATCCAGGTGAATACCCAGAACATCCTGTTCATCTGCGGCGGCTCTTTCGAGGGAATAGAACGCACTATCGGCCAGAGGCTCAACACTCAGGTGATAGGCTTCGATACTCCCGGAAAAAAAGAATCAATAGACCGGAACAACCTGCTCCAGTACGTTGAGTCCCAGGACCTTAAGAAATACGGCCTCATCCCAGAGATAGTAGGCCGTCTGCCAGTTGTCACTTATCTGGACGAACTGGACCGCAAAGCCCTCAAACGCATACTTCTGGAGCCCAAGAATGCCATCATCAAACAGTACGAGAAGCTGTTTGAGATGGACGGCAAGAAGCTTGAAATAGAACCCGCCGTGTTCGACCTTATAGTGGACACGGCGGTAGAAAAGAAGCTTGGAGCGAGGGGCCTGCGCAGCATCTGCGAACAGATATTTACTGACGCTATGTTCGACGCCCCGTCACAGCGGCGCAAAACCTTCACGGTAACGGCCGAATACGCGCGGAAAAAGCTGTAAATTACTTAATTACACCTAATTCCTTACCCACCTTGATGAATGCCGCAATGGCTTTGTCAAGGTGTTCGCGTGTATGGGCGGCGGAGAGCTGGACGCGGATGCGGTCCTTGCCCTTCGGCACAACCGGGTAGGTGAATGAGGTGACGAAGATGTTCTCCTTAGCCATGGCTGCAGCAAACTTGCCTGCAAGGATGGGATCGTAGAGCATTACCGCGCAGATGGCACTCTCGGTCGGATGAATGTCGAATCCAGCGGCTATCATCTTATCGCGGAAGTATGCCACGTTCTCCTGCTGGCGGTCGTGAAGCTCGTTACCTTCGGAGAGAATCTTGAACAGTTCGATTCCGGCTGCACAGAGCATCGGGGGCAGGGAGTTGCTGAAGAGGTACGGACGGCTCCTCTGGCGGAGCATCTCGATGATTTCCTTACGGCCTGTAGTGAAGCCGCCCACCGCGCCGCCAAAGCTCTTGCCGAGGGTGCCGGTGAAGATGTCGATACGGCCATAAAGACCGAACTGCTCGGCTACGCCGTGACCGGTGGGACCGACCACTCCGGCAGAATGGCTTTCGTCTACCATCACGAGAGCATCGTACTTTTCCGCA
Organism: Bacteroidales bacterium; assembly: GCA_017412645.1. GTDB lineage: Bacteria > Bacteroidota > Bacteroidia > Bacteroidales > UBA932 > Cryptobacteroides. Next base: position 107,796 of record JAFPWX010000022.1, on the reverse strand, counting down.
AGCTCACAAATCTTGTCCATCGGAGCAACGTTGCCGTCCATGCTGAATACACCGTCGGTGCAGATGATACGGAACCTCTGAGCCTGGGCTTCCTTCAGACAGCGTTCCAGGTCGGCCATGTCAGCATTGGCATAACGGTAACGGACCGCCTTGCAGAGGCGAACGCCATCAATTATGGAAGCATGGTTGAGAGCGTCGGAGATGATGGCGTCTTCCGCAGTGAGCAGAGGCTCGAAAACACCGCCGTTCGCGTCGAAACAGGCTGCATAGAGTATGGTGTCCTCGGTATGGAAATAGTTGCTGATGGCTTTTTCAAGCTGCTCGTGGAGATCCTGCTTGCCGCAGATGAAACGGACGCTGCTCATGCCGAAGCCACGCTCGTCCATGGCCTTTTTGGCTGCCTCTATGAGACGCTTGTTGTCTGCCAGGCCGAGATAGTTGTTGGCGCAGAAGTTAAGGGCTTTGCTGCCGTCGGCCAGGGTGATTTCGGCGCCTTGGGGCGAGCATATTGTGCGTTCGTTCTTGTATAGACCGGCTTCCTTGATGGCAGCTATTTCGCTGCGGAGATGTTCCTGAAATTTTCCGTACATATAATTTTGGTATTAGTTTTTGAATTAATTACACAATTACAAGCAAATTTAGTAAATTTGTGCACTTATTATAGCGCTAAAGCGAAAATCTGCTTAAAATGAAAAACATACTCGTCATCGGTTCCACCGGACAGATTGGTTCCGAGCTCACCATGAAACTCCGCAAGATCTACCATCAAGGCACTGTAGTGGCCGGCTATATTCCCGGAGCAGAGCCTAAGGGTGAACTGCTGGAAAGCGGCCCCTCGGAAATCGTGAACGTCACCGCCGCCCAGACCATCGCCGATGTAGTGGATAAATACGATATCGATACCATCTACAATCTCGCAGCCCTTCTGTCCGCCACAGCGGAACGCAAGCCTCTCATGGCGTGGGACATACAGATGAACGGCCTGCTCAACATACTGGAGATTTCCCGCGAAAAGCATTGCGCCGTTTTTACCCCGAGTTCCATAGGTTCCTTCGGTCCCGACACGCCGCGCGACAACACTCCGCAGGACACTATACAGCGCCCCACCAGCATGTACGGAGTAACCAAGGTGGCCACCGAGCTGCTATCCGATTATTATTACCATAAATACGGGGTTGACACCCGCAGCGTCCGTTTCCCCGGCCTCATCTCCTATACCACTCTTCCCGGCGGCGGAACCACCGATTATGCCGTGGAAATCTATTATGCAGCGGTAAAAGGAGAAGAATTCGTGTGCCCGATCGCAAGGGGGACCTATATGGATATGATGTACATGCCGGACGCCCTCAAGGCTGCCGTGGACATCATGGAGGCGGATCCGCGTTACCTGCATCACCGCAATTCCTTCAATATTGCCAGCATGAGCTTCGACCCGGAAGAGGTGTTCGAGGCCATCAAAAAGGAAATACCCGACTTCAAGATGCGTTATGAGGTGGATCCGGTTCGTCAGGCCATAGCTGATTCATGGCCCAACAAGATGGACGACACCTGCGCCCGCAAGGAATGGGGCTGGACTCCCAGCTATAACCTGAAGTCCATGACTCGCGATATGATCAAGAACCTGCGAATCAAGCTCGGCTACAGCCAGGAATCAAAGTAGGCGGTAATCTTCTCGTGGAGGTGTATCCTCCACTTTCCGAATACATTGTGCTCGCTGCACGGATAGGGGAAGTAGTCCAGCTGGACTCCTTCCTCTATGCATTTCTGCACGAAGCTCAGGCTGTGCTGCCACACCACGGTATTATCCATGGCTCCCTGGCAGATGAGAAGCCTGCCTTTCAGCGAAGCGGCCTTATTGATCAGGGAGGTCTGCTGGAATCCTTCCGGATTGCTGTCGGGGGTGTCCATGTAGCGTTCTCCGTACATGACTTCGTACCACTTCCAATCAATCACGGGCCCACCGGCGACACCGACCTTGAACACATCCGGATAATTGGTCATAAGGGAGATGGTCATGAAGCCGCCATAACTCCAGCCATGAACACCCACGCGTTCGCTGTCGATCCAGGGCTCCTGGAGAAGCTGCTTTACTCCCACCATCTGGTCCTCCATTTCTGCTTGACCACAACGGCGGTTGATGGCCTTTTCAAAGGCCGCGCCGCGGTTTGAAGCACCCCTGTTGTCCTGAACATAGACTACGTAACCACGCTGTGCCATAAGCATTTCCCAAAAACGCACTCCGCCCAGCCAGCTGTTTGTAACCATCTGACTGTGAGGACCGCCGTAAACGTAAACCACAAGGGGATACTTTTTGGAAGGATCGAAGCCGAGAGGCTTGTAAAGGCGGTAGTAGTTGTCAAAATTGCCGTCTGCCGAAGGCACGGTGCCGAACTCCATCTCCACGGTCGCATACTCCGCAAGCGGATTGGGAGCATCGAAGAGCAGGCCTCCGTCACCCTTTACCTGCTCCACGGGAGAGCCGTCCCTGCATGAGCGAAGGACTTCACGGGCTGGGAGATTATAAGAAGACCAGTAATCCACGAAACGGGTGAAGTCGGGACTCAGGCTCACCATATGCCAGCCAGGCTCAAAAGTAAGCCTCACAGGCTTGTAGAAGCGGGCTTTCGCCACCTTTGCGGCTCCCCGTATGCGCATCTTGAACAGATGATTCTGAACGGGAGAGACTTCTGCCGAAGTGTAATAGACATATTCTCCGTCGTTGGCCAGATAAGCGATATCTGCGGTAGCGGTTGGAAGAGGACGGACTAAGCCCAGAGTGTCACAGAGGTACAGTTGCCGGAATCCGGCACGATTGTCCGTGCGATACAGGAAGGAATAAGTGCCCTTTATGAAATAGAGGGGGTCCTGAGGCTCCACCCAAGCATCATTGTGTTCCTTTAGCAGAGTGCGCACGAAAGAACCGTCCGAGGCACGGTACATATTGAGAACCATGTCGTGCTGGCTTCGATCCAGTACCTGAATGAATATATTCTTTCCGTCCGGTCCCCATGTGATGCCGGTAAGGTAACGTTCTTCGGTGAATTCCTCCGGGACGATTTCTGACAGAATATTGCCAAGGGTGTCGCAGATGCAGAGAGTAAGGCGTTCAGAGGCCATTCCGTTCATGGGGTAGCGTATAGGCACAAGTGAACCGGTACGGCTGGTGATGTCCAGAAGAGGGAATTCAGTTACGGCTGATTCGTCTTTTCGAACCACGGCCAGACGGTCTCCTGAGGGGGAGGGGAATACTCCGCCGCTGATTCCGAATTCGTTGCGGGAATAAGTTTCACCGTAGACTATGCCGGGTTCTGTGCTCTTCGGAAGCCTGTACTGCTTTGGGAGAGCCCTCTTCTGATACCCTTCCACCAGGTCGTGCTGCCCTTCCCAGTGGAAAGGCTTGACCATCGGGCGCAGGCCCGGACCGGAAAAGATATCGCTCATCTCGAGGAGTCTGCCTTCCGGATTGCTTGCGGGAATCACGGTTTTCGCCCCGGCAAGACAACAAAGCGGCAGCAGTGCCGCCGCAAGGAGAAAACGTCTCATAAACTACTCTGAATCTATAGGGATTGTACTGAACTCCGTAGGTTCACTAACATTCAGGATCTCATAAACCAGATACTTCTGCATTCCTCTCCACGGAAGCCAGCCCTTGTATTCGCGATATCGCACCTGCACGTTCTTGCCGCTGCAGCGCATGAGCGAATCCGCCACCGAATACACGCTGCCGTTGGCTCTGTAACCTACTGCCTTTTTGTCCACGGAGAAATTGAATTCGTTGCTCTGGATGCCACCGCCGGAGGATTTGCCGCGGAAGCCCGACATTATGATGCGACCCTCATATGTTTTCCATATCCAGCCCTTGTAAACCACCTGATTGAGGTTGCCTGCCTTGACACCGTCGCCAAGGACGAAAAAGAACTTTACGCCTACCCAAATGCCCAGCGCGAGCACCAAGGCGAGGATGACCCAGATAAGAATTTTGCTTACAGTTTTCATATGCACAAATATACGCAATAAACATTAAAAATATTTGTGGGTTAAAGAAATTTACCTATCTTTGCAGTCCCAAAACCGGTGGGTTCGTATAACGGTTAGTACTCAAGATTCTCAATCTTGCAATAGGAGTTCGATTCTCCTACCCACTACAACCTTTAATAATCGATTATGAAAAAAGGAATACATCCCGAATCCTACCGACTTGTAGCATTCAAGGATATGTCAAACGAGGACGTGTTCATCACCCGCAGCTGCGCCTCCACCAAGGAGACCATCGAGATCGACGGCGTTGAATATCCCCTCGTAAAGGTGGAAATCTCCAATACTTCCCACCCGTTCTACACCGGCAAAACCAAGATTCTCGACACCGCCGGCCGTGTTGATATGTTCTACCAGCGCTACAAAGCCAGAAAGAAATAATCATTCTTTCTTAAAGATAGGTAAAGAGTCTGCAACAAGGTTGCGGACTTTTTTTTATATTTGCATAACATGACACTTATAAAGAGCATTTCCGGTATCCGCGGAACTATCGGCGGACCGGCGGGAGAGGGCCTGACCCCGGTCGACATAGTGAAGTTCACCTATGCCTACTGTGCAAAACTCCGTGAACGCAAAGAGCCGTTCGGCAAGAAGTACAAAGTCGTTGTCGGACGGGACGCCCGTCTTAGCGGCGAAATGGTGGAACAGCTCGTCTGCGGCACCCTGGTTGCCTGCGGCGTGGATGTGGTGAAATGCGGTTTCGCCTCCACTCCCACCACCGAACTTGCAGTCACCTTCTCCAAGGCCGACGGAGGCATCATCCTCACGGCTTCGCACAACCCGCGCCAGTGGAATGCCCTTAAGCTTCTCAACGAAAAGGGAGAATTCCTCACCGCCGCCCAGGGACAGTCCATACTCGACTGCGCGGAAAGTGGAGATTTCGACTTCGCCCCGGTGGATGAACTCGGCCATATCACCGAACACGACTTCACGGATGAACACATAGAGTCCGTGCTTGCACTCAAGTCCGTAGACGTACCCGCCATCAAGGCTGCCGGCTTCAAGGTTGTGGTGGACGCTGTAAACAGTGTCGGCGGCATCATAATGCCGCGCCTCCTGGAAAAGCTTGGTGTAAAATGCATAGGGCTCAACTGCGAGCCCACAGGCGACTTCGCCCATAATCCCGAACCGCTTCCTCAGAACCTCGTGGAACTCTCTGAAACAGTAGTCCGTGAAAAGGCGGACCTCGGCGTCAGCGTGGATCCCGACGTGGACCGCCTCGCCCTCATTCAGGAGGATGGCAAGCCCTTCGTGGAAGAGTACACCCTCGTTTCAGTGGCCGACTATCTGCTCGGCCTCGCCGAAAAGGAAGGAGTGAAGAATCCCAAGACAGTGAGCAACCTCTCGTCTTCAAGGGCTCTTCGAGACGTTACTGAACGCCACGGCGGCACCTACTGCGCTTCCGCCGTCGGTGAAGTCAACGTCACCACCAAAATGCACGAAATAGGTGCCCTTATCGGCGGCGAAGGCAACGGAGGTGTCATCTACCCGGAAAGCCACTGCGGCCGCGACGCCATGGTGGGTGTAGCCCTGTTCCTGAGCAATCTGGCCCATCTGGGCATCAAGGTGAGCGAGTACAAGAAGACGCTCCCGCAATACGCAATCGCCAAGAACCGCATCGACCTCTCCGACAGCGCCCTCATCGACAGGATACTGGACGCCATGAAGGAGCGTTTCGCATCGGAAAAGGTTACCACCATCGACGGTGTAAAGGTAGACTTCGAAGAAAAGCGCGAATGGGTGCATCTGCGCCGCTCCAATACCGAGCCCATCATCCGTGTGTATTCCGAAGCTCCCACCATGGAACGCGCCGAAGCTCTCGGCAACGAGGTTGTAGCACTGGCCAAAAAGATAATCGCAGGATAAAATGTTCTCTTTCCGCACCACTCCCATAATGGATCAGACGGACAGGGCTCTGGTAAATGGCCCGGTAGGGGTGTTCTGTACACCTTCCTGCTGGAATGCCGAAACCGGACTCTATCTGCCCGACATGTTCCGTGAAAGGGGAGTGCTGCGCAGAACATGGAAGCCCGAAGGGGATCACATCCTTTTCGATATCGAGGACCTTCACGGCCTTGCGGCCGTGGTTGTCGAGATCCAGGATACCGGGTCGCGGTATTTCCCTTATACCGTGGACGTGCTGCGGCTCATGACCGCCTTGCGTGCCCTGCCGGAGCCGCCGGCTCTGTATATCGTGGATCACCCCAATCCCGCCGGCAGGGACGTGGAAGGCACCATTCCCGCCGGTCTTTCCGACGAGTGGACTCCTGCAGTGGCCCACAGGCACGGACTCACCCTTGGCGAACTGTGCTATCTGTACGCCGACGAAATCAAAGCCGCCTATCCTCTCCACGTCATCTCAGCCGCAGTGGCGGACACCGCCCGCACCCTTATGCCATGGACCATCCCCCCGGCTCACGATTTCCCCGGTGTTTTCACTCCCTATTTCTACTCCGGCGGCAGCCTCTGGAACGACACGAACGTGTCTCCCGGAATCGGCACGAAAAGGCCCTACGAGGTCATCGGCGCCCCCTGGCTCAAAGGCGACGCCACCGGAATGCCCCTGCCCCAGGGGGTTCTGGCACGCCCGCTCGACTATCTTCCCGTGGAAGGCATCTACCGCGGCCAGTGGTGTCACGGCTACCAGTTCATCCTCACTCCGGGCACCCGCTACCACTCACTGCTTCACACAATTCAGCTGATGCACTGGCTCTCCAACCGTTATTCCCACTTCCATATGGGAGAAGAACTCTTCACCCGAGTGGCTGATCCGGTAATCGTGGAGTATCTCAAAGGCGAACTCACCTTCGACATAGTGCAGGAACACGTCAAGGAAGGGGAGCAGAAGTGGATACGCAAGGCAAAACGCTATGTACTTTATGAAGACCAACCAATAAGAATAAAATGAACGGAAAAAAATGGACGGCGCTGGTACTGTTCGTACTGGCATTCACTTTTAACCTGATTGGTAATTATTTGGAAATTCCCCTAATGGAATATATCACGAAGCCTCTTCTGATGCCTCTCGTGTTGCTCAACGCGCTTTTTGAACTGGAAGGATCCAGGGCTCCCAAGTGGATTGTACCGCTTCTGGTCCTGGCTCTATGCTTCCATTGCGCCGGAGACGTGTTCCTGATGCTTCCGGGTTTTACCTGCTTCGCATTAGGTCTTGCCGCATTCCTCATAGGGCACATTTTCTACATCACGATCTTCGTGCGCTCGGGCGTCTTCCACAGGGTGAGTGCTTTCTCGCTCATACTTGTGATTCTTGCCACAATGGCAACCATTATGGCGCTGGTACTCATATTCGAATTCCAGGGAATCATCAAGTACCCCGTGTTCGTTTACGGCTCAATGCTCCTCTTCGTTTCCATGTGCGGTTTCTCGGGCGTGATCAATCTCAAAAGGACCACATACTGGTATGCCGCGCTTGGAGCTCTCCTCTTCCTCTTCAGCGACTTCATGGTTGCCTGGAGAAGCCTGCTTGGGCATAATTTCCACGGTATGGGTTTCTGGATCATGTTAACCTATGTGAGTGCCGAGTGTCTTATCGTCACCTCGATAGTGAGAAGCAACAAATAGAATACATTCCACATTTAATTATAAGTATTATGAAAAAGATTCTGACAGCAATCCTTTGCGGAGCCCTCATCATTTCCGTCTCCGCATGTTCTTCCCTTAACCAGGCTCAGAAGGGCGGTCTCATCGGTGCAGGCAGCGGCGCTGTACTCGGTGCTGCTCTCGGCTACATTATCAGCGGCGGCGACGCCCAGGCCATCGCAATCGGCGCAACCGCAGGCACCGCTGTAGGTGGCACTGCCGGCGCTCTCATCGGCAACAAGATGGACAAGAAGGCAGAAGAACTTGCAGCTCTCGAGAATGCAAAGGTTCAGGAAGTTGAAATCAACGGTCTCAAGGCTATCAGGGTAACGTTCGACAGCGGAATCCTCTTCGGATTCAACAGCACCACCCTCAGTGAAGAGAGCAAGGCCACACTTGCACAGTTCGCAAAGACCATGGAAGATCTTCCCGAAACCGACATCACGGTTTGGGGCCACACCGACAATGTTGGTAGCGAGGCCGCCAACCAGAAGGTTTCCCAGAAGAGGGCCGACGCAGTGTCCAAATTCCTTGAGAGCCAGGGCATGGCAAAGGCTCGCATAACCTCCGAAGGCAAGAGCTACGATCTTCCCATCGCTTCCAACGACACTGAGGAAGGAAAGGCTGCCAACCGCCGCGTCGAGGTCTATGTGACCGCCAACGAGGCCATGATCAAGGCCGCTGAAGAAGGCACTCTCAAGTAGTGTCTGACAAGCGCTATATCCAAGTAATACTCCCACTCCGCCTGGAGTGGGAGCCTTGTTATTGCCTTGACGGAGCCGATACCTCCGCCAAGGTCCAAGTAGGAGACCGTGTTCGAGTGGTCTTCGCCCGCAGGAGTTATGTGGGAGTAGTTTCGGCGGTTGACGTTCAGCCAGATATCGCCCCGGAGCGTATAGCCCCAGTGCAGGAATTGCTGCCGCAGCTGCCGGCCGTTACGGCCCGCGAAATAGAGTTCTGGCGCTTCATCGCCGGCTACTACCTCTGCACGATAGGGGAGGTTTACAAGGCTTCTGCTGCAGGAAAACCGCAGAGCCAGGTGAAAAGGCCGCGGCTCAAACTGCCCGAGTATATTGCCCGCCCCGAAGTGGACCCCGAACTCAGCGCCCTTGCGGCAGCGCTTTCCAAAGACAAGCCCGTGCTCTACAAGGCCGGCGGCCGCGTGGAAGAATACCTTTCCCTGGCAACTGGCTGTCTGGCAGGCTGCCGTGGCGTGTTGCTGCTGGTGCCCGACAAAGACTCTGCAAAAGGGCTTATAGAGCGTTTCTCAAGCTATTTCGGCGAGGCTCTGGTAGAATACTGGTCAGACGTCACACCTGCCCGTCGCAGGCTTGCAGCCGACCGTGTGCGCAGCGGCGAGCCCTACGTTCTGCTCGGCACCCGCAGCAGCCTGCTTCTGCCCTTCGAATCGCTGGGCCTTGTAATAGTGGACGAAGAACAGTCGCCCTTCTACAAGAGCGATTCGGCCCCCAGGTTCAACGCCCGCGACGCCGCGGTGAAGCTCGCCGCCATCCACGGAGTGCCAGTGGTGCTGGGCTCGGAAGCCCCTTCGCTGGAATCGGAATACAACGTCGCGGCAGGCAAATACCGCCTCTACGCCGAGCCCATCGAGCAAAAACAGCCCCTGCTTATAGATATAAGTGCCGAAAAGCGCAAACGCGGCATGGTAGGCTGCATTTCCCGCGTACTGGCGGCAGAAAGTAAAAAGGGGAGCGTGGCCCTGCTGCGCGGCTACGAAACTGCCGAAGAAGTGGCGGCCAGCGTGGAGCAGCTGTTTCCGGGCGACGCCTGCCGCTTCAGCGTATTCAGCCTTTCAGAAGCCGCCCGCAGCGACCTTTCGGCCTATTCCACCGTGGCCCTGCTGAACGCCGACGCCCTCTTCCGTTCGGATGATTTCCGCAGCGACGAAAGGGCCTTCCAGTTCATTGCAGAGCTTGTTTCGCGCTGCAACCGCGTGATTATCCAAACCCGCACACCGGGGCATCAGGTGTTTTCGCTGAAAGATACCGCTGCGCTTCTTGCAGAACGTAAAGCCTTCTCGCTGCCGCCATATACCCGTCTTGTGGATATCAATCTGCATAAAGGAAAAGGCGAGAGAGACGCTGTAGGCCTGAGCCGGAGCCTCCGCAGGGCAGGATTCAATGCCAGCGACGCCCTCAGCCACTTCGACGGCGGACTCTTCGTGAGGGTCACCCTGCCGCGCGACCGTTCCCTGGCCGGAAAAAAACAAACCCTCAGCCAAATGGCCGAGGGCATTGGAACTCCGGACGTTGATCCGGCTTAGAATCCGAACACTATACCTACAGTAAAGAGTTCCTCCACCAGTCCGGGAACTACCGCGGTTGGGGCGTACTTCACGTACACGCCAAGGTCGTCGTAATTCACCTCGGCATAGGCTCCGTAGTAGTAGGGGACCTTTTCCACCTTTTTAACCTTGCTTTCGCTCACTGTATTGGCGTAAGCGGCCTTCTCCTTCTGGGTCGAAGTAAGGGGCACGACGGCCTCTGCGCCCAGGCGGATGCCAAGGTCTTCAATTTTGAAGGCAATCGAGAAGGGCACTTCCACCGAGAACAGGTTCAGCTGGCTCGACAGCTGGTCGAATTCCCCGGCTGCGCCCGGATAAAGGGCCTGCTGGGTAGCTATGGGAGTGAATTTTGGCTTGTTGCCGTCTGTTCCGTCCACATACAGGTAGTTAGCTGATGAGGCAGTGAACTTGTCCCACTTGAGATTTGCTCCCAGGCTCACGGAGAACCAGCCTGTAGGGTTGATGGAGAGATCCATCACATTCATCCAGATTTCACGGTTCTTCATCAGCTTGTCCGAAAAAACGTCCGATAATCCGTGGGCACCAAAACCGAAACGGTGAATCATATCGAAGTTCACGAGTTTCTCGGCCTTCTTGGCCTTCACTTCCTTGGCCTTGTCGGCCAGCTGTTCGAGTTTTTCCAGACGGTCACGGCCGTTTTCGGCTGTGCTGTCGGCCTCGTGAGCCTTTGCGGAGAAGGCGCACACGAGAAGCGCCAGTCCTATCAATAGAGTCCTTTTCATTTATTTGATGTTTTTTATCTGATATTCAATTCCAGCATACGGCATGCGGGCAAGTATATTGAGGCCCGGGTGCAGCAGATCTTCCACGCGCACAAGCGGCTTGTCCTTGTCGTCGCCCTTGCCGGTAGGATCCTTGAGCTTATCCTTGAAGCTCTTCTTTTCGGGATAAACCGCTATGCGATAGTTCTTTCCGAGCTCCTTGCCGGCAAGCTTCGCAGCGCAGTCGATGGCGTCGAGAAGGGTGCCGCGCTCATCGGCAAGGCCGATTTCAAGTGCGTCCTTGCCACTCCATACGCGGCCCTGGGCAATCTCGTCCACGGCTTCCGTGGTCATAGAGCGGCCTTCTGCAACCACACCCACGAAATCGTCGTAGATGCCTTCGATCTGCTCCTGATACCAGGCTTCTTCCTCGGCGGAGAGGGGAGTCATTCCGGAAGACATGCCGCTGTGAGGACCGGTTCCAACCTGTACCGGGTTCACGTGCAGATTCTTGCTTATTGCCTTGCCGAACGAGGGAATCATGCCGAACACGCCAATACTGCCTGTGAGAGTAGTATTGTCGGCAATTATACGGTCGCAGCCTGCGGAGATGAGGTATCCGCCGGAAGCGGCATAGCTGCCGTAGCTGGCAACAACCGGCTTATCCTTGCGCAGAAGCTCGATTTCTCGGCGTATCATATCAGCTGCAACCACCTCACCGCCGGGGGAGTTCACCCTGAACACAACGGCCTTCACGGTGGAATCGGCGCGCACTGCCGCAATCTGGCGGGAGAGTTTGTCGCCCACAATGCCGCTGCCCTCACGGGCGATTTCACCTTCGGCATAGATTATCGCCACCTTCTTGTTGGCCGGGCCCTTCTTGAGCTTTTCGATGTATTCTTCCATGTCGATGGCCTTCACCTGAGTGGGATCGTTGGTGCCGAAGAGCTTGGCAAGATAGATCTCCATCTCGTCGCGGTATTTCAGGCCGTCCACAAGGCCAGCGTCGAGCCAGGACTGGGCAGTGCCGAGAGCCAGGCCGTCAGCAAAGGAACGCACTTTCTCCGGTTCCATGCCGCGTGAGGCTGCCATCTCGTCGGTGAAGGACTCCCAGATGGAACCAAGCAGTTCTTCCATCTGCTCACGGTTTTCCGGGCTCATATCGTTGCGTATATACATCTCGCCCGCGCTCTTGAATTTGCCGTGACGGATTAGCTGGACATCTATGCTGAGGGTGTCCAGAAGGTCTTTCAGGAAGAACTGGGTGCTGCCGAGGCCATTCAGGGAACCCTCGCCCTTGGGATACATGAAGATTCTGTCGGCCACGGAGCCAAGGTAGTAGGAGCCGTTACTGAACGAAGCAGCATAAGCTACAACGGGCTTGCCTGCGGCGCTGAAGTCCTTCAGACAGCTGCGAATCTCTTCCATCGAGGCCATATCTGCGCTGAAATGGTCCAGATTCAAGAAAACCATGGCAATGTGATCGTCCTCCTCGGCCTTCTGCAGAGCTCTTTCTATATCCAGAAGGGATACAGAAGAGTTGAACTGCAAACCGTTTGCGGAAAGGGTAAGGTCGCTGGACTTCCTTTCGCTCACGGATTTGGACAGGTCAATACGGAGGATTTTGCCCTTAAGGAATTCTCCGGCCAGAGCATTTGGCGCGATGAGCGTGATAAACAACGCTACTAATAACACTAACTTTTTCATAATTTCGTATAAAAGACGAAGTATTTCTAAAAATGTAACTAATTTTGCAACGAATATGCCAAATTTTTAATCTATATAAGAGGAAATTTATTTTTTACCTATATGAAAAAGATTTTCACAAGCATGATGCTCCTGCTCGCGATAGCAGCGGGAATGTCTCTCGTTTCCTGCAACAAGCAGAAAGCGGAAAAGAAGTACACTGCCGAAGAGCAGGCCAACAAGATCGATGCCACCGGTGAGGCTTTCATCCAGGAGCTCGACCTGAACAATTGGAAGGCCACTGCAGACGTCGTGATTCCCGCCATCCTTTTCCTTGAAAGCGGAGATGTCGAAATTGACAAAGCAGATGCACCCGAAATCGAAACGGAAGAAAGCAATGTTGATTTGAAGAATCTCGTCTACACTCACACCTATACCATCGATATGTCCAACGCCAAAGGTCACTACACCTTCAATGCAGAAGGCAAGGGCATCAAGGAAAGCGGCGACTTCAAGGATTTCCAGATTGCTTTCTCCGCAGATAATCACAATTATGTTGCTGACGTAGAATTCACCAACGGAGACAAAACCATCCTTGTCAGGAGCTATGAATACCAGTCAAATGGTTACTACGATGAGAACCGCAACTGGGTTAACGTCAGCGGCATGGTCGAAAAAGATTACACCTACCTTATCCTCCCCGCCAAGATGACCGGCTACTTCACTGCCGACAACAACAAGCACTTCACCGTGGAAGGCAACCTCAGCTACAACGGTGTGGCAGATCCCCGTGAAATTACCGACCTTAAGGCAGTAACCATCAATGCTGACCTTGCAGTAAAGGCAGGCGATTACGCCGTCAACCTTTCCAAGCTCTCCCTCAAGGGCGGCACCTTCGATGAGGCGTTTACCCTCAGGCGTAACAAGAAACTCCTTCTCGAACTCACTTCTAAAGCTACCGGCCTTAATATTGTCGACAATCCCTATCCGAAGTCCGGAGAAGAAGAGGAAATAGAGAGCGAATTCCCGTTCGCATGCGAGAATGCCCAGGTCGCCCTCGACGTACTCGGCCAGGTACAGGTAAAGGGTAACATCAAGTTCAACGAACTCTACAGCAAATTTGCCACTATCGCCGGTGCAGAGCCCAAGAATGCAGAAGAAGCTAACGCACTTCTCAAGCAGATCGAGCCCTATTACAACCTCAATGTCTATTACGACAAGGGTAGCGTAGTGCAGGCTTCTGTAAGGGCAAAGGCTTTCGAAAACGAAGAGAAAGAAATCGACGTCACAGCCGTAATCAACTTCCAGGACGGCACCAGCCAGGCTGTTCCCGAATTCTTCACCGCAGAGAACTTCGGCAAGACCTATGCCGCTCTCGAGAACCTCGTCGGCAAGGTCCAGGAATATATCCAGTCCATGGTTCCCGCAGAAGAGTAAGATTATTATCTGAATGCTTTTCAAGCAACCGTTACGGTCTGCCTTTGTGCTTCTCTGCCTTTTGGCTTTCGTAGAAGCCCGGGGGCAGACCGATTCGGTTGTAGATAAACTTGACAGCACAGTGCTGTCGGCCCGCAAGCGCACTTCCGCTCTTGCCCTTGGCCGCGCCGGGGTGCAGAAGGTGGAAATCGGCGGTCTGGCCTCAATCCCTTCAATTCTTGGCAACGCCGATCCGGTGCGTTTCCTGACCTCTCTCCCCGGAGTGGAGACAGGCAGCGAACTGGATGCCGGCCTTCACATACAGGGAAGTGAAAGCGCCCACAGCATCGTCAGCATGCAGGGGGTTCCGGTGTACGGAGCAAAACATCTGCTCGGAATCTTCTCAGTCTTCAATCCTCCCCACTTCTCCACAATGCGTTATTCGCAAAGGGCCGTGAGCGCCAACAGACTGGGAGGGGAAGTGGATCTGACTCTCCCCGAAGACATCCCCGAACATACGCGGCTCGATTTATCCACAGGGCTCATATCAGCCCAGGGAACGCTGAGGCAGGCCATAGGCTCGTGCACTGCACTTTCCCTGTCCGGTAGAGGATCGTTCATCAATCTGCTCTATAAGGATCAGATAAAATTGGGGGAAGACCCTTTGGAATACGGCTTCGGAGATATGAATCTCAGCCTGGTTTCAAGGCCCTCGACCCAGGACATACTCGTCTTCAACCTGTATTCTGGGCGAGACAAGGGGAATTACATATCGGAAGATAGCTCTCTGGGCATCAATGCCGGCTGGGGAAATAAGCTGGCCAGCGCATCCTGGAAGCATTCCGGGCTCCTCCAGCAGATATGGACCAGCACCTACGACCTGTCTGTGGACATCGACTTCAACTCCATGGGCGCATCAATCCCGTCGGGAATAGAGAGCGCGGGCTATAGAATATCCTTGGAAAACGGGAACTGGAGCGCAGGGGCCGAAACCGCCGGGTACAGAGCACAGCTTCAATACCCCTATTTAAAAGGCATCACGGTCGCGTCTGCCGGTTCAGCAGAGATTCAGACTGCCCTTGAGAGTAGCCTGTGGGGCAGTTATGAAATGCAGCTCACCCCTGAGCTTTCGGCATCGCTTCGTCTTCGCGGCAGTCATTTCCTTGATCCTGAACGTCAGTCCCACTGGGGCCTTTCTCCCAGCGGAACCTTGCGATGGAATCTGCTCTCCGCCGGCAAGTTGGAATTCACGGCAGGCACGGCGCGACAGTACCTGTTCCAGACAGGACTCACCAATCTTGGCATGCCCTGCGAATTCTGGTTTCTCGCGGGAAAGCATGCCGATCCGCAGAGTTCAGTCTATGGAATACTGTCGTATGAAAATACCATCGACAGAGGGATGTATGCCATCAAAGCAGATCTTTACTATCGCACTTTGCAGGGCCAGGTAGAATACAAAGGAGACCTCTTCGACTTCATGACAGGCACTTATGACCTTGACAGGGAACTGCTGAAGGGAGACGGCCGCAACTTCGGGCTTTCGGTAATGTTCCATAAACAGTCCGGCAGGCTTACAGGCTGGATAGCCTACAACGTAGGCCGCTCGCTGCGAAACTTCGACGTGCCCGGCTATGAAGGGGAGTACCCGTCCAATCACGAGAGGCTCCACGAATTCAATGCAGTCGCTTCCTGGAACGGACGCGGCTGGTCTGCAGGAGCATCAGTGGTCGCCGCCAGCGGCACGCCCTTCACCGCTCCGGATTCCTTCTACCTCTTGGGCAATCGGGTCATTTCACATTTCGGAGCCCATAATTCAAACAGGCTTGCTCCTTACTTCAGGACAGACCTTTCCTTCAACTGGTTCATCATTCAGGACTCGCGTCAGACGCTGGGCCTGAATTTCTCCATGTACAACGCCACCATGCGGGAGAATCCTGTTCTGTATAAGCTTTACGTTACCGAGGACCGTAAGTTCGCATACGGCCCGTTTAATTTGGGATTCACAATACTTCCGTCAGTCAGCATATTCTACCGCCTATGAAAAAGCACCTTGCTCTCGTCGCCCTGATTCTTGCAGCGGCATGCACTCCTTCCTGGCAACCGGAAGGGGAGGAGAGGCTCGTGGTGGAGGGCTGGATCGACGCAGGCGGATTCCCTATAGTGATGGTTACCACCTCAGTTCCCACGTCTACTGAATACCAGAACATAGACAATCAGAAGAACCATCTTGCCCGTCATGCCAAAATAACCGTTTCCGATGGCGAGAATTCCGTTATTCTCACTGGTATGGACAACAAGAAATACTTCCCGCCCTATATCTATACAACCGCAGATATGAGAGGCGTGGCCGGCAAAGCATATACGCTCAAAGTAGAATTAAGCGGCATGACAGCAACTGCCAGGACAACCCTTCCCTCAGCTGTGGCTCTGGACAGCCTATGGTGCGTGCCATCGCCTGACGACAGGGGTAAATACAACATAAAGGCCAGTTTCAGAGACCCGGAGGGTTCGGATGATTACTACCGCCTGTTCGTCAAGGTTGCGGGCAAGGACAGTTCGTACGTGGCATCCTACATGGGCTGCCATAAGGACAGTAATCTGGGAAGACCGGCCGAACTCTCTATAATGAGAGGACTCAGCGTCAACAATCAGTCTTCATGGGAATGGAATCCTGCCTCTTTCGAGAAAGGGGAAGAGGTTAAGGTGAGGTTCTGCACCATGGATGCCGAGTCATATTCGTTTTGGGACAGTTATGACCGGGTCGTCTCCCTTTCTGCGGTAGCACTGTTTCCGTCTTCATATAATCCGGCATACAATGTCACAGGCGGTATTGGATACTGGTGCGGCTACGGCGCCAGCAAGTATACAATAAGGGTAGGGGAATAAAAAAAAGAGGCCGGCCTTTGCAGGTCGACCTCGCGAGTGGTGCTGGCAGGAGTTGAACCGGCGACACATGGATTTTCAGTCCATTGCTCTACCACCTGAGCTACAGCACCGTTTTGGGACTGCAAAGATATACAATTTCGGACAATCTGCAAATTATTTTCCAAAAAATAACACGAATAAAGCCCGGGGATTCACATCCACGGGCTTTTTAGGAGTTTTTCAATAGTCCAAGTACTATAACTAAAATGTTACTTATACCTTGTTTCCTTATTTGCAATGCAAAAATAAGCAGCAGAATCGGGATATTTTTTAAAAAGTGACAGTGACGAATGAAATGTGATAAAAGCACATGAATTGTGACGAACAGCTCGATTTTAGTGACGAAATTGATATATTTTGTATATTTGTCACATCAAATACGTGACGAATAATGAGTAATATTCCAAAGTATTTCTTCCGCTGGCCGGCAACGATTCAGGCCATGATTCTGCCTGCTGTCTTTTATCTGGTTTTCACAATCGTGTATAATCCTTTCGACCTGGGAGGACTATTGGACATGGGACGGGGGCTATTCACGCTGAACGTTACCATCTCATTTGCGATACTTCTGGTGGTAGATTCGCTTGCTCGCCTGATATTCCGACTTTTCGAAAAGGCAAGAAAGTTCACCTGGTTCATGTATATTTCCTGGTGCGTCGGTGAAATCCTTGTCGGAGTTCTCTTTGCGAGCATGTATATCTCCCTCATTTCCCTGGGAGAATATCCGTATTTCGATGCCCTTTTCAGGATCTGCCTTCCAAAGATGTTTCTGATTCTGATTTTCCCTTATGTGATACTCACTCTTGGCTTTATCATCGCGAGCACAGGAGAGTCTGAAGAAGCCCTCGCGGCAGGCGACGACAGCCTTATCCGCTTTTACGACGTTTACCATAAACCCAAACTGGTGATAGCGGTAAAGGCCATACTGTACATCAAGGCAGACGAAAACTACATGAGCATCTGGTATTCCGACAACGGGCGCCCTGTAAAGTACTCTCTCCGAGCGCCCATGAATTCCATCGAGGAAAGCTGCACCCGTCACGGCCTTGTGCGCTGTCAGCGTTCTTATTTCGTAAATCCTGAGCACATTACCATTCTTCGAAAGCAGCAGGGTTGGATTTTTGCCGATCTGGATATGGAGGGGGTCCCCAGCATTCCAGTCTCAAAACGCTACTACGACAAACTTGCTAATTTGCTCTAATTAACACATCCAGATTAGGTTTTTTGAAAAAAAAACCATAAATTTGTGACGATATGGATGAAATGGAGCAAATAGCTTCCTACCCCCTCGATCCAGAGAAGGTTTATACGTCGATGGACGAGCTCACGCTCGACACGGACGAAGGCCCCGTCACCCTCAAAATGGGAGTTTGGATCAATATCGATCCTGTACGCATCCATAAAATGATAGTCAAGGAAAAGGTCCTCCAGGTAGACGTCTATGAGGTCCTCAATCCTCTTGTGAGCAAGCTTCGCAGAGCAGATCCTGATTATTACAAACGCTTCACGGGTCTCAAACTCACTATCGATTATCCCGGTTACAGCGGAGGGATCATGGCTCAGATTCCTTTCGAGAACGACCCTGTGGGTTTCTACAAATGGTGGCGCAAGGGTAAGCACGAAGACAAAGTGTATCTCTCCTTCCCCCGTCAGGTACAGTTGTTCCAAAAGGTTGCCCTCATGGATCCCAAAATGATTCTCAAGAAAGACTTAGATATTCTAAGGAGCTAATAACCACAATGGAAGAACAACTGAAAACCACATGTCTGTATCCTGAGCATATAGCCCTGGGTGCAAAGATGAGCCCGTTTGCCGGGTACATGATGCCAATCCAATACAGCAGCATCACTGAGGAGCACAACGCCGTGAGGCATCACTGCGGCGTATTCGACGTATCCCACATGGGCGAGATATTCGTTTCCGGCCCCGATGCTGAACGTTTCGTGAATCATATTTTCAGCGGTGACATCAGTCCTATGACTGAAGGCCAGTGCCAGTATGGCATGATGCTTTATCCCGACGGTGGCACCGTAGACGACCTCCTCGTCTATAAGGAGTATCGCAAAGACCATTACCTGCTGGTCGTCAACGCCGCAAATGTGGACAAAGACGAAAAGTGGATTCGTCAGAACTCCGACGGCTTTGTCGTGAACATCAAAAACGAATCACCGGCCTGGGGTCAGCTGGCAGTTCAGGGCCCCGAAGCCGAACAGGTGCTGGGCAAAGTGCTTGCCGCTGATCTTTCCGGCATTGAATTCTACCATTTCGTCGACACACAGCTCTATGGAAAGCGCGCCATCGTGAGCCGCACCGGCTACACCGGTGAAGACGGATTCGAGGTGTACGCCGCCCCCGAGGCCATAGTAGGCCTTTGGAAGGCCCTTCTTGCCGCCGACGTCGTCCCATGCGGGCTCGGCTGTCGTGATACTCTTCGTTTCGAGGCAGGCCTGCCCCTCTACGGGGACGAGCTTTCCGCTGATATCTCTCCTGTAATGGCCGGCTTCAGCATGTTCTGCAAACTCGACAAGGCCGAATTCATAGGCAAAGACGCCATCGCAAAGCAAAAGGCCGAAGGCACTGCCAAAAAGCTGGTAGGCCTGGAAATGGCGGACAAGGCCATTCCCCGTGCAGGCTATCCGGTACAGCTGGAAGACGGCACCGAGGTAGGCGTTGTAACCACCGGCTACCACTCCATCTCGCTGGACAAGAGCATTTGCTTCGCGCTGGTGGACAGGGAAGCGGGAGCTCTCGGGAATACCCTTTATATCCAAATCCACCGCAAGGTTTTCCCCGCAGTGGTGGTCAAAAAGAGATTTTATCAAACAAACTACAAGAAATAACACTATGAGCAAGATTATCGAAGGACTTCTCTACAGCGAGTCCCACGAATGGGTTAAGGTCGACGGCGACGTTGCCGTTATTGGAGTATCCGACTTCGCACAGGCCGAAATGGGCGACATCACATATGTGGATCTTCCCGAAGAGGGAGACGAATTCTCCAAGGAGGAAGATTTCGGCGCCCTCGAGAGCGTGAAGGCATCCAGCGAACTGTACAGCCCAGTGAGCGGCAAGGTAGTTGCCGTTAACGCCGCCCTGGAAGACGCCCCCGAACTTATCAATGCCGATCCTTACGCAAACTGGATAATCAAGATTGAAATGTCCGACAAGGCTGAGCTGGACACTCTTCTGAATGCAGCAGCCTACGCTGAAATAGCAAAATAATCTGAAATATGGGAACATTCGCCTATTTTCCCCATACTGAGGAGGATATCCGGGCGATGCTCGATCGTATAGGGGTCGCCTCGCTGGACGACCTCTATTCTGACGTACCGGATGATTTCCAATACAAAGGGGAGTACGACCTTCCTTCAGCCATGAGCGAACAGGAAGTGCGTGATTTCTTTGAACAACTCGGCCGCAAGAACGTACAGTTAAAGGTCCTGGTAGGTCAGGGTGCCTACGACCACTACGTTCCTGCTGTCATACCTTATATCACCTCGCGTTCGGAGTTCCTCACCTCTTACACCCCGTATCAGAGTGAGATCTCCCAGGGTACGCTCCGCTACATCTTCGAGTGGCAGAGCATGATATGCCGTCTTACCGGCATGGACGTGAGCAACGCCAGCATGTACGACGGCCCAACCGCTGCGGCTGAGGCTCTCAGAATGATGCTTGCAAGCTCACGCAAGCGGAACAAGGTGGTGGTTTCCGCCGGCCTGCTTCCCTGCGTCCAGAAGGTGATTGCCACCTACATGAAATATACCGACGCTCAGCTGGTCGTGACAAAGGACGTGCTGGCCGAACTCGGAGACGATGTTGCCGGCGTGCTGGTGCCCGAAATCGGCAAATTAGGGCGAATCAACGACCTCACCGGCTACGCCGAGAAAATACACGAAGCAGGTGCCCTGATGGCAGTGTACTGCGACCCGTCCACCCTTGCCGTGCTCAAGAGCCCGGCCGAATGGGGAGCCGACATAGCCGTGGGTGACGGTCAGAGCCTTGGCATTCCGCTGAACTACGGCGGCCCGTACGTGGGCTTCCTTGCCTGCAGGACCGAACTCATGCGCAAGCTCCCCGGCCGAATTGTAGGTCAGACCACCGATGCAGACGGCAAGCGCTGTTTCGTACTCACTCTCCAGGCACGTGAACAGCATATCCGCCGCGAAAAGGCCACCTCTAACATTTGCTCCAACGAGAGCCTGATGGCCCTCTGGTGCACCGTCTACCTGTCGCTGATGGGTCCTGAAGGCATGCGCAAGGTGAACGAACTCTCTTCAGCCGGGGCGCACTACCTGCATGATGCCCTCATCGCCACGGGCAAGTTCAAAGACATACACGAAGACAAACTCTTCCTTAACGAATTCACCCTCAAGCCTCTCTGCGATGTTGAAAAGCTGCAGAAGGCTTTCCTTGCGGGCGGCTTCTTTGCAGGCCTGCAGCTGGAAAACGGCGAACTCGCTTTCTGCGTCACCGAGAAGCACAACAAAGAGGAACTCGACAGCCTCGTTAAAATCGTGGAGGGCCTGTAATATGAAATACTACGACAAACTCATATTCGAACTCAGCCGTCCCGGCCGCAGCGCTTATTCGCTGCCCAAGGGCTGCGGTAAAGAGATAGAGCTGCCGGCAGCGCTTCGTCGCCAGGCTCCTCTGGATCTTCCGGAAGTGAGCGAAGTGGACGTTGTCCGCCATTATACCAATCTGAGCCAGATGAACTTCGGTGTGGATACCGGCTTCTATCCCCTGGGATCCTGCACCATGAAGTACAATCCCAAGATAAACGAGGAGATAGCAGCCCATCCGCTTTTCACCGGTCTTCATCCCCTTCAGCCGGCGGAGACGGTTGAGGGAGCGCAGGAAGTTATCGACACCCTGGACAAGGCCCTGGCCGCCATCACCGGATTCGAGCATTTCACCTTCCTGCCCTGCGCGGGAGCTCACGGTGAACTTACAGGCCTCATGCTCATGCGGGAATACCACATGGCACGCGGCGATTCGGCCCGCACCAAGGTTATCGTTCCCGACAGCGCCCACGGCACAAATCCCGCCAGCGCAGCTGTATGCGGTCTCGAAATAGTGGTGGTGAAATCCCGTCCCGACGGCCTCGTGGATGTGGAGGACCTCAAACCCCTCCTGGGCCCGGATATCGCCGGCATAATGATGACCAATCCCAACACTCTGGGATTATTTGAGCGCGAAATCCGCCAGATAGCTGCCCTGGTGCACGAATGCGGCGGCCTGCTTTACTACGACGGCGCCAACATGAACCCCCTGCTCGGCAAGGTGCGTCCCGGAGACATGGGATTCGATATCCTTCACCTGAATCTTCACAAGACCTTCAGCACTCCTCACGGAGGCGGCGGTCCCGGAAGTGGGCCGGTTGGTGTAGCGAAGAGCGTGCTTCCGTATCTGCGCATACCCGTCACATCCGGATTCCACGGCAATTTCGGCGTGATGATGCGCGGCCTTGCATATATTCTTACTCTCGGCAAGGAAAACATCAAGATGGCAGGTCCTCTGGCAGTCCTTGGAGCCAACTACATCAAGGAAAGTCTCAAGGACGTATACAAGCTCCCCATTCCCACGGTCTGTAAGCATGAGTTCGTGTACGACGGCCTGGTGAACGACGGCGCCCGCGAAGGCGTGCCGGGAGCCACCACTCTGGACATTGCCAAACGCCTGCTTGACTACGGCTTCCACGCACCTACCATTTACTTCCCGCTTCTCTTCCATCAGGCACTCATGGTAGAGCCCACTGAGACGGAAAGCAAGGAAACCCTGGACGCCTTCATCGAGGTGATGCGCCGTATCGCCGAAGAGGCCGCGGCCGATCCCGAGATGCTCCACAGTGCCCCGCATAACACCCCGATTCGCAGGCCGGACGAAACAACGGCAGCCCGAAATCCTATTGTAAAGGCATGAAACTCATTATTGTAGGTGGCGGTCCCGGAGGTTACGAGACCGCCGCTGAAGCCCTTGCACGCGGGCTGGAAGTAACCCTTATCACGGAAGGCCCCCTCGGAGGAACCTGCCTTAACGAGGGCTGCATCCCCACCAAAACGCTTTGCCGTTTCGCCGAAGAACTGAACGGCGAGAGACTTCTGGATTCGGCAGAAATGGAATCCTTCCAGACTGTCAAGGCCGGAGTGGTGCAGCAGTTGCAGGGAGGCATAGCTGGGCTTCTCCGCAAGGCGGAGGTGGTTTACGGAAAGGCCAGTTTCACAGCTCCCAACACCGTAACGGTAGGGGACACTGAGTACTCGGCCGACCGCATCATCATCGCTACCGGTTCCGTCGGCGCATCCCTGCCCATTCCGGGCGCCGAGCTCTGCCTCGGTTCAAAGGAGATGCTGGAACTCACAGAAGTCCCCAAACGCCTCTGCGTCATAGGAGGAGGTGTGATAGGCCTGGAATTCGCCAGCATCTACCGCGCATTCGGAAGTGAAGTGAGCGTACTCGAGTACTGCCCCGGCATACTTCCTCGTTTCGATGAAGACCTGGCCAAGCGCCTCCGTCTTTCGCTCAAAAAGCGCGGCATCGCTATCGAAACCTCCGCTCAGGTATGTGCTGTAAGCAAAACCGATGAGGGGCTGGAAGTGAAGTATATTCTTAAGGATGAGGAACATACGCTTCAAGCTGACGCAGTACTGATGGCTGTAGGGCGCAGGGCTAATACTGAGGGCCTGAAGCTCGAAGCCGCGGGAGTTGCATGCGGGCGTCGCGGCATAGAGGTGGACGAGCATATGCGCACCAACGTTCCGGGCATCTATGCCATAGGCGACGTTACCGGAGCCCTCATGCTGGCCCATTACGCCTCCTTCCAGGGACGCAGGGCTCTGGCAGACATACTGGGCGAATCAGACGGCATACGTTTCGACATCTGCCCGGCAGCAGTGTTCACCGTTCCTGAAGTAGCCACCGTGGGCCTCACAGAAGAAGACTGCAAGGCGCGTGGGATTGAATTCAAGGCCCACAAGGCCATGTACGGAGGCAACGGCAAGGCAGTGTCAATGGGCGCCACTGAAGGCTATGCAAAGGTGCTTACGGAGGGCGAAGAAGGCCGTATCCTGGGTGTCCACATCATGGGCGCCCATGCATCGGACATCATCCATGAGGCTGCCGCGCTGATGAACTTCGACGCAACGCTCGCCCAGGCGCGGGACATCATCCACGCGCATCCCACCCTTTCGGAGGTGCTTCAAACCGCGCTTCGCTCGTAGCTCATGAATATTGAGCCGGTAGCAGTTTTCCATTCTCCCGTATCGGGGAAATTCGGAGTACCGCGCCAGAGCGGACTCGCGGAGTCCCTGAAGGGTGAAGTGGAACTGCTGCCGCCTTTCAATAGGGAAGAGGCCCTTCGCGGACTCGAAGGCTTCGACTATATCTGGCTCGTCTGGGAGTTTTCCCTCAATGAAAAGATGGATGAGTCTCAGCTCACCGTGCGTCCTCCAAGACTGGGAGGCAATACCCGCGTCGGGGTGTTCGCCAGCCGCTCACCATTCCGTCCGAACAGACTCGGACTTTCCAGTGTGAGGATAGACGGAATCGATGCCGGCAGGGGAGTCATAAGGGTTCTCGGAGCCGACCTCGCCGACGGCACGCCCATCTATGATATCAAACCCTACGTACCGTATGCGGACAGCCATCCCGACGCCCGCGGAGGATTCACCGACAGCAACGCCTGGAAGCCGCTTAAAGTCGATTTCCGGGAAATGGTATGCGGGGATCAGTTGACTCCTTCCGAACTCGAAGCCTTAGCTGAGATTCTGTCGCAGGATCCGCGTCCTCAGTATCAGGACGACCCGCAGCGCGAATATGGCCTGCTGTTCGCAGGCCATAACGTGAGGTTCAAGGTAGCTGATAACGTGCTGACCGTTATCTCTATCGATCCTTTGAATCAATGCAAATAGTAACGGGGCCGTCGTTCACGAGGGCTACCTTCATGTCGGCCCCGAATTCCCCGGTTCCGACCGGCTTGCCAATTGCAGCCGACATACGCCGGCAGAACTCTTCATAGAGCGGAACTGCCAATTCGTGGCCGGCAGCGTGAATGTAAGATGGCCTGTTTCCTTTGTGTGTGGAGGCCATGAGCGTGAACTGACTAACCACTATCACGTCGCCGCCGACATCAAGCACGCTGCGGTTCATCACCCCCGCCTCGCCGGCGAAGATACGGAGTGCCGCTGTCTTCTTTACCAGATAGTCGATATCGTCGGCAGTATCCTCGTGGCCCACTCCAAGCAGGACCAGCAGGCCGGGGCCGATCGAAGACTTCACGACGCCGTCAATCGTAACGGATGCGGAGGAAACCCTTTGAATTACTACTCTCATTGCAAGAACTACAGGCTAAACTGAACGGTGGTCTCGTAATCGTTCCAGTTACGGAGGGCAAGGGTTCCGGCAGACTGATCGTAAACATTGCTGTACTGGGTATCCTCCACAGTGCCGTTGTCCCAGACAAGATCCTTCCAGTGGACTTGGGCAAGGCATTCCTGAGCTTCCTCAAGGGAGAGGATGCCATTATGCTCTGCCAGATAGGCGGAGGCGGTTTCGTAGCGCCACCAGCTCTTGCTGTGCGGATTGCCCACGGCTTCGTCGGGAACGGGGCTGTAATACTTCTCCGAGAGGAGATGGTTGGTTACCAGCATAGCGTTTTCGCCTTCCGCCTTGCGGACTATCATCGTCTTCCAGCCGTCTTCCTTGTCGAATTCCACCACGGCGCAGTCGCCGGAAGCATCGGCAACCATATAATGATAACCCGAGCCGACGGTGGCGTCGTGCCTGACATCCACCGTTTCCAGCAGGTCCAGCGCTTCCTGAACGGTAGCGCATTTGTCCAACCAGAGACGCATGATAACCGTGGTTCCCACGTCCGGCTTGTCGGTATCCTGCTGAGCGGCCTGCTTGGGCAGGGCCATGATGGAGGTGCAAAGGCCCTTTTCGTTCATGCCGTCCACGGGGGCATATACTGACGCGAGGCAGCTGAGTTTCGCCATGAATGAATCCGGCAGTTTCTCGAGGGAATATCCGAAATGGGACATGTCGCTCACGGCAATCGAGGCATAGCCCTTCTTGGGGTGGGAGACCGTTACCATAGTGGGATTCTTGAAGTAGTCGTAGTTGCGGCCATACCAGAAACCGCTGCCGTCGGCCTTCGCGGCCTGGAAGCTGGTGCAGTTGAATGTGGCCAGTTCGCCGTTCTCATCGGCTACCTGGGCACTCTTCATCTTGATGGGAAGGCCCTTTCCAATGCGTCCTATCACATAGTCGAGCAGTTTGGCGTTACTGTCGATGCTCTTCGATACCAGATCGTCGAGATCGTAGCCGGCCTTATACTCCATCTGATAGAGGTAGGGATTGTCCCCGACCTTGGAAACTGTATTCACGGTACGAATCTCTCCGCCCCATATGCAGAAGACGGCGATACAAAGTGCGGCGATTATGCCGATAATCCAGGCAAGTACTTTTTTCATAATGAGTGCAAGTTAACGATTATTTGGAAACTTTGCTAACTTTGCAGCCGGTTTCGCACCCGATGTCTTCCGCCGAGAGGGCAGGGCAAGCGGACCGATTGTAAGACAATGGCAAATGTTCGCAAAGGGGCGTCCGCCGAGGCGTCCTCACGCGGGACGAAGCGCCCCTGCGTGGAAGAACCGAAATTAAGGAATCTCACGGAAGATGAAATCCGTACTCTTATGGCGCAGGGCTGCACCGCCGATTCCTGGGAAAATGTTTTCACGAGTGCAGCAAAACCCAATCTGAACAATTGCAGCGGCGTCCGTTTCTCCGGAACGGTCCGTTTTGGCAACTTCGACTCCGACTTCACCCTTCCGGGTGGCCTCGTAAAGCCTTCCGGAATCCGCAACGCCACCCTTCACAACGTTACCGTAGGGGACAACTGCCTCATAGAGAACATCTCCAATTACATAGCCAATTATGAGATAGGCGAGGGCACTTATATCGAGAACGCCGACCTCATCTTCACCGATGGCCTCAGCAGCTTCGGCAACGGGGTAAAAGTCTCCGTCCTGAACGAAACCGGTGGCCGCGAAGTATCCATATACGAAGGCATGAGCGCCCAGGTGGCCTATATCATGGCCATGTACAGGCACCTCCCGGCCGTTATCGAGCGTCTGGAGGCCCTGTGCGACGAATACGTGAAGACCCATTCTTCAGCCGTAGGCCGCATAGGCAGCCATGTGCATATACGCAACGTGCGCTATATCCACGGCGTACGCATCGGCGACTATGCCGTGCTCAGCGGCGTAAACAGGCTTCGCAACGGCACCATAGTTAGCAATGTCGACGCTCCTGTATGCATCAGCCATGGGGTAATAGCCGACGACTTCATCATCTGCAGCGGCAGCATGGTGGAAGACAATACTACCATTTCCCGTTGCTTCGTAGGGCAGAGCTGTATCCTCGGACACGGTTACACCGCCTCCGACTCGCTCTTCTTCAGTAACTGCCAGGGAGAGAACGGAGAGGCCTGCGCAATCTTCGCCGGTCCGTTCACGGTAACCCACCACAAGAGCACCCTGCTCATAGCCGGCCTGTTCTCGTTCATGAACGCCGGCAGCGGCTCCAACCAGAGCAACCATATGTATAAACTGGGCCCCATACACCAAGGCATCCTGGAGCGCGGAGCCAAGACGGCATCGGACTCCTACATTCTGTGGCCGTCCCGCGTGGGAGCGTTCTCACTGGTGATGGGACGCCACGTGAACCACTCCGACACCACTTCTCTTCCGTTCTCGTATCTGATTGAGCAACAGAACACTACCTATCTTGTTCCGGGTGTCAATCTGCGTAGCGTAGGCACAATCCGCGACGCCCAGAAATGGCCCAAGCGAGACAAACGTACAGATAAGGTCAAGCTCGACAGTATCAACTATAACCTCCTGAGTCCTTTCACCGTTCAGAAGATGCTGAAGGGCATACAGCTACTTCACAATCTGCAGTATTCTTCCGGCGAACTCTCCGACGAATATTCATACCATAGCGCCAAGATACGCAATAGCTCGCTTCGCAATGGTATCAAGCTCTATGAAACCGCCTGCACCAAGTTCTTCGGCAACTCTGTAATCAAAAAGCTGGAAAACCTTCCTGCCGGAGCATCCGACGCTCAGATTCGCGAGGCTCTTCTTCCCGAAACGCCCAAGGGCCTTGGCAACTGGGTGGACATCAGCGGCCTCATCGCCCCCAAGGCGGAGGTGGAAAGCCTGTTGGATGCCCTTTCAGCCGGAAAGATAGGCCTTGAGGCCTTTGGAGACGCCTTCCGCGAGATGCACGCACACTACTACACCTATGAATGGACCTGGGTGTACGAACATTTCGAGGAGTTCTTCGGAATCGCACCGGACAAGGTAACCGGCGCAGATATCATCGCCATAGTAGAGCGCTGGAAAGAGGCCGTGATAGGCCTTGACCGCATGCTCTATGAAGACGCTAAGAAGGAATTCAGCCTGGCTGCCATGACCGGTTTCGGAGCCGACGGCACCAAGGTGGAAAAGGAGCAGGACTTCGAGCACGTACGCGGCGACTTCGACACGAATCCATTCGCCAACGCAGTGCTGAAGCATATCGAGGACAAACGTGCCCTCGGCGACGAGCTTATTTCACGCTTGAAGAGCTAAGCGAAGCCACCTCGGCCTTGTATGCGCGGAACAGCGAATCAAGGGCCGGCTTGTTGGCGGCCTTAAGCGGTTCAGCTGAAGGAGATTCCACCTTAAGCGGGTCTATCGGCGTTCCATTCTTCCAGATTCTGAAGTCCAGATGAGGACCGGTGGAAGCGCCGGTGGATCCCACGTATCCGATTACCTGTCCCTGGGACACACGTACGCCGGGCTTAATGCCCTTGGCGTAGCTCTGAAGGTGCATATAACCGGTCTCATATCGGTTAGGATGCGAAATCTTCACATAGTTGCCTCCGCCATGCGAATCCCAGCTGGCACGTGTGACCGTACCGTCGCCAAGGGCATGTACGGGAGTACCTGCCGGAGCCGCGTAGTCCACGCCCGTATGCGGGCGGACCGTACCGTAGATGGGATGCTTGCGGTGATAGGTGAAACGGGAACTGATACGGCTGAACTTGAGCGGTGCCTTCAGGAAAGCCTTACGCATGCTCTCACCCTTCTCGTTCCAATACTTGTTCCCGTTGTCTCCCTGATCGAAGCGTATGGCATACAGGGAATCTCGGCCGCGGGAGTAGACGGCGAAGTCTATCCCCATCACGTCGAATACTTCTCCTTCGCAAACCCGTTCACGGGCAATGGCCTGGAAGCGGTCGCCTTCATGCAGGGCGAAGAAATTCACCGTCCATTCGTATACACTCTCGAAGGTAGCGATGAAGATGGGGGATTCCCCGGCGTCTACCAGATCCTGCCAGAGGGAGTTCTTGATGGTTACGTCCACATATTTACGAACCGTATCCACCTGCTTGGATACCTTCCACACCGCCAGCGAGTCGAAGCAGCGGAACACCGTGGAATTGATACGGTCGTTCTTGTAAACCACATACTGAAGACGGGGTTCCAGCGTGTCACCGGCATAATAGGCGTCGATCGGACGGTCCGCCCGGATCAGTCTGACGTCGAAGATGCTGTCCGCCGCCTGGGAGAGGGGATAGAGCCTTTCCTTCGGAAGACCAAGACGTAGCATCAAAGCGGCAAAAGTATCGCCGGAACGGACCTTGGAACTCTCGAGGCGAAGCGTGTCGGTGAGAAAACCCAGCGGGTAAACGGTATCTTTCTGGGGACCGTCTTTACGACCTCCTCCCCTCTGCCCGCAGGAGAAGGGGAGAGAAAGCGCAATTACGGCCAGTGCGATAAATGCGAATCTCTTCATGTTAGAGCAGGCTTCCGAGCAGTGAACGGGTGAGAGTACGGGTTGCGGCCGATGTGGCGTTCTTCACGGCCTTATTAGCTACGTTCTTGGCGGAAGTACTGCTGCTCTTCTTGCCGGTCACCTTATTGGCCACGATAGCTCCGGCGGATGCCGTGACGCTCGTTACAGCCGCTCCCAGGGCCGCCTTTGCAATCTTGCTGAAGATGCTCTTGGTTCCCTTGGAATTACCGTTCTTCTTGGCGACAGCTTCGCTGGCGGCAGCCTGTTCGGCAACCTTGGCTTCCTGTGCGGCCTGTTCCTCTTCAGCCTTCTTGGCATCTGCCAGAAGCACCTCGAAGGCGGATTCGCGGTCGATGGGGTTGTCGTACTTGCCGGCAATCATGCTGGAGTTGATGACCTGAGTGCGCTGAGCCGGGGTGATGGCCCCGATTTGGCTGAGCGGGAAGAGTATTTTCGCCCTCTGTACCACAGAAGGTGCGCCGCTGGCATCGAGGAAACTCACCAGGGCCTCGCCGGTTGCGAGCTCCATGATGGCGTCTTCCGTCTTGAAAGACGGATTGGGGCGGAAGGTCTCGGCTGCGCTGCGGACGGCCTTCTGGTCGCGCGGAGTGTAAGCGCGAAGGGCGTGCTGTACGCGGTTGCCGAGCTGGCCGAGAATTGCATCAGGGATGTCGGTGGGATTCTGGGTCACGAAATAGACGCCCACGCCCTTGCTTCGGATAAGGCGGATTACCTGCTCAATCTTATCCACAAGGGCCTTGGATGTATCGTCGAACAGGGTATGGGCCTCGTCGAAGAAGAATACGAACTTGGGAAGTTCCATGTCGCCCACCTCGGGCAGTTTGGAATAAATGTCAGAAAGCAGCCAGAGCAGGAAAGTGGAATAGAGCTTAGGGTTCTGCATCAGCTTATCCGCCGCCAGCACACTCATGATGCCCTTTCCGTTGTTGGTCTGGAGCAGGTCGAAGATGTCGAACGCCGGCTCGCCGAAGAACTTGTCGGCTCCCTGGCTCTCGAGGGTAAGAAGGGCCCTCTGGATGGCACCGATTGAGCCTTCGCTCACGTTGCCGTAGCTCGTACGATACTCGGCCGCATGGTCGCTCACATACACCGTCATTGCACGCAGGTCCTTGAGATCCAGCAGGAGCAGGCCCTTGTCGTCCGCGACGCGGAAGATTATGTCCATCACACCGCTCTGCACCTCGTTAAGGCCGAGCAGACGGCTCATGAGCATGGGACCCATGTTGCTGATGGTGGTGCGCATGGGATGGCCCTGTTCACCGAACACGTCGTAGAAGCGCACCGGGCAGCCGGCGAACTTCGGGTCGGAGATCTCAAATTCCCCGAGCCTCTTCTCTATGAAGCCCGACATCTGTCCGGCCTGGCTGATGCCGGAGAGGTCGCCCTTCATATCGGCCATGAAGCAGGGCACGCCTGCCTGGCAGAAGGTTTCCGCAAGTACCTGGAGGGTTACGGTCTTACCTGTGCCGGTAGCGCCGGCTATGAGTCCGTGACGGTTCGCCATCTTTCCGCAAATGGAGATGGGACCTTCTTCGCAATGGGCTACGTAGAGCCCTCTTTCATTGTCTAGCATATGATTGATGTTTTATTGTTCTTCGGGTGTATCATCGTCGCCTTCAAGGTAATAATAGCGGAAATCGTTACCGTAGTTGTTGGGATGACGGTTTCCGTAGAAGTCGCGGTGACGGGCGTAGAAACTGCCTTCGGAAGCATTGTCGGCGGCTTCTGTTATGATACGGTTGCGGGTAAAGCGGAAAAGACGGAAGCAGAAGAAGAGTAGTACGAAGGTAAGCAGCACACTCCACGTATCGCTAAGACCTGCCGCGAAGCAGATTGTGTCGTATATGCCGTGAAGAAGGACGGGATAGACCCACATCTTTACGCAGGCGCTCTTCTTCTCCTCGGGTTTCCAGCTGAAATGCTGCTTGGAATAATAGTAACCCATTATTACCGCGAAGGCAAAGTGGCCCGGAACCGCGAGGAAGGCCCTGGAAATTGCTACCTGGAAGAAGCCGAAACCGGATGACGCCAGGTAAAGGATGTTCTCGAAGGTTGCGAAGCCGAGGCCTACGGCGGAAGCGTAGACGATGCCGTCGTAACGCTCGTCAAAGTCCTTGCACTTGCGAAGGAGGAACCAGAGCATGAGCAGCTTGGCGGTTTCTTCCGGAATGGCGGCTCCGAAAAACGCAGTCTTGAAAGCGCCCCAGAAGGTTGTCGGATCGTTTTCGAACCATCCCAGCTTCAGAAGTGGACCGGAGATAAGGGTGGAAAGGAGGGTGGCCAGCACTCCGTAGATAAAGCCTTTTATGACCACGTTTTTGGGTTCGGGCGTGATGTCACGCGAATAAACGTACCAGAAAAGTATGAATGCGGGCAATATCGCCGCAAGGAGAAACAGGAACATCTATAGAAGGTTTAACAGTTGACTGATGAGGAATCCTAGATAATTGCCGGCCGCATAGCCTATTATGCCCGCTGAAAGGCCGATGACGACGACCCTGCGATTCTTCATCACCGCGGCCATCATGGGCACGAAGGGAGGGGAGCAGATAAACGACACCGAACAGATGACCGTGGTATCGGCATCTATCTTCAGAAGCTTTGCCAGAAGAACGTTCAGGAGCAGCGAACCGAAGATCACGAGGGTAAGGTACCCGAGCAGATTCAAGCCACCGCTTATATCCAGCTTGCTGAGGTCGGCCATCGAGGCCACGACTATCGAGAAGATGTAGATGAAATACATCGCAGTGGGCTCGTTGTACTTGCGCTCACGCAGAGGCTTCCAGAAGGAGGCGGCGATGCCCAGGGTAGTGAGAAGCAGGATGAACACCGTCATGAACCATCCGCCTGCCAGGGCACCTATACCTGCGGAAATGCCTATAATCACAACTGTAGCGACAAGAGGGAACCACTCGATGCGAAGATATTCCCGGACCGGAAGCAGAACCCTTTTGAAACCTGTGCCACCCTCGGCACCATAAGAGGGGGGACCGGGAGCGAAGCGAACGGTGGGGTCGAGCGGATGCGAGACGGTTTCAAGGGGGTTGCTGCTTCCGGCCGTGTTTCCGGGGAGGAACTTCCTGAAGAGTTTGATGCCTATGGCGATGAGGAAGGTGAGATACAGGAAACTGATCACCATGTCGTAGGAGTTCAGGAGGATGAAGGTTTCTTCCGGAACACCCAGCATAACCTTGATAGCAGCCAGATTCACTGTGCCTCCGGTATACACCCCCGTCAGCATGCCGCCTATCTTGGCGCCGTCGGGAATGCTCCGGCCGAAGATCAGGTATCCTGCTATCACGACGGTAATAACAGATATGATACCTGCAATGACCGCCAGCACCTGGGAACGGGTCTCTCCCTTGCGGAAGGTGCAGCCGAAGAGCATCAGTGGTATGGCCAGGGGAACGGCGGCACTGCTCAGCACTTCCTGTACCGCAGCCATGCCCGAAGGATGCCATACGTTTCCGAGAATGATACCAAGCACATACAGAACGAGAACCGGGCCTATCTTGCCAAGCCAGGACACCTTGCGACACAGCCACATCACGCCGGCCGGCGCAAGGAGGTAAATAAGTATGAGCAGAATGTTACCTACCATAGCTTTTTGTCTTCGAATTCCTTAAGCGCCCTGATGGCCTGGGGGCAGAGAATC
Source organism: Bacteroidales bacterium (assembly GCA_017412645.1). Classification (GTDB taxonomy): domain Bacteria; phylum Bacteroidota; class Bacteroidia; order Bacteroidales; family UBA932; genus Cryptobacteroides. The sequence continues at coordinate 74,585 of JAFPWX010000022.1, read as the reverse complement.
AGCAGAGCGATCACGTTGATCCAGGCCGTGATACCCACGCCTATGTCACCAATCTGCCATATCACTCCGGCCTCTTTAAGGGCTCCGAACACTATCATTCCGAGTAAGCAGAAACGGAAGAGCCATATAACAAGCTTTTCTCCCTTCCCACCACGGAACATATATATAATGCTGGATTCGGCGTAGAAGTAGTAGGCCATAAGGGTTGTGAAGACGAAGAAGAGCAGTGCGATGCTCACAAACCCGCTACCAACACCCTGGAGCACTGAGTCCACCGCAGCCTGGGTGAAGCCCACGTAGTTCGCTCCCAGTTCGGGAGCCTGCGCTACAAGCATCTCTCCGGTTTTTGCGTCGATTATATTATATGTGCCGGAGCAGAGTATCATGAGGGCCGTGCCTGTGCAGATAAGAAGGGTGTCCACATAGACAGAGAAGGCCTGGGCGAGGCCCTGCTTGGCCGGATGAGAAACGGAAGCTGATGCCGATACGATTGCACCGCCGCCTTCTCCTGCCTCGTTGGAGAAGAGGCCACGCTTCACACCCATCATAATGGTGGAGCCTAGGATGCCACCCGCGACCGGTTTGATGCCAAAGGCACCGTCTATTATGGACATAAAGACACCCGGAACGGCGTCTATATGGAGGACGATTACAACGATGGTGAATATAATGTATCCCAAGGCCATGAAGGGCGTTACCACTGCCGCTACCCTGGATATGCTCTTTATTCCGCCTATTATCACCAGTCCCACCAATACCACCAGGACTATTGCGCTCACGAGAGGATCGATTCCGAAGGTATTCCGTGCGGCAGATGCCATACCGTTGGACTGCACTGTAACCAGCAGAAGACCATATCCTATAATGGTAAGAATGGCGAACAGCACGCCCAGCCAGCGGCTCTTCAGTCCCTGCTCAATGTAGCATGCGGGGCCGCCGCGATATCCCGTGGCATGTGGGAATTTGTACATCTGGCCCAGGGTTGCCTCCACAAAAGCGGTGGAAGCGCCCAGAAAGGCTATTACCCACATCCAGAATAATGCTCCGGGGCCGCCCAGCGCTATTGCTGTGGCGACACCCACTATATTACCGGTGCCCACCCTTCCTGAAAGCGCCACGCAGAAAGCCTGGAAAGAAGAGATTCCCTTGGAGGAGCCGCCGTCGTCCTTATGCGCCGGGGCAAAAAGGGATTTAATCATGAGGCCGAAACGGCGCACCTGCACGAAACGTGTGCGGATGGAGAAGTATAGGCCGGCGCCGACCAGCAGGACCACCAGGACGGGGCTCCAGACTATGTCGTTTACTATGGATACTATCTTCTCTAACACGTTACGCAAATATGCGAATTTTTTTCTGTATTTTTGTCAAAATCGAAGCATTAAAACCATGGACGCAAGCGAAGTTTTTCTGAATATTGGAGATTGGGCGGGAGCGATAGTGGATATCATCGAATTCATAGGTATTTCGGTAGCGGTCATCACCTTCATAGTGGTGGCTTTCCTGCCGCTTATGCGCCCCGTACGCAGATTCCTCGGCAAGTATAAGATGCCCGGCTGGGATTCTCTCTGGCTGGTGTGGAAATGCCGCAGCAAGCCGAGTCTGTTCACCCGCTACTACATTGAATCCGCCATCTTCCACAGCGAAGGCTATCCCATGGACAAGGCCGCATGGAAGGAGCTCAGGCACATCTTCTCCGACCGTCTCGACGATTACCGCAAAAATGGGGAATTCGTCATTCCTGTGGATTCGGTATCCGTCATGATTTCCGGCGACGTGAAGGCTATGATAGCCGAGTACTTCTCATTCCTGGCAGGGGAGAGGGGTTCCAAAAAGTTCTGGACCAAGGCTAATGTCGACAAGGACGAATCCCGTAAAGATGCTTTCTGCGCCACGGTTTCGGTAAGCAACGGCTACCTTGCCCCCATCGCCCGTATAGCGGGCATCAACGACCGCTACGAGGAAGACTGGAAGGCCATCATGGAGAGCTTCAACGACACCTGCAACGACAGCCTCATGCCGCAGAGCGTGCTCAGCTATACCTTCACCTGGCTCATGTGGGGTCCCAGCATCCAGACCTCTTTGCTCAATGCGGAAGGCACCAATGTGCTGGGCGTATATGGTTTTGGAGACGAGGCCAATAGCTTCTTCACCGATATCCCCAGGTCTTCCTTCAAGGAGCTGTTCAATAAGGGTGTGCTCTGCGAACCCAGCCGCATCAGCGGACATATAGTGAACCCCATCAGCTACGTTCCTGAAACCTCCGACAAGTTCAACACTGACTCTCTCCCATTCTTGGAGCGCATCCGCTTTCAGTACCGCGAGAGCCCGGAATACATTTTCGATGCCGACAAGATAGAAGTCGTGGAAGAGCATGACCACTATTTCACCGCCTACGTGTGGGGAATGTTCCTGGCCTCCAAGAAGACCGATGGAAAGCCGGATTACCGCTTCACCGATGCCGTAGCATTCTTCGAACACACCAACCTTTCCGACCGCGACAGCCGCTCGCTGGAAAGCGTGAACAAGATACTGGCGCGCAAGTTCCGCAGCGTCTTCGAGGGATATAAGGAGGACGGCGTCACCTTCCACTTCGTGACCTCCATCAACGACGACACCGCCAAGGTCCTCAAAAACGAGCTTCAGGACCTTCCGAACGTATCGTTCAAGCACAAATACAGCATAGCCGAGATTCTGGAAGCTATAGATTCCCACTTTAACTCCAACTCGTGGAAGGTGCTGCCCAGGCAGTCTTACGGCGACCTGATCGACCTCTGCCGCGATATTGAAGGCGAGGGGTCCGACGGGAAGCTAGCCGAACTCTTCGGCATGCTGGCAGGCCGCTCCGAACTGGTGATCTCCAAACGGAACCAGCAGGGGAGCCTCGACGCCGCCGCAATCGCCGACGTGGAGAACGGTCTTTACAAAATAAAGAAGGTCCTGCTGCGGAACACTTCCGCAATCAGGCCCTCCGACGTGATGAGTCTCTCCGACAGGGATATCAGGGGATTCAGGAGCGAATAACAGGTATCGAGTCGCGCTTTGCGACCTCCTCGATGAGCGCTTCGGTACGGGCATCCGTGCCGGAGCGTTTTTTAAGCACCGAAATGTAGAAGAAACGGCGCAGATGCTCGGCCACGACTACTCCTGGCACGGGGCCTTCTGACGGGCAGACATTGAGGCTCATGCCCTCCGCCGGCTCTTTTTCGGGCGACAGGGGCGGCTGGATGTAGCGGAAATCGAGCTTTCCGAATCCGCGGCGGCCCCACCATCCGATGCGCTCTTCCGGCGATATCCCCGCCGCCGCGAGGTCTGCCGCCAGCTGCTCGGGCGTCATTAGGGACGGGTCGTTCTGCTCGCAGAAGATCCAGTCGGCCTGGGAAATCTCACGCACCTTCTCCAGAAGGGCGCCGCCAATGCCGCGCCCCCTGGATCCGGTAGATGTGAAAAGATAATTGATATGGGCGCTGCGAGAGCCTTCAAAGGCGGTGAAATTCACCCCTCCGGCCACTTCTCCCTTATCCAGCGCCGCTATCCAATACTCCTCGAACTTCCCGTAGCGCTCCGTCAGTGAAGCGTCTCCCACAAGCGCCAGCGAAGCCTTTATGCCTGGTAGGTCTTCGGCTTCATCCGGGTCCGGGAAAACGCTGCGGTAGAGGGCGTAGAGGCGCTCAAAACCGGGGGAGTCGGCATCGGTATAGACGAGGAAGGTCATTATCTGCGACGTTTGCCGTGGCCCTTCTTCTTGCGGGTGTTGCCAACGACCACGCCGGCGATAAGGGCCACGATTGCAATACCTATGATGATGTAGGTGAAAGTGCTGGCGCTGTCGCCCTTAACGCGGGTCCACATGTCCAGCAGATCCTGGGTGCGGTCGCCGTTGTCGTGCATCATGCCGCAGCGGGCGATCACATCGGTGGAAGGATACATCACCGGGCTGAGGCATACTGCTGTGGCCTCGGGACCGAAGAAATAGCTGGCGTCTTCCGGCTCATAGGAGTCGGGATCGCTCATGGCCTCGAGTATTTCCTGACCGCCGACGGCACTCACATAACCGATTTCCTCCATATTGCGTATGGCGTTTTCGGGCTTGCACATGAAGTTTATAAAATAGCGGGCCGCCTTCACGTTCTTCGCATACTTGGGAATGACCCAACCGTCGAACCAGGTTATGCTGCCTTCGCGGGGAACCACGAAATCGAGTTCCACTCCCACATCCTCCGCCTCTTCGATGGCCCACTGGGCGTCGCCGCTCCAGGTTACGTTGAGCCACGCCTTCTCCTGGGTCATGCGCTCCTTGCCGAAATCGGCTTCCCAACCGGAGACGTTGTCACGGAAAGTATTGAGGAAATCCTCCACCTGTGCGATGTCCTCCGGGGAAGCGTCGAAGCAGATCTTTTCGGTATCCATTTCGCCGGCATCTATCTTATCACGATTAAGTGCGACGCGAAGCGAAGTATAGATGTCGCGGAAGGCGTCTTTCATGAAAAGCTTGCCAGCCCATTTCTGGTCCTGCAGAGTATACCAGGTGGAAACCTCCTCGCGGCTTGCGTGCTTGGTATTATAGAGGAAACCCACAGTTCCCCACATATAACCTATGGAATAGTCGTTGGCGTTTTTGCCGGAACCGTCTATCTGGTTGAATTTGTGGATGATATAGGGCGAGATGTTACCCAGATAATCGGGAGTGTCGCCGAAATCGCGGTCGATGGGAAGAAGCAGGTCGCTGCGGAGCATGCGCTCGATGATGTACTCCGAAGGGCACACCACGTCGAAGTCTTCGTGACCGAGCTCTATCTTGGAGAGCATGATTTCATTGATGTCGAAAAGCTGGTAAACAATCTTTACCGGCTCTCCGGTTTGCTCTTCATACCACTGTTCGAATTCTCCAAGGAGGGTTTCGTCAATGTAGTCAGCCCAGTTGTACACTTTGAGAGTGTGCTCACGGTCGATGGCCGAAAGCGGGCCGGCCAGCATCAGCAATGCCGCTGCGGCAAAAAGGATTCTTTTCATTTCTTATTATTGTTTGCGGATCTTCTGTTAATAATGAGGAGCAGTACCAGCACCACCAGGAACACCACGGTCATGAGGGGCCGCAGTTCAGGGGTGAGGCCACCCTTGCGAGCGTCTGCATAAATGTACGTGGAGAGGGTTTCAAGGCCCTGATTACCCTTGGTAAAGAGGGTTACCGCGAAATCGTCGATGGAGAGCGTGAACGCCAGGATGAAACCGGAAACCACGCCGGGACGAATTTGCGGGAAGATTACCTTGCGCAGGGCCTGGCCTGGAGTGGCTCCCAGATCGAGGGCAGCCTCATAAGTATTCGGCGCCATCTGTCGAAGCTTCGGCATAACACTCAAAACCACATACGGGGTGCAGAACGACACGTGCGCCAGCACTACGGTGACATATCCCTGGGTGATGCCCACGGCTACAAAGAGCAGGAAGAGGGCGATACCGGTGATGATGTCGGGGTTGAGCATGGGGATGTTGTTCAGGAACGTTACCGCCTGACGGCTCCTCCCCTTGAGATTGTAGATGCCAACCGCAGCCACCGAACCCAGCAGGGTAGAGAAGAAGGCGGAAAGCAGGCCTATGCTGAGGGTATTCTCCACCGCCTTCAGGAGCGAACCGCCAACGCTGCCGGAGAAGAGATTCTGGTAGAGTTTCATCGAGAACCCGGTCCAGTTTCCGAGGACCTTGGCTTCGGTAAAAGAGAATATGGCGATGATGACTATGGGAGCATACATAAAGAACAGCAGCAGCCACAGATAGCCTTTCGCAAGTATCTTCTTTGCCGTACTCATATCAGTCCTCCCGTTTCAACCTCACTGCTCTGCTCGCTGTCGGAGAAGAGAGTGGTGATACCTATTATTGCCAGCATGATCAGAGCCAGAGCTGCGCCGTAGTTCCACATGCCGCTGTTGATATTCTCCTGGATAGTAGTACCGAAGAGCTTGATCTTGTTCATGGTGAGCAGCTCCGCCACCGCAAAGGTGGAAATGGTGGGCATGAACACCATGAGTATTCCACTCCAGATGCCCGGCATGGAAAGAGGCACCGTTACTTTGGTAAACACCTTGATCGGTGTAGCGCCCAGGTCCTGTGCCGCCTCAGCATAGGATTTATCCATCTTATTAAGAGTGTTGTAGATAGGATAAATCATGAAGGGCAGGAAGTTATACACCATACCGAAGATGAGCGTCGCCTCGCCTAGCGGAGCCCTCAGGAAATCGAAGAGAGCCACGGTAGCGAGCGTGCGTATGAGCATGTTGATCCACATGGGGAGGATGAACAGCATCACTGTAACACTCGACCTGTTCAGATTGCTGTTGCTCATAATCCAGGCAGCCGGGTAGCCGAGAAGAAGGCAGAGCACCGTTGTAATGAGCGCAATCTCTATGGAATACACGAAGGTGTGCAGGTCTTCCGGAGAATGGAAGAAACGCACGAAATTCTCCAGCGACACTCCGCCGCCCCGGCCGGTGAAGGCGTAGATGAGCACCATCACCAGCGGAAGCGCCACGAAGAGCACCAGGAAAACGGTGTAGGGCAGTGCCCAGGCAGACCTTTTAATCGGTTTCATCTTCCGCCTTGCTCAGTTTGATGCCCTGGCCGATGAACTTGACGCCCACCAGGTCGCCCTTGTCCCAGATATCGTTGGTGTCCACGTAGAGCGAATCGCCGTCCTCGGTGCGCACCGTGAGATGATAATGATTGCCCTTGTAGAGTATGGAATGAACCTCTCCGGAGATCACTCCGTCGTCGAGGTTGTCCATGAGCTCGATACCGTCGAACGGAACCTCCACCTTCACCTCGCTTCCCACCTCGAAACTGTTCGCCACGGGGAAGTCGCCGCCCAGGATGCGCACAGTTTCGGCATCGCGCACCGTGCCGGAGAGCACGTTGGAGGTGCATTCCTTGCGCATCACCTGGATGTCTTCCGGTTTGATGAGCATATGCACGCGCTCACCGGGCTCGAAGGCGTTGTAGTCCTGGATCATCATTTCGTAGCCTTCGTCTGTGTCCACGAAAATCTCGTTGTGCACACCCTTGAAGGTGCAGGTGCGCACTGTGCCGGAGAACTGTGTGCCGCTCTGCGAACGGCGGATGTAGACGTCTTCCGGACGCACCACCACATCTACCGGAGCCCTGCGGCCGAAGCCCTTGTCCACGCATTCGAACTCGTGGCCGATGAATTCCACGAGGCCGTTCTTGATGAAGGTGCCGTCCAGGATGTTGCTTTCGCCGATGAAGTCGGCCACAAAGCAGTTCACGGGCTCGTTATATATCTCGGTGGGGGTGCCGATCTGCTGGATGCGGCCCTCGTTCATCACCACTATGGTGTCGGAAAGGGTAAGGGCCTCTTCCTGGTCGTGCGTTACGTAAATGAAGGTGATGCCCAGCTTCTGGTGCATTTCCTTGAGCTCTATCTGCATGTCCTCGCGCATCTTGCGGTCAAGGGCGGAGAGGGGCTCGTCGAGCAGCAGCACCTTCGGCTCGTTAACCAGAGCACGCGCAATGGCCACCCTCTGCTGCTGGCCGCCGGACAGGGAGTCCACGTCGCGGTCTTCGTAGTCCGTCATAGCCACCATCTTGAGCACCTTACGCACGCGACGGTCGATCTCGTCGGTGGGCGTTTTCTGCAGCTTGAGGCCAAAGGCGATGTTGTCGTACACGTCCAGATGGGGGAAGAGGGCGTAGCGCTGGAACACGGTGTTCAGCGGCCTCTGGTAGGGGGGAATGCCCGCTATGTCCTCGCCTTCCAGAAGAATCTTGCCGTCGTCGGGTTGGATAAAGCCGGCAATGAGGCGCAGCGTGGTGGTATTGCCGCAGCCAGAGGGGCCCAGCAGGGTCACGAATTCACCTTCTCTTATATAAAGGTTGATGTTGTCCAGTATGGTTTTGCCGTCGTAACGCTTGGAGACATTCTGAAGGTCCAGGATGTGTTTTTCGCTTGCCACCATTTTATCTGCTGCTTAAACTGAAGGTGTACATCAGGCCGCCGAGTGCGTTGAAGCCGCCCCAGGCATTATTGTAGCCGGCTGCCGCGTGGATGCGGAGGTTCTCGATGGGGCTCCAGTGCACGAAGCCGCCTATGGTGAAACCAGTGAAGCTGTTGTCCCAGGTTGTCTCGATGCCGCAGCGACCGCTAACCGACCATGCGTCGGAAATGGTGCGGCAGGCCTCGAGGTAAAGGCTGCTGCCCTCGATTGGGTAGCCCAGCGTATCGAAGACGAGGTTGGACCAGTCCAGGGTGTAGGCCCAGCCGCCACCGAAATCGAAGGTCTGGCCGAGCGAAACAAGAGGGAACCAGTCGATGCCGGTATTCATCAGCGTAACCGACCAGATGTTTTGCACGAAGTCGTAGTCGCCCTTCCACTGGGCGCCGAAGGAATAGAGGCCGCTGCTGAAGGGATCCCCAAAGGGGGAGGTGGCCATCTGCAGCGAGAGCTCGGTGCCTATCTCTTCCATGCCCCAGGTAAGGTTCACGGCCTCCTGGTAGATGTCGAAGTTGTTCCAGAGGCTCGTGGCCAGCATGGGGTGCACCTCCCAGTCATAGAGGTCGAATTCCATACCTCCGCCGAACATTTGCATGCGGCCGAGGCTTATGTTGAAATTGCCTATGTCGTAGCCCAGATAAGCCCAGTCAACAAGACGGTTCCAGGTCCATTCCCAGTCCGGAGTGATGCCGGGCAGGCCATTGTTCACGCCGAAGCTGGCCCAATGGTTACACAGGCTGAAGGATAAATTATCGGTTATGTTGCCCTCGAAGAGGGAGTAGATGGAAGAATTTCCCAATGCAAGTCCGCCATCCTCGTAGGATACGTCGAGGCGCGGGACGACAGTGAACTCGACACCGGGGCCGGGTTCGTCAGCCTCTTGCGAGAGCAAGGGAAAGCAGGGCAGCAGCAAGAGCGCTGCCGTGCAGACTACCAGGTATTTCTTCATTTGCGAACATAAATTAGGTTTAAGCGTAATTTGTATGCAAAGTTAGAAAAAAAATCGTTAAAGAATGTTATCTTTGCATGCATGATACAGGTGTATTGCAAAAACACGGGGACATACAAGAGTTTCAGGGAAGGAACCACCCTGCTCGATATGCTCCCCGCGTTCGTTTTCGATAAGCCTTATCCGATTGTATCGGCCAAGGTGAACAATGTCTCTCAGGGTCTCAAGTTCCGCGTCTACAACAACCGCGACATAGAATTCACCGACGCCACTTCCCCCAATGGAATGCGGGTGTACAACCGCTCGCTGTTCTTCCTTCTGTGCAAGGCCGCTCACGACGTCTTCCGCGGCAGCCAGATCAACGTAGAGCATCCCATATCGCACGGCTACTACTGTGAGCTTCACAAAGCAGACGGCAGCAAAACCACCGCCCAGGACGTCGAGAAAATCAAGGCACGCATGCTGGGAATGGTAGAGCGCGACCTGAACTTCCACCGTTTCGAAGTGCACACGGAAGAGGCCATACGAATCTTCCGTGAGAAGGGTCATGAAGACAAGGCACGTCTGCTCGAAACCAGCGGCCAGGTTTACATGGACTACTACACCCTCGGGCGCACGGCAGACTATTATTACGGCCGTCTGGTGCCGTCCACCGGCTATCTGAAGGTCTGGAACCTGCAGCTCTTCCACGAGGGGATGCTGCTTCGCGGTCCCGACAAGCACGACCCCTCAAAGGTGGCCCCGTATCTGGATCAGCCCAAAACCTTCAGAATGTTCAAGGAGAACCGTGCCTGGAACGAGATCATGGGCCTTCGCACCGTAGGCGACCTCAATCTTGCCTGCCAGCAGGGTCACGGCAAGGAACTCATACAAATAGCGGAAGCGCTTCAGGAAAAGAAGATAGTCCAGATCGCAGAAGAGATAAGCAAGCGTTTCCACGGAAAGGGCGGCGTCCGACTCGTGCTCATCACCGGTCCCTCATCTTCCGGAAAGACAACAGTCTCCCAGAGGCTTGCCGTCCAGCTCAAGGCCTGTGGTCTGCGGCCCCTCACCTTCAGTACGGACGACTACTTCGTGAACCGTGTGGATACTCCGAAACTCCCGGACGGCAGTTACGATTTCGACAATTTCGACACCGTGGACCACAAGGCCCTTCAGAAGGACCTTCTCAAGCTCCTTGCAGGCGAGGAGGTGCTGGTTCCCGAATACAACTTCGTAACCGGCATACGAGAATACAAGGACCGTCGATACAAGCTCGGTCCCAACAACGTGATAGTTGTGGAAGGCATTCATGCCCTGAATCCATCCCTCACGAACATGATTCCCAATGCCAAGAAGTATCGCATTTTCATAAGCACCCTTACCAGTATCGCTCTGGACAACCACAACTGCATTCCTACCAGCGACAACCGCCTGCTCCGCAGGATAGTTCGCGACAGCTACAAGGGCGCCTTCACGGCTCGTGAGACGATAGCACAGTGGCCCCTGGTGCGCAAGGCGGAAGACGACTGGATCTACCCGTATCAGGAAAACGCCGACGTAATGTTCAACAGTGCCTACCTGGTAGAGTTCGCTGTGCTTCGCAACCATGCCGAACCCATACTCGAAAGCATTCCTAAGAACTGCCCGGAATATGCCGAAGCCCACAGGCTGCTCAAGTTCATCCACTACTTCACCCCTGTGCCCGACAACGAAATCCCCGCAACCAGCCTTCTGCGAGAATTCGTCGGCGGCTCCTCCTTCACTTATCCGAGATAGTTGGAACGGTTTTTGTCATTTTTTCGTATATTTGTATTTTAGGAACTAATCAAAAAGCAATATGAAAAAGTCTCTCATCCTCATTGCAGCTGCTGTGGCAGCTCTCGTTTCCGGCGTTTCAGCAAACGCCCAGAACAGCAACGACGCCATCAACATCGCCCAGGCCCGGCTCGATGCCGCCCAGGCAAAGTATGTTGCCCAAGTGCGTGAAAGCGAAGGCCAGATAGCCGCGAGTAAGTCCAGCATCGCCGCCTACAAGGCTCAGATCGAGCAGGAGAAGGTTGTCATCGAGAACCTCAATACTCAGATCAAGAACAAGCAGACCACCATCAAGCTCAAGAAGGATGCCTACAAGGCCGAGAAGGAGAACCTCTCCGCCGACGGCGGCCTCAGCCAGTCCGACAAGCTTCATTTGAAAGCTCTCGAAGGCGAATGGAAAACCATTGAAGCCGAAATCAGTGCCATCAAGCAGGATATCAAGACCAGCAAGGCCAAGATCGCCACACTGAACGACAATATCTCCACCGAGAACAAGAAGATCTCCGCTTACAAGGCAGCCAACAGCGCCGCAAAGGACGAAGTGAACCTCGCAAAGCAGACCCTCAAGAACACCCAGAAGCAGGCTGCCGCCGAAGAAAAGGCTGCCGCCGCTGCTGAAAAGGCTGCCGCCGCTGCTTCCGCCGCAACCTCTGCTCCGCAGGTTGAAAACAGTGTTGTGGTTCCCGTTCAGAACGAACCCATTGTCCCTCTCGAACCCGTACAGCCCGTTGTTGAAGAGCCCGTGGTGGTTCCCGCTGCTCCCGAGGTTCCCGCTGAGGCACCTGCAGAGCCTGTTCCGGCTCCTGCCGAGCCCGTTGCTGAATAAGCACCTGCTCTCCCCGAATAACCTGAACCTAACTGAATGACTACATATCTAGATTCAAGTCTCTTTACGGGGATGCTGCGCGAAGGTGTGGCATCCCTTTCAAATAATAGGAACACCATAAACAACTTGAACGTGTTCCCCGTGCCAGACGGCGACACCGGCGACAATATGCTTATGACCTTAAGGGCAGGTGTCGCAGGGATTCAGAGCGGCAAGGCCCTTGGCGAAAACTCATACGCCGCTTCCCAGGGCATGCTGCTCGGCGCCAGGGGCAATTCCGGGGTAATCCTTTCCCGCATTTTCGCAGGGCTCGCAAAGGGCCTGGAGGGCAGGGAAACCGTGGATGCCGCCGGCTTTGCCGCTGCAATGGGCAAGGCTGTGGAATCGGCCTACGGGGCAGTCCCCGTGCCGGTGGAAGGCACCATCATCACGGTACTCCGTGAAGGAGCCGAAACCGCCGATGCATCAGGCGACCTGGAACTCTATTTCGACACCCTCATCCCCGCAATGGAGCGCTCGCTTGAGCATACTCCCGAACTGCTGCAGGCTCTTAAGGACGCCGGAGTGGTGGACAGCGGCGGCGCAGGCCTGCTGAGCATCTTCCAGGGAATGAAGGACGCCCTTCACGGGGTGGTTTCCGCCGAAGACGCGGCTGAGCCGTCGGCACCTCAGGCAAATTACGTGGACCTGTCGAAATTCGGCCCGGAAACCCCGCTTGAGTTCGGCTACTGCACGGAGTTTCTGCTGCGTCTCCGCAGCGACAAGGTGGATCTGGAAACCTTCGACGAGAAGCCACTCATACAGTGGCTCGAGAGCGTCGGCAATTCGGTTGTGGCCTTCCGCGACGGCAGCATATTCAAGGCGCACGTCCATACTTTTCATCCCGGTGAAATCCTGAACCACGCTCAGCAGTACGGCGAGTTCCTTACCATAAAGATAGAGAACATGGCCCTGCAGCACCATCAGGAAAGCAATGCGGGCAACGCTTCATTCAAGCTGCCTCCCAAGAAATACGGCATAGTCACCGTCGCCTCAGGAGAGGGTCTCACCGCCGCGTTCCGGGAAATCGGTGCCGACGAGGTGATAGCCGGCGGGCAGACCATGAACCCGTCTACCCAGGACTTCCTGGACGCTTTCGGCCGCATCAATGCGCAGCACATACTCGTCTTCCCGAACAATCCCAACATACGCATGGCGGCTGAACAGGCGGCCACGCTGTATAAGGATGGTGACGTTGACGTGGTCCCGTCGGCCAACATCGGCGAAGGCTACTACGGCATCGCCTCGGTAGACCGGGACAACGCAGACGGGGAGGAAGTGCTGGCGGGGGTGCGCGAAATAATGGCCTCGGTGGCCACGGGGCAGGTTTCCACCGCCATCCGCGACACGGTTACTGCCGACGGCACCCCGGTGCACTGCGGAGAATTCGTGGGTTACAGCGGCAAAACCATGCTCAGCGGCTCCAAGCTGCGCGCCGAAGCAGCCGTCGCCCTTCTGGACAAGATGGGCGCCGCCGACAGGGACGTGCTGCTCATCTTCTCAGGCTCAGACGTGCCCGCCCCCGAGGCAGAAGCCTTCCGTGCGGCCGCAGCGGCAAAATATCCTAATCTTGAAATTATGTTGAACGAGGGCGGACAGCCCGTTTATGATTACATCACAGTACTATGTTAAGCTTTTTCAGCGATACCGACTGCGACATCACCCCGCGTGAGTGTGCAGAATACGGAATTAAACTCATCCATATGCCCTATACCGTGGGCGACAAGGTGGTCACCCCCTATGTGGACTTCGAGGAATTCGACTCCCATGCCTTCTACGACATGCTTCGCGGGGGAGTGATTCCCACCACCAGCGCCCAGGGCGAGGAAGTTTACGTGAAATACTTTGAACCTGAATTCGCTGCGGGAAACGATATCCTTTACGTGCATTTCTCGTCAGGCATGTCCAACACCTTCAACAACATGGACATGGCAGTGAAAAAGCTGCTAGCCAAGTATCCTGAACGCAAATTCTGGCACGTGGACACCCTTGGCATCAGCGCCGAATCCTATAATATAGTGCTGGAGGTTGCCGACCTTCTGAAGGCCGGCAAGACTCCCGACGAGATAGTGGAATGGGCGAAGACCGAGGTTCCCAAGTTCCCGATGTACTTCATCGCCGACGATCTCAAGTTCTTCCGCCGCAGCGGCCGCGTGAGCGGACTCGCAGCTACTATGGGTGGCCTTATCGGCATACGTCCGGTAATCCACGTGGACGAGAATGGCAAGATGGTGTCCATAGGCAAGGAGACCGGCCGCAACAAGGCGGTAGCCAGGCTCGTGCAGTATGTGGAGGAACTGGGCGAAGACGTGACCGCACACCGCGTGGTGATAGGCCATTCCGACTGCCCGGAGTTGGTAGAGCTCGCCAAGAGCATGCTGCTCGAGAAGTTCGGCGACAGCCTCCGCATCCTCACAACCGTGGTGAATCCCACCATCGGCAGCCACTGCGGCCCCAACGGACTCGGCATCTGCTTCCACGCAATTCACAGATAAAACATGATAGAAACAGTTAAAGTGAGCACCGCCCGGCAGAGGAGGGACTTCCTCCGTTTCCCGGAAAACTGTACAAGGGCAATCCGTATTACACCCCGCCGCTCTATATGGATGAGCGGAAGATTTTCCGCAAGGATTTCATCTATAACGATACCTGCGACGCGGTGTACTTCAACGCCTATCGCGACGGCGCCATGGCAGGCCGCATCTCCGGCATCATCCAGAAGGCAGCCAACGAAAAGAACGGCGAAAAACGGGTTCGTTTCTGCCGTTTCGAGGCAGTGGAAGACTTCGAGGTGGCACGGCAACTCTTCGAGGCCGTAGAGGCCTGGGCCCGCGAAAAGGGCATGGACACCGCCTGCGGCCCGCTGAGCTTCTCGGACCTCGAGCGCGAAGGCCTTCTGGTTGGCGGTTTCGAGTATCCCGCCACCTTCGAAGAGACCTGGAATCCGCCCTACTACGGTGAATTCATCGAAAGGCTGGGCTATAAGAAGGAAGTGGATTGGACAGGCAGCCGTCTGCGCGTGCCCGCCGAGGGCGGCGAAGATCTGCACAAGATGGCGGACTACGTGATGCGCCGCTACAAGCTGCATCTGGGCACCGCCCGCAGCACCGGGGAGTTCATTAAGAAGTATGCCGACGGCATCTTCGAACTCATCGACAAGAGCTACGACCTGCTCTACGGCACCGTTCCCTTCAGCCCTGGCATGAAGAAGCTGATGATAGACAACTTCAAGCTGGTGGTGGACGTACGCAACGTGGCGGTGATCCTGGACGAGAACGACCATATGGTATGCTTCGGCATCGCTTTCCCGGCCGTAGGGGACGCTGTGCGCAAGAGTGCCGGTCATCTTACCCCCGGCTGCCTGCTGCGCCTCCTGAAGGCCCTGAAAAAGCCGGACGTGATAGATCTCTGTCTTGTGGGCGTGGATCCGGAATGGCTGAACAGGGGAGTGAGCGTGATAGTTTCGGCCGGCCTGCTGGATATGCTGGCACGTCCGGGCATCAAATACGCCGAGACCAATATGAACCTGGAAGACAATTACGCCATACAGAACCAGTGGAAGCGCTTCGACGAAGAGAAGATAAAGCTCCACCGTGCATATGTAAAACCGTTATGATGAAGATTCTGCTCGACTGCTTCGGCGGCGACCACAGCCCCGAAGCCAATGTGGAAGGTGGACTGAAGGCCCTGGAGGCCTTTCCCGACCTGTATCTTATCCTCACGGGCGACGAAGCCTCGCTGAAGGCCTGCCTGGAGGGAAAGAAGTACGACGCCGCCCGTCTGGAGATTGTGCATGCTCCCGAAGTGATAGGCTGCGACGAGCGCCCCATCGACGCCGTGCGCCTCAAGAAAGAGAGCTCCATGATCAAGGCCATACGCCTGCTGCGTGACCGCGATGACATCGCCGCTCTGGTGAGCGTGGGCTCCACCGGAGCCCTGGTTACCGCAGCCCTCACACGCATAGGCCGCATCAGGGGTGTGATACGTCCCGCCTTCTGCCCCATCCTGCCAACCATGGACGGTGGGCTCGTGGTCATCTGCGACAGCGGAGCCAATGTGGATGTGACCCCGGAGCATCTCCGGCAATTTGCCATAATGGGCAGCCTCTATATGGAAAACGTGTACGGCGTAGCGCGGCCGAGAGTGGCCCTGCTGAACGTGGGCAAAGAGGCCGAAAAGGGCGACGAAACGCATCAGAAGGCCTACGAGCTCCTTTCTCAGACTCCCGAAATCAACTTCGTGGGCAATATGGAAAGCCGCGATCTGCTCTCCGGCAGCTACGACCTTGTGGTGGCCGACGGCTTCTCGGGCAACGTGCTGGTCAAGACCACCGAAGGCACAGCCCTGGAACTGCTTAAAAAACTCAAGAAAGACATATATTCCCGCACCATCTACAAGCTGGGCGCCCTGCTGATGAAACGTATGTTCATGGAGGAGAAAGACTTTATGAACTACCAGAACTACGGCGGAAGCGTGCTCCTGGGTACCTGCAAGACCATAGTGAAGGGGCACGGCTCAAGCAAGGCCACTGCCGTGTTCAAATGCATCGAGCAGGCCTGGAAGATGGAGCAGAACGCCCTTCCCGCCAAGATGGAAGAGATTATCATGAAATACGATCACTACGAATATTAGCCATGTACGACGAAGTGAAAACCATACTCGCGCGTCAGCTGCGCGTAGATCCCTCCCGCGTCACCCTCGACGCACAGATAAAGAAAGATCTCGGTGCCGATTCCCTGGACATACTCCAACTCCTCATGAGATTGGAAGACGACTACGGAATTGTGATTCCCGACAAGGCCCTCGCCAAGTTCGAAACAGTGGGCGACGTGGTGAGTTATTTAGATTCTCTGAATAAATAGGATTCTCCTAGAAAAGGGTGGGGTAAAACGCACAAAAACCTCATCTTGCTATTTGGATTTATTCCATACAAGCATTTTTTTGAGTGTTAAGCACTTAGGCGGTTGTATTTATGTAAGTGACTGATAATCAGCGGTGTAAAAATACAAAATATTTTTTCACATGCTATTATTCTTCATACATAAAAAAAATTAACAAACAATAGTTAAAAAGTTTTTTTTACACAATCTTTTTAACCAGTTTTGCACCGTCATCACACAAACACATGGAATTTAACGGGCGACATATCGAAACCTGGAATAACTGTCTGCGCTTCATTTCGCAGGTGGTTGAGCCGCGCCAGTTCGAAATCTGGTTCAGCAAAATCACGCCCGTATCCCTCCAGGATTCTACTCTCACAGTAGAGGTTCCATCCCAGTTCTTCTGTGAATATCTCGAAAGCGCCTTCCTCGATGTAATCAAGGCTGCACTCAAAAAAGAGATAGGTACGGGCGCGCGCCTGGTATACACCATACGCCCGGTCCGCAGTCAGGGTGCGATGACATATCCTCAGGGTCCCGGCGATCCTCCGACTAACAAAACCATCAGTATCAGCACCTGGCAGCCCAGCGGCAATCCCGGTCCCTTTGTGTTCCCGGGCATCACCAAGGTTCAGGTCAATCCAAGGCTCAATCCTTCCTACAATTTCGACAATCTGGTGGTAGGGAACTGCAACCGTCTGGCTGTCAACGCCGCGGAAAACATCGCCGCAAATCCTGGTAAAACCCCGTTCAACCCGCTGTTCATCTTCGGAGGTCCGGGTCTTGGCAAAACCCATGTAGCTCAGGCTGCCGGTCTTGCCATCAAAAAGCAATTCCCCGAACTCGTGGTACTCTATGTCACCGGTAACGAGTTCAAGACCCAATACATGGATGCCGTGTACGTGCGCAACAAGCTCACGGACTTCCTGGCTTACTACATGAAGATCGACGTCCTCATTGTGGACGACATCCAGGACCTTGCCAGTCAGGGCACCCAGACAGCCTTCTTCAATGTCTTCAACCATCTCCACCAGAACGGCAAACAGCTTATTCTCACGAGCGACCGTCCGCCAGTGGAACTCCAAACCTTCGAAGACAGACTTCTCTCCCGTTTCAAATGGGGCCTTTCAGTTGAACTCGAAGCACCCTCCTTTGAAACCCGCCTGCGCATGTTGCGCGAGCGCGCGTTCCGCGAGGGCGTAAATGTCCCCGACGACGTGCTGGAGTACCTTGCAACCCGCATCAAGACCAATTTCCGTGAGCTCGAGGGAGCCCTCATTTCCGTAATGGCTTCTTCCACCATTTCTCACAGCAACGTCACGGTGGAACAGGCTGCGCGCATCACCGAAAACATTGTCGGCGAAGAGGAATCCTCCCTCACTGTAGATAAAATCCAGGGTACCGTCTGCGACTACTTCGGCATCTCCAGGGACACCCTTCTCAGCCCCACCCGCAAACGTCAGGTAGTGCAGGCCAGGCAGATTTCAATGTACCTGTGCCGCAAGCTCATAGAGAATATCTCACTTGCCACGATAGGCAACGAGACTGGCGGTAAAGACCACGCCACCGTTCTTCATGCCTGTAATACCGTGAGCGACCTCTGCGCAACCGACCGCGTCTTCCGCAAAGACGTCACCGGTATCGAAGCCATACTCGTTAAAGCCAACCACTGATGCAAGTAGCCCCCTCACTCCTCGCAGCCGACTTCCTTCGGCTCGAAAAGGATGTCGAGATGCTTAATGCCGCTTCCGACATTATCCATCTGGATATCATGGACGGCACCTTCGTGCCCAATCTATCCTTCGGATTCTCCGTTGTCGAGGCCGTTGCAAAAAAGGCTTCTGTGCCAATGGATGCCCATTTTATGGTGGTAAATCCCGAGAATTGGGTAAAACGCTGCAGCGAGCTCGGAATAGCAATGATGAGCTTTCACATGGAGGCCGCAGGGCGAAAAACAAGAAAGATACTCCGTGACATCCGCTCCCATGGAATGAAGGCGGGTCTGGCAATTAATCCCGACGTTCCTGTCGAAAAGCTTTTTCCCCTCATCGGAGAAGCTGATTATTTCCTCATAATGTCGGTATTCGCTGGCTTCGGCGGTCAGAAGTTCATCTATCAGAGCCTGGATCGCGTTGCCGCCCTCAAAGCGAAGCTGGCAGCCAGAAATGATGCTGCTCTCATAGAGGTGGACGGGGGTGTGAGTGAGGAAAATGCGGCTGCGCTTCAGGAAGCGGGAGCCGACATTCTTGTAGCAGGTAGTTCGGTTTTCCGTTCGCCCAGCCCGGCAAAGGTTATCGCTTCGCTTCGAAATCCTCGATAGCGGCGTCTATCCCGGCTTGCAAGCCTTTATCTATCACGAACATACGCTTTGAGAACTCCAACTCGAGTGCGTTTCTGCCGTCGGCATCGGACAGCTGTTCCGCCCGTCGGCAGATTGCTTTGTAAAGATCATCAAGGGCGGTGTCCGGAGCATACTCGCGGCCGGTGAGCACACGCAGCGAAGTAGGATTGGGCAGGGCTGGATCGAAGGCCGTCTGGTTAAGGTTGAGTCCTATTCCCACAATACTGTCTTTCAGATACTCACCGGAAAAGCTGTTCTCGATGAGGATGCCGCAGATCTTCCGTTCGGCTATCCATATGTCGTTGGGCCATTTGATGCGAGGCTGAAGGCCCTGGGCTTCGAGGTAATCAGAGACTGCAAGCGTGCAGAAATGGGTAATCCGGACCGCTTCCGACGACAGAAGGGGAGCAATTCCACCTTGGCCGAAACGCAGAAACAATGTGAACGTGAGGTTCTCTCCGGGAGCTGATATCCAGCTGTGAGAGCCCCTTCCGCGGCCGGCTATCTGCTCTATGGCCGCAATTACTGACAAATTGTCAAGGGCCTCTGAACGCCTTTTCGCTTCGCTGTTGGTGGAATCTATCGTATCCAGCCATTCTATGGAGGGAAAAGCGCTTCTTGGTTTCATTTTTGTTGTTATATTTGTAAAATCCGGATTGTGCTCCGGGCAAATTTACGATTAAATGCCGAATAAAGGAAACGAAGGCGACAAAAAGCGTCGCGTTATCAAGATAAACCTGTCTTGGTTTTATATATTACTGCTCGTAGGTCTAGGTTGGATGTTGCTGGGAAACCGCAGCCCTCAGCCAGTTAAGGTCGAGTGGGCCCAGGTAAAACAAATGATACGCGAAGGGGACATCAAAGAGATCCACTTCGTACGAAACGACTACAAAGGAGCCATCACCCTTCGTCCCGAGAGGGCGGCTAAATACGCCGACCTTTTCCCGCAGGGCCAGCTCCCGCCAAAATCCCCGCAGTTCACCTTCCTGGTGTCCGCGTCCTTCAACGCGGAGCAGGAGTTCGAGACTCTGAATGCCGAGCTGCCGGCGGAAAGTCAGGTGAAGATTGTGATGGAGAATGACTCCAAGAACTGGATGCAGTGGCTCGAATGGCTCATCTGGCCGCTCCTTCTTATACTCATGTGGGTTTGGATGTTCCGCGGCATGAATCGTATGAGCGGAGGTCCTGGTGGCAGTGGTGGCGGTCCCGGAGGCATCTTCAACGTCGGTAAGTCCACTGGCAAGCTAGCCAACAAAAAAGACGTGAAGGTCACCTTCAAGGACGTGGCCGGCCTCTATGGTGCAAAGGAAGAAGTCATGGAAATCGTGGATTTCCTCAAGAATCCTTCAAAATATACCGCTCTCGGCGGTAAAATCCCCAAAGGCGCGCTTCTGGTAGGCCCTCCGGGCACAGGTAAAACCCTTCTCGCAAAAGCTGTGGCAGGGGAGGCAAACGTACCTTTCTTCAGCATCAGCGGATCCGATTTCGTGGAGATGTTCGTAGGCGTCGGCGCAAGCCGCGTACGCGACCTCTTCGCACAGGCCAAGGAAAAGGCCCCGTGCATAGTGTTCATCGACGAAATCGATGCAGTAGGCCGTGCCCGTGGCAAGAACGTGGGCTGGAGCAGCAATGACGAGCGCGAGAATACGCTCAACCAGCTCCTCACCGAGATGGACGGCTTCGGTACCAACAGCGGTGTCATAGTTCTTGCGGCAACCAACAGGGCAGATATCCTGGACAAGGCTCTCATGCGTGCCGGCCGTTTCGACCGTCAGATTCATGTGGATCTTCCCGAACTGAACGAGCGCAAGGAGATCTTCCAGGTGCATATGCGCGGCCTTCGTGTCGCCCCGGATTTCGACCTGGATGCCATGGCAAAACACACTCCCGGATTCTCCGGAGCGGATATTGCCAATCTCTGCAACGAAGCAGCCCTGACAGCTGCCCGCAGAGGCAAGAATATCATCGACACCCAGGATTTCATGGACTCGGTAGACCGTATAGTAGGCGGCATAGAGCGCAAGAGTTCCACCATCATGACTGCAGCCGAAAAGCGTACTACCGCCTATCACGAGGCTGGTCACGCCGTCGTCGGCTGGCTTCTTCCCAACGCCGATCCGGTGTTCAAGGTGAGCCTTATCCCGCGCGGACAGGCCCTCGGCCTCACTTGGAGCCTTCCTGCGGAAAGGAAGATTCTTCCCAAGAGCTACATGCTCGATGAGATGTGCTCTCTCATGGGTGGCCGTGCAGCCGAGGAAATGGTGAACGGAGAACCGGCATCGGGCGCCCTTAACGACCTGGAACGCATAACCCGAATAGCATACGGAATGGTGCAGTATTACGGCATGTCCGAAGCGGTAGGCGAACTCTCATTCTACGATTCCACGGGAGCCAGGGGCTACGATTTCAACAAGCCTTACAGTGAAAAGACCGCCGAACTCATGGACAAGGAGGTCAAGAAGCTGGTAGACGACGTTCACGCCCGCACTCTGAAGCTCCTCAAGGAGAACTTCAACAAGTTTACCCAGGTAGCGGAACTCCTGCTCGAAAAGGAAGTGATCTTCTCGGATGACCTGGAGCGTATACTCGGCCCCAAAGCCGGTTCAAACAAGGAAACAACGGAGAGCAATGAGTAATCTTGCATTAAGGACCATTTCCGGAGTGGGCTTCATAGCGGTAATGCTTTGCGGCCTTCTGTTCAACCAGTATGTCTTCGCGGCCCTGGTACTCTTCATGATGGTAAGTATGATGCTGGAGTTCTACCGAATGTCGATGAACGGCAGGCATCCTGTCTCCAAAGCTATTGCCATAGCCGCAGGAGTAGTGGAATTCGCGCTTCTCTTCTGTTACTTCAACTGGGGAATGGAACTGAAGTTCATCTCCCTGCCCATCATCCTGCTCATGGCCATACCCATCAGCGCCGTTCTTTCGAAAGACCGTTCCCATCCGCGTGACGTGGCATACATCTTCACCGGAATCCTCTATATAGCGGCTCCTCTCGCACTCTCGAACATCATTGCCTTCAAGGGAGGCAGTTTCAATGCCAGGCTGCTGCTCTGCTTCTTCATCCTCATATGGAGTTCCGATATCGGCGCATATACGGTGGGCAAACTTTTCGGAAACGGAAAGCGCAAGCTGGCTGAAGACATCTCCCCGAAAAAGACCTGGGTAGGTTTCTTCGGAGGCCTTGCGTTCTGTATGGCAGCCGCTATTCTTATCATGCTCACTGGGCTTTTCGACTTCCCATGGTATCATTGTCTTATCCTTGCCCTCATTATGGATATAGGCGGTGTATTCGGAGATCTGTTCGAGAGCCTCTGGAAGCGCCAGTGCGGAGTTAAGGATTCCGGCAACATCATCCCCGGACACGGTGGCATGCTCGACCGCTTCGACAGCACTCTCGTGGCTATGCCTCTGGGCGCCATTTATCTTTCATTAATGGGACTCTTATGAGAATTGACCGCGATTCTTACGGTACTCTGGCACTGGTGTTTATCCTCGGCGCATTCGCCATCTGGGCAAGCCTCAGGTTTATACCGGTTCGTTTTTTGGCCTGGGCTATTGTTGTTCTGGTGTGGGCATTCTGCACCTGGCAGCTTTTCTTTTTCCGCGTGCCGGACAGAGCCCGCAGGGGGAGTGACAAGGCCGTTGCCAGCGCTGCCGACGGAAGGGTGGTGATAGTGGATGAAGTCTATGAAGGTGAGGTACTGAAGCGCCAGTGCAAGCGCATTTGCGTATATATGAATTTCTTTGACGTGCATGCCAATTACTGGCCTGTAAGCGGCGAAATCACATACTACCGTTACCATCCCGGCAAGCATCTACTGGCCTTCAAACCCAAGGCCTCGGAAGAGAATGAGCATACCACGGTTGTAATCCGCACAGCGGATGGTCAGGAAGTGCTTTTCCGTCAGCTTGCAGGCACATTTGCAAGGCGTATTGTTTGCCATGCGGAGCCAGGAAAAAAGGTCCAAGCAAGCGAACAGTGCGGGATAATCAAGTTCGGCTCACGCCTGGACATGTATCTTCCGCTGAATGCAGATGTAAAGGTGAAAATCGGCGACAAAGTACTTGCCGCAGAGGGTATTATAGCGATTCTTCAATAAGCTCGACGAGCTTTCCCGGGGCCTCTTCTTCCGGTACGTGACGCAGCAGCGGTTCCGCTCCGCGGTAGATACTCACTTTTCCGTTTCCTTCTCCCACATAACCCCAGTCGGCATCGGCCATCTCGCCGGGACCGTTCACTATACAGCCCATCACGGCTATTACCATGCCTTTGAGATGAGCAGTGCGTGCCTTCACTTCTTCAAAGGCCTTCTGAAGGTCATACATAGTACGTCCGCAGCCGGGGCAGGCGATGTATTCGGGTTTATAGAAGCGGCGCCTCGAGGCCTGCATGATTTCATCTGAAAGGTAGCGGGCATAATCTTCCGGAATGGGTTCTCCGGCAACGGTACCTGTTATCATCAAATCGTCTACAGTGCGGTCAAGCAGGGACGGCCCCCAGTCGCATGAGGCATCCAGCATGAGTCTCTCGCGGGAAGGAGCCTCGTAACGGGCGTGAACTACTCCGGCATCGACAGAAGCCTCTTCCAGGCTGGAAAACAGGCGCTCGCCGTAGCGGTCGGACAGGTAGCGTGCAACTGGCAGCTCAGCCTCCGGATCTTCGGTAAGGGAAACGCGAACGGTATTGCCCAGGCCCTTTGACAGCAGTGCAGCGCAGCCTATACAGCTTTTGATACGGCCGGAATCGCCGTTTCCTGCCTCTGTTACACCTATGTGCAGGGGGAAGATCACTCCTCGGGCCTCCATCATTTCTTCAAGCAGACGGTAGGCTTGCACCATCACGACGGTGTTGCTGCTCTTGAGCGACACCACGACGTTCTTGAAATCTGCTTCGAGGCACATTTCCAACCATTCCATCGCAGCTTTTGCCATGCCCAGAGGAGTGTTTCCGTAAAGGGAGGTTATGCGGCTTCCAAGCGAGCCGTGGTTCACTCCCACCCTTATGGCGGTACTGTGCTGCCGGCATACGTCCAGAAGTTCACGGAACTGGCGGCAGGCTTCGTCATGGTCGCGGTTGAAATTGCCAGGGTTGATGCGCACTTTTTCCACGATGGGAGCAACTGCGATTGCTGTAGCGGAGGAAAAATGGATATCGGCCACAAGGGGAGTAAAGATTCCTTCGGAATGGAGCCTGGATGAGATTTCCGCCATGTGCGGGACATCCTGAAGGCCGGGGACAGTGATGCGTATCATCTGAGCTCCTGCAGCTGCCAGACGGCGGCATTGGGCCACCGTGGCCTCCACATCGGAAGTATGTGTGTTGCACATGGTCTGCACCACCACACTCTGCCCTGGACCTATGAGAAGGGACTTACCTATTCTGGCTGTTATCTTCTCCATATACTATGTCGTAGGCTTCCTTGCGAAGTTGAGCGGAAGTCTTGCCGTATCGCTTGCTAAGCTGGAAATACACGCCGAATGTGAGATTGATATCGAAGGGATAGGCGTATCGGTAGTAATAGTTGGTATAGGGTGCCGGATTGGAATTGGGGGTGTAGATGCTGCCCCAGCTCCACATATGGCCTATCGCATTGAAATGGAATTCTACGGGATCAAATACGAGTGCGAAGCCCACGCCCCCGTAGATGCCGTAATCCCAGCGACGGTCATGGTCCACAAAGGAATTCTGAATGCTGGAATCGCCGCTTAAGGTTCCTCCTCGGGTGATGCCGAGACGGTAGCCCACATAGGGACCGGCATTTACCATAAACTTGAAATGCGAGGCATCGAAGTGACCGTGTATCATGAACGGCATTTCAACCACGCTGTAGCTCGCCTGCGAATAGCCGTCCACCGTATGGGTATAATGGGATTTCTTGTTCTCTGTAAAACGGTAGCCCTCGTGGCCATAGGCAAAACCAATCTGGTAGCCGAAGTAGGGCAGGAAGTCGAACATCTTCATGTTCTTGATAAAAGTGACAGAGAAGTACCATGGGTTGTATAGCCAGCCCTGGCTGTAGCCCGACGGGTTGGTGAACAGACGCGATACCGTGGGACCGAAATTCACGCCCACCATGGAATAGTCGTTCACCATCCCCTTGTCCCGTATCACTACGGTGGTAGTATCCACCTCCAACCCC
Source organism: Bacteroidales bacterium (assembly GCA_017412645.1). Taxonomy (GTDB): domain Bacteria; phylum Bacteroidota; class Bacteroidia; order Bacteroidales; family UBA932; genus Cryptobacteroides. The sequence continues at coordinate 49,607 of JAFPWX010000022.1, read as the reverse complement.
GCCGGAAGCTCTTGTGCAGCAAGCGGAAGGCCGAAGGTGAGGACCAGAAGCAGGGTGAGCAGCTGTCTATTCATCGGTAAAGAGTTTTTGAATATTGATTTCCTGGTCTATCTCGGCCGAAGGAGGCACCTCCAGGAACTTTCCGTCCCTAAACAGCACGAATTTTACCAGTTCTGGCTGGCGACGCTCGAGCAGGCTTCCGGTATCCACCACACCGTTGCGGTTGAGATCGGATGTTATTCTGAGACAATATCGGCCTTCCTTGAGGTAGGGGAAACGCAGGGTACAGTCGGACTCGATGGTGTAGCTGCGAAGGATATCCTTGAGTTTTTCGTCCAGAAGGTCTACAATGTACTTCCCATTCACCTCGCTGAGTATAGCTGAAAGCGTGCTCAATTTGTCGTCAGACGGAAGAGCTACCTTGACTTCAGTGCTGTCGGAATAGAAGCCGTTAATGTCTCTGAAAGCCCTGTGAGGCACCTTGAGGAAGTACTCATATCCAGGCTGCATCACGACCTCCGGTCTGATGTTGTAGCAGCGGAGATTCAGCGAATCCCTTTCAATCTTTACCTTTCCCTTGAACTCCTTGCGCTTGGGATTGAGATAACGGAAATGCAGAGAGTCGAAGTCCGCGGAAATGATGGGTTGTGCAAATTCGAGTTCGAATCCATATTGCTCAACCCTTTCCGGCTTTGCGTCCAGTTTGAATGTACATAGGGTGTCCTCATGCTTGAGGTTTCGCCTCTGGGTGCGGGCATACTTGCGCTTGAGCTTCTGATCGATGGGCAGACGCAAGTGCTCCAGTTCCGGCTTGAGTACCCCGGTGGAGTCGGTTTTGCGATAGTTCACAAAGAGATGCAGGGTGTCGGGAGCTGGCTTACGGGAATTGAGCCACAGTTCCAGACTGTCCTGGCTGGGATTGAACTGGGAGATGACTTCGTCTGCACGGAAACCCCCGAACCAGAGGGAATCAATCCAAACATAGGGGGCCTGGAAACTAATATAGGCAGAACGGAGACCTGTGCGTTCCTTATTCTTGAGGTACTGCTTGGATGGCTTTTCCCGGAAAAGATTCAGGGTCCTTTCCACGCGGCGCTCCTCGCAGCCAAGGGTGTCCTTCATGTCGTACTTGAGCAGCTCCGGTACCGAGTCAGCAACCGCCCATTTCGGGTGCACCAGGCTGTCTATAAATGCTATACGGTCTTCATCCGGATCGTAAATATTGTTTCCGCTACCGTCCATGACGGCGTAGATGCGGTAAAGCGTATCCTGAATGAATGGTATCACGTAGTAGCCCCAGTCGTCCGTGCGTGCCGCGGCATAAGGCCTTTCCAGAAAAACTGCTGAATCGGCATGGTTCTTATAGAGCATCACCGTAGCGCCCTTGACCGGAAGCAGGGTATTGCAGTCAAGCACCGTGCCTGTGGTAAACATGGAATCTATTTGTTCTCCTGTGGAGAATACGTAGGTGAAACCGGGGAAGATGTTGCCCTCATTGTTGTCTGCTATGGCGTCGCCAAGATTCAGCGTATAGGTAGTGTTGGGCTCCAGGGGCTCTTCGAAGTATACTATGACGCTCTTTCCCTGAATGCGATTCTTGGGCTGCTTGGCCTGGGGAGGGGACAGGAAGATACTTTTGGGGTTCTTGACACTAACGTACTCGTTGAAGGTGAAGACTATCTTCTGCTTTTCCGTGGGGAAACCCACTGCTCCAGGATACGGCTTGATATTCACTATGTAGGGTGGAATAGTGTCCTTGTCGCCGCCGCTGGGTGCCTGAGTGGTGTTCGCGCAGGAATGCGCGAACATGAGCGGGAGCAGAACCAGCAGCGAGCAGACTATGGGGAGGAGATGTCTTCTCATATCAAATATCCGTTCTGACGACATCCGAGATGCCTTCTATCTTTGTGAGCGAGGAGAGCATGGAATCCAGCTCGCCCCGGTCTTTAACTTTCATATCTATGTAGCCTTCGAACACCCCGTCGCGCGTGCCGAGCCGCAACCCAGTCATATTGACGCCCATTGCGACCGAGACCGTCTGGGTGATGTCGTTGAGCAACCCGAGCCTGTCTATCCCCTTCAGGGAGATTCGCACACCGAATTCCTCGGCTTCACCCTGAATATCCTCGGGAGAAACCACCACCACCATATCTCCGTGCTTGCTGGCCATGTTCTCGGCTATGGGGCAACTCTTCTTGTGTACAACAACAGTGCCGTCGGAAGTCTTGAAGCCGATTACCGGATCGCCGGGGATGGGGTTGCAGCAGTCCGCCATGAGAAAACGGCCCATGCGCACCTGGCGGGCGGAATTACCATGAACAAAAGCCCTGCGGAATTCTTCCGGTCCCACCAGGCCGACACCTATGCGGAAGAAGAGTTCCGCCTGGTCGTTGAGCTGAGTGGTTTCCAGCAGACGTTTTATGGTCTCCATATTGTCCGCCACTCCAAGTGCAGCCAGACGTTCCTGGTAGATGTTGCGGCCGGATTTCATCAGGGTCTTGCGGTCTCCGCGGAAATAATCCAGCACTGCGTTGCGGGCGTGACGGGTCTGTAGGAACTGGAGCCATTCCAGCTTGGGACGGCCGCTCTGGGCGGTGATTATCTCCACCTGGTCCCCGGATTTGAGTTCCTGGGAGAGGGGGACAAGTTTCATATTCACCTTGGCGGCGATGGCGCTGCTTCCTATATGGCTGTGTATCGTGTACGCGAAGTCCAGTACAGTGGCTCCGGCCTGGATGCTGCGCTGCTCGCCCTTGGGGGTAAAGACGACGATGTCCGTGGTGATGAGGTCGTGATGGATGATGTCCAGCAGTTCCATCGCATCCACGTCTTCGCTGGTGATGATGCTCTGCACCTTGGCCAGCCAGCGGTCCATGTTGGAATCGTTCTCGGATATGTAGCCGTCGTTCTTGTAGGCCCAGTGGGCCGCGATACCCCTTTCCGCGATATCGTCCATGCGGCGAGACCGTATCTGTACCTCCACCCAGAAGCCCGCCTTGCTCATGAGAGTGCAGTGCAGAGCTTCATAACCGTTTGCCTTGGGATTGTTGATCCAGTCGCGGTAACGGTTCTGCTGCTGGCCGTAAAGAGCGGAAAGGGTGGAATAGATGAGGAAGGCCTGGGTCTTTTCTGCCTCCAGCGAAGCGCTTCCTGGATTGTAGATGATGCGTACCGCGTAGAGGTCGTAGATCTGGTCGAAGGGGACGTTCTTGTTGCGCATCTTGAACCAGATAGAGTAGGGGGTCTTGATGCGTTTCTTTATCTCGAAGGAGATATCCGCCTGCTTGAGGGCGCCCTCTATGGGAGCTATGAACTCATCGATTTCGCGGTCGCGGACGGCCACCTTACGATTGATCCTGTCAGTGATTTCCGCGTATGCGTCGGGCTCCTTGTAGCGCAGCCAGATGTTCTCCATCTCGGATTTTACCCCGTACAGACCCAGCCTGTGGGCCAGGGGGATGAAGATGAACATGGTTTCGGAGAGGATCTTGTCGCGCTTGTGCTCAGGCATGAACTCTATGGTGCGGCAGTTGTGCAGACGGTCCGCCAGTTTGATCAGCACCACGCGCACGTCGTCACCCAGAGTGAGGAGTATACGTTTCAGGTTCTCCGCCTGAATGCTCTGCGTGAGACGACCGCCGCGACGGTCTTCATTGTCGAGCACGGTCTTGATCTTGGTTAGCCCCTCGACCAGAGAGGCTATCTTGTCGCCGAATTGAACGCGGAGGTCTTCCACGGTGTATTCGGTATCCTCCACAACGTCGTGAAGCAGGGCCGCCGAGATACTCTTGTAACCCAGGCCGATGTCGTTGACGACGATTTCGGCCACTTCGATGGGATGAAGAATATATGGCTCTCCGGAGCGTCTGCGCACGTTCTTATGGGCCTTGTTGGCGAAATCGAATGCGGAACGCACCACCTCGAACTCCTCGGGAGTGCGACAGCGCGCACGGGCAGCAGCCTCGAGACGCTCCCAAGCTTTCTTAATTACGATGTAATCCTTTATGGTGAATCTGGAAAAACTCATTATTACTCAGCTTCCTGGAGGGCCCTTGTCAGCGCCGCACCGTAAATAATTATCTGCCAGCTGAAATTCAGCCAGATGAGGAACAGGGGAATGGCAGCCAAAACTCCATACACAGTGTTGAGCCTGCCCATGAAGGTCTGGGTTTCGAGGTAGAGGTACTGAAAGCCCACGAACACCAGAGCGTCGAAGAGGGCAGCCTTGATGGCGTAGCGATACTGCACCTTCACGGCCGGGATGTACTTGAACATCACCGAGAACACGAGGGCGCTTCCAATATAGAGGATGATCCAGCTCAGGAACCTGCCCAAGAAGCGCCATTCCGACGCATTGAGGCCTATGAGGCTTGTGGCGTTGGTGGTAAGGGCGATTCCATAGCTGAAGATGATGACTACGAAAGGAATGAGGAGCAGCAGTCCGAAATAGAAGCCGAAGCGCTTGAAGATGTTGCGGGGAATCTTGCGTATGCCCCACACGTTGTTGAAAATCCTCTCCGTCTGGAACATAAGCCAGATGATGGTCCAGAGGAACATGAGGGCGGAGACTATTCCCACAGGGCCGGACTTGGCCACATCTATGATGTTGCGGGACTTCTCCACCAGAACGTCGGTATAAGTGAAGGCGGAGGGGAGCACTTCGTGAAGGAAGGCTGTCACTTTGTCTTCCACGCCCAGACCGCCGGACACGGCGAAGATGAATGCCAGCATTGGCACTATCGCGAGGGTGACGAAGTAGCTCAGGGAAACGCACTGGAAACCCATACGGTTCTCGGCGAACTTGTCGAAGGTGTAGAACACCACTCTCCAGAATCTGCCGGTGAACAGGTCTCCCAGTTTGAATTTCCTCTTTTCCTTTTCCATATCCTAAAACAGAGTAGGTTCGTCGTCAAACAATTTCGGTTCTGGTGTTTCAGCCGCGTCTTCGGGCAGAAGGGCCCTGAAGGCATCTTCGCTGAGGATGGGGACCCCCAGTTCCTCGCATTTTCGCAGCTTTTCAGGACCTGGATTCTCTCCTGCCAGAAGGAAGCTGGTTTTGCCGCTAAGGCTTCCGGAATTCTTGCCTCCGTGCTTGGAGATAAGGTCTTTCATGGCGTCGCGGGAGATACTGAAGACTCCCGACACCACTATGGTTTTGCCTGCAAGAGCGTCTGATGCAGCCGCCTTGGCTTCTCCCATGGCGAAACGCAGACCATGTGCCTTGAGGCGTTCGATTTCTATCGTATGGCGCTGGTCCGCGAACCAGGCCAGGATGCTGTCGGCGATCACTTCTCCCACGTCGGGAACCGCCAGGAGCTCTTCTCTGCTTGCAGCCGCCACAGCTTCTATGCTGCCAAAGTGAACGGCTATTTCGTGCGCAGTGGTTTCGCCGACAAAACGGATTCCCAGGGCGAAGAGCACACGGTCGAAGGGAACGTCCAGCGAGGCATCCAGGCTGGCGCGGAAACGTCTGGCGCTCTTCTCCTTCCAGCCCTCCAGAGTGAGAAGCTGCGTAAGGGTGAGATCGTACAGGTCGGCCGGAGTACGGGCGAGCCCGAGGCTGTAGAGCTGTTCCACAGTGGCCTCGCCGGCAAGGATATTCATGGCCTTTCGGCCGGTAAAATGCAGCAGTTCGCCCTTGATCTGCATTGGGCAGCCATCTGAATTGGGGCAGAACCATTTGGCTTCGTCTTCTTCACGCACCAGGGGAGTGCCGCAGTCAGGGCAGACGGCAGGGAAAGCAGGCCGCACGGCGCCGGGCCGCCGTTTTGAAGGTTCAACGGCAGTGATCTTGGGGATAATCTCGCCGCCCTTCTCAACGTATACCCAGTCGCCTTCGTGAATGTCCAGGGCGGCCATCTGGTCGGCGTTGACCAGAGTCGCACGTTTGACGACGGTGCCGCTGAGCTGCACCGGCTGCAGGTTCGCCACCGGGGTAACCGCTCCGGTACGACCTACCTGATAATCAATGGACAGGATGGGCGTGAGGGCCTGTTCGGCCTTGAACTTATATGCGACCGCCCAGCGGGGCACCTTGGCGGTGAAGCCCAGGGCGCGCTGGAACGACATTTCGTTGATCTTGATAACTATTCCGTCGGTGGCGAAGGGGAGGAACTTGCGCTGGGTGTCCCAGTGGTCGATGTACTCCTTGATTTCGCCTATCGAATGCACCACACGGCGTTCGTGGGATACCGGAAGACCCCAGCTTTCAGCTGCCCGCAGGGCCTCGTCGTGGCTTTCGAATTCCAGGCCGCTTTGGGCCGGAATGTGGTAGAGAGTGCAGATGAGGCCGCGACGCGCCACTTCCTCGCGGTCGAGGAGCTTGAGCGAACCCGACGCTGCGTTGCGAGGGTTGGCGAAGGGGGGCTCGCCGGCGTCTTCCCTTTCGGCATTCAGGGCGTCGAAGGCGGAGTACGGCATGAGCACCTCGCCCCTGATTTCAAAATCGGCCGGAAAATCGCCCTTGAGGGTATGGGGGATATTGGAGATGCGCTTCGCATTCTCGGTGATGTCGTCGCCCTTCACTCCGTCGCCGCGGGTCAGCGCGCGGTAGAGTTTGCCGTCACGGTAGGTGAGGCAGATGGCGGTGCCGTCGAACTTGAGCTCACAGCAGTATGAGAAACCCGCTTCGAGGGTTTTCTCGGCGCGGGCGGCGAATTCCTCCACCTCTGAAATGGAATAGGTATTGGCAAGGGAGAGCATGGGGTAGCGGTGAGGCCTCTGGACGAAACCCTTCTGCAGGTCGCTGCCCACTCGCTGCGTGGGGGAGTCGGCCTGTTTGAATTCGGGCCATTCGGCCTCCAGACGCTCCAGCTCATGCATGAGGATGTCGAACTCATAGTCCGACATGGTGGGGGCGTTATCCACATAATAACGCCTGCTGTTCTCCCGCAGGAGAGCAACCAGTTCCTCAATTCTGGCCTTTGCAGCGCTTCTTTCCATACAAATCACAAAAATAGCAAAAAATCTCTTCAAAAGCCATAATGCAGTTTTATCATTTTATTACTAAATTTGTAAGAATTTTTAAGAGACTATATTCATCATTACAAAATGAAAGACTCAATAATCATCCTTTGTGGCGGCGGTCCGGCTCCGGGCATGAATACCGTCGTTTTCACTATCGCAAAAACCTTCCTTGCAAAGGGTTACAGGGTAATCGGACTTCACGGCGGCTACAGCGGCCTTTTCTCCAAGAACCCCGAGACCGAAGACCTCAATTTCAAGCTGGCCGACTACTTCTTCAACAGAGGTGGCAGCTATCTTCGCATGAGCCGCTTCAAACCCACCGCGGAAGACTTTGAAAAGAACTTTAACCTTGATCTCTTCACCAGCAACAACATCAAGCTCCTAGTAACCGTAGGCGGCGACGACACAGCATCCACCGCGAACCGTATCGCCAAGTTCCTCGAAGCAAAGAGCTATCCCATAGCGAACATCCACGTTCCCAAGACCATCGACAACGACCTGCCTCTCCCGGGCAATGCCCCCACTTTCGGCTTCAACTCGGCCCGCAACGAGGGCGCACACCTGGCCCGCACCATCTATGAGGACGGCCGCACTTCTGGCAACTGGCTCATCGTGAGCGCAATGGGTCGCAGCGCCGGTCATCTGGCCCTGGGTATAGGCGAGGCCATCCACGCCCCCATGACCATCATCCCCGAGATGTTCGACAAAACCAAGATCACTCTCGACAAGATCATCAAGCTCACTCTTTCAGCAATCATCCGCCGCAAGTCCCTGGGCATCAATTACGGCGCTGTCATAGTCGCCGAGGGCGTATTCCACGACCTCGATCCCGCCGAGATGAAGGCAGCCGGCGTGAATGTCACCTACGACGAGCACGGCCATCCCGAACTCGGCAAGGTGAGCAAGGCAGTCCTCTTCAACGAAATCCTCATCAAGGAATTCGACCGCCTCGGCCTCAAGGTCAAGACCCGTCCCGTGGAAATCGGCTACGACACCCGCTGCCAGGATCCCATCGCCTACGACCTCGGCTACTGCTCCGAACTCGCAATGGGCGTGTACGACCTGTACAAGAAGGGCGAAACCGGCTGCATGGTCTACATCGACCCGCAGGGCGCCTCGCACCCGCTCTACCTCAAGGATCTTCAGAATGCGGAAGGCAAGATTCCGCCGCGCCGCGTGGACATCCAGGAAGGTATCGCCCGCAACTACTACCGCTACATCTGCCACTACGTCAGCCCCGAAAGCTACGAAGACGTGAAGAAGTACGTGGCGAATCCCGAGGAATACGACTTCCTCAAGATTCTTAACTGGGAGTAGTGCTCAGCGCTAACGACATCAAGACCATAAGGAGTCTCCGGGAAAAGAAGTACCGGGACTCCTTTGGTTTGTTTGTAGTGGAAGGGGAGAAGATGGTCGCCGAGGCCCTCTCCTCGGGACTCAGCGTCGAACGCGTCATACGTCGCGACGAGGTGGGCGAAAAAACCATGGAAAGGCTCTCCGGCCTGAGTTCCCCGCCTCCGGTCATGGCCGTAGTGAAGCAACCCTCCGACCAGGTCCCCGGAAAGCCGGCCGGCCTCTGCCTTGCCCTCGATTCCATACGCGATCCGGGCAACCTCGGCACTATCCTCAGGATAGCCGACTGGTTCGGCGTGGACACGGTGTTCGCATCGCCCGACACGGTGGAGGTCTTCAATCCCAAAGTCATTCAGGCCAGCATGGGAACGATATTTCGTAAAAGGCCTGTATACTGCAACTTGCCTTTGCTTTGCGAAAGCTTTACTTCAGCTTCGATAGGGGTATTCGGCACCTTCCTTGACGGGGACGACATCTATTCCTGCGAGCTCCCCTCGGAAGCCCTTATCGTGATGGGCAACGAGTCCGACGGAGTGTCCCGCGAAGTGGCTGCCAGGGTCAGCCGCAGGCTCACGATTCCCAGTTTCTCCAAAGGCACCCACGCCGAATCTCTCAACGTGGCAGTGGCCACCGCCGTGACGGTATCTGAATTCAGGCGCAGATGATACTTTATCAGGTTCTTCCGAGACTGTGGGGGAGCGGCCGGTTTTCCGACTGGAAAGCTCCCGCCTGGAACTATGTGAAGAGCCTTGGAGCCGATGCCGTTTGGCTGACCGGCATTCCCCGCCACGCCACCGGCAAATCCTATGTCAAAGGCAATCCGGGTTCACCGTATTCGGTCTCATCCTGGTACGACGTAAACCCTTATCTGGCCGACAATCCCGAGCGCCGTTTGGAGGAGTTCAAGGCATTGGTTTCCAGGGCCCACAGAGCGGGGCTCAAGGTCATCACCGACTTTATTCCAAACCACGTGTCGCCGGAATGCACCGATGTCCCCACTCTGCCATGGTGCGATTTCGACTGGACCGACACCCGTAAGGTGGATTATTCCGCTCCAGGGGCGTGGGAAGCCATGCTCCGCGTCGTCCTATTCTGGGCCGGCCTCGGTGTGGACGGCATGCGTTGCGACATGGTCGAACTGGTTCCTCGGGACTTTCTCGGATGGCTCATCGGCCAGGTACGCAAAATGCATCCCCGCTTCATCTTCATAGCCGAAGCATACGAACTCTCCAACTATGAGCCCCTGCTTGCAGCCGGCTTTGATTATCTTTACGACAAATCGGGCTTCTATGACATTGTCAGGGGAATAATGAATGGCAGCCGCAGTGCCCGGGAGCTCACGGCCAACTGGCAGCGCCTGGGTCCTCACCAGTGCCGCATGCTTAATTTCCTGGAAAACCATGACGAGCAGCGTCTGGCCAGTAACTTCTTTGCCGGAAGCCCTCAGAAAGGCTACGCCGCCCTTGCATACGGCGCTCTCTTCGGACCGGCTTCCTTCATGATCTACGCCGGCCAGGAACTTGGAGAATCCGCCCCTGAATCGACAGACGGTCGCACTTCCATCTTCAATACTGTAAGGGTCACTTCTCTACAGGATACTCCTCTGCCACACAGCGGCAATGCCGTTCTGAAGCGCTACAGGTCCATTCTGAAACTTGCCCACGAACTCGAAGGGCGGCCCAACTGGGACCTTTGCTACTGCAATCTTTCCACTCCGGGATTCGATCCTGACCGGCATAGCGCGTTCCTGCGTTACAGTTCCTCGGAAGCGACTGCGGTGCTGTGCAATTTCTCGGACCGTCCTGCAGGAGTATCCCTGAGGCTTCCCGACGAACTGCCGTTCCCGCATCCTGAGGTCATATGCCTGAATGTGGCTCCCTGGGATGCCTCGTACAAGAAATTTTTACTACATTTGTAGATTGTGAAACGCATTCTGCCTTTATTCTGCCTGCTATTTGCAGCCGCAGCCTGCAGCACCACCAGGGTCCTGGAGGAAGGGCAGTACAGGCTCGTCAAAAATGAAATCGAGATGAGCGAGCCGGTGCGTTTCTCCAGCAGCGAGCTGGATTCCTATATCCGGCAGGATGCCCAGAGCTGGAGCCCCTTTATCTGCGTTTACAACTGGTCCCGCCGCGACGGCCTCTTCCATAAAATTGGCCGCGCACCTGTAGTATACGACTCCACGGCAGTGGCCTCTTCCTGCGAGAATATTGCCACCCGAATGGAGTATCTGGGTTATTACGGGTCTGATGTGACCAGCACCACCACTTACAAGGGTCGCAAGGCATACGTCAGCTACCACGTGAAGCCTGGACGCAGTTACAGGGTGAGTTCCATACGCTATGAAATCCCGGAGGGAGGGATTTTCCCTATAGATTTTTACGCCGACACTCTGACAGCCAGCTCCGCAATCAAGGGTCAGTGGCTCTCCGAAGAGATGCTCGAGGCCGAAACAGTTCGTAGTGCCGACCGTCTTCGCAATCTAGGCTATTTCGACCTTAGCCGGAATCACTACTCCTTCGAGGCAGACACTCTCGCAGACGGCACCGCCGAGCTCATCTACCGGGTAAGGGAATACACCCGAAATGAGACTCCCGCTGCCGCCAGGCCGCTGCGCCGTTATTATATCGGCCAGGTAACCATTACCAAGCCAGAAACGCTTCCATTCAGGAAAAAGCTGCTCAGGGACCTGACTACCATTCATCCTGGAGACATCTATTCCGAAAGGAGCGTGGCCAACACCTACTCCAGGATCTCCAACATCAGGGTGTTCAGCAGCGTACAGGTGCAGATGACCCCATCTGATACGAATGTCGTGGACTGTGGCATACAACTGTCTCAATCTCCGGTTCGAGGCATCAAGATCAAGGCGGAGGGTAGTTCGAATTCTACAGGTCTGCTTGGCTTCTCGCCCCAGGTATCGTTCTACCACAAGAATCTCTTCCATGGAGGGGAGTGGTTCAATCTGGCTTTCAGCGGGGATTTCCAATATCGCATTTCCGACCAGACCAAAGCTATCGAATACGGCATTTCTACCGGACTCAGTCTGCCCAAATTCCTCGGGCTGCCATATTCGGCATTCAAGGGTCCGCGTATTCCCCGTACCGAAATCAACGCCGCATACAATTATCAGAACAGGCCGGAATACAACAGGGAAGTGTTCTCTGCCTCCCTGGGCTACACCGGAATCACCAGAACCAATATTTCATACAAGGTCTTCCCGCTGAGGGCAAACTTCGTTCGGCTCTTTGGACTCGACTCCGACTTTGCCACCACGCTCTCGCGCAATCCTTTCATGAGATACGCTTACCAGGATCACCTGGACGCCGGTCTCGGAGCGGACTTCTATTACAATTCCAGTAGCGACATCGTACCTCAGGGCTCATATACCTTCCGCCGCTTCAGCCTGGACTTATCCGGCAACCTCATCAGTCTGTTCAACTATTATCTGCCGGAATCTTCCGACGGAACAGACCTGATTGCCGGGGTTCCCTACTCGCAGTACGTGAGAGGGGAGTTCTCATGGGGCAGGGCCTACCGTTACGGTTATGAAGATCGTCAGGCGGTAGCAATCCGGCTTCTGGCAGGTGCCGGATATGCCTACGGCAACAGCAGTGCACTTCCGTTTGAAAAACAATTCTACGCAGGCGGAGCCTCCAGCATGCGAGGCTGGCAGGCAAGGGCCCTCGGCCCGGGCACAGAGCCTATCAATACATATTTCTCCATTCCAAGCCAGACCGGCGACATCAAGCTAGAGGCCAACCTGGAATATCGCTTTGGCATAGTCTGGAAATTCGAAGGTGCCCTCTTCGGAGATATTGGCAATGTGTGGACGCTTACCAACACCGGAGCAGCTGGAGAATTCCACATAAAAGACTTTTACAAGACACTTGGAGCAGACTGGGGAGTTGGCCTGAGGCTCAACCTCCAGTTCATCCTGATAAGGCTGGATTTCGGCATGCAGCTGTATGATCCCAGCCGCCGCGCAGGGCATCGTCTCATAGGGGCAGAAGATTGGCTCAAGAGCGGCAACAACGCATTTCATTTCGGTATAGGTTATCCTTTCTAATGAATTCTGGCATGACAGGCAACATGAAGATGGCCGATCTCATCAATTCGGCCCCGGAGATACTCCTGATTGTGGAAAGACTTGGAATGAGCCTCGGTTTCGGCGAGTCCACCGTGGAAGAATGGTGCGCTCACGAGGGCCGCGACGCCTTCACTTTCCTTGCCATCTGCAATATTTCCACATCCGGGAACTACAAGCCCACAGAGGCGGAGATAGAGAAGATGAAAGCCGCAGACGTGATGTATTTCCTGCGTAATTCGCACGATTCCTATATCTACGGCCTGCTGCCCGAACTGGACAGGCAGATTGCCCTGGTGATGGTGGGCCGCCCGGATTCGGAAAAGAAGGTCATCAACGAATTCTTCGTAAAGTTCAAGAGCGAGCTGGCCAGGCATTTCAAACTCGAGGAAGAAAAGATATTCCCCTCGCTCGAAGCGCTCGATCGCAAGGGTCAGCCCAACGAGAAGGTGTTCCGCCATGAACACGGCGACATCAACGAGAAGATACAGGATCTTATCAACCTGCTGCTCAAGTATGTGAGCTACGGCACCCGTGAGTCTCGCATAACAGACCTGCTCTCCTTCCTGTACCGCTTCAGGGAAGATCTTGCAATCCATTCACGCATAGAGGATTGCCTCATTCTTCCCATGATCGAGGGCAAGCTCAGTCCACGTGAAAAGGAAATCCTGGTGTGTGTGGCGCAGGGTATGCAGAACAAGGAGATAGCCGCAAGGTTCGACATTTCCGTGTTCACCGTAATGACTCATCGCAAAAACATTACGGAAAAGACCGGCATCAAGTCGATAGCCGGTCTTACCGCTTATGCAATCCTCCAGGGACTGATTGATATAGAATCGATCAATTAGAGCCCTCTAAAGAGCTTTGGAAGGATCCAGGCCGCTTTCCTTGAGCGTTCTGGCTATTTCTTCGTCGCTCACTCCGCCTCCGACGAGATCGCCCGCTAGATATTTGTCATAGGCGCTCATGTCTATGAGTCCGTGTCCGGAGAGGTTGAAGAGTATAGTCTTGGCCTCGCCGCTTTCCTTGCACTTAAGCGCTTCGTCGATTGCGGCTGCGATAGCATGGGAGCTCTCTGGAGCGGGAATTATACCCTCGGTCTTGGCAAAGAGCGAGGCTGCCGCGAAGGATTTCAGCTGGTCGATATCCACCGCTTCTATAAAGCCATCCTTGAGCAGGCGCGAGATGATGCTGCCGGCACCATGGTAACGGAGTCCGCCCGCATGGATATTAGCAGGCTGGAAGGTATGGCCAAGGGTATACATTCCCAGAAGGGGAGTATATCCGGCTACATCGCCGAAATCGTAGAGATAGACGCCTTTGGTGAGCTTGGGGCAGGATGTCGGTTCCGCAGCTATGAAGCGGGTCTTTTTGCCATCCAGGAAATTGTGTTTCAGGAACGGGAAGGCGATTCCGGAGAAGTTGCTTCCGCCTCCGAAGCATCCTATCACTATATCCGGGTATTCTCCCGCCATCTCCATCTGCTTTTCCGCTTCCTGACCTATGACGGTCTGGTGAAGACAGACGTGGTTGAGCACCGAACCGAGGACATACTTGCAATGGGGAGTGGTCCTGGCGAGTTCCAATGCCTCCGAAATAGCGGTTCCGAGCGAGCCCTGGTTATTGGGATCCTTAGTGATAATGTCCTTGCCGGCCCTGGTACTCATCGAGGGAGAAGCGGTCACAGTGGCGCCGAAGGTCTGCATGATGCTGCGCCTGTAGGGTTTCTGCTCATAGGAAACCTTTACCATATAGACGGCTGTTTCCAGCCCGAAGGCCTTGGCAGCATATGAAAGGGCGGCACCCCACTGTCCTGCACCCGTCTCAGTGGTAATGTTGGTGGTTCCCTCCTCGCGGGCATAGTAGGCCTGCGCAAGGGCGGAATTGAGTTTGTGAGAGCCCACCGGACTCACGCTCTCGTTCTTGAAGTAGATGTGAGCGGGGGTATCCAGGGCCTTTTCCAGATCATAGGCACGCACAAGGGGAGTGCAGCGGTAGAAGGCAAGTTTCTCGCGCACTTCGTCGGGAATAGGGATGTACTGGTCCGTGGTGTTCACCTCCTGTCTGGCGCATTCCTCACAGAAGATGGGGAACATGTCTTCCGCCTTCAGGGGTTCACCGGTTCCGGGATTGAGAAGAGGGTAAGGCTTGTTGGGCATGTCAGCCTGAATGTTGTACCATGCCGTAGGGATTTCGCTCTCTGGGAGCAGGAATTTTTTCTGTTTCATAATATAAAAGGTTGATAAATGACAAAAAACAAAAACGCCTATCCGTACATTCGGACAGGCATCTATTCTTTCCTTTCGGCGCACAACGCCTACTTGGGGTAAATATCACTATACATCATATTTAGCCTGGCCGAAGATTATGCCAGACGCCACCATCGCGGTGAGCTATATGATGTATTCTTAAACATCTTCATCACAAATATAGTGATAAATCTTATAATTGCAAGAAAATCAGCTACTTTTTGTAATATTTCGGCCAGCATGCCTCCAGATATGCCTTGAGTTTATCCTCGTGGGCGTTATGCTGGGGCTCGTAGAAAACGGTGCCTTCCATACCCTTCGGCAGGAATTCCTGATCCACGAAATTGCCAGGAAAGTCATGAGCGTATTTGTATCCGTCGCTGTAGCCCAGATCTTCCATAAGCTTGGTGGGAGCGTTGCGAAGGTGCAAGGGCACAGCAGCCGTCTTGTTTTCTTTTGCCGCGGCCATGGCCTTTTCCATCGCCATATAGGAAGCGTTGCTCTTAGGGGAGGATGCCAGATAGACCGTACACTCCGCAAGTGGGATTCTGGCCTCCGGCATGCCGATTTCGTGAACGACCCTGAAAGTGGCCTCGGCAAGCAGCAGGGCGTTGGGATTGGCCAGCCCCACGTCTTCCGACGCGCTTAGGCAGAGCCTGCGGGCTATGAAGAGAGGATCCTCACCCCCTTCGAGCATGCGACACATATAATATATGGCGGCATTGGGATCCGAGCCACGAATGCTCTTGATAAAGGCGCTCACCAGGTCGTAATGCATCTCGCCATCCTTGTCGTAGATGGCAATGTTCTCCTGCAGGCAGTCCGTGACCAGTTTGTTGGTAATCACTACCTTGTCTTTTCCTGCCTGGGAATCCACCACTATCTCAAGGATGTTCAGGAGCTTTCTGGCATCGCCTCCGCTCTGACGCAGCAGGGCTTCGGTCTCCTTTACCTCAATCTTTCTCGCCTTCAGTTCCTCGTCTTCATTCACGGCCCTGTCCAGCAGCACTTTAAGGTCTTCCGCTTCGAGGCTTTTGAGGACATACACCTGACAACGGGAAAGAAGGGGAGTGATTACTTCGAAACTGGGATTCTCCGTAGTTGCGCCTATCAGCACTATGGTGCCGGCCTCTACCGCTCCGAGCAGGGCGTCCTGCTGGGCTTTGTTGAAACGGTGGATCTCGTCGATAAAGAGGATTGGGGCCTTTGCTCCGCTGAACAAATTGCGACCCTTTGCTGCCTCTATGACATCCCGCACATCCTTCACCCCGGCGCTGACCGCAGAAAGCGTAAAGAAAGCCCTGTCGAGGGTCTCCGCAATGATGCGCGCTAGAGTAGTCTTGCCAACACCCGGAGGCCCCCACAGTATGAAGGAACTCAGGTTGCCGCTTTCAATCATGTTACGAAGTATGCAGCCCTTGCCTACGAGATGCTTCTGTCCAACATAACCATCAAGGGTATGGGGACGCATCCGTTCGGGCAGGGGAGGCAAAACCACGTTCATTTACAGTTTCTTTATATAGGCACGACGGCGCTTGCACCAGTCTGGATTGAACATCTCGAACTGTTTCTGCACCTTGATGTTGGTTTCAAGTTCACCATTGCTCTCCACCCACTTCACTCCTAACTTCTGATACTTGTGGAAAATGTCTGCAATGATAACCGCATTCACTCCCAGGTTCTGATAATCAGGGCGGACACCAATAAGGAGCAACTCGGCTCCCTCGGAATGCTTGATGAAGAGGTCGTGAAGCAGATGCCACCAGCCGAACGGGAAGAGACGACCGCGGCTCTTTTTGAGGGCGCGGGCGAGCGAGGGCATGGTGATACCGAAACCCACCAGTTCGCCGGCTTCATTCTCCACGCAGCTGAGGTAACGAAGATCGAGGACCTTAAGGTAGAAACCGATATAACGGTCGGCCGCATCCATGGGCAACTCGGTAACGTTATAAAGGGTCTTATAAGTCTCGTTGTCGAGGGCGAATATCTTGTGAGCGTAATCGTTCTCCCTGATGAGTTTGCGGGTAACCTGGACCAGACGCAGGTTGTTGCGCTCGAGCACTATCTTTTCCAGACGTTCTATCTTGTCGGGAAGTTTCTCGGGTATAGCGGCCCTGAACTCCAGCCAGTCTGCATCTTTCGTGAAGCCCATAGCCTCCAGATGATCCTGATAATAAGGATCGTTGTATATCTGGGGCATGGTACTCTCGCGGTCGAAACCTTCGATCAGGGTGCCTTCAGGGTCCATATCGGTGAATCCCAGAGGACCTACAACCTCGTCCATACCATATTCGCGGCCGAATTCTTCCACTTTATTCATAAGTGCCGTGGAAACTGCACGATCGTCGATGAAGTCTATCCAGCCGAAACGAACCTGCTTATGGTTCCACTGCTCGTTGTTCTTATGGTTTACTATAGCTGCCACTCGACCAACCTCTTCTCCGTCCTTGAACGCCATATAGAGCTTGTAATTGCAGAATTCAGCAGCTGGGTTGGTCTTGGGATCAAGTGTATCCATCTGGTCGAATTCCAGATATGGAACGTAATTGGGATTGTGCCTGTAAAGCTTTTCCGGGAAATTCACAAAACGACGAAGTTCTTTCCTCGATTTCACTTCCTTGATCTCGATTGACATAGGTTTGGGTTTTATTTATTCAGTTTGTAAAGGTACAAAAAATTTCTATATTCGTAGTCGGAAATGAGACTCCGCCCAAACCTACTAGCCTTTATCCTTCTTCTGCTGCCCAACGGTCACGACGCTCTGGCACAGAAGGGATTTGCAGTTGGTTCCTTCCAGTCTTTCAAGGGAGCCGGACTTTCCTTTGAGACCCTCTCGCCATCGGGCAGAGAATTCAATACCTTCACTCTTTATGCTGACCTGGCATCGGTCTATCTGGGCGACAATACGGCCCCGGGTGTAAAGTTCAGCTTCTCCCACAACATCCGTATCGCTCAGTTCAATCCACAGACTCTCGACGACCTCAGTCTCATCGCCGGGAGCGGCTTTTCTGCCGGTTGGATAAAAGACAGCGACAGAGACAATTACGGCCTTTGCGGCGCTCTTAGCGGCACCTTTGGCGCCAGAGCTGTCTTCCCTTGCAGAGTCTGCTTTATTCTAGGCATTACTCTGGAAACAGGGCTGCTGCTGTACGACAATGGCGGGCACCCCACAACCACACTGTACCGGGACGGCATCTACCAGACTATACTGCCTCATCTCACCATCCTATACCAGTTCAAGTGAAACGCCTTCTCTTCCATATCATATGTCTGCTGCTCTGCTGCAGCCCCGCCTTTGCCGGAGGCAGGGGAGTCCCGCGTATAGGGATAGACTGGGGATACGGAATGGAGGTTTACCGATACTGGAATCTCATCTATCTGGATTCAGAGATGGGTTATGTCGTTCAGGATCAGGATAGTGAGGTGCCCGCAAGGCCCTACGCATACTGCTCTCTTTCTGTCGGCTTCGAGCCTACATCCTGGATGGGGCTGTCCGCTTTCAGCGGTATTATGGGAGTATCCAAGGACAGACTTTTGGTTCCCTTGGGACTGCAGACCAATATTTCGCCACGTGGTAATGCCATGTCAGGCCCCATTTTTATTCTGGCAGGTGGAATAGCCTTCAACACCGATTTCAGTTATTCCAAGGCAGCCTTCGGAACACTGGGCGCAGGGTGGCGCTTCAGTCTCAATGATGCATGGAACTTGGATCTGCTGCTGAGAAGCAGAATATTAAGGGATTCACCACCCATATGGGATGAGGAGAACCGTAATTACGTGGAAAAGAGCCTCATACGTAAGGATTACACGTTAATTGGCTCCCTTGAATTTGGGATTGCAATCAGCTTCTAGAAAACGAAAGCTGTTTCCCAGTTCTATAGTTTTATGAAGAGCCAGACCATATAGCCGATGAATGCTGCAAGCATTATCGAGCCGTCCAGACGGTCTATCATATTGCGTTTTCCCGTATAAATCGCTGTGAATACCAGGATTGCGCTGAGCGCCAACGTAGCCATATCCACCAGATTCACTGTTGCAAAACTCATCGGGGTGATGAGGGCAGAAGTGCCAAGAATGAGCAGGATATTGAAGACGTTGCTTCCCAGAATGTTTCCCAGCGCCAGTTGACTCCTGTGTTTGGCAAGAGCGACGATGCACGTTACCAACTCCGGCAGGGAAGTCCCCATGGCAAGGACCGTAATGGCGATGAACTTATCGCTGACATTCAGCATACGGGCCACCGCCTCCGCCGAATCCACGAAAAGACGACCACCGAAGACCAGCCCCGCAAGACCCGCAAGGACCATTATTACCGACAGGAAGATGGGATAGATCTTAACATCGTCCGAATCGCCTTCGACTGTTTCCTGGCTGCGACCGGAACGGAAGCACCAGATGATATATGCTATGAAAAGAAGCACGAACACGGCGCCCTCCAGTCTTGAGAGACCGTCCGCGGCACCCAGTCCGAAGAGGGTCCTGCTCATGCCCAGAGCTATAAGCAGAAGGGTCACGCCCAAAGTCACGGGGATATCCCTGTAATGATTTGATTTCGTGATTGTTATCGGACGCGCTAAAGCAGAGACCGCCAGTATGAGCAGCACATTGAACACATTGCTTCCCACCACGTTTCCGATTGCGATTGCCGAATTGCCCTCAAGCGCTCCGGTAACGCTCACTACCAGCTCAGGAAGGGAAGTACCGAATCCGACTATTGTCAGTCCTATTACAAACTCACTTACGCCGGAACGCCTGGCTATTGAAGACGCACCCTCCACGAGAGCTTCCGCACCCGCTACGACCAATCCCAGGCCAAGAAGAAGGAGAAGTATCTTGATTATCATCTGCGTACTAGTTTACAAACGTTCTCCACATGCTGGGTATGGGGGAACATGTCCACAGGCTGAACAGCGACGATTTCGTAATCGGCGGCGAAGGCCGCAAGGTCACGTGCCTGAGAAGCCGGATTGCAGCTAACATAGACAATTCTGTCGGGCGCCGCTCCCAGTATGACCTTGGCCACATCCGGATGGATGCCTGCCCGCGGAGGATCGAGGATAACTACCTCCGGACGTCCATGACTGGCTACAAACGCCTCGTCTAGGACATCCTTCATATCTCCGGCAAAGAACTCGCAATTGCTTATCCCATTGGCACTTGCGTTGATTTTTGCGTCTTCTATGGCTTCCGGAACGTATTCTATGCCTATCACCTTCTTTGCCTTCCTGGAAACGAACTGGGCAATCGTTCCCGTCCCGGTGTACAGATCGTATACCGTTTCGTTGCCTGTGAGGCCGGCGAATTCCCTTGCTACGCTGTAGAGTTTGTATGCCTGGCCGGTATTTGTCTGGAAGAAGGATTTCGGGCCAATCTTGAACCTAAGTCCTTCCATCTCCTCATAGATTGCCTCCTGTCCTGAATAGAGCAGGGGAGTCTGGTCGGAAATGGAGTCGTTGAGCTTGGAATTAATTATGTAATAAAGAGATACGATTTCCGGGAAGCGGACTTTCAGAGCATCGAGAAATGCTTCTCTCTGTGGAAAATCCGCGGCGAAACACACTATGGCCATAACTTCGCCGGAATCGGTCGTGCGGACGAAGATGCTGCGGAAGATACCGCTGTTGTTTCGGATATTGTAGAAAGGAATCCCGTGGGTTATGGCATATTTCTTCGCGAACAGGCGGATTTCGTTGGATGGTTCCGGCTGAAGCCAGCATTTTTCCAGATCCAGCACCTTGTCGAAGAATTTGCCTACATGGAAGCCCAGGCCGCAGAGTTCCGCGGGTGGCAGTTCCTCGGCGATTTCGCCGTCCAGAAGCCAGCGGCGGTCGGAAGCGGTGAATTCCAGCTTATTGCGATAGAAGACCGTTTTATCCGAAGGGATAATCGGCTGAATTTCAGGCACTTGCAAATGTCCGATGCGTACCAGCTGATCATAAACCTGCTGCTGCTTGGCAGCCAGTTGCATATCGTAGGGGAGAGGTTGCCATTTGCAGCCTCCGCAAGTTCCAAAATGTTTGCAAAACGGCTCCAGACGGCGCTCTGAAGGCTTTTTTATCTCTGTAATGAAGCCTTCCATGTAGCTGTTGCGCTTTTTGGTGACACGTATGTCCACGACATCGCCGGGAACCGCGAAGGGAACAAAAACGACAAGGCCCTCCGGGCTGTGTGAAATAGCCTTTCCCTCGGCTGCGACAGCCTCTATTGTGACGTCCTGGAGAACCAGGTCTAATTTGCGATGTCTCATTTCGACACAAAGATACTAAAAAACACGGAAGGGGACACAGTTATATACTTAAGTTAACATAATATAAATTGTGTAACAACTAGCGTTCCAAGCATGTTTGCGTTTTGACTTTTCTTTTTATATATTTGTACAATTATCGATAATCATCTTCTAAACGTATATGAAAAAGATTGCAATCCTACCTGTGGCGGCATTGATGCTGTTCGGGCTTTCGGCTTGCGACATCGAGTTCGGTTTTGAGTTGGCAGGCACCGTCAACCCGGAAACGACCGAAACTAACGATGATGCATGGACCGGCTACCCCAATGGCATCACTGTGGACAGTTCGACAAGCTATACGATTGCCGAACTGTTCGACCTCTACTCCACGTCGTACCTTTCCGGTATGAGCGATTCGGAAAAATCCAACACCCAGCTGGGCTTCGAAGCCTTCTGCAAAGCTTCTATCAGCGATTACGGTTTCGAAGACACTCCGTATTGGGTAATTGCCTCTGTAACATATAGTTACGACAATGAAACCCTTCCCGGAAGCCTTATCTGGTGCACTCATGGTACCAGCAAGGAAAACGCAGTACCCATCAATCCGCGCTATTTCGTGATCGACAGCCACTGGACCATGACCGGTGCCGACGAGTTCCCGTCAGTCGGTGCCGCTCCTGTGATAGCCCTGGCCCACATGGACGCCGTTTACGTCTGCCCGGACCAGATGGCCGCAGGCAAAGCGCAACCATATCTGTGTGAGACAATTACGGCCAACCGCACCATAGCCATGGCCAAGGCTGCGATGGGCTTCCTCAAAGACAGCGGCATGGCCCCCCTGAAGGTTTGTGAAGGCTACAGCATCGGCTATTCGCAGGGCGGCGCATCCGCACTTGCGGTACACCGTGCCATCGAACAGGATGCCCAGCTGGAGCAGGCCATAGGCTTCCGCGGAACTTACAGCGGCGCCGGCCCTTACAGCATGACCATCACTCTGAACAAATGGGAAGAATGGTCAGCGAGCGGAGACCTGGCATTCCCGGCGGCTATCGGCCTCATCGCCCTTGCGTGGGATGCCTACTACCCCGAGCTGCTTGGCAGCAATACTGCCGTGAACAAATTCCTCAGCGCGAGTTTCCGCAATTCCGGAGCACTCACTCAGATTGCGGATCGCAGCGACAACATCGGGGTCATCAACAATACTATTAAGAGCTATGTTGGCCCAGGCAATGCCACAGTCGCCAATCTTCTTGCTTCTGACTGGAAGGACGCATCCTACAAATTCATGCAGATAGCCCAGGAGAACGACCTGCTGGACGGTTCCTGGACTCCCACTCATCCCATAGTGTTCTTCCACTCTACGGAAGACGAAGTCGTGCCCTATGCCAATACCGAAAGGGCCATGGAGGTCTTCCCCTCCAATCTCGCCACCCTGCATGAGCAGACCGGCGACCACTCTTCCGTGGGCGTGCAGTTCTACTCATGGCTGGGTCTTCAGAAAGGTTTCCCAATGGCTAAAGAATAAGCGATATGAACAAGGTACTACACATTTCAGCTGCAGCCCTGCTCATTTTCGCAGTGGCCTGCAACCCCTGGACCGTTGACGAAAAGTACGAGATCTCCAAACTCGACAAAACCGTCACCGTATTCCCCGGGGCCACGGTTTCCTTCGAACAGGAAGTGCTCGACATGCATATCGGCGAACTTCTCGGCGAAGCCACCGGTCCGGACAGCTTCCTCAAGGTAGCGGAGGAGTACCATCCACTCTTCGACGAAGGCGACCTTTACTTCCGCCAGGACGGCAGCGCGAAGAACATCACTCCGAACAGGGATGATCTTTTCAACGGAAGCGGCGAAGCCACTTTCAAGAATGCTCTTGCCGTTTACATGGTGGACGTTCCCGGTATGCTCAATGTTTCCAACCAGTATAACCTGAGCAATCCCTGCATCGCCCTTCAGATCGGCACCGACTGGAAACAGCCCATGGAAATGGATGTCAAGCTCAGCGTAGGCGGCTCTCCCCTCTCGCTGACGAACATTCCCCTCCAGGCTCTTTCCAGTCAGACCGTTTATGTCTCCGAACTGGGCGGCTTCAGCAAAGGAGCAGAGGGCACGAGCGATGCTGTGCTTGCCGGTTTCGCCGCGGCGGTCTCTCCCCTTCCCTACAACATCACCGTCTCCGAAGTGGTGCTGAGGGGCACTGGCTCCCCGGCCTACACTCCGGGCACTCCACTCAATCTTACGCTCACCGCATCCTTCATCCTTCCGGCGGCATTCAAGGCTCCGTCCTCATTCGGCAGCGCACTTGCATTCTCCGGAGTCAAGGTCACGCCGAATTCGGATCAGGTTAAAGTCGGTCTCAGCTCCATTTCCGCACACTTTGAGGCGGTGAATACTGCTCCTGTGGCAATCTCCATCACCGGACAGCCCAACGACAGCGTAAGCATCAGCTTCCCCACCATACAGCCGGGGACACTGGATGCTCCTGCAACTACGGAAGGCGATGTTGTCCTCACCTACAAGAGCTACACTGCAATCAGTTCTCTGGTAACCGATATCGCCGGTTCCATCACTAGTGCAAACGCACAACTTAACGACAAACAGGGAATCAAGCTCACTATCAAGAGCGTCACGCTGCCTGATGGTGTGGAACTTGAATTCCTGGATAAAAAGAATAACGGGGAGGAATAAGCCATGAAGACAGTCAAAACCATTGCCGTTCTGGCACTCGCACTCTCCTTCGCAACAGTTGCGCAGGCTCAAGAACTCAAAACCGCTAACTTCCTCGACAACTATCTCTACGGCTATCGCCTTAATCCTTCCGTAAGGCCCCAGGGCACGGCAGGATTCGTGGGTATCGGCAACGTCTGGCTCACTCCCGAAACCAATTTCGGTCTCTCCAACTTCCTCTTCCCCCTCGAAGACGGACGTCTGGTAACAGGTCTCAATTCCGCCGTCAACTCAGACGTTTTCCCCGGCGGACTTGAAGAGATGAGCCGCGTTTCGGCACACATCAACGCCAACATTCTGGCTATCGGCACTTCCGGAAAGAAGGGCGGCTATGGTCATTTTGAGATCAATTTCGTTTCTGAAAATGAGATCGGAGTCCCGCGTACGCTCTTCGAGGCTCTCAAGGTCAAGAATACCACCGGCAGCTATCAGGTTGAGAACCTGAATTTTCATACAACCGACTATCTGGAAATCGCCTACGGCCGCAGCCTGCGCAAACGCGATCTGGCTATAGGCTGGACAGCCAAGGCTCTGGTCGGCGTGGCCAGGATCAACGCCGCGGTGGACATGGCAATCAATACCGCCGGAGACAACCTGTGGGTTCAGTCCCAGGGTACGCTCCAAGCTGCTGTCTGCCCAATTGTGGACATCGGACTCGACGGTGAAGGCAACTATGATCCCAGCAAGATCACATTCAACCCGCAGGGCATTAAGCCTGCCGGCATCGGCGGAGCAGTCGACATCGGCGTTAGCTATTATCTCCTCAGGGACAGGCTGATTCTCGGCGCCGCAGTGCGCAATCTCGGCATGATGAAGTGGACCGACAATCTCTATGGACAGAATTCAGGAAATAAGGTCTACATCAATATGGGAGACGAGAACATGGGCGATGCAATCAAGGACATGATCAAGTTCAAGCCTGTGGAAGGCAGCGCATTGGGCAAACTGGAAATGCTCCCCTGCAGTTTCAACCTGTCGGCCAAGTTCAAACCCTTCGAGTTCATAACTCTCGGAGCTGTCGGAACCATGTACAAGTATAACGGTTACATGACCAGGGACATTCGCCTTGGCGCCGCCCTTACCCCATTCCGCCAGCTGAACATTGCCGGGACCTATTCCTTCGGCGACCAGGGTTCGGAGATCGGAGTGGCCGCAAGCGTCCGTCTGCTGGGCATAAACGTTTATGTTGGAGCGGATGCCATCCAGATGAGGTTCTCTCCTCAGTACATCCCGCTTGATCCTGTGTGCACAACCGTCAATGCAGGCGTAGCGATCGCTTTCGGCAAGAGCAGCCCCGCTGCGGCCAAACAGAAAGCCGAAGCAAAGGCAGCGGCCAAAGAAAAGAAGGAAGCCAAGGCTCCCAAATCCAAAAAGTCCAAAACGGAATAATAAAGCAGAGGCCCGGTTTTTACCAGGCCTCTACTTTTGCTACTACGGGATTACCGTAGATATGCCAGAAGATATCACGAAGAGCGTCTCGGTCGAGGCGCTTTTCCAGTTTCCCCAGCTTGTGCTCGGTATAGGCCTTGAAATCTTTGAGGTCTTCCTGAGTGTACATTTCCGCGAAACGGTTGCCCCCCGTCATGAGATCGTAGCCCATGTAGTTGGTTTTCCACAGCTTGTAACCGTCGATGATGCGGCGGTCTATGCAGCGGCGTATGGCCTGATAACGGTCGTTCTTCTCGTACCAGCTGGCCCGGATGATTTCCAGATCCGTAAGCGGCTTGCCCACGCTCAGGTGTATGCCACCCTTCCACTGCCTGATACCGGTGAGGATGCTGTGCATGTCTTCGTCCGACTTCTTAACATATGTTCCTGTTTCACGTTTTATGAGGATTTCCCGGGCCTTGCGGGCATCGCACGGCTCATACTCATATGAGATGCTCATAGGAACGATATTGAGCTCCTTGAAGTTGGTTTTGAAGTCCGAGGTACCGGAGAGATCGAACATCTTCAGTATGCCCTGTTCGCTCACATCCAGACCGTTCTTTGTGCGACCCTCCCTCTGGGCGATCCAGACGGATGCACGGCCGGAGGTGACGGTTTGCCGGATATAGCGGCTCAGCAACTGACTGGAAAGGTAGAGTTCGCGGGCGGAGATTCCGCGTATGACCTTAATCATCCGGTTGCTTCGGAGAAGATCTTCGAAGGTGCGACTGCTCAGGAGGTTGCTTCCCACACAGATCTCCGTCATGGGAAGATTTTCACGATAGAGAGTCCACTGGGTGATAGCGGGATCCAGGATGATGTCGCGATGATTGCTTACCGCAAGGTAACGCGCATCCCCTTTGAGGTTCTCGATTCCATCGTAGGTGTATCCGGACGAGGTCTGATCCACTACCGCGGAAACGACCTTGCTCATGACGGTCTGCTGGAAGTCGTCGATGCTTTCTATCTGACGGAGCGTCCGCCCCAGCATTCCGGGATCCTGTTTGGGGAACAGGTACTTGGTGATGAACGGCAGCATCGGATGATACGAAAGCCGTTTAAGAGCCGCTACAGCTTCTTCGTCGGTGTAGGGGCTGATGTTTGCAAATTCTTCGTCGTATGTCATAGACTGTCCTTTCTGAATAGTAGCGATGAATCGCCGTAGCTGAGAAAGCGAAAACCATGCCCGAGAGCATAGTCATATATGCTGCGCCAATCACCAGCCACAAAGGCGGAAACAAGCAGCAGGAGGGTACTTTCGGGCTGATGGAAGTTGGTTACCAGCATGTCTACCACCCGAAAACGGAAGCCGGGCACTATAATTATACGCGTCCCTATATTGAGCTCATGAAGATTATTTGCCTCCAGATAAGCGATAATTGCGTTTAGAGCCTCCTCAAGACCGTAGGGGTATTCCCTTTCATATGGAGCCCATTGAGAGACGTCAGAAGGCTCGCCTTCCTCGATACACGCAACACCAACATAATAGAGGCTTTCCAGAGTACGGACAGAGGTGGTGCCAACGGCTACCACTTTTCGCCCTCCATCTCGAAGCTTTCTCAGGAAATCCAGAGTAACGGAGAAAGGTTCTCGATGCATGGGGTGTTCTGCTACCCTGCTTCCTTTGACCGGCAGAAACGTGCCGGCTCCGACATGAAGGCAAATTGTTTCTGTATCAATAGATTTAGCCCTAATTGCCTCAAGTACTGCTTCAGTAAAATGGAGACCCGCGGTCGGAGCTGCGACAGAGCCCCTTATATGAGCATAGACCGTCTGGTAACGCTCAGTATCCATCTCCTCGGTATCCCTGTTCAGATAGGGCGGAATCGGCACCTGCCCGCAAAGCTCCAACACTCTGGAGAAAGGTTCTCCCCCTTTCCAGGAGAAACGGACTAGACCGGTGCGATCTGTCTTGGACACCAGTTCCGCCTTGAGTTCCATCGCTGCAAGTTGGGTTCCGGAAGGGCAATCAAAGCTGATAATATCGCCTTTCCAGCGCTTTGAATTGCCTATTACGCATTTCCATACACACTCACTTACCGAAGCAAAAGAAACGTTATAATCAGAAGGATCGTAAGGCTCCAGGCAGAAAATCTCTATACGTGCACCGGAATCTCTCTTGAAAAATAGCCTTGCAGGAACCACTTTCGTGTCATTGAACACCATGAGGGCACCTTTAGGAAGTTCTGAAGGTAGATTTCTGAATACTGATTCAGATATATCTCCACCACGATAAACGAGGAGTTTTGAAGAATCTCGCTCCGGGAGAGGATACTTTGCTATTCTCTCATCAGGAAGGGGATATGCGAAATCTTCTATGCTAATGTCGGGTATCACGAAGCAAAGATAACACTTTTTTGAAGCAAGTGAAATACTGTTTCGGAGTGTAAATATTTGTAAACCCACACGAAAATATATGTAAATTTACATAAGTTTTTAACAGAAATTCACATAAGTCAACAATATTATTATAAGGAAAATTTATAAGTAAAATATATGCTAGTTTATTTATTGATAATCAGCGCTTTATCCACTATTTGATAAAGTTTCAATTTACGTTGTTAGCAAGATTGAAGCGAGCGGCGAGGAAACTCCCCTGCTTTTGAGACAATATAACAATAATTATTACTTTATTAATCAATTATTTAATTATTGGTATCTAATCTATTACTACATATTATTTACAGGCTATTTTAAAGGTTTGTAAACAAATGTTAACGACAACAATGTTTGTTTATTTAAATTATTCTTTCTACATTTGTAACCAAACAGTAAACAAAATGAACACTCGTCTTCAACAGTTTCTCGGAGCGGAGAACATCTCGCAGTCGCAGTTTGCCGACTCGATCGGCGTCGCGCGCGCAAGCGTGTCCCATATTTTGGCCGGACGAAACCGTCCAGGCTTCGACTTCATCGAAAGTATGGCAAAACGCTACCCTACTCTGAACCTTGAATGGCTCATAACCGGCAAAGGAAAGATGTACAAGGCCGATTTTGCTCCTGTACAACCAGTTAAAGAGAACCCTTCTGAAACTGTAGAAGATACCCTCTTCTCGGAGCCTGAACCATTGCCTGAAGCCCCAAAGACCGAAAGAATTACTTTAAATAGAGCTGCACAACATGCTAATAAACAGCGCTCTATCTCCAGAATTATCGTTTTCTACGACGATAACAGCTTCGAAGAGCTGAAGTAGAATTTACGAATTCGCAATTATTCATTATCTTTGTCGGAGATGCACAAGTCATTGTTGAAACATATCTCCGGTAGTCAGACAGCATCCGGCATTTTCCGGATGCTTTTTGGTTATGACTCTCCCGATCTTCACAGGGAGGTAATGGACCTTGACTTCAGGAATCCAGTGGGCCTGGCCCCCGGCTTCGATACTTCGGCCGAGCTTTATAATGCTGCCTCGGCCGCCGGGTGCGCGTTCGTAATTATCGGGCCGGTCTGCTTCACCAGAAAGGAGGGAGTAAAAGCCGCTGTAGATGCCTTGAGGGCCGTTCCTACCCGCAATGCCCTAATAGGTTTGGACATCACAAAAGCCCCTGACAGCAACTCCGAAGAAGACATAGCCCGGGACTTTTTGGATGCTTTTGACTATAGTTACGACTTTTCTGATTTCACTGTTATCGACTTTTCAGACGACTCTCTAGGTCCAGTAAGGGACCCCGTATTCATTAAGGCTTTGACGGATCCTCTCATCGAGGCAAGGATGGCATATGACACTTATCACCCCCTGGTCCTGAGGCTTTCTGCAACGCTCAGACCAACGGAACTTCCCCCCATCCTGGACTTCTGCCTGATGAATGGAATCGATGGCGTAATGCTGTCTGGAGAGCCTCTAATCAAGCATACGGCTGAATTTTCAAAGGGGCGTTTACCCATAATTGCTGAAGGCCGAATAGGCATTCCGTCCAGGGCCGTGGCACTTATCGAATCCGGAGCCTCACTTGTAGCAATTCAGTGCAGTCCGCAGCGCTTCAAACCGGAGCTCCCAAAGGCCATTATGAAATCTCTTAAGAAGAAATGACAACAGGTGCTTCGATCGTCACCATAGGAGACGAAATCCTCATCGGCCAGATAGTCGATACCAACTCTTCCATGATATCCCGCCGGCTGGGCGGCATTGGGGTGAAAACCCTTGATATGATTTCAATTCCTGATGATCGGGAGCAGATTATCTCCCGACTTTCGGAAGAACTTGCAAGAAGCTCCGTAGTAATCTCCACAGGAGGCCTTGGCCCCACAAAAGACGACATCACAAAGGATGCCCTTGCCAGCCTCTTCGGCAGCACTGCTTATGTGCGCCATGAGGGACAGGAAGAGGAGGTGCGACGCATTCTCCACTCCAGAGGACTTGACGCGCTCGAAGTAAACCTGGCACAGGCGGACGTTCCGGCAGGCTGCGAGGTCATCGTCAACCATATGGGAACTGCCCCAATTATGGTATTCCGCTTCCCAGAAGAGCGTTTTGGACATCCGGCAACCCTATACGCTATGCCTGGTGTGCCATATGAAACAGAGGCTGCGCTGGATGCCGTTATGGAAGATATACGCACTCACTTCCCCACTGAAAATATATGTCATCGTAACGTAATGGTCTACGGATTGGCAGAATCCGCCCTGGCTAAACTCATTGCACCATGGGAGGAGGCCCTTCCGGCCGGGATGCACCTTGCTTACCTTCCAAATACGCTTACGGGCGTGCGCTTGCGCTTATCTGTGTACAGTGGGGAGAAAGATAAAGCTGAAGCCGACATGGACACGGAGATTGCCAAACTCCAACCAATCCTCGGCGATCGTATTTACTCCCTACGCGAGGAGCCCCTTGAGGCAGTCGTTGGACGCTTGCTCAAGGAAAGATCTGCCACCCTTTCCGTGGCAGAATCATGTACCGGCGGAGAGATTGCTCACCTGGTGACAACCGTCCCGGGAGCAAGCGAATATTTCCTTGGAAGTGTCACTTCTTACTCCCCCGAAGTGAAGAAAAAAGTTCTTGTTGTATCGGAAAAAATCATCGAGCAGAAAGGCATAGTCAGCAGCGAAGTTGCAGCCTCCATGGCAGAGGGAGTGAGGGCTCTGACTGGGAGTGATTTTTCGGTTGCGACCACCGGTTGGGCGGACGCTTACGGAGACTCTCATGAACCTGCCGGAACGGTATGGGTCGGGGTGTCAGGAGAGGCCGGAACAGAGACCGAAAGGTTCAATTACAAGGGGGATAGAAAACGCAATATCGAGCGTTTTTCGGCCTCTGCACTCGACTTTTTAAGGCGTTACATTATTAAACACTCAAATAATTGATATACAGAAAATAAAACAAAGATGTTGAAACGCATAACATTTTTGTTATATAAATATCTGTAAACAATTAGTTACATTTATAACAGGTCGCAAGTCTCTTATTTACAAGGACTTGCGATTTTTATTATGGCTCCGGGGAGAAGACGAGCGAGAAGTTCGGAAATTCGGGCTTTCGGGAGGCTGATACACCCCGAAGTGCTCCATTTTCGGGCTGCTTTACAATGCAGAAATATGGCCGATCCGCGTCCCCATTCAGGACTCTTTGTGTTGTATCCGATGACGAATCCGAAGCGGTATTCTGTGGGGTAATCGGCGAGGTGTTCACTGCCCGGCATCGACCTTTTTCCGCCCGGATTTTCTACCCAGGAATTATAGTCTTCCTTCTCCCCCGACCACCATGAATCCGCTCCAATTTTCCGGAAAGGAAGGGCACATTTTACCGGCGTTTCGAAGCCAAAAGCGCTCTCGATTTCGAAGCTTCCGAGAGGGGTCTTTCCGTCCCCTTCCCGCTTGTCGGAAGAGAAGCCATTGCGGCCGTAACCGCAGCGGCATTCAAAGACTGTAGATCCGTTTTCGATGAAGCGGAATCTGGAGCCGCACACTTCCAATACCTGATGCATTGCCTATGGTTTTAGTCGTTAAGTTCAACCCATTCGGAGGTCCAGGCGTCACAGTCACGCTTGAGTTCCAGGTACTCCCTGGTAAGCTCCATTATATCGTCACCCTCTCCCGGAGCTGAAAGCACTGCCTCGATGGCTTTCATACGACTTTCATCTTTAGCTATCTGCTTCTCCAAAAAGTCGATACGCTGCCGCTTCTTCTTTTCTGCTTTAGATTGTTCCCGAAGGGCGGCATAGTCTATAGGAGCCGGCTTGGGAGTGACTGCTGTGGCAACTGAGGGGCTCTCGACAGCCGGGCTGTCCTTGCGTTCCAGCTCGCGAAGAGTTTCTATATGCAGTTTGCGCAGGAAGTCCTGCACTCCGCCCAGGTGTTCTTTTACTGCGCCGGCCCTGAACTCATATACCTTGTCCACCAGACCGTCAAGGAAATCACGGTCATGGGAAACAACTACAAGGGTCCCGTCAAATGCCTGGAGCGCCTGTTTGAGGATATCCTTACTCTTGATATCCATGTGGTTGGTCGGTTCGTCCAAAGCCAGGACGTTGTGACTCTGGATCATGAGGCGGGCCATCCCCAGTCGGGCCCGCTCTCCCCCGCTAAGCACCGAGACCCGCTTGTCGATATCGTCTCCCCGGAAAAGGAACTGTGCCAGAAGATCTCGGAGAGACGTCCTCATCGAGGCAGGGCAAATCCTTTCAACAGCACTCCAAACCGTATCTTTTGGGTCCAGTACTTCTTCTTGATTCTGAGCGAAGTAACCCAAGTCTACGTGAAGTCCAACTTTAGATAATCCGGAGATGGGATCCAACTCCCCTGCCAACACCCTCATCAGGGTGGTTTTACCCTCTCCGTTGCGTCCCACGAAGGCCACCTTCTCCCCTCGCTTTATCTCCACATTGGCTCCGCTGAAAACTACTTTTCCGGGATAGCCAACGGTGAGATCTTCGCACTTGAACACCACGTCGCCGGTGCGGGTGGCGGGCGGAAACTTGATATGAAGGCTGGCGTTGTCGGTTTCGTCTACCTCGATGCGGTCCAATTTCTCCAGGGCCTTGATTCGGCTCTGCACCTGATTGCTCTTGGTGGGCTTGTAGCGGAAGGTCCGTATGAAATCTTCGGTTTTGGCAATCATCTTCTGCTGATTGTCATAGGCCGCCTTCTGCTGGGCCATTCGCTCTGCACGCAGCTCCACAAACTTCGAATACGGGACTTTATAATCGTATATCTTCCCCAGGATAATCTCTACGGTTCGAGTAGTTACCCCGTCCAGGAACTTACGGTCATGAGAAACCACCAGAAGAGCCCCTCTGTAGGCCTTCAGATAGTCTTCAAGCCATTCTATGGACTCGATATCCAAATGGTTCGTAGGCTCGTCCAGAAGCAGCAGAGAGGGCTTTGAAAGAAGTATCTTGGCCAGCTCTATGCGCATGTTCCAACCCTGCGAGAAGGTCTCGCAGAGGCGCCCCAGTTCATCAGGCAGGAATCCCAGGCCGCGAAGCACCTTCTCCGCTTCTCCCGGGCCGGCAGACGGACACGAACCCTTCACCTCTTCGATGACGCTGCGGCCACGATGGTGTTCCATTAACTGGGGAAGATAGCCAAGGGTCTGTTCACGAGGCATCTCCACACGGCCGGAATCGGGCTTTTCAAGGCCCATGATGAGTTTCATGATGGTAGACTTCCCCGCCCCGTTCTTGCCTACCAGACCTATTTTCTCTCCATCGGAAATATGAAAAGAAATGCCGTCCAGCAGGGTAAAACTGCCGAACGACACAGTTACGTTGTTTATACTGACCATTACCTGTCGGCCGCCTTCAGAAGCTCCAGCATACGGTCGGGACAGCGCGTCGGACGGCCGGTGGCCGCGGAGAGGAAGCCCAGGGTTACAGTGCCTTCACAGCAGAGCTCGCCGCGGGCGTTG
Source organism: Bacteroidales bacterium (assembly GCA_017412645.1). Taxonomy (GTDB): domain Bacteria; phylum Bacteroidota; class Bacteroidia; order Bacteroidales; family UBA932; genus Cryptobacteroides. Next base: position 16,724 of record JAFPWX010000022.1, on the reverse strand, counting down.
AGCACTTTCTGGTTCACCACCAGCTTAGCCAGCGGAATCTCGGGAATCTCGGCCACCACCGTGAGAATATCTCCGCTCACGGCGGGACGATGGAAACGCAGTTCTGCCTTCACCACCGGAAAGGTGATGCCGTCGGCCTGGCACTGTTCCACTCCGTAGCCCCATGAGGCTATCATTTCGTCGCGAGCGCATTCGAAATAGCGGAGATAGTTGCTGTGATGCACTATCCCCATAGGGTCGCATTCATAATAGCGTACCGGGAAAGAGGTCTCGAAACGTATCATCAGGCAAGGGCTTCAAGGGATTTCTCCAATGCCTCGATGCGGGCCAGCGCGTCGGCTTCTTTCTTGCGCTCCATAGCCACGACTGCCTCAGGGGCATGGGCAGTGAAGTTTTCGTTGCCGAGTTTGCGGCGTACGCCCTCCAGGAAGCCTTTCTGACGGGCCAATTCAGCTTCAAGGCGGCTACGCTCCTCACTGTTGTCCACAAGACCTTCCAGGGATACGCTGCACTTCACGGTGCCCACTATGAAACTGGTCACACCCTCTCCGGGGTTTCCGGTGCAGACCTTCACATTGGCCAGTTTGGCCAGCATGGGCCAGAGTTCCTCGGGCATGGAGCCTTCGAAGAAGACGTCAAGCGCCTGCTTGGGCGATATCTTTTTCTGAGCCCTGAGGCCGCGGACGCCGTTGACGACCTCCTGGGCCTGAGCGAAGGCAGTCAGGAACGCTTCGTCCACCGGACCGGCTACCGGAGTGCGTTGGAACATGATGGTCTCGCCCTCCCGGCGCTGCTCCATAGCCTGCCAAAGCTCTTCAGTAATGAAAGGCATGACAGGATGGATAAGCTTCAGGAGCTTCTCGAAGAAGCCTACGGTAGCGTCATAGGTGCGACGGTCCACAGGCTCCCCAAAGGCCGGTTTAACGAGCTCCAGGTAGCAGCTGCAGTAGTCGTGCCAGAAGAGCTTATAAATCGCCATGAGAGCGTCGGAAATGCGGAATTTGGAGTAATGGTCTTCGACTTCGCGGATAGTGCGGGAAAGAAGGTTGTCGAACCACTTCACGGCGACGCGCGAGGCTTCGGGCTGAGCAGCCCCCTCCTCCACATTCCAGCCGCTTACAAGGCGCCAGGAATTCCATATCTTGCCGCAGAAATTGCGTCCCTGCTCCACCTGGCTCTCGTCGTAGAAGATGTCGTTGCCGGCGGAAGAGCAGAGCAGCATGCCTATGCGCACCGCATCGGCCCCATATTTGGCGATAAGATCGAGCGGATCGGGGCTGTTGCCCAGTGTCTTGCTCATCTTGCGGCCCAGCTTATCGCGCACGATACCGGTGAAATACACGTTGGAGAAGGGCTCCTTGCCCATGAACTCCTCGCCGGCCATAATCATTCTGGCTACCCAGAAGAAGATGATGTCCGGACCTGTCACGAGATCGTTGGTGGGATAGTAATAAGCCAGGTCGCGGTTGGGCTTGTGGTCCGGATGGCCGGGGGCTTCGGGATCGAATACGCTGATTGGCCACAGCCAGCTGCTGAACCAGGTATCGAGCACGTCTTCATCCTGACGGAGTTCGGCGGCAGTGATGCCTGGGACCTTCTTCTGAGCCTCTGCAAGCGCGTCTTCGGGGGTTTCAGCCACCACGAAGCTGCCGTCGGGCAGATACCAGGCGGGGATGCGCTGGCCCCACCAGAGCTGGCGGGAGATGCACCAGTCTCGGGCGTTCTCCATCCAGTGGCGGTAGGTATTCATGTATTTGTCCGGAATGAACTTCGTATGACCGCTTTCCACAGTTTCCAAAGCCACCTTTGCCAGGGTTTCCATCTTGAGGAACCACTGGGCGCTGAGCTTCGGTTCAATGACGGCGTTGGTGCGCTCGGAATAACCGACCGGGGAGGTGTAATCTTCCACCTTGAGCAGGTTACCCGACTCTTCCAGCATCTTTACGATCTTCTTCCTGGCCACAAAACGGTCTTCTCCAACGAGGATCTGGGCCTTTTCGTTCAGCCGGCCGTGGTCGTCTATGATTTCCAGCACCGGCAGATTGTGGCGCAGGCCTATTTCGTAGTCGTGCACGTCATGCGCAGGCGTAACCTTGAGGCAGCCCGTACCGAAATCCATCTCCACATAGTCGTCCTCGATAACAGGTATCTCCCTGTTAATGAGCGGGATGAGCACTTTCTTGCCTTTGAGCCAGAAGTGGCGCTCATCCTTGGGATTCACGCAGATGGCGGCATCTGCCATGATGGTCTCGGGGCGGGTGGTGGCTATCACCAGATACTTGTCGGTAGGATTGCCTGCTCCGTCGGAGATGAAGTATTTCAGATGATAGAAATGGCTCTGGGTATCGCGATGGATAACTTCGTCGTCGGAAACGGCAGTAAGCGCTTCCGGATCCCAGTTCACCATGCGCACGCCCTTGTAGATCCAGCCCTTCTTGTAGAAATAGACGAAGGTGTTGATAACCGCCCTGCTGAGAGCCGGCTCCATGGTGAAACGGGTGCGGTCCCAGTCGCAGCTGGCGCCGAGCTTGCGAAGCTGCTGGAGGATGATGCCTCCGTGCTCCTCTTTCCACTCCCAGGCATGCCTTAGGAACTCCTCACGACCTATATCTTCCTTACGTATTCCCTTTTCCTTCAGCCTGGCTACGACCTTACTCTCCGTGGCGATGGAGGCGTGGTCGGTACCGGGGACCCAGCACGCGTTCTTGCCGTCCATGCGCGCCTTGCGGATGAGCACGTCGTTGAGCGTGTTGTTGAGCACGTGACCCATATGGAGTATGCCCGTCACGTTCGGGGGGGGAATCACTATCGTATAGGGTTGACGGGAATCCGGTTCGGAATGGAAGAAGCGGTTATGGATCCAGTAGGAATACCACTTGTCTTCCACCTCTGCGGGATTGTACTTCGCGGATAACTCATTCATATTCAATAAATTTTTTCAGCAGTGAGTAAACTTTGTGCACCGGGAATCCCATCACGTTGAAGAACGAGCCTTCTATTCCCGTGCAGGCGGCGTATCCTATCCATTCCTGGACGCCGTAGCCCCCGGCTTTGTCGAAGGGGGCGTATTTATCTATGTAATAATCAATTTCTTCGGAGGAAAACTCACGGAAAGTCACCATGGTTACGTCCGTTACGGTTTCCTCATGTGAGGCGTCCCTCACGGTAACCGCCGAGATGACTTCGTGGGTGCGGCCAGATAGTCTGCGGAGCATCTCCACCGCCTCCGGACGACTGTGAGGCTTTCCCATGATTAGACCGTCAAGAAGCACCATGGTATCGGAAGTGACGAGTATCTCCCCCGCCTCAAGCGGCCTCCAGAACCCGTGACTCTTACCCATGGACATCAGGGCCGGGACTTCCTCATGCGGCGTTTCCGGAGCGAAACTCTCGTTGAAGCTGTTCCGTGTGTCGACCTCGAACGGCACGTCCAGACCGGCGAGCAGCTCCCTTCTTCGGGGAGAGCCGCTTGCCAGAATCACTTTTTTGCCGCGAAGGTTCATGATCAGAAGATTTTTTCGTAGCAGTCGGATTCGAAGGTCCAGTTGCCGGCGGCCCGGAGAACCTTTTCAATTATTTCCCGCAGACAGCCGCGGCCGCCGGGCACGCTGCACACATAGTCAGCAGCTTCCAGCAACTCCGGTGAGGCATCGGCCGGAACGGCACCGATGCCAGCGGCCTTCACTACCGGGAGGTCGGGAATGTCGTCTCCGACATACAGCACCTCGTCTGCCTTGAGGGAATGCCGCCTGCAGAAATCTTCGAATGCCTTGATCTTGCCGCGGCAGCGCATGTAGATGTCTTCTTCAGGTACGCCCATGCTGAGCATGCGCGTATGCACGCCCTCGGTTTCGCCTCCGGTGAAGACGCCCAGGGCATAGCCCTTCATAGCGGCCGTACGGGCGGCAAAACTGTCTTTTGCATTGAACACACGGACGAATTCCGAATGGTCCATCGCGATAAGGCTGCCGTCGGTCATAACACCGTCGACGTCGAAGGTAATTGCTTTGATTCGAGAGAAATCCATTTTACGACTTGGGGCCTCCCGGATTGAAATCTTCAATATGGAAGGTGCCGCGGGGCTGTTCCTGAACTATCTCGATGCGGCCGAACTGGTTTTCATATTTGCCTATATTCTCCGCCAGGGCGTTCAGAAGCCTTTTCGCGTGCTCCGGGGTCATGATTATGCGGCTCTGGATCTTCGGGCCGGGAAGACCTGGAAGAGATGCCGCGAAATCGAAGGTGAACTCGCTTCTGGAGTGGGATATGATGGCCAGGTTGGAATAGATTCCTCCCGCCACCTCAGGCGCCAGATTGATGCTGACTTTCTTTTCTTCTGCCATAATTGTTGCTATTCTTTAATATCTTACAAATATAGCACAGATTGCGGAAAAGAGCAAAAAAAGAGTTGCGACCTTCGCAGGCAGCAACTCTCCTAACCACATAATTAATAACACTAAAACTAATAACCAATAGGTTGATGGATAAGAACTATCACTTGCTCAACCCGGATACAAAGGTAGATATTATTTTTTAATATCCAAAATATTTTCAAGAATTTTTTAAAAATTTTTATTTTGGCGTTTCAAGGGACTAGGGCTGCACAAACAAAATTTGCAATTTGATTAATTTAATGTATCTTTGCATCCCCTTTGGTGCTTTGGCCGAGTGGTTAGGCACAGGTCTGCAAAACCTGGTACAGCGGTTCGATTCCGCTAGGCACCTCACAAAACAGCCCGCACGAGCGGGCTGTTTTGTTCGGAGCCTGTTTCCATCCCCCCAGTCTGCTTCGCAGCCAGCCCCCCAGGGGCATGCACCGGCTTCGCCGGGCGGCTCCCGTTCGTCGCATCGCTCCTCTCTTCGCCGCGGCGCTGACGCGCCCTCGCGGAGCTCGGAACTCCTCTACTTAGCCTCGAAGGCTATACTGAAGGTATAGTCGCAGTCGGCCCAGACCGTGCGTACTGACTCGGGACGGGCTCCCCATGAATCATGGCCACCCACGCCGGTCATGCGGTCGTCAATGCAGAGTTCCACCCACGGACGGACCTTTATATCGTTCACATGAGCCCACACGCGGCCTCCGTCGGGAGTGCGGGGGTCCAGATCCTCGATACTGCAGCGAAGAGCCGAGAACTCGAAGCAGACATCTTCGGAGATGCGGACAGGTCCGATCTCCAACCAGTCAACCCCATAATGGTGACCTGTTTCCTGAGGACGCACGTAAGGATAGCACTGCTCCTTGGCGCTGGCGGTATATTCCCCTACCCTGCAGGCCGCAAAGCGGTCGCAATAGCTCTCCCACGGACCCGGGCCAAAGTATCTGAAGCGGTCGCATGAAGCCTTCATACGGGTGCGGAAGCCTATACGCGGCACCTGCACATGCGCGTTTCCACCATGGAATTCAGCGTCGATGCGGAGCGCCCCGCCTGCAAGCAGGTTGTAGGCTACATCCATGCTGCAACCGTAAGGCAGGCCGTAGGTAACGCGAACGGCGCTGCCAAATTCGTCGGTGTCCACAGAGACGTTCAGCACCGAAAGCGAATCCTTCCAGTCGGCATACCTCCGGACGGGGCCGAAATTGCCCCATTCATTATCGTTGGGAGCGGTCCAGAAATTGGGCTTGAGGCCGAAGTCCTTCAGAAAGACATTACGGCCTTTCAGACGGTACTGGAGCACAGTACCGGTAGCGGTGTCCACAACAAGCTTTCCGCCGCGCCCACGCACGCTTATGCGACCGTCCGACTCCTTCACTACAGTCCTGTAGGGTTTCGGCTCCACGACAGGCCTTTCAGCCTTGCGGAGGAGGAACTGGTCGGAAGCGATGGCATAGCCCTCGGGAAGCAGAGCATCCGCCTCACAGGTGAGCACATCGAAGTTGATGTAATAACTGTGTTCCGGCAGCATTTCCGGAAGTTCAACGGAGAATTCCTCGCTCTCGAAGGGAGCCAGCGAAAGATGATTCACTCCGCTGGCCACAGGCCGTCCGTCCTCGGTGACCTCCCAATGAAGGTCGTGATTCAAAGACTTGAAATAGAAGCGGTTGAGTACGCGATAACGGTCCTGCGCAACATCCTCGTCGCATTCACAATGATCCGCAAAAGTGATAAGCACATCCTGATACCAGTACTTCACTTCCCATGCTCCCGGATGCACGTCAAGGTCGGGACTCACAAGACCATTGCAGCAGAAATTGCGATCCGCCCACCAGCCTGCTGGGTCAGTAGCAGGGTCTCCGTAATCGCCACCGTAGGCCCAGTAGCTGCGACCCTTCGAATCCTTCTCTGCCAGTCCCTGGTCAATCCAGTCCCAGATAAAGCCACCCTGCAGATTGGGATAACTATAGAATGCATCCCAATAGAAATCGAACGAACCGGTGCTGTTACCCATAGCGTGGGCATACTCGCAAAGTACCACCGGTTTCGATGAAGGCTTAAGGCCCTGCTCACGGACCCAGTCGGGCGAGGGATACATGGGATTCAGGAAATCGGTATTGGGGCCTCCTTCAGCCCTTTCATACACAACCGGACGATTCTGACCGCCGGCCTCCAGCTTCCTGAGAGCCTCATGGGTACGGGTGAAATTCACTCCGTCTCCGGCTTCGTTGCCCAGTGAAAGTATGGTCACGCAGGGATAATTGGCAGTGCGCGCATACATGTTCAAGGTACGCTCCATGTGCATGTCTCCCCACTCCGGGTGCTTTGCGAGGGAACGCTCCCCATAACCCATGCCATGACTCTCTATATTGGCTTCGTCGTACACATAGAAACCAAGACTGTCGCAAAGTTCATAGAATGCCCTCTGCTGGGGGTAGTGACATGTGCGTATGGCATTGATATTCAGTGAACGCATCAGCTTCAGGTTTTCCAGAATCTGTTCCCTGGTGATGTAATGCCCGGTGAACTGATCGTGTTCGTGGAAGTTCACGCCTTTAAACTTTACAGGCTGTCCGTTCACATAAAACACATTCCCTTTCACTTCCAGACGCCGGAATCCCACGTCAAAACGGGCATACTCCCCTTCCGATTCGAGCAGAAGCGTGTAGAGTTCAGGAGTTTCCGCAGTCCAACGACGGACACCCGGGATACGGATATTCTTCACCGGAGCCACACCGGACGCGACGACGCTGCCGTCGTCATCAAGCAGCTGATAGCTTGCCGGAGCCGCCGTTGCAAGGGAGAAGATGCCGTCGGTAAAGCGCTCGTCCAGCGTGGAAACGACACGGAAGTCTTCGATGGCGGACGGTTTCTCGGAAGAGAGATACACGTCTCTCTCTATGCCGCTGATACGCCAGAAGTCCTGGCATTCAAACCAGCTGCCCGTGCTCCAGCGATAGCATTTCACAAGCAGTTCGTTCTCCCCCTCCTTCAGATAATCGTTCAAGGGATAGCGTGCCAGATCCTTGGAGTCCTCGTTATAGCCGATCAGAGTACCATTGATATACACGAATACTCCCGACTTTACGCCGCAGAAATTGATGAATATATTGCGTCCGGCCCATTCGGACGGAACTCTGAAGCTGCGCCTGTACACGCCCACGGGGATCAGATCGGGCAGCACCGGAGGCTGAGGATTCGAAGGATTGAAATCATATGTGGTGTTGACATACACGGGTGTCCCCCAGCCTTGTACTTCCCAGTTGCCGGGGACCTTGATCGGGCTCCATTCTGCAGGCAGCTCGCCCTCGCAGGCCGCGTACTTGAAATCCCACACGCCGTTCAGGCTCAGGTACCAGGGACTTTGTTCGAAACTCTTGGTGAGAGCGTCTTCTGCAGTGGGATAATATATTATTTCGGTACGGCGCGTCTGAGCGCCGATCTTGTAAACGTCCTTATCCCTGTAAAAGGGAAGATCTTCCGCGAAGAGGGAAAGGGCAAGCGCGGAAAACGCCAGGCAAAGTATGGTCTTTTTCATCGTTAAAGTGTTATTTCAGGTGTTATTTCAGTGAGATTGCAAAGCCACCGGACGGGGCCAAGTGGATTGAAAGGACTTCTCCGGAAGTGACCGGCACGCTGCGGATCTCATAGCCGGGATTGAATTCCGGACTATCTCCGAGGCCGCAGGCGTCGGGAGCATCGGAATAGATGGTAGCGATATATTTGCGGCCGGGTTCGAGGAAGGAGAAGTCCACGGACAGATCGCGGGCGTTTTCGTCGGTGACACCCCCCACGAACCACTGCCCGTTCCCCTTGGCCTGACGGGCAATCACGACATAGTCGCCGGGTTCAGCCAGCAGGTACTCGCTGCGCTGCCAGTCAACCGCCACGTCCTTTATGAACTGGAAGGCATCCATATGCTCGGCATAGTGCTCCGGCAGGTCTGCGGCCATCTGAAGCGGCGAATACATGGTAACGTAAAGCGCCAGCTGACGGGCTATGGTGGAAGAGATAATGCTGTGGTCGTCCGGATTGAGGCGCTCCATGCGCATCTCGAAGATGCCGGGAGTGTAATCCATGGGACCGCCCTGCAGACGGGTGAACGGCAGGATGGTCACGTGATTCGGCAGCACCGAACTGCGGAACTCCGTCCCGCGCGCGGATTCGTTGCCTATCATATTGGGCCAGGTGCGGCAGAGACCGGTGGGACGCACAGCCTCGTGGGCATTCACCATGATGTGGTGCTTCGCCGCCTCCACTATCGCATAATGGTAATGGTTGATCATGAACTGGCTGTAGTGGTGCTCCCCTTCCGGAAGGATGTCGCCCACATAGCCGCTCTTCACGGCGTCGTAACCGTAACGGTTCATGAGATCGTACGCGGCTTCCATGTTGCGCTCGTAATTGATTGCAGACGAAGACGTTTCGTGATGCATAATGAGCTTCATGCCCAGCTTGTGCGCATAGGCGTTAAGCCCGGGAAGGTCGAAGTCCGGATAAGGGGTTACGAAGTCGAAGACGTCGAACTTCTGGCAGCCGAACCAGTCTTCCCAGCCTTCATTCCAGCCCTCTACCAGAAGAGCGTCGAAGCCGTTCGCAGCTGCGAAATCAAGGTAGCGCTTCACGTTCTCCGTGGTGGCGCCGTGACGTCCGTGGGGCTTCGCTTTGGAATAGTCGGTTTCTCCGAGACGGATTGCCGGGAAGTCATCGGTATAGCTCCAGTGAGTCTTGCCTGTAATCATTTCCCACCACACGCCCATGTACTTCACGGGGTGCACCCAGGACGCCGCGTCCGGAATGGCGCAGGGTTCATTCAGATTAAGGATAAGACGCGATGCCAGCACCTTGCGAGCGTCGTCCACTGCCATGACGGTACGCCAGGGGCTCTTGCAGGGGGCCTGCATGCGACCCTTCCAGCCTTCAGCGTCGGGTGTGAGCCAGGTGGTGAAGGTACGTGTGCGGGGATCGTAATTCAGGCTGGTCGTGGGATAATCCAGCACGGCAGCCTCATGGATATTGATATACAGCCCCTCGTCGGTACGCATCTGCAGGGCCGTCTGCACTCCGGTGGGAGAGAAGACCTGCTGCGAAGCATTGTAGTCCACGATGTCCCGCATTCTGGCCTTGATCTCGCTGAGGCGGCTCACAGTATAGCTATACTCCTGAGTATCGTAGTCGCCGGGAATCCAGCAGGCGGTGTGATCGCCCGCCATGCGGAACTGTGTAAGTTCTTCTTTAATGACGAAATAGGTGAGTGCTCTCCCCTGCTCCGGGAACTCGTAGCGGAAGGCAAGGCCTTCGTCATACAGGCGGAAACGGAGCACCAGCAGCTGCTCTGCGCCGTCGCCTGGCTTCGCCAGCGTGACCGCCATTTCGTTATAATGGTTGCGGATGCTGCTTTCCTCGCCCCATATCGGTTCCCAGGTTTCGTCGAAAGTGGACTGTTCTGCTCCTTTGAAGATGAAGCCGCTGTGGAAATCCACGTTTCCTTCGAAATCCTTCTGCTCCCAGTTGGTGAAGTAACGACTCCCACGCTTTCCCCGGAACTCATAGCCCAGAGTGCTGGGAAGAACCACGGGAACGCCTTCACGGTCAAGGCTGTAGGTGGGGGTGCCGTCGGACGACAGGCCGAAGGTGAGCACCAGTTTTCCATCCGGTGCGGAAAGGGTCTGGACATCGGACAGGGCCTTTTCACGGGGCCCGCAGGCCGCAAGGAAGAGTATCCCCGCAGCGATGGCTAATAGCTTGTTATTCATTTGCTTTGTGGTAAATATCGAGCATTTCTTCACGGTGCAGAACCTTGAAGTTCCCGACCGCGAAAGTGCCGCCGCGGGAGCAGCGGTCTGCAAGTATGGAGATTTCTTCTTCGGTGGCCTTCCGGCCGATGAGTTCGGGAATGCTGACGGGCATGCCGATGCGACGGTAGAATGCCCTCATGGCCTCAATCCCCTGCTGCGCTGCGGCCGGGCCGTCGGGAACGTCCATAACACGCACCGCGAAGTTGCGGAAACGCTCCGGATTGACCGGCATTACGTATTCTGCCCAATGGCACCAGAGAGCTGCAAGGCCTGCGCCGTGAGCCACTCCGAAGAGCGTGCTGAGCTCATGTTCGAGCCTATGGGTGCCGAAATCGAAACGGGCACCGCAGCCGGTGAGGCCATTGTGCGCAAGGCTTCCCGCCCACATGATGGAGGCGCGGAGCTCGTAGTTCTCCGGATCCGACATAAGGCGTTCTCCGGTGATGCGGACGTCGCGTATCAGGGCCTCGCAAAGCGCGTCGGTTATGGCCATGGGGCTGTCCGGAGTGAAATAACGCTCCATGCTGTGCATCATGATGTCAGTCACCCCGCAGGCCGTCTGGTAAGGCGGCAGAGTAAAGGTGCGTTCGGGGTTCATGACTGCGAAACGGCAGCGGCAGAAGTTGCTGTTGCAGCCTCTTTTCTGACCCTTTTCGGTATTGGTCAGCACACAGCTGTCGGACATTTCGCTGCCGCTGGCGGGAATGGTAAGGACGACGCCCACCGGGGCTGACGCCGCAGGCACCGCCTTGCCGTCGAAAAAGTCCCATACGTCGCCGGCATAACAAATGCCGTAGGCTATGCCTTTTGCGGAGTCGATGACGCTGCCGCCGCCTACCGCCAGGATGAAATCCACACCCTCCCTTTTACAGAGTTCTATCCCCTCATATACGAGGCTGAGATGCGGATTGGGCACCACTCCCCCCAGTTCTGCCCACGGAATGCCGGCCGAATCCAGCATGGCCTTGATTTTGGGAATCAGGCCGCTGCGGACCGCACTGCCTCCGCCGTAATGGATAAGCACCTTTCCGGCACCGTATTTTTTAAGAAGGGGAACGATGCGCTCTTCGCTTTCCCGGCCGAAGACTACTTCCGTGGGAGTATAGTAAACGAAATCCTGCATAGCATCCAAAGATAAGAATTCTTTGTCTGCCAAACAAGATGCTGCAAACTATTTGCTGAGCGTACCGAGGGGCTGGCCGAGGAAGATGTGGGATTTGGTATCGGCCTGCAGGTCCAGACGGACGCCGTTTTCGAATACCATTACGAAATCTGAGCCGCCGAAGAGGAAATAACCCAGCTCCTGCCCCTTGCTCACATCAACTCCGGGAGCGAGTCCCTCCGAGAAGTTCACCGAGCAGATCTGGGACATACCTACGGGGAGAAGGGCCACTTTGCCGTACACGGGATTGTCCAGCACCACGCAGGCGCGGGTTTCGATACTCTCCCACCCGGGATTGCGGCTGTCCAGCCAGTAGCGGCGGGCTTCCGGATCCCAGCGGTAAACTCCACCTCCGGCGTCGCAGCCTTCTATCTTCCTCATTTCCAAAACCTTTCCTGAGACAGGGAAATGATAACGATGATAGTCGTTTACGTCCAGGAAAACATGGGTGAGAGTGCCTCCGGCAAAGCAGTCGGAGTATTTACAGTCCGGTCCCAGAAGGGCCTCAACGCTGTCGAAGCGGCGGCTCTTCACCAAGACCTGGTTTTCGATGAATCCTTCGGAATTGATATTCCAAACACCCTGCGGCCATCCGTCCACGGGAGAAACGAGCACGGAGGCATCGTCGGGAGCCGAAATCGGCCGCTGGGATGCATCGCGCAGGCGGCGCGAGAAGAAGTCGTTATAGGATTTCCAGTTTTCCGAAGCCTCGTACCAGCCTTTGGTAACCCCGAACGCCGGATCGGCATAGAAGTCGGCGGCGTATTCCGCTTTCCACGACTCAGGAGTGGAAAGGAAGGCTCCCCACTGCCTGCAATAATCCTTCAGCCAGCTGCGGAGTGGTTCATGGTACTGCAGGGACGGGAAGAAGTATCCCTTTCCTTCCAGTTCTTCAAGAGGCTGGTCCAGAAGGAAATACAGGTAATCCACGCCCTGATCCATATGGTCGTAGAGCGAAGAACCTTGCGGCAGATTGAGAATGAAACGCGGGAGCGTGGTGAGGCTCCACTCTATAAAAGCGAAAAAATCTTCCAGACTCTGTGCAGGATTGGTATCCTTGTCGGGATTTATTGCCTTAGCTTTGGCAATCGATTTGATTAACAAATCTTTAAGTTCTGCACCGGAACTGACCAAACGGGCCAGCTCACAGGTAGTTCGAGAATACTTTTTCACTCCGCATAAAAGATGACTGTAAATTGCGGTGCAAAAGTATTACAAATCCGGAGATATTATACACCCCCGGACGATTATTTTCAACTTTTTTTTGAACAGGAGTCCGCTCCCCTATTTGAAGCGGGTCGTGACGCCGTCGGAGATGCTTACCATGAAGCTTCCGGGATACTCTTCCCTAATGGCCACATTGTTCTTGCGGGCCTGGTCGGGAGAGCTGCTCACGCCTATGATATACTTGTAGAGCGAACCGAGGCGCACCACTTCCGGCTTCCAGCCCAGGAAACGGGGGTCGCCCTCTTCAAGAGGACGCGAGGTTGCGAAAATCTGCGTTCCGTAGAGAACGGGAGATGCCGGCTGCGCCACAGTGGTAGCAACTGCAGTGGGCTGTTCCGGCTGGACGACAGGGGTCTCAGAAGGTTTCGCTTCCGGCTTAGCGGCAGCAGGGTCCCGCTTTTCGCCGGGCGTGAGGTCTATGGTGCCGTCATACTGAGCCTTATACTCCTTGAAAGCCTCGAAGAGACGATCCGCTATGTCCTGACGGGATTCCTCTTTGAGGAGCTCGGCAAGATCGGCCTGATTGGAAATGAAGCCAAGTTCCACTAGTACCGCCGGCATGGCGGTTTTCCAGAGCACATAGAAGGGATTCTGGCTAATGCCTCGGTTGGCCTTGATAGGGCCGCCTTCCAAATGCTGCGAAACAGTGCTGGCGAAGAGAAGGCTCTGCTCCAGATAGGCGTTCTGCATGAGCTGGAGGAAGATGTACGACTCCGGATCTGAAGGATTGAAGCCCTGATAGTTGGTTTTGTAGTCGTCTTCCAGAAGGATGACCGAGTTTTCCCGGCTCACCACATCCATGTTGTATGCAAAAAGGTCGCGATCCTTATTGGAAGACTGGCCCAGAATATGTACAGAGTAACCGTTTGGAGAGGTGCTCTTGTTGGAGTTGATGTGAATGGACACAAAAAGATTGGCTCCGGCCCTGTTGGCTATGGCAGCACGTTCGCGGAGTTCCACGAAGACGTCGGTACTGCGAGTTTGCACTACCTTGACCGATGGCAATTCGGCTCTTATACGCGTCGCGAGCCGGTTGGCGATGTCAAGCGCCAGGTTTTTTTCGTAGGTTTTGGAATCTTTGCTCACTGCGCCTGCATCTTTTCCTCCGTGACCTGCATCAATCACAACTGTGGAAAGCTTGAGCGTATTATTCTGAGCCGGCGCGAAAATTGCCGAGAAAAGCAAAGAGAGGGCTATGCAGATTGCGTGTTTCACAAAAATAACTTACTTTTGTACTTTGCAAATATAGTAAATAATTGCAAACAGGGAAAATTCCATACATTCTGCTCACGGCGGCACTTTTGTGCTTCTGCACGATAGCTGCTGATGCCCAGCGTCCCCGCAGGCGTGGGGATCGTGCCATCTCTTCCCAGGTAGCGGAAAAGAAGGTGGTACTGCCGGACTCCGTCGAGCTCGCCAGAAGGGATTCCCTGCACCGTGCCGACTCCCTCTTCAGGGCCGATTCCGCTGCCCTCATGAAGGAGAGTTCCATTGCTGCTCCGGCTTTCTCCACCGCCCGGGACTCCGTGGTCGAGGTTTTCTCAGACGGAAAGCGGCTTATCTATTACTACGGCGATGTCTCCGTAACTTATCAGGACATGAAGCTCACAGCCGAACGCATGGAGTACGACATGTCCACCGGAACCGTGCACGCCTACGGCATTTACGATACCCTTTCCGGAACCTGGAAGGGCCGTCCGGTCATGACCCAGGGCAGGAAAACCTACGAAATGCAGGACCTTCGTTACAACTTCAACTCCAAGAAGGCCCGCATCACCAATATGGTCACCGATGAGGACGAGGGCATCCTCAGGGGCAACAGCATCAAGATGATGCCGGACGAATCCATCAACATAATGGGCGGCAAATACACTGTCTGCGATGCAGAGGAGCCTCACTACTATCTCAAGCTCTACAACGCCAAGGTGGTTACCAAGCCTTCGCAGAAGATCGTCTTCGGCCCTGCGCACATGGTAGTGGAAGACGTCCATATCCCCATATTTCTGCCATTCGGATTCGTGCCTGAAAGGCCCAAAAGGGCCACCGGCCTGCTCATGCCATCGTTTGGTGAGGAAACTGCCCGAGGCTTCTATATGAAAGACCTGGGCATGTACTTCGTGTTCGGAGATTACTTCGACCTATCAGTCACAGGGGACCTTTACTCACTCGGATCCTGGGCTCTCGACATAAATTCCAGGTACAAAGTGAATTACAAGTTCACCGGCAACTTCTCCCTCAACTATTCCGACGACCGCACCGGAGAAAAGGGCAGCGCCGATTTCAACGAAACCAAGAACTTCGGCGTCCGCTGGAGTCACCAGCAGGACTCCAAGGCCCATCCGGGGACCAGCTTCAGCGCATCGGTGAACTTCTCCAGCCCCTCAAACAGCAGGTATAACTCCCGTTCCGTGAACGAGGCCCTTCAGAACCAGGTATCGTCATCAATCAGCTGGTCTCACAACTTCGGCGGCAAGGCCAACCTGAGCATCAACGCCCTGCATTCGCAGAATTCCAGAGACTCCTCCTATACCTTCACCCTCCCCTCGCTCAACTTCAGCGTCTCCACCTTCTATCCTTTCAAACGCAAGAACCGAGTGGGTAAGGAAAGGTTCTACGAAAAAATATCATTCGGCTACAACACCGCTCTGCAGAATAAGATCAACTTCAAGGCCTCCGAATTCATGAAGGAAGGCTTTACAGACAAGTTCCAGAACGGCATGTCGCATAATTTCAGCATCGGTCTGCCGAGCTTCACCCTGCTTCGTTACCTGAATTTCTCCCCCAGCATAAGTTACGGTCAGAACTGGTTCTTCCGCACCACGGACTACTATTTCAATCCGGAGACAAACAAGGTGGAGAGCAAGCTCAGTCCGCAATTCTCGCACTTCGGCATCACCCAAAACTACAGCGGCGGCCTTTCCATGAGCACGCGTCTGTACGGTATGTACAACTTCGGTAAATACCACCGTATTCAGGCAGTGCGCCACGTTGTCTCCCCGTCGCTCTCGCTGTCTCTCAGCCCCGAAAAGGGCACGGCCGCAAACGGATACCGCACCCTCTATTACACCGACACCACCGGTGTCGCGCGCGAATACGAATACAACATCTACTCCGGTCAGATTAATTCTCCTCCTGGCAAGGGGCGCAGCGCCACCATGTCGTGGAGCATAGGCAACAACCTGGAAGCCAAGGTGCGCGACCTTGCCGACACCACCGGCAAGGGCAGCAAGAAAGTCAAGCTGATCGACCAGCTGAGCATACGCAGCGGCTACAATTTCCTTGCGGACTCGCTCAAGATGAGCACCTGGTCAATGAGCATGAGCACTTCCCTATTCGGAAAGGTGAGCGTGAGCGCCAGCGCCAACTTCGACCCGTACGCCATCGACGCCAAGGGCAAGAAGTACAACAAATACGCTTTCCAGGCAGGTCAGGGCCTCGCCCGCTTCACCAATGCATCGGCTTCGCTGTCTTATTCACTTTCCGGAAAGGGCACGATGAACGGCAATGACGGCACCAAGAGCGAAGGCGGCGGAGGCGGCTCCCCTGCCGATTATTACCAGAGGATTTATTATCACCCGGTTACCGGAGAATACATCCCCGGCGGTTGGCTCTATTATACCAATCCCAACGTGCCCTGGAGCATCAATTTCAGCTATTCCCTGAGCTATTCGGTGAGCCAGGTATACAACTCCACGCTTAATCTTCTGGAACCCAAGAAGAACATCACCCAGACGGTTTCCACCTCGGGCAACATCAAACTCTCGCCCAGAATGAGCGTGAACGCCTCGTCTGGCTTCGACCTTCAGGCAAAGAAGATCACCACCACGCAGCTGAGCGCCACCTACGACCTCCACTGCTTCACCATCAGCGTGTCCTGGGTACCTCTCGGACAGTGGCAGAGCTACAACTTCCTCATCCGCGCCAACGCCAGCGCCCTGGCGGACCTGCTGCGCTTCCGCAAGAGTTCCAGCTACTGGGATAACTAGAAAATGGCAAGCATAAAAAAACTCCGACGCAAAACGCGAGGGCACTGAAAAAGTCCCTATAAAAGCCGGCTAAAAAACTTCGAGGAAGTATTCAATTTATTTGGATATTTCCTCGATTTTTTGTAACTTAACCTTTGGAAATCAAAGAGTTATGTTACCTATTCAAGGCGAAATACAG
>JAFPWX010000021.1 GCA_017412645.1 Bacteroidales bacterium | reverse complement strand
GTTCGTGACATAGTTGCCGGAGTATATATTCTCCTTCCCACCTTCTTGTGTCCACCACTGGTATCCGCTGGTGCCTGTGTCGGCCTTAATCTGTTTCTCGCGGTCGTGATAGGTGGCGGCGTGTTTCTTCATGGCCTGCTTGTTCTCCATAGCATAGAAGGTGAACACGTACCAGTCACTGTAACCGGCTTCTTCTGCCGCGATGGTGCCTTCGAAGTAAGCACTTTCGGAATCGAAGAACACTGCGTCGTCCGGAAGAGCTCCACCATTGTAGTCGTCGAAGAGGTAGCACTTGTCAGGAGTGCTGCAGACCGTCCAGTAGACTGCTTTCTCAGCGTCAATGTTGTCTCGGTTGCATCGTACCATGAACTTCACCTTCGCGTCCATAGTGCGGAGAAGAAGCTTGTAGGTGCTGTTATACTCTTTGCTTGGATCGGTTGTGCCCCATATCATTTGACGTGTATCCAGGGTATTGTGAACAGCGTCAGAGGCTCCAATTTTTCCGAGTGTTCCCATCATAAGGAACAGGTCCTTGCGATTGACCACGTCCTGTTCGAGTGTAATCTTTGTGCCGCGAAGCTCGTCCAGGTTGCTGATACCGTTCAGATAGGCGATGTCGTCGAGTTCCGGATTGTCGCTCATGCTGCTCACAGCGTTCGTTACATTGGCTAGAACTACGAGGAGAGCATTGGAACAAACGACAGTGGAAACTTTAACCGCACCGGCAGTGGTTGTAACGGCAGGGGAGACTCCGGGAAGAGTTTTGTTCTCGACCCACCAACCTTCGTTGGGATTGGCGTCGAGGCTGCCGAGGTCGTCTGCAAGATGTTCGTAAGAGAAGTAACGCCCGTAGATTTTCTTGGGAGGAGCGTTCTTCGTGGTGTTATCGAAGATCATCACATAGAGGTCGTGCACACGGGATTCGTCGGCTTCGGGCGCTTCCGCCTTGGTGGCAACGTTGAGTTCCACCATGTCGCTGCTGCCGAAATTGATTTGCAGCGTGACGGGAGTGCCATCAGGAAGACTGTTGTACGGCTTGATGGGAGCCTCTTCCTGGAAGCGACTGCACGATAGCGCTAGAATCGCCAGTGCAACTGTAAAACCTATGCGTATGAATCTTCTCATAGTTAATCAAATAGTACTTGTTCTACCATGGGTTCTCCCCATCCTGCCACTTCGAAGTTGAAGGATACGGTGGTGCCCTTGCTTATCTTGGTGACGATGTGCAGATGACGGTTGCGCGCGAGTGAGGGGATGCTCACGGCATGGTCGTCATGCACGGGAAGATCGGAGTAGGTGTAGGTGTGTTCGTTCGCCTCGCCTTTGAACAGGGTGAACTCGATGTCGCAGGTATATGGGCCGGAACTCGGGAATACATACCAGGTCATCGTCTTGCTGCCGGGCTTGGACGAATCCTGTGCATTGGTTGCAGGGATCTCCAAGGATGTTTCCGCTGCAACAATGTCTCCTGCCGTTGCCCCGGCCGGATAGTCCGTGTCGTGAGCTATCACGTAGCCGGTGTTCGGACACATTCCAACTATGGTGTTGGAATAATCCTCGAGAGTGAGGAGCGCGCCGGTATTGTTTACAAATTCAGCCGTGACCTTTGCTACACAGCGGAGCATCTCTAGTGACACTTCTCCTGTGTGTTCGGATGATACGTTAACCGTTCCCTTGGCGGAAAGCGGTAGTCTGTCGGGCAAATTGTCCTTGTCGTTCGGGCAGACGCTGTCGCCCACTGTATCAAACAGGTCGGAGAACTTGAGGGCCTCTATGGCGGATTGAGTAGTGAGTGAAAGCAGATACTCATCTGCATCCGAGGCGCCCTGTCCTGCCATATCCCAGTAACCTCCGGTGTTAGCGAAAGCATAGACAGTATGCGGTCCTTCGTCAAGGCTGGTGAATGTGACTGACATGGCAGTCGCATCGGCACCAGTTTCGAGCTTGCTATTCACTCCTGAGTCGGGCACATCGTCGGGGTATCTACCCACAACGTTGCCAGTGGAATTGTTCACCACAAGGATTACAAGGTCCGGTTTTAGGTCGTTCAGATCGCTGTCGTCGATATAGATTCCGCCGCCGTCGGCCACGTTGCCGTCTCCCGCCCTTGTGCGAAGGAGGCCGGTGCCAAAGTCGATCCGTAACCCACAATTACCAACTGCCGGTGTCGCCGCTTCCTCGCGATAGCAGGAAACAGCTCCCAGAAGGGCAATCAGAGTTATGAGCAGAAATCTTTTCATTGACAGTTATTGAATCAACAGACCAGGAGTTTCAGCCTCGATAGTTTCGCCCCAGTCGGTAGTGGTGATGTTCACAAGCACGCCTTCGTCGAGCCTCATGGAGACTTCGTAGGTGTACTTGGTTCCCATTGCCCAGGTGCTGATTGGAGTGTCGCTGTCGCGGGGACATACGTCTTTGAGCGTGATGGATGCAGACTTCTGGATTCCGGAACTGGAAGGAGTGTAGTACAGGATAAGTTTTGGCATGTCCTCCTCCAATCCTCCTGCGGCAGCGGCCTGATCGAGCCTCTCAGGAATCATTACCCAGAAAGGACTTACATAATTGCCACCTGCTGCAACACTTGCAGACGGAGATGGCTCGAAGACCCTCACATCCTCCGTATTGCGCTCGGTATTGATCCACGAATTCTCGGCATTGCCAAAATGATCCAGGGTAACCTTCGCATCGCCTTCCACGACCAAATTATTGAACTTGATTCTGTCCACAGTGACGCTTGAGGTCTCGGAATTGTTGAGAACCTTCACGCAGACCGCGCTTGCGAGGTGGGTGAAGTTCAGTGGAACCGTTCCGTTGGGATCCTGCACGCTGCCACGCCTACGATATGTCGCACCCAATAGGTCGTAATCCTGGGATGTAATGTCGTAATGAGTGGAGATGGCAACGTTACCGGCAATATCCATTCTGGTTGTTCCCATGCCCGCGGGCGAGACTGCGGCAAAGTCGTACCAGTCGCCGGAACTCTCCCAGTACCAGAAATGCAGGGGAGTGTAGCTCCATACGAGCGGAGTCGCCGGATTGCTATCGTGGTCGGAGGCCGTAACCGTAACTCCGTTAGTGCCGCCGAATACGACAGCATTTTCGCCAGAAATCACGCGGTCGCCAAACACAGCGAAAGTGCTTCCGTCTCCGAAGTTATCGGTGAGGGTTGCCTTTGAATATGGCGCATCGTCCACAAGCAGCAACGACCCGGCCACGAAGCGTATGGCGTTGCCCTGCTCCGGTGCCGGATCGTAGGCCTTCACGCACCCTGTCACTGCTGACAGGGCGAGCGTGAAGACAGCTGCAAGTATGAACGTTACGCGCTTAAGCATGTTGCTTTGCTGTGCGGATGCTTAGTTGAGGATGTAGTAGTAGCCGTTGTCGGGAGCCCAAGGTTCCATATCTGCGGTGAAGTTGATGGCCTCGGCATCGATGGTGATGGTGTAGATGTAGTGGACACCAGCAGCCCAACCGGAGACCTTAGTGCCATCATTGTACTGTTTTCCGGCAGTGTTAGTGTCGTCATCAGTAGGATAGTCGGTATCGTCGAACAGAATGAGGTCGTAGGTCTTGTCGGTAAAAGTGTTGACCTGCTCAGTGTTGCCAGTTCCAGTGGTGATGGTGTAGGTGATCTTGAGCCTCTGGGCATCAGCGGCGAAGGTCTGGGGAATAAGCACAAGGTTATTGATGAGATACTGGTCGCCGGCAGTG
Organism: Bacteroidales bacterium; assembly: GCA_017412645.1. Lineage (GTDB taxonomy): Bacteria > Bacteroidota > Bacteroidia > Bacteroidales > UBA932 > Cryptobacteroides. The sequence continues at coordinate 69,078 of JAFPWX010000021.1, read as the reverse complement.
GTAACTGCGGTTGTGCCGGAGATGATGTCTGTATCAACAGTGTTTTTGACACCGTTGGCGCCGGTGTAGGAACCGGTAGTAAGGTTGCTCCAACTGACAATAGCTGTGTCGGTGTCGGCAGTATAACCGGTAACGGAAAATACGCCTGTCTTCTTGATGTTTTCGAGTGAGACGGCAGTGACCTTCACAACACCGTCGTTACCGATACCGTTACCCTTGCGGACCTTGAGGTCGAAGAGGGCGGAGATGTGGCGGAAGTTGAGCGCAACCTGCTCTCCATAGTGGGATTTCATAACCTTTACAGAGTCGGCGACGAGAATATCGTTGTTGTTGCCGGCCCAAGTGAGACTATTGGAAGTGAAGGTGCCGGTGCTCACGGTGTGAGAAGCGAGCACGTCGCCGATAGCTGCGCCGTCATCAATGGAAAGACCATAGAAGTTGTAGTAGGCATTTGTCCTGTCCCAGAAACGGAGAGGAGAATAAGTCCAGTCAGTGCCGTTGAGAGCAACTTCAGTTCCGTCGAACGGAGTCTGGGCGCCTGAGGTGTAGCCGTAAACATAAATCTTGTCTCCGTCTACGAAGGCGCTCGAACCAACGTCGCGAGCCCTTGTGAGGTTGTTAGTCCAGGAACGGAGGGAGATAGGCATGCCTTCACCTGCGTTCTTGTTGGTGTCGTAGGTCTTGCTGCAAGACACTGTTGCGAGAGCAACTGCTACAACGAGGAAAATGTAACGTTTCATAAACTTTTGGTTTAATGAGTTGATAAAAGGTAATAATATATAAATAATTGTTTGTCAGCTGATTATAGTTGTTGATCCGGTCTCTTCGTTCCAGCCTCCGATTAGCGGCTTGAAACCATCTCCCTCATCTATCGGCGGATCGGTATCTTCCTCAGGGAAGTCCTCCACATCGATTTCCAGCGGGATCACGCCGCCTGTCGGCAAAGCCCGGATCTGGTCTGTAACGTCGATTCGGATATTCTTGTATTTACCGGTCTTAAACATGACGTTCAGTACCAGCCAGTGTTTGCTTTCGGTGGCGGCGACGCTCGCTGCGTCGTAAGGATTGCAACCGGGGATGCCGAAGCCGAGTACTCGTGCACCCATGAGGTCGGGATCCGCAGTGGTGTTGATATGGACATCCATAGGCACGCACACAGGCGTAGAAGAAGTCTCTCCCGTGCGGAGGTTCACGCTCTCGGCCATTCCGGTAAGGGCGGCACCGGAGCTTCCATAGACTCGCTCGAGGTTGTTGAGCAGCCGTATCTGGAAAAGATAGATGAAGCTATGCGGAATAAGATCGCCCTCAATGCGGAGCACGTACTGGCCGTCGATATATTCGTAGTCGTTAAGGTCGTCCGTGACATGATACTTGGGCTCGAACATCACAAATAGTTCGTCCGGGGCGAAGGCTACCGGTTCATCGATCTCCTCTGTGAGGTCGGTTTCTTCGTCGTCATCGTCCGCCTTGGTAGCGATCTTCTGTTCCGTTGTCTGCACCGGAATGGAACTCTTGAGGCCCTTGGAGATGATACGGGTGTAGGAGTAGATGTCGGCTAGGTCGTCTTCCGAACGGAAGAGTAGTACTTCGGAGTCGTTGTTGTGGAAGAGGAGGTTGTGTATGCCCACGAACACGTCGGCCTGGCCCTGATTGCCGCTGAAGTTGTATACGTAGTGCGACTTGGGCGACTCAGTGTCGTCGAGGGTGTAGATGTGCATGCGGATACCCTTTGGCTCGGTATAGCCTACGGGACCATAGACCTCGGTCTTCCAGTCGAAGTCCCAGGCGGTCTGCCAGTTCACCTGCCACATGATGTCGGTGGAGATCTTGGTCTGCATGACGACCTTGGTGGTGGCTACCTTCCTCAGGCGGAGTTGCGGTTCGATCGTGCACCCGCTCACGAGAAGCAGTGCCGCTAGAACAGATATGAGAACGCGGGACCTCATTTGCGACGGCGGGTGAAAAGATCGTAGCCTATTGATACATATGCCCTTGTGGGGCCGAACCAGAGAAGGCGTTTGCTCCGTTCGGTGAAATCGGCGGGTTTGCCGGTGTAGTCGTAGTAGTACCAGCCGGTGGCTTCGTTGCTGTAGACGTATGGGTCGTAGCGGCTCCAGAATACTCCAAGTGCGAGGCCGGTATCGAAGAAGAAGCGGCTGCGGCCGAGGTATTTCTTCCAACCAATGCCTGCGGAAGCGTGGATTCCCTCGCCTTTCCAGCCACGCTCGTTCCAACCCACTCCGTAACGGTTAGCGCCAAGGCTTCCGAGGAGGTAGAGCCCCTTGAAGGACTCGTCCTTGGGTTTGAAATAGCGCCTGCCCCACAGGGTGATGTTGTTGATCTGCATGAAGCGGTGGGTGTCGAAGTGCTGCCACATGGGCCATTCCACATCGGCGCCGAAGGTCCAGCGGCCGGCGGCGGGGTAGTATTCGAGGCTGAAGCTCGGGATGGTGGTGAGGCCGTAGCCGGGGATGTAGGTAAGGTCGTAGATGAGGTTGGTGCTGACGGCCAGTACCGGGATGCGAGGGGTGCTCTTGCCTTCAGCGGCTGCAGCCGAACCCTCTTCGGACGTCTCGCTTCGCTCGACCCCACCGTTCGCTTCGCTCTCGGTCCCCCCTCTTACGGTGCCGAGGGCGGCACGGTCCTCAGAGGGTTGGGCTTCCGCCGCTGCCGTGCTATCCGCCGCTGCAGAGCTGTCGGCTGGAGTGGTCTCAGCAGCGTCAATGTTGGAGGAAGAAGAGCCGGTGGTAGTAGCCTCGGTAGTCTGAGCGCTATCGGTTGTATGGGCGGTCGCTGCAGCAGTTTCGCCGGCGGATTGAGTTTCTGTCGCTGCGGTGCTGTCGGTTTGGGCAGTCTCTGCTGCTGCAGCAGCTGTTTCACCGGCTGGAGTTGCTGCAACTGTTGCGCCGGAGTCCGTGGTGGCGGTCTCGCTGGCAGGCGAGCCCTCTACCGGGCGGCCGATTTCTGCCAGGGGAGTGCCGGGAACGGCTTTGAAGCGGATGGTAACCGTGCAGGCGCGGAGCTTGGGGTAGTGGGTTTTGAGGAGATAGGGCCAGAGCTCACCAACACGCGAATCGCTGCCAAGCCTGTTGGCGAGGCGCCATTTGCGGGTGTCGTCGGAAATGCTCTGGTCGTCCAGGACACGAAGGATCTTCTCGCGGGACTTGTCGCTTATGCGCTTGTCCGCTTGTACGCGCGCGCGTAGCAAAACCCAGCCCTCTCCGCCTGCGCGTATTCGGATTTTGGAGGAGATACTGGGGGCTTTCTGGCGGATTAGCCAGCGGATTTCGTATGCACGGGCGCGGCTGAGTTTGAGATTGTGTTCGCGGACGCCCTCGGGCGAAGCATATGCAACAAGCTGGGCGTATTCGATTTTCTGCGGCCCTATCAGTTTGATCATATCGATGATAGAGTTCGCTGCCTTGCGGTTCTGTGCATACGTGGCATCGTGACTGGACTTATCCCATCTGAAGTAGATGGGCGGCAAGTCCACCTCTCTTTCCACAGTCTCGGGCTGAGCTGTGAACAGGTTTAACCAGGCCAATATGACACTAACGAACAGCATTGTTGCTATTTATTCATAGCATGTTTAGATTACAAATATAGTCAAATATTGCCGTTTTATGATAGAATCATAAAAATAACAACAAAAAAAAGCCCCGGAGAACAGTCTCCGAGGCTGAAAAATCCCATGAACTAACCAACTTTTCTATACGGGGATTTTGTCGATTCGTCTCTGATGGCGGCCCCCAGCAAAGTCTGTGGTGAGCCATGCGCGAACGCAACTAACTGCCATTCTGTAACTTATGAAACGAGCGGGCAGAACAAGCACGTTGGCATTGTTGTGCTCTTTGACCAGTGATGCAATTGCCGTGCCCCAAGCAAGTCCGGCTCGAACTCCTTTGTGGTGATTAAGGGTCATTGCCATGCCGTTTCCTGTTCCGCAAAGGGCTATTCCTGCATCAACCTCACCTTTTTCAACGGCAAAAGCCAGGGGATGGGCGAAGTCGGGATAGTCGCAGGATTCGCTGCTGTCGGTGCCGAAGTTCACCACTTCGTAGCCCTTGCCAAGAAGGTAGGAGATGAGCCTGCTCTTGTATTCCAAGCCGGCGTGATCCGAACAAATGCCTATTCTCATAACTTAATGGTGTTTAGGGCTTTATCTATTCTCGCTACGGCTTCTTCGAGTCCGGTCGTGTAGATTATTTCAGCTATTCCAAGGCCGCTTGCGGCACCGGTAAGGGTGAGCCGCAGGCAATTCATAACTCCTCCTATCGGCCAGCCTTCGCCCTTGATGTAGCCTTCGAGCGATTCAGCTATGGCTTTCACTTCCCAAGGTCCGGCGTAGGCGGCGATATGGTCGCGCACTGCCGGAAGATGGCAGAAGTTCCCTTCTTTCCAGAATTTGGCCACGTCCTTCTCAGCGAACTCGGTGGGAGCGACGAAGAGATAGGGGGCAGCGGTCCAGAAATCTTCTACGAAGGTGGCGCGGTCCTTAATCACCGAAATGGCCTTTGCGACGTATTCAGCACTGGCTTTTACGCCATGGGCTTCGAGCACTGGCAGATACAACTCCGCCAGTTCGGAATCGCTCTTCATGCGAAGGTATTCCTTGTTGTACCATTTGGCCTTTTCCGGGTTGAAACGTGCGCCGGACTTGATTACCCTTTCCAGGGAGAAAGCCCTGGCCAATTCGTCCAGGGAGAGGATTTCCCTTTCATCGCCCGGGTTCCAGCCAAGGAAGGCGAGCATGTTTATGAAAGCCTCCGGGAAGTAGCCGTCTTCGCGGTAACCGCGGGTGACCTCACCCTCGGGGCTTACCCAACGCAGCGGGAACACGGGGAAACCGAGTTTGTCGCCGTCGCGCTTGCTGAGTTTGCCCTGTCCGCTGGGTTTGAGGAGTAGTGACAGGTGGGCGAACCTGGGCTGGGTGGCCTCCCATCCGAAGGCCTTGTAAAGCATATAGTGCAGTGGCAGCGACGGGAGCCATTCCTCGCCTCGGATCACCTCGGTGATTTCCATCAGATGGTCGTCCACAATGTTTGCGAGATGGTAGGTCGGCAGTTCGTCGGCCCGCTTCCAGAGCACCTTGTCGTCCAGGGTGTCGGTATTCACTTCGATGTGACCGCGGATGAGGTCGTCCATCTTCACCACGGTGTTCTCCGGCATCTTGAAACGTATGGTCCAGCTGGTGGTGTTCTCCAGTAGATACTTAACCTCTTCGGGGTTGAGTGTCAGAGAGTTGCGAAGGACCTTCCGGGACTCTTGATTATAGATGAAGGTTTGTCCTTGAGACTCTGCTTCGGCCCTCTTAGCCGCAAGTTCTTCGGCGGTGTCGAAGGCGTAATATGCGTAGCCGGCCTCGATAAGCTGCTCGGCATACTGGCGGTAGATGGCTCTTCTCTGGCTTTGACGATAGGGACCGTAGGGGTGCTTTGCGGACGCTTCTTCCACGACCTTGCCGTTCTCAACTCCTTCGTCGGGAGTGATGCCGCACCAGCGGAGAGCCTCGATGATATACTCTTCGGCTCCTGGAACGAAACGGTTGGAATCGGTATCCTCGATACGGAGCACAAATGTGCCTCCGTGCTGCCTGGCGTACAGGTAATTGTACAGCGCAGTGCGCACGCCGCCTATGTGGAGAGGTCCGGTAGGCGACGGAGCGAAACGCACCCTTGTTTTCCTTTTGTCTGCCATAGAAACAACAAATATAGTGTTTTTTTATTTACTTGCCCTTCTTATCGCGGGGATGTCTTCCAAAGTGGAGATGTTGTCGCCCTCCCGAACCAGCAGTGCCGGCCGGTTGTCGGGGTCGTAGCGGAAGGCGCGTTCGTTCTCCTTGCTGGAGAAACCGATATGGGCGCTGGAGTCGCCGGAAAGCGATATTCCGCCTTCGCGGGCGAGTCCTTCCTTGTCGTATACGAAGTTCTTGTCGATAACGATGTAGTTGTCAAGGGTTTTCTCTTTTTCGCCAAGAACGTCGGAGAAGCGCAGGCCGGTCACGATGGAGGTAATCTGGATACGGTCGCCGATTTCGGGATCCTCGTCCCAGATGAGTCCGCTCTTGAACTTGTTCGCTCCGCCGGTGTACTCGTCGATCTTGTTGTTGATTGCCTGAAGGTCGGTCATCTTGAGCCCCTTGTCATTCTTTCCTCCGGTGATGTTCACGAGCACGTTCTTGGCGCTGGTGAGGTCGAAATCGTTGAGCAGAGGGGACTCGAAGGCGCCGCGCACTGCCTCGTCGATACGATTCGGTCCGGAGCCGGTTCCGCAACCCATGAGAGCCATTCCACTATCTTTCATGAGAGTCTTCACGTCCTCGAAGTCGACGTTGATATAGCCGGGCTTCTTGATTATTTCGATGATGCCCCTGACTGCGGTGGCGAGCACCTGGTCGGCTTTGGGGAAGGCGTCGTGAACCAGTTCGGCGCCGAAGTATTCGTAGAGCTTCTCGTTATTGATGATGATGAGGCTGTCCACGTTCTGTTCGAGCTCGTGAATGCCCTCGATAGCTCTGGTGAGCGCCCGCTTGCCTTCGTTGAGGAAGGGGATGGTAACCACCGCAACAGTGAGGATGCCGCGGTCCTTGGCCATCTTGGCGATGACAGGGCTCGCTCCGGTGCCGGTGCCGCCGCCCATGCCGGCGGTGATGAAGAGCATCTCGGTACGGCCGTCGAAAAGGCTGGCAGCTATCTCGTCCTGGCATTCCAGAGCGGCGTTGCGTCCCTTGGTGGGATTGGTACCGGCTCCGAGTCCGCGGCCAAGCTGAATCTTATTCGGCACGCTGCTGCGGGTGAGTGCCATGGAATCCGTGTTGCACACTATGAAGCTGCAGCCCTGGATGCCCTGTTCGTACATGTAGGTAACCGCGTTGCAGCCACCGCCGCCTACGCCCAGTACCTTTATCGTCGCATCCGAAACCACCCAGTCGGAGGGTGCTATGATTATGTCGTTCTCGTTCATATACGCTGTTTTTTATTCTTCCATTCCGTCGTAAAGGTCGCCCATAAAATCGGTGAATTTCTTCTTTGTCCACTTGAAAATGCCAGGTTCCCTTGGCTGCTTCTTAACTGTTTTGGCCTCTTTCTTGGGAGGATTCACCACCTCGATTTCATCGTCTCCGAAGAGGGTCTCCTTTCCGGGTTCGGCAGGGGCCTTTTCGGTGCTGGCGGCAGCAAGCTTCCGGTTCGATGTGGTGGCGCTGCCCTTCTTTTCGGAGGCGCAGTCGATATGGGTGTCGGCCGATGCCAGCATGAGCATGCCTACGGATGCTGCGGCGCTTGTCTCGGAGATTCCCGCGCATCCGCTTGTAGAAATGTGTCTCGCCCTCGGGTAGCCTATGCGCACGTTGTAGCCCGACATCTGTTTGATGAGGTTGCCGCAGTTTACCAGATTGGCGCCGCCACCGGTGAGCACTATGCCGTTGCGGAGCTTGTCGGCGTAGCCGCTCTCCTGAATCTTGAAGAGGATGGCGTCTACGATCTCCTTAACCCTGGCGGTAACCACCTCGGACAGGTATTTCACCGTAACCTGACGGGAAGAACCGTCCACCTCATCACGAATCTGGAGTGTCTTCTCGCTCATATTCTGGAGCCTTTCCGGCATGCAGGCGCCGAATGCCATCTTGATGTTCTCGGCCAGCACTTCGGTAAAGCCGCATTCGTATTTGATGTCGGCGGTGATATTGCGTCCGCCGAAGGGGATGGCGCAGTAGTAGCGCAGTATTCCGTCCTGGCAGATGGTGAGGCTGGTAACTCCCGCTCCCATCTCGATGAGAGCCACGCCGTTTTCTTTCTCTTCGGGCGACAGCACAGCGTCGGCGGTGGAAAGGGGAAGGAAGTACTTGGCGGCTTCGGCCACTCCTGCCTTTTCGAGCATGATATCGATGTTGCGCACGGCTTTCTTCTTGCCCACGAACACCTTGAATTCGCCTTCGAGGCTGCGTGACGGCATGCCCACTACATCGGCCTCGCTGTAATGGTAGGCGTCTTCAGTGCTGAACGACTGGGCCACGGCTCCGTACATCTCCTCCACCTCTTCATCTTCGAGAGGATAGGTGTCGAGCGCCATGTTCTTCACGGCGTCGATCTCATCCTGGGAGATGCAGGAATAAGCGTCGCTGCGCTCGGTGGAGGCGATGGCGATTTCCTGCCTGATGCCGCAACGGGGGAGTCCGATAACTACCTGGCGTATCTTCACGCCCAGTTCTTCCTCGGCCGCGGAAACCGCTTCCTTCACGGCCTTGGATGCCTTTTCCGGATTGAAGATGCTGCCGCGGCGCACTCCGTCCGAAGGAGTCTCGCGGTAGTAGAGCACCTGCACGTCTTCGCCGACCACCCTGGCAACCGAGAGCGCTATCTTGGAGCTGCCCAGGTCGACTGTTGCTATGTATCTGTCTTTCATATGGTTAATTATTTTTGTCTGCAAATGATCTGTCCGTGGTATTTAAGGTTCACCGTTTTATAGTATCCCGGATCCTTCGAGGGACGGATATAGGCGTAATAGTCTTCCAGAAGCTTGAATTTCTCTTTGAAGGAGTCGCTGCCTCCGAAAAGAATCTTCTCCCTGCCGTTGGAAAGGCCAAGGGTAACATCTCCTCCCGGTTCAACTGCGATGCTGCCGATCCTGGCGTTCCAGACCTTGCTGCCGGAGATGAAATCGACCAGGGCCAGCATGCCGTGGAGCCACTCCTGATCCTGTTCAGATGGTGCAGGGCCGCTGTAACCTGCAGGCAGAGTGAGGGGAATGCTTCCGCTGACAGTACGCACCGGAGCCTCCCAACTCTTCTGTAGCGGGAAGATGTAGCCTTCGGCATCGGAATAAAAAGCTCCTGAGGGCCCTTCGAACCTGGCGGCCGCCTGCCTCTGGATGATGCGGGCGTGAAGCGTTCCGTCGGGAGTGACCCAGACTTCGCTGCGCTTGACTGCGGTGAGACCGTTCAGTATCGCTTCCATGCGATGCAGGTCCAGACTGTCGATGCGCTGGCCGGACCATGAACCGTAACGCCTTGTGAGGCAATCCCTTACTTCCTGTTCCGTAACGAAGCTGGAATCCTGCAAGCGTATGTCCAGATGCTCGTTGCAGGTGACGCCGTGCCGGGTGCGGGAGGCGCTGCCTGCAACCAGAGCCGCCACCGCGGCTGCGAGGGCAAGCACGAGAGCAAGGAACAGTATGCGGATTCCTTTCTTCATTATCTTGCTGAAAGCATTTCAGTTATAGGCTGGACGAAACGGTCGATGTCACCGGCCCCGAAGGTTACCAGTACATCGAGTGGCTCGGCTGCGAGGGTGTCCATGAGCTCGTTTTTATGAATGAGCAATTTTTCGGGACTCTTGACATCGCGTAGGATTATCTCGGAAGTGACTCCTGGAATGGGTTCTTCGCGGGCGGGGTATATGTCCAACAAAATAAGCTTGTCTACTTTGCTCAGAGCAGCAGCGAATTCGGGCGCGAAATCCCGTGTACGGGTGTAGAGATGCGGCTGGAAAACAGCCGTGATCTTGCGTCCCGGGAACATGCCGCGAATGGATGAAATGGCGGCTGCCAGTTCTTCGGGATGATGTGCGTAATCGTCTATGTATGTGAGCTTTCCGTTGTTCACGTGCTCATCCAGACGACGCTTCGCGCCCTGGTAGCTGCCTATGGCTGCCTTCACCGCCGAAGGGCTTACCCCATGGCAGAGACATACCGCGGCAGCTGCAACGCTGTTCTCAACGTTGAGGGCACCGAGCGTACCTACTCGGACGTCTTCCACAACGCCTTCCGGCCACACCAGGTCGAAGGTGCAATGCCCCAGAGCGTCGGTGCGGATATTGGAGGCGTGGAAGTCGGCCGTAGGATCGCTTATATGATAGGTTAGAATATGTGCGGGAGTGTCCTTCGCGGCAATTGGAAGGCCCTTCTTGATGATCAGGAAATCGGATACCTGAGCGGCATAGTCGCGGAAAGCCTGCTGGTAATGCTCCAGATCGCCGTAGATGTCGAGATGGTCGGCGTCCATTGCGGTGATAGCGGAGATTGCCGGATGCAGCTGGAGGAAGCTGCGGTCGAACTCGTCAGCCTCGGCCACCACTACCGGATTCTTGCTCATCAGCAGGTTGGTGCCGTAGTTCTTGGAGATGCCGCCAAGGAAGGCGCTGCAACCCTCGCCGCTATCCGTGAGGATGTGGGCTACAAGGGTACTGGTGGTGGTTTTTCCGTGGGTCCCGGCCACTGCAAGGCACTTCTGTCCCTGAGCTATTTCACCAAGCATGCGACTACGTTTGACCACGCGATATCCGTGGTTTATGACGTACTGATATTCAGCCAGATCTGTGGGAATAGCGGGGGTATATACCACCAGCGTGGATTCCACATCGGCCGGAATGCGAGACGGGTCGTCGTTGTAATGTACCGCAATACCCTCGGCTTCGAGCTCTGCGGTGAGAGGGGATGGCGTGCGGTCGTAACCAGCCACGCGCAGTCCCTTGAACGCATAGTAACGGGCGATGGCGCTCATGCCTATGCCTCCTATTCCGAGGAAGTAGATGTCGGTGTAGGTCTTCATTTGGCAGCTAGCTTATAGATTTCGTCGGCAATGGTCTGGGCGGCGTCGAGTCGGGCCAGGGGAGCCACATTTTCGGCTATACGTGCGATGCGGTCGGCGTCGTGCACTAGCTCGAAGGCGGTGGGGAGCAGCTTTTCGGCCGCTTCGGCGTCGCGAACCAGAAGGGCTGCGTCGCGGCTCACGAGAGCCATTGCGTTATGGGTCTGATGGTCTTCGGCCACGTTGGGCGACGGCACGAAAACGGCGGCCTTGCGGGCGGCGCAGATCTCACTAACGGAAGACGCTCCGCTGCGGGACACCACCACGTCGGCGGCCGCATAGGCCAGGTCCATACGGGCGATGAAGTCGGAATACTGCACTCCCGGCACTTCGCGGCCGTACATGAAGTCGTCGATGCCTTTCTTGTAGTACTTTCCGCACTGCCAGAGCACCTCCACGTCGTCTCCGCCGGGGCACCCGGCGGTGATCCATGCCTTCATGGCGTTGTTGAGCGTGCCGCTTCCGAGGCTGCCGCCAACTACGAAGATGTGGCGTTTCTTGGGGTTGAGTCCGTAGAATTTCAGAGCCTCTGCGCGGTCGGCGTCGGTATAGGGGTGGATTTCACTGCGAATGGGATTTCCCGAGAAGACGATTTTGTCGGCCGGGAAGAAACGCTCCATGCCTTCGTAGGCGACGCAGATGCAGCCGACCTTGCCGCCGAGCATCTTGTTGGTGAGGCCGGCAAAGCCGTTCTGTTCCTGGATGAGCGTCGGGATGCCAAGGCGGGTGGCTTGCTTGAGCAGGGGAGCGCTGGCATAACCGCCAACACCCACGGCTATCTGGGGCTTGAACTCCTTGAGCAGACGCCTGGCCTTGCGCTGGCTGGCAATCCACTTGAAGGGAACCTGAATGTCGTTTATGATGTTTTTAACCGTCAGCTGGCGCTGCAGGCCCACTATCGGCAGACCCACGATCTCGTAACCGGCCGCGGGAACCTTCTCCATCTCCATCTTGCCTTCGGCTCCCACGAACAGAATCTCTGTCTCCGGATTCAGTTCCCGGAGCTTGCCGGCTATGGACAGAGCGGGGAAAATGTGTCCGCCTGTGCCGCCGCCGCTGATAATCACCCTGAGTTTAGAGTATTTCATCTTCAAGTTGGTTTAAGTCGTCCAAATCGTCTTTAATCTCCTCCCTTTCCACAAGGGGTGCGCTCTGCATCTGCTCCTTGCGTATCTTACGGCTGGCGTAGCGGGATACAGACAGGATTATTCCGAAGGCTACGCAGAAGCATAGGAATGCCGAGCTGCCGTGGCTCACCAGCGGTAGCGTCTGGCCCGTCATCGGGCCGATGTCCACGTTCACGAACATGTGCAGGAAGGCCTGCATGACTATGAGCATGGTAAGCCCGGCCACCGCGAGCTTGGGGAAGAGTTCGCTGCCGCAGTTGCGTACGATCAGCGAGCCTCGGGCTAGGAGGCTGATGTAGAGCATCAGCACTATTATGCCGCCCAGTATGCCGTATTCCTCGATTATGAAGGAGTACATGTAGTCTTCCGAGATGTCCGGCACCACGTAGCGCTGGGTGCTGGCTCCGGGGCCCTTGCCTATGATGCCGCCCTCGTGGATGGCTATCTTGGCGCTGTAGGGCTGCCGTATCTGGTCCAGGGCCTCGTAGTAGTCGACCGAACCCATACGCGAATCCAGTACCTTTTGCTCCCAATCGGTGCTCTCGAAGATACGGCTGATACCTGTGCCTATACGGCCGAAGGCCTTGCCTTTCGAGAGAGCGAAGATGCCGAGAACCATGCCTATCATCAGCACTCCGGCGGCCACAAGTATGGCCAGGTCGCGCAGATTGCCGCCGCCTATCAGTATGGTGATGAACATCATTCCTCCGATTACCAGGGCGGCGGAGTTGCTTCCCGGGATAATCATGAGGAAACTAACCACAAAGGGGGCGTAGATGTAGATGATTTTCTTCGCCAGTTCGGTGTTGCCGCGTTTGAGTTTTCCCCGCTTCAGGGCATCCATGGCCCAGGCGAGGTACATTATCATCGCAACCTTGACCACTTCGAACACGTGCACCTGCACGGGACCGACCTGCAGGATTCGGCGGGCGCCGTTGATCTCGATGCTTCGCACGAAACCCAGGTCGAGTTTGAGGTCGAGAGCTGCCAGAAGCAGGAGCGAAACCGCGAAGCCGAACTTGCTCAGCCAGCGCAGGATCCCGAGCTGGCGTATGTTGTATATGAGTATGATTATGCCTATGCCGAAGGCCACCAGAATGAGCTGGTCCTTCACCACGTCGATGCGCGACTGACCGCTGGAAAGCAGGCGGGAGGTGGAGGAGAACATGCAGAGCACGCTGATGAGCATGAGCAGCAGCACTATCATCCACACCACCTTGTCACCTTCGAAGTTCTCGAAGATGTTCCAGATGGTTCTTTTCTTCTTTGCAGTCGCGGCCATGATTCCTTAGAGTTTTCTTACGGCTTCCTTGAACTGGGCGCCGCGGTCTTCGTAGTTCTTGAAGAGGTCGAAGCTGGCGCAGCATGGGCTGAGGAGCACCACGTCGCCGTCTTCCGCGAACGCTGCTCCTGCCTTAACCGCCTCTTCGGCGCTTAGGGTGTCCACCATCCTGTCGGCCCCTACGATGCCCTCGAAGGCCGCGTGAATCTTGCTGTTGTCCACTCCGAGGCAGACGATGGCCTTTACCTTCTCGCGGACGAGTTCCGCCAGCTGGGAGTAGTCGTTGCCCTTGTCGGTGCCGCCCACTATCCACACTACCGGCTTGGTCTGAGCGTCGAGCGCGTACCAGGCGGAGTCGACATTGGTTGCCTTGGAATCGTTGATATAGAGCACTCCGCCCACGCTCAGCACGGGCTCGAGACGGTGTTCGATGGCCTTGAAGGTCTTGAGGCTCTCGCGGATGACGGAGTTGTCGATCCCGGCCGCTTTGGCTGCCAGGGCAGCGGCCATGGAGTTGTACACGTTGTGCCTGCCGCCTAGGGCGAGTTCCTTGAGATAGATGGAGCTCTCGTCTTCGCCGTAACGCACCACTATCTGATCGTCCCGAAGGAAGGCTCCCTGGGAGAGTTCTTTCTCCTGACTGAACGGCAGGGACTTCGCCTTGAGCACTATCTTGTCCAGATGTGCGATGGTGATGGCGTCGTCGCTGTCGAAGATGAAGCAGTCTTCCGGACGCAGGTTCTGGGTGATGCGGAATTTGCTCTTCACATAGTTCTCGAGTTTGTAGTCGTAACGGTCGAGATGGTCAGGGGTGATGTTGGTGATAATGGCGATGTCGGGCCGGAAGGAATAGCAGCCATCGAGCTGGAAGCTGCTGATTTCCAGCACGTAATAGTCGTGCTTCTCGGTTGCAACCTGGAGGGCGTAGCTCTTGCCTATGTTGCCGCCCAGGCCTACGTTGAGTCCCGCGTTCTTGAGCAGATAGTAGATGAGCGAAGTGGTGGTGGTCTTGCCGTTTGATCCGGTTATGCAGATTTTCTTCGCGGAGTCGTAGCGGCCGGCGAACTCTATTTCGGAGATCACGGGAGTGCCCTGGGCTACGAGCTTTTTCACGAGCGGAGCGCTGTCGGGAATGCCCGGGCTCTTCACGATCTCGTCGGCCGAAAGCACCTTGCTCTCGGTGTGGCCACCTTCTTCGAAGGGGATGTCCCAGCGGCGGAGCATAGCCGCATACTCTTCCTTTATCTTCCCGTTGTCGGACAGGAAAACATCGAATCCTTTTACTTTTGCGAGGACCGCAGCGCCAACTCCGCTTTCGGCTCCTCCGAGTACTGTCAAACGTGCCATTATCTTATCTTTAACAAAGCCAGTGTGCTGACTGCCAGTATGATACCTATGATCCAGAAGCGCGTTACGATGCGCGGTTCGGGCATGCCCTTCTTCTGGTAATGATGATGGAGGGGGGCCATGAGGAAGATTCTGCGTCCTTCTCCGTATTTGCGTTTGGTGTATTTGAACCAGCTGCGCTGCATGAGCACGCTCACGCTCTCCATGAGGAAGATGCCGCAGAGCAGGGGCAGAAGGAGTTCCTTGCGGATGAGAACCGCAGCCACTCCGATGATGCCACCTATGGTAAGCGAGCCGGTGTCGCCCATGAAGACCTGGGCGGGGAAGGTGTTGTACCAGAGGAATCCGATGAGTGCTCCAACGAAGGCTGCCATGTACACTGCAACTTCACCGCTGCCGGGAAGATACATTATGTTGAGGTAGTCTGCATTGATCATGTTACCTCCGAGGTAGGCCAACACGCCGAGCGCAACTCCTACTATTGCTGAAGTGCCGGATGCGAGTCCGTCGAGACCGTCGGTGAGGTTGGTGCCGTTGGAGCAGGCCAGGATGACGATGATAATCATCACTACGTAGATTCCCCAGGAGAAGTACATGCCCAGCTGGCCCTTGAAGGGGGAGAGCCAGGAGTAGTCGAACTCGTTCGCCTTCACGAAGGGGATGGTGGTGATGAGCTGCTTGGGACCGTCTCCCCAGATCTTGCTGGAGAAGCAGAAGATGAGGGCGATGCCGAGTGCCAGCACGAACTGGAGTATCAGCTTCATCTTCTCGCTCATGCCTTCCTTATTGTGCTTGAACACCTTGATGTAGTCGTCGGTGAATCCTATTCCTCCGCACCATACTGTGGTGAGAAGCAGCAGCTGCACATAGATGTTGCTGAGGTCGCAGACGAGCAGGGCGCTCACCAGCAGCGAGGCGATGATGATCACGCCGCCCATGGTGGGGGTGCCCTTTTTCTGCATCTGGCCTTCCAGGCCGAGGTCGCGTATGGTCTCACCTATCTGGGCTTTCTGCAGACGGCGGATGATGGCTCCGCCGGCGAAGAATGAGAAGAGCATGCTGATCACCACGGCTGCGATAGCCCTGAACGAAAGGAACGTCACCAGGTGATGGCCCGGGAAACTGGCGTCCTTGAGAAGATTGAAGAGATGGTATAACATTACAATACTGATTTCACTATTTCACGTTCGTCGAAATGCTTTTTCTCGGTGCCGATAATCTGGTAGGTCTCGTGGCCCTTTCCTGCAAGCAGTATGGTGGAGCCGGGGGTTGCGAACTGCACGGCGGCGCGTATGGCATCCTCCCTGGAGGTGATCTTCACGACCTTCTTCGTGCTTTTGAATCCGCTCATGATTTCAGCTATGATGGCTTCAGGATCTTCGGTGCGGGGATTGTCAGAAGTGACTATTACCTTGTCGGCGAGTTTCTCGGCGATGGCTGCCATTTCCGGCCGCTTGCTGCGGTCGCGGTCGCCTCCGCAGCCGAAGAGGCACACCAGTTCGCGCTTTGGAGCCACTGCGCGGAGGGTCTCCAGTACGTTTTCCAGTGCGTCGGGGGTATGGGCGTAGTCTATCACTACCGCAAGGTCGCGCGGGCACATGATGACCTCGAGCCTTCCGGGAGCGGACTCAAGGGTGCTGAGGGCGGTGAGAACCTCATCTTTCGGGATGCCCAGTTCAACGGCGGTAGAGTAGATGGCGAGCAGATTGCTGGCGTTGTGCCGGCCGACGAGACGCACCCAGGTCTCGACCCCGTCGATCCTTAGAAGCATGCCTTCGAAGCTCTCTTCCAGTACTTTGCAGCTGTGGTCGGCGGCGCTGCGGCAGGAGAAGGTGACTACCCTGGCGTCGCAGTTCTGCACCATGACGCTGCCATTTCGGTCGTCCGCGTTGATGATAGCCACCGCCTCCTTTGCCAGACCGTCGAAGAAGAGTTTCTTGCAGCGGAGATATTCGGCGAAGGTCTTGTGGTAGTCCAGATGGTCGTGGGTGAGATTCGAGAAGATGCCTGCCTTGAACTCCAGTCCTGCCACCCTTTCCTGCTCGAGGCCTATGCTGCTGACTTCCATGAAGCAGTACTGGCAGCCGGCCTGCGCCATTTCGGCAAGCAGGGAGTTGATGGTGATGGGGTCGGCGGTAGTGTTGGCGGTCTCGCTGCGCTTCGGGCCCACGAAATTGGCGATGGTGCTCAGCAGTCCGCATTCGTAGCCGAGGCTGCGGAAGAGGTTGAAGAGCAGGGTGACCGTGGTGGTCTTGCCGTTGGTGCCGGTGATGCCTACGAGCTGGAGTTTTCCGCTCGGATGACCGTAGAAGTTGTCTGCTATGAGGGCGAGGTCGCGACGGCTGGCGTCGACCACTGCGGCGGCTCCGTTCCCCAGAGCTGCCGGGATGAAATCGTGCCCGTCGGCAGCGAAGCCTTTCACCGCAATGAAGAGGCTGCCTTCGCAAGCCTTGCGGGAATCGCTGCAGATGCTGCTGATTTCGGTGTCGGGGGAGCCGTGAAGAATGCGCGCCTCCGTGCCTTTTATGATGTCTTCGAGTCTCATTTCGCTTTCTTGACAGAGTTTCTCCAGTAGGGCTGGGTGTCCACGAGGTGGTCTACTACGGTGCGGACCGTACGGGCCGGGATGCCGCCGCCCTGGTATTGTTTCTTTGTCGGCTTGGAATAAACCGAGCAGACTATGCTGTACTGCGGGTCTTCGGCGGGGAAGAAGCCCACGAAGGTGCCCTGGTATTTGTGCCGGCCTTCGCGGTCGGAGTACTGTCCGTTCTCGAAGGTGGCGAAGGAGGTTCCCGTTTTGCCGGCCACCGTGCACTTGGCATTCTTGAGACGCTTTGCCGTGCCTTCTTCGGTAACCGCTATGAGGGCGCGGGTAACAGTGTCGGCCGCCGCCTTGCTGCAGATGCTGCCGTTCAGGATGGCCGGACCGCGGCGGTCGCGGACCACGCCGTCCCTTTCGGTATCCTCCACCAGATAGGGCTTCATCATCCTGCCCTTGTTCGCGATTGCGTTGTAGAAGGTGAGGATGTGGAGGGGCGTTTCCTCGGTGGAGTAGCCGAATCCTACGCTGCCCAGCGTGGTGGCATTGAGTTCGCGCTTCTCCGGAACCCTGGGAATCGTAGGAGTCACCAGTCCTTCGAGGTCGAAGTCAAAACTGTCGCCGAGCCCGTAGGAGTAGATTTTTTCTATAAAGTGGCGGGTGCGGTTGCGGTAGTTGTTCACCGCTATCGTGGAGAGTACGTAGTTGCTGGAAATCTTGAATCCGTCGTAGATGCTGATTTCGCGGGTCTTGTACTCGCGCTCCCAGTCGGCGATGTGGATGTCCTGCTTGAGCCCTGTCCCCGCTACCCAGCCGTGGTTGGTGGGCATGGTTTCGTCGAGGCTCTTCACGTACCCGTCGTCCACCGCGGTGAGAAGGGTTACCGTTTTGAACACGCTGCCGGGTTCGCATTTGCGGCCTATGGCGTGGTTGGTGATCTCTTCGAGTGCGCCACCGCGTGAAGGATCGCGCTGAAGGTTGACCATGGCGCGGATGGCTCCGGTCTTCACTTCCATCAGCACCAAGCAGCCGCCGTCGATGTCTGCCAGAGAGTCGATTTCCGCGCGGAGTGCCCTGTCGGCCAGTTCCTGTATGTCGATGTCGATGGTGGTGCGGAGATCGAGTCCGTCCACGGCCTTAGTATAGGTGCTGTCGAAGTCGCGCACGCTGCCGTAGTCGGTCATGCGAAGGCACTCGCGGCCGTCTTTGCCGTGAAGAACGGCGTCGAAGCGGCCCTCAAGGCCTATGTGGGTGTTGGCCACGGCCGCTGAGTTGTCGCGCACGAAGCCTATGGTGCGGCGCGCAAGACGGCCGTAGGGGTACTTGCGCACATAGCGCTGATGCTCGATGTAGCCACCTTTGTTCGGCCCCTCGCGGAAAAGCGGGAACTGCTTGATTCTGAGCATGGTGCTGCGGTCGATACCCCGGGCGATGGGAACGTATTTGCGGCCTTTCGAGCGGCCTTCCTTAATGAGGGAATAGTACTGTTCGGCAGTCTTTCCGGGGAGAGTTGCGGCAAGGGCTTCGGCGAGCTTTCCGGCTTCCTCCATCCATGCGGCCTCTTTCTTTGCAGCCGCCTCGCGGTCGCGCATCTTCGCGAATTCTCCAAGGCGGACACTGCAGTCCATGTGAATGTCGTATACCGGGTAAGACATGGCCAGAAGCCTGCCCTTGCAGTCGATGATGTTGCCACGCACGGGCTCGAGCGTGCGGGTCTGCCGGCGGGGTGTGAGGGCGGTCTCGATCTTGGAGGAGGGCTTCCACACCAGCTGGATGTAGATTATCTTGCCTATTATGGCGACCGAAGCAACCAGAAGGCATATGTAGAGTCCGGTAAGGATAATTCCTATCCGGTCCCTTTTCTGCTTTTCGGGTGCCTCGCTCATTTGTTCAGTACGGTTGCGCTCCGGTCGGGTTCTCCGAGCTTAGAACCCATTTCCGAGAGCTTGCGTTCAACTTCGCTCCGGCTGCTCACGCCGGCCATTTCAAAGGTCTTGTCGGACCAGATTATGCGGAGTTCCTTGAGGGTCTGCTTGTTCTCTTCCACCTTGTTGAGGGAGTTCTCGACTCCCAGGCTGATGAGGATGAGCATTGCCATGAGGAAGAACACATAAACTATATGTATGAAGTATTCGTCGATGCGCAGGCGCATGAGGAACTGACCCCTGACTATTGCCAGGAGGCTGTTCTTCAGGAAGACTCCTACGTCGGAGAGTTTCCATTTGCGTGCTGCGCTTTCTTCGGCCATACTATGCTTTTTCTGCGACGCGCAGCTTGGCGCTGCGGGCGCGGGTGTTTTCTGATATCTCCTCTTCCGAGGGTTCTATGGGTTTGCGCGTTACCAGGCGCATGTTTTCTTTCATGAATACCTTCACTGCGCGGTCTTCGAGGGAGTGATAGGTAATCACAGCCAGACGGCCGCCGGGCTTGAGCGATTCGAGTGCTCCTGCGAGGAACTTGTCCAGGGCGCGCATCTCGCCGTTGACCTCAATGCGAAGGGCCTGGTAGATTTTTGCCAGGACTTTGTGCTCGGCGAAAGACGGCAGGGCCGGGGCAACGGCATTGTCCAGATCATCTGTGGAGAGAATTGGAGCTTTGGCGCGAGCCGAGACAATGAGTCCGGCCACGCGTGCGGCTCCGGACAACTCGCCATAGAGCCTGAGAATCTTTTCCAACTCGTCTTGCGTATATGAATTGACAATGTCCGCTGCCGTCAGATGGCCCTGCACGTTCATTCGCATATCCAACGGAGCACTGAAGCGGAACGAGAAGCCCCTTTCCGCCGTATCGAACTGATGGGACGACACCCCGAGATCGGCCAGGACGCCGTCGAGCCCTTCCGGAGCGAGCAGAAGGGTGTAGTTATGTATGAATCTGAAGTTGTTGTGAACAAAGGTGAAGCGGGGATCCTTCGGAGCATTGGCCTGGGCGTCGGAGTCGCGGTCGAAGCCGATGAGACGACCGTTTCCGTTAAGCCGGCTGAGTATTTCCCTGCTATGGCCGCCTCCGCCGAAGGTTGCGTCGGCGTAGGTTCCCGCGGGATTGGTAATGAGGTTGGAGATGCTCTCGGAGAGCAGGACTGGGTTATGGTACACGCTCATCTGTTGGAACTCCTATCTACTCTGAGACAGGCTTTCCGCGATGGCAATGAATTCGTTCTGAGTAATCTGATTGGCTTCGTAACCTTCCTTGGACCAGATCTCGATCTTGAACACGCCGCCGGAGAAAACCACCTCTTTGGTTGCACCGATGTAATCCAGGAGCTCACGCGGGATGCTGATGCGGCCGAGTTTGTCGTCGGGACGCACGATGTAGTTCTCGCTAGTGTAATGGCTCCAGAACCTTGCGTGTTTTGGATTCAGGAAATCGAGCCGGGCCTTCATGGCATCTGTCTGAGCTGTCCACTCCCCGAAGGTGAGCATTTCCAGACAGGGACGGAAGATGTCCTTTTTGACCACGAACCGAGTGTCGGAATCGGGAGATAACAATCCCTTTAAAGGTGCGGGGAACACCAGTCTGCCCTTTTCGTCGAGCCGGGATGTGTATTTACCGATGAACGAGGTCATAATTCATATACGCAAGTGTTGCAAAGGTAAGAATAAATTTTCCACTTTCTTCCACATTCTTACAATTTTTTCCACAAAGTTATCCACAGCTTTTGTTTATAAAGTTGATTTTTCTGTTTTTGAATGTGCCGGGAGGTGTTTTTTTGCATATTGCGGGCTATGAAAATACTGGATCTGTTTTCTGAGGAGAGGCCCCGCGAAAAGATGAAGTCGCATGGTGCCCCGGCCTTGAGCAACGGGGAGCTGCTGGCAGTGCTGTTTCGTAGTGGAAGGGAAGGGGAGAGCGCACTGGAGATGGCCCAGCGCCTGCTTGGTCGGGTGGAGGGGAGTCTTTCCAGACTCTTTGCCTTAAGCTTTCAGGAATTGTGCTCGGTGCCAGGAATAGGGTCGGGGAAGGCGTGCACGCTGCTGGCCGCATGCGAGCTGGCGCGGCGATTTATGTTAGAAGGGGTACAGGCTGATAAACGGCCGGTTACCTGCGCCCGCATGGTTTACGACCTCATGCTTCCGCGCCTCAAGGGCCTGGACCATGAGGAGTTCTGGGTGGTGTATCTGAATGCTTCCTGGTATTATCTGGGATGCGACAGGGTTACTTCCGGTTCCGGGAATTCTACCACCTTTGATGTGCGTCGCGTTGTGAAGGGTGCGCTCGACCGCGGCGCATTTGCCGTGGCGGTAGTGCACAACCATCCATCCGGAAATCCTAATCCCAGCAGAGCCGACATAGTGCACACCACCGAACTGCGCGAAGCCTGCGACCGCTTCGACCTGTCACTGCTGGACCACGTGGTGGTTTCCGACGACTCCTTCTACTCCTTTCACGAGGATCATCGGTACGAACGGTAGTTTATTTGGCAGGAGGGCCTAAAGGCTCTTAAGAATACGGGAAAGCTGATCGGTGCAGGAGGTGCCGCGGCCGCTGCAGTTTACGCCCGAGAGGGTGTCGGCGGCCTGGGCGGCAGGCATGCCTTCGAGCAGGCGGCCTATGGCCTGGAGATTACCGTTGCAGCCACGGGTATAAACGAGATTGTGGATGCGGCCTTCGGCATCGAGATCGAAATCTATCTGAACTGAACACACAAGTACGCTGGGGACGGCGGTAATGTGGCGCATACCGTTTGCCCCAATAGCATCAGAAACTATCTGGTAATCTTCTCCAATCATTTTATTTCAGGATTTTGTCCAACTCCGGGTAGATTTCCTCTTCGCTGGAATATGGGTGAATGTGAAAATATTCATTGCCGGTGAGCATGGCCGAAAGCCGGGTGCGGGAACTGTCGTAAAAAATATGCACCGGCTTCCCGAAGCGTTCGGCATAGGCCATTTCGTAGCCAACTCCGAGCGAAGGAGTGGTACATTCGGCAATAACCATATCCGCCTCGCGCAGCCAGGCGGAATCCTCTTCATATATGGCCTGGTCTACATTGGCTCCGTCCTTAAGACTCCTGGGCACGCTGCCTTCCTTGGCGCTGAGCGACAGATTCCCGATATGCTCGGTGAGAACGGTGTCGGTGCGCTGAATGTAGGCGATCAGACGTGCGTATAGGGCCGCGTCTTCCCGGCCTCCGCGAATGGATCCTGCAAAGTAGATTTTCATGACAGTTCTTCTGAATAAATATCTTCGAACATCTTCCGTAGTAGGGAAGTGTCCTTGATTATGGCGCGCAATCGGGCCAGAGGCTCTTCGTTGGGCGAACCTGGAATCAACAGGTGAAGATATCCGCCTTCGGCGTATTTTTCGTGCAGATGCTCAAGTGTGCGCTGCCAATGCCCTTCGCGGTCGAGTTCGGGATAGTGTGAGAGCCCGAACTGGACGGTGCGACGTATGATGGTTTCCGGAACTATCATCCTGTCGGCCTCGGCCACGAGACGGCCGTAGATGCTCCTGGGAGCGGTTTTGGCCGAGGCCCGGTGGTCCTCCGCCGCCTGGGCGATCGTCTCTATCTGCCCGGGGGAGAACCACTCTGGCAGGCGGGCGTCGCTTCGTATGATGCGGCCGCTTTCGAGGTGATGCGTCTCCCGGCAGACGGCCAGCCCCAGATCATGGAAAGCCGCCGCTGCGTATAGCATGCCCTCGTCGACGTCGTACCGAGCCCCCATGGCAAGCGCGCGGGAAATCACCGACCGCACATGGTCTTCCCGGTGCGCCTTGTCGAAGGCCGCATAACGGGGGATGATCCCCGTCTCAACGTATTGCCTGAGCGCCTCTGGAATCATTTTTAGCTCTTGATAACCTGACCGAACGGGGAAATGGACGAAAGGGCCATTTTGAAATGCTGCATCCCAAAAGGAATACCCACGACGGAAATGCAGAACAGCAAACCGGCAACCAGGTGCAGTAAGGCCACTTCCCACCAGCCAGCCACTATCCAAATCAGGTTCATGACCGTGGAGAGGCAGCCGGGCTCACCGGGACCGTACTCCATCTCGCGGCCAAACGGCCAGAGCGAGAAGGTGCCCAACTTGAATAACTGCACACCGAAGGGAATGCCGACTACCGTGGCGCACATCAGCAGGCCGATGAGGTAGTAAACGAGGGCGATCAAAAAGCCGCCCAAAATAAGCCAGAATATGTTGCCGATGAGTTTCATTCGTCTTTCTTATTCTTTTTGAGGTTGCGTAGTTCTTCCAGATAGCTGGCGGTGATAACACCGGAGGGCAGGGCGATGATGGCCACTCCGAAGAGGGACGAGAGCATGCTCACGAAACGGCCGATGTCGGTCGCGGGAATCATGTCGCCGTAGCCAACGGTGGTTAGTGTAACCGTAGCCCAGTACAAAGCGTCGAAGAAGGTGGCGAAGGTAGTGGCGCCGGTTACCGGGTTCACGTGCGGTTCCACGTTGAACATGATGAGCGCGGTTACAAACACGTAGAATACTGCGATTCCCAGCACAGTAAGCAGCACGCCCTTTTCCTTTCGGATAACCTTTCCAAGCACCTCTATCTTGTCGGAATAGCGTATGAGTTTGAAAAGGCGGAGTATCCTGAGCAGACGGGTGATTCGCAGAATCTTGAATCCGCGGTTGATGAGACTGAGTGCCGGAAGGATGGATAGCAGGTCGATGACGGCCCATGCGGTGAACGGGTATATGACGAACGACCAGCCGCCCTTTTGCAGGCGGTAGTCCGCAGTTATCCAGCGAAGGATGTAGTCCACTATGAAGATGGACACCGTAACGATCTCGATAACCCTGAACACCGGATACTCCTCCACGAACATCAGCGGAACTACGCTGACCAGGATGGCCACTAGCATCAGGATGTCGTACCAGTCGCCGTCTCTTGCAGATTCAAGTAAGCCGTAAATCTTCTTTCTCATATCAGTATTCTTGTATTTTTCCTGTATTCCGCGTAGGCGGGTTTATTCTGCAACTGACGGCTTTCCATCAATGGGATACTTATGAAGAGGAATAGTGCCGTCATGGCGATAGGTGCCAGAATGAGCCAGTCAAAGCCACACAGGGATGCGTACATCAGCCAAACTCCCCACCACATCTGGACTTCTCCGAAGTAGTTCGGATGCCGGCCGTGCTTCCATAGACCAACATTGCAGACTTGCCCGGGATTGGCGAGACGGAAGCGTTGCGCCTGTGTATCCGCAACCAGTTGGATGGTGGCGGAGAAGAGACAGACGACGAAGCCAAGGAACGTGAGCAGATTGGCTGGAGCATCGGCCTCGAACAAGCCGAGTCCAGGCAGCATGCATGCAAACACCAGCAGCGTGGGCATCATGTTCAGGCCGAAGAAGTTGATCAGGTGGAAAAACAGTCCGGGCTGACTTTCGCGGTATTTGGTATAGCGCCAGTCTTCATGGGCGAGACCCTTGAACGTATGGGCCCAGTTGCCGGTGAGACGTATGCCCCAGTACCATACCGCCACCAGCAGCAGGATAACCGGCAGTGTCCAGCAGGCCTTGTAGAACGCCCAGATGGTAAATACAACCGGAGGGATCACGCTCCAGTAAGGGTCGTACACCGACACATTCTCGTAAACGAGGCCGAAGCCCCAGGTGACGACGGTGGCGGCTATGTCGGCCAGCAGCAGAGCCAGAACCTCCGGCATTACTGCGACAGAGCGCTTGAATACGAATACGCCCGCAGCTGCGGCAATGATGTAAATGCCCGTAATGATAGCGATACTTACGCCTTTGGAGTAATCAGCTTTCATTCTAAAAAATTGAATCCTCCAAAGATAGCGAATCTTATCGTAAATCCGATGAAATGCTATATCTTTGCTTCCATGAACATCCGTTCCGCACATAACGAAGACCTTGCCGGGATAATGGCAGTCCTGGCCGCGGCCAAGGGTATTATGCGTGCGTCCGGCAACGACGGGCAGTGGGTTGGCGGGTATCCTTCGGAAGAGGTGATATTGGAAGATATCGCAAAGGGCAACGGTTTCGTGGTGTTGGAAGACGGTCGAATCGTGGGCTATTTCGCCTTCATCGCCTCTCCGGAACCCACTTATGCCCGCATAGACGGCGGAGCATGGCAGGACGACGCTCTGCCGTATCACGTAGTGCACCGCATCGGCAGTTACCCCGAGGTACACGGGGTATTCAAGACCGTTATGGACTGGTGTTTTGAGCGCGATCCCAACATCCGAGTCGACACTCATTGCGACAACCGTATTATGCAGCACTGCATCGACCGCTACGGCTTTGCCTACTGTGGCATCATCTATCTGGAATCGGGCGACGAGCGCCTGGCATACCAGTTAATCCGCTGATGACATTTTTTTAATCCTGAAATGGCAAAAAAGTAAAAAAAATGTTAACTTTGTGGTGTAACTTGCTAAAACGTTTTGGCAAACAATCATAATAACCAATTACAAATAGGTATGAAAAGATTACGCACGCTTGTGGCTTTTGTCGCGCTACTGCTCTTTCACATCCCTGCTGTCGTAACGGCTCAGAGCTTTGAAACTCTGAAGATTAGCGGAAAAGTGACTGAATCCGACACCGGTGAACCCATAATAGGGGCTGGAGTGCAGATGAAAGCATCCAGTATTGGCACTGTCACCGATCTTAATGGTGAGTACTCGATCACAGTAACAGATCCCAATGGTATTCTGAGAGTCTCTGCAGTTGGATTCAAAACCGCCACTGTGGACATCGCCGGTCGTAAGGTGATAAACTTCACTCTTGAGCCCGATTCTGAGTCTCTGGAAGATGCAGTGGTAATTGGTTATGGTACACAGAAAAAGGCAACCATTACCGGCTCTCTTACCACGGTGGACTCCAAGCTCCTGACCCAGAACGCAACCCCATCCCTTTCCAACGCACTTGGCGGTGCGATGCCCGGCATTATCACCAGGCAGAGCAGCGGCGAGCCAGGCTACGATGGAGCTACCATTCTTATCCGCGGTTTGGGTACCTGGGTGAATGCTTCTCCTCTTATTCTTGTGGATGGTGTTGAACGTGATATTAACATCGTAAACTCCGAGGAAATCGAGTCTTTCTCGATTCTCAAGGATGCTTCCGCCACTGCCGTGTACGGTATGCGCGGTGCTAACGGTGTCGTGCTCATCACCACCAAGAAAGGACAGGCAGGAAAGCCCAAGATTACGTTCCGTACGGAACAATCACACCTCAGAGGTCTGCGTTTCCCGGATTATATAGAGGGCTGGGAGTTCGCAAATCTTATGAATGAAGCCTGTAAGGTAGGTGGCGTAGCAATTCCGTGGTCGGACGAAGACATAGAGAAGTTCCGGGACGGCTCCGACCCCTATAACTATCCTAGCGTTAACTGGACCGATGAAGTGCTCAAGAAAGATGCGTTCCAGAGCATCAACAATCTTTCAGTGCGAGGAGGTAACGAAACCATACGCTATTATGTGAGTCTTGGCTTCACTTCCCAGAGCGGTCTTTTCAAGGAAGACCCGACCTATGAGTACAGAACCAACTCTTTGTCCCAGCGTTACAACTTCCGCTCCAATGTAGATGTAAACCTTACGAAGAATTTCTCCCTTTCCCTTGGACTGGCTGAAATAATTCAGGATAGGACTTATCCCGGAACCCCGGCATCAACGATTTTCAACGCCCTTCGAATCACATCTCCGATTTCATTCCCCGTACGTAACCCAGATGGTACCTTTGGTGGCGGTAACACCTCATATGAATGGGTGAGTCCTTATGTGCTTTCGACCAACAGCGGTTTCTCCAAACAGTTCCGCTCTACCACACAGGGCACTGTGGGGGCCAAGTGGGATCTCTACTTCATTACACCCGGCCTCCAACTTGAGGGGAACTTCTCCTATGACCATTACTACTATAATGAAGTAACCAGGAACATGACTCCTCTCATCAAGAAGTATCTGGGACCAGATCCGGTTACCGGAGAAGACAGGTACAATGTTATCAAGGACGAAGTTCCGCTGAGCTATCGTGTTGCAGGTCAGGCATCTAACAGAGCTTATTACTACGATGTCCGCCTGAATTACAACCGTTCCTTCAACAATCATAACATAGGTGCTCTCGCGATGTTCAACCGCCGCGATTACAAGGATTTGACTGCAGGAAGCTCCACTGCAAACCTTCCTTACCGTCGTCAGGGCTGGGCAGGACGTCTCACTTATAATTACAAACAGAAATACCTGTTCGATTTCAACTTTGGCTATAACGGTTCAGAGAACTTCGCACGCGGACACCGCTACGGTTTCTTCCCGGCATGGTCGGCAGGTTGGGTGCCTTCTCTGGAAGAATTCTGGGGAATCAAGGCGATTAATCATCTGAAGATTCGTGGTTCCTACGGCTTCGTGGGTAACGACTCTGTTGGTGGTGAACGCTTTTTCTACATGTCCACGGTTAACAAGACCGCCAATGGTTACTACTTCGGTGATTCCCAGGGCTTCATGAATGGTATGGCAGAGCTTCAGATGGGTGCTCCCAACGCTACCTGGGAAGTTTCTCAGAAGACCGACATCGGTGTTGATCTGGAAATGTTCAAGCGCAGGCTCCGCATCAGCGCCGACTGGTTCTACGAGTATCGTGACCGCATTCTCCTGCAGCGTACCACCATTCCCGACATCATGGGCGCTGCCTGGGGAGATACTCCATGGGCCAATATCGGTATTATGACCAATACCGGAATCGACGGCCAGATCGAGATCACTGATACCACTCCGTCCGGCTTCTTCTATTCGGTCCGCGGTAACTTCACCTACGCCCGCAACACTATCGTTGAGGACGATACGGCGTACGCCATGTTCGATTATCAGAACAGCCGCGGACAATCCGCCGGTGGCTGGCTGGGCTACACCGCACTGGGCCTCTTCCAAAGTCAGGAGGAAATCGACAACAGCCCTGTGCAGCAGCTTGGCGCTTACACGGTTGGTGACGTCAAATATAAGGATATGAACAATGATGGTTATATCAATGCATATGACCGCTCCTGGATAGGCCGTCCGCGTGAGCCTCAGCTCATGTTTGGCTTTGGTGTCACCATGGCATACAAAGGTTTCGATCTCTCCTTGAACTTCACGGGAGCAGCTCTCACCGACATCCTTATCGACTCCAATTCGATGTGGCCATTCGCACTGGATTATCCCGGTTACAACGTGCTGCGCGAATACTATGACCATCGTTTTATCCCCGATGGAGATAACACGAATGCCAAGTATCCGGTAGTTCACAATGGTACATCCGCCAACAACTATCAGATCAGCACCCTGTATCAGCATGACGCTTCTTATGTGAAACTCAAAACTGCAGAGTTGGGTTATAATATGCCGAAACGCTGGTATGCTTCATGGGGAATCGATTCCATACGAATCTTCCTCAACGGAAACAATCTTTTCTGCCTGGATAAGCTGAAAGTGGTTGATCCGGAATCCAATCACCTGGGTGCCGCTCAGTATCCTACTCAGCGTGCCCTCACCCTCGGTTTCCAGTTTGGCTTCTAAACAACGACGGATATGAAAAAGATAATCAACATATTATTCTTCGCAACAATCCTTCTGGCAGGAGCTTCCTGCAGCAAGTATCTTGACATGGCTCCGGATGAGAACTTAACCATTCCGGACGTGTTTGCGAACCGCATCTATACCAGGGATTTCCTCACACATACTTATTCCTGGATTCCCACCGAGGCCAATATGGCAGACGATGGCGGCGCCTGGAGAAATCCTTATACCGCAGGCTCCGACGAGATGGAGTGCGCTTTTGGCGGTGCATATGCACACCAGATCAACAGCGGTGGATGGAATCCCACTGATATTCACAGGACGCAAGTCTGGCCGGAGTCTTACATGGCCCTTCGCAAGGTGAACATGTTCCTTGAGAATGTTGATAACTGCCCTGCAACAGCCGATGAGATCCGTCACTGGAAGGGAGAGGCCTATTTCCTTCGTGCTTTCTTCCATTTTCTGGTTTTCCGTGCCTATGGTCCTGTTCCCCTTGTAGACCACGCGCTGGATCCGGCCGAAGACATGCTTTCCATACGTAGATCTAACGTCGATGAGGTCATCAAGTTCATTTGCGACGACTGTGACCGTGCTGCCACCTATCTGATAGACATGGATAAGTGGCCGGGAACCGACACAGGAAGAGCCACACGCATATCAGCCCTTGGTCTGAAGTCCAGAGCTTTGCTTTATTTGGCATCTCCTCTCTACAACGGTGATCCGCTCTTCGCGGATCTGAAAGACCCCGTTGACGGCAGTTACCTTATTCCACAGACTCCCGATCCTTCTAAATGGGTAAAGGCAGCAGATGCCGCCAAGAAATGCATTGAAACTGCAGAAGCTGCCGGATACGGGCTCTACAATAAATACCCCACGAATCCTGTGAAGAACTATCAGAGCATTTTCATAGACGTGTGGAATCAGGAAGTGCTGTGGGCTAAGAACATCAATACCTATGATCACTGGCTCAACTGCTCCGATCCCATTTCCTTTGGCTGTTTCTCGATTTTTGATCCTACTCAGGAGATGGTGGACGCCTATGAGATGGAGGACGGTTCAACTCCGATTACCGGTTATACGGACGATGGGCTCACTCCCATCATCAACCCTGCTTCAGGTTATACCGAAACCGGGTTCGTGGCTGCAGCAGACGCATCAGGCATGGATCGCTGGCCTGCCGGTGTATCAAATATGTATATCAATCGCGAGCCCCGTTTCTACGCGTCTATCAACTTCGCTGGAGCGTTGTGGAAGACAACCCGTTCGTCGAACTGGACAGAGCCTCACTACAACGAGTTCTGGTACACAGGTATCGACGGAAAGAACAACGCTGGATCCGATTATTGCAAGACCGGATATCTTATGAAGAAGCTCCACAATCCCGAGCGTATTCCGTGGCAGTATACTCCTAAGCAGATGTGGATTTATATCCGTCTGGGTGAGATATACCTGAATGCCGCCGAGGCCATAAACGAATCCGAAGGTCCGACCAATGCGTATCCCTATATCAATGCCATTCGCGAGCGTGCGGGTCTTCCCGATCTTCCGGCGGGCCTTAGCAAGGACGAAATGCGAGACAAAATCAAGCACGAGCGCCGTATCGAGCTGGCTTTCGAGGTGCATCGTTTCTTCGATACCCGCCGTTGGCTGGAAGGTCCGCAGACTCAGGGTGTCCCCATCCATTCGATGGATATCTATTCCGGTACCGCTCTGAACGATCCTTCATTCTACAAGAGGATAAAGGTAGAAGACCGTGTCTTCGAGTCTCCCAAGCACTATTTCTTCCCCATCGACCAGAACGAAATCGACAAGCACCAGAGACGTGAGCTTGTTCAGAATCTGGGATGGACCACAATAGCAGCAGAATAGAAACACAATAGCAGCAGAATAATGAAATTGACAAGACTCATCCTGATAGCGTTCCTTGGACTTGTTTCACTGAATGCTTTCGCTCACGAATTCAACGGGCCCTATACCGGAAAGGAAATTGATCATATAGCCATGCCCGTAGGAGGCATAGGTACTGGTATGTTCTGCTTCGAAGGAACCGGGGCCATTTCCCACATGTCCGTAAGGCATGTTCCGGAATTGTTCCATGAACCGTGCACATTTGCTGCCATTTGCGTAAAGGGCATGGAGAATGGAGCAAGGGTCCTTGAAACCCAGGTTCCAGGCTACAAAGTATTCGGTCGTTGGGATGGAGGTATGGGCGTAGGTGGAACGACCTGGGGCCTTCCCCGTTTCGATGAGGGCGAGTTCTCGTTCCGCTTTCCTTTCGGAACGCTGAAACTCCACGACAAGGAGCTTCCTCTGGACGTTCAGATAATGGTATGGAATCCTTTCCTTCCGGGAGACCCCGATGATTCGGGACTTCCGGTTGCGGGATTCGAATATACTTTCACGAATACTTCTGCTCAACCCATCGAAGCCATATTCTCCTTCAATACCAGGAACTTCATGTTCAAGACGCATGAGTCCCTCTCATGTGTTGAAACCATGAAGAACGGTTTCATCCTTAACCAGGATGCTACTCCTGCTCATCCGGAATTCAAAACCCGTTTTGCAATCTACACGGACGAGGAGGCATCGGTGGACTATTGCTGGTTCCGTGGTGGCTGGTTCGATCCCTTAACCATGGCCTGGAATCACGCCTCCGATGGAGAGCTTCATTCCGGACCCACAGGTGATGGCGCTCCAGGCGGTTCCCTGTATGTCCCGGTGAGTCTTGGCGCTGGTGAGAGCAAGACCATACGACTCAAGATGGCCTGGTATGCTCCCACGTCGCAACACCGCATAGGTCCCGAAGCCGTTTCCGAAAGCGACTTCGGTTCCAGATACAATCCTGATGAGTGGAAGGATATTCCCGAGCGTTATGAGCCCTACTACAGCCGTCGTTTCGCTTCGGTTGAGGAAGTGGCTTCATACTGGGATGCAAACTACGATTCGCTTCGTGAGCGCACAGCACTCTTCACGGACACCTTCTACGATTCTACTCTTCCTGCCGAAGTGCTGGAGGCAGTGGCGGCGAATCTTACTATTCTCAAATCCACGACCGTCATGCGCCAGCATGATGGACGTTTCTGGACCTGGGAGGGTAGCGGTGACAACTGGGGCAGCTGTCACGGTTCCTGTGAACACGTGTGGAACTATGCCCAGGCAGTGCCGCACCTTTTCCCGTCTCTGGAACGTTCTCTGCGTGAGACAGAGTTCCTGGTGGATCAGAATACCGAAGGACACCAGGCTTTCAGGGCCAATATCCCTATTCGTCCGCTTCATCATGACTTCCATGCGGCATGCGACGGTCAGCTTGGTGGCATCATAAAAGTCTACCGCGATTGGCGAATCAGTGGCGACAATGCCTGGATCAAGAATCTCTATCCCCAGATAAAGCAGAGCATGGACTATTGCATCCGCACCTGGGATCCGGACGAAGTCGGTGCCTTGATTGAGCCGCATCATAACACCTATGATATCGAGTTCTGGGGCCCGGACGGCATGTGCACGAGTTTCTATGCCGGAGCACTCCAAAGTATTGTCAAGATAGGCAAGTTCCTCAAGCAGGATGTAAAGCGTTATGAGGCCCTTCTTGCAAAGGCCCGTAATTACATGGCAACCAATCTCTGGAACGGTGAGTATTTCTATCAGCAGGTGCGTTGGAAGGATCTCCATGCGGGCGATCCCACTACAGCACAGATGTTCCACAGCGGTTACAGTCCCGAAGCTCGCGCCATTCTCGAGAAAGAAGGTCCTAAGTATCAATATGGTACCGGATGTATTTCCGATGGTGTGATAGGCTCTTGGATGTCATTGGCTGCCGGTCTCGACGAGCCTCTGGATAAGGAGAAAGTGACATCTCACCTTATGAGTGTTTACAAGTATAATCTCAAGCATGCCCTTACCCGTCATTCCAATCCTCAGCGTCCCGGCTATGCTGTAGGTGTTGACGGAGGTCTTCTGCTCTGCACCTGGCCTCATGGTGGCAAGCCCAGCCTCCCGTTCGTTTACAGTGACGAAGTGTGGACCGGTATTGAGTATCAGGTGGCAGCCCATCTCATGTTCGTTGGCAAAGTGGAAGAGGGACTTGACATAGTACGTACTTGCCGTCGCCGCTACGACGGGGCAGTCCGCAATCCCTTGAATGAATACGAATGCGGCTCATGGTATGCCCGTGCTCTTGCAAGCTACAGTATGCTGCAGGCTCTTACCGGTGTTCGCTACGATGCCGTGGAAAAGACCCTGTACATAGACTCACGTGTTGGCGACTTCCGTACCTTCCTGTCTACAGCGAGCGGATATGCGACGGTTGAACTCAAAAACGGCATGCCGTCCATCAAGGTGGTAAGTGGCCGCATCGATATTAAAAAGTGCATAGTTTCCGGAAAGAAAGCCAAACTGGCTGTAGTATCCTAATGAATTCTGATATCAAAAGATGCTTGCTTTGGACAGCGATCCTGTGCCTTTCCGCCTGCGCGTGCCAGAAAGGGGACGAAAAGACTCCTCTTTCTCCGGAAGTCACTACCGTTCCCAAGTGCGTACCTGTACTGGTTGAAGAATTCAGAGAGTTATACCATCCCTCTCAATCGGTAGGCGTGTATATGAATGATCATACTGTCTTCCGTAGAGAAGGAGCGGGTATCAATGACAGCCAGAGATGGAACGTGATAGGAATAACCAATTATTCTCTCTCCGGTCCGGAGAATGAGACCCATTTTGCTTATGGTGTCGGCAATAGTCTTGCTTCTGGAAAGTTCGAAGATAATCCATTGAATGGTGGAATTATCATGGATGCTTTTGACAAGCAAGCAGATCCGACGCCTAACCCCAGACGGGAAGGTGTCCTTTGTTGGGCGCCGCATGTGGTTTATCACGAGGGGGCTTATCATATTTTTTATTTCTCCATTCTATCCGGTAGATGGAACATTGAACATGCTGTTTCTACAGATCTCGTAAACTGGGAAGATAAAACTCGTGAACTCTCTCTCGTAATCCCGGATGAGAATCATCCTTGGCTTATTATGGATGATGGTGACGTTGCCCAGACCAGGGATCCGATGATTCTTAAGTATGAGGCTGGTTGGCTTATGTATGCTACCTCACTCTGGATGGACGGTACTGTTAAGCGAGGCGCAGTGGCGGTCTACGAATCACCGGATCTTGATACTTGGACCTTCCGGGGCTTTGCATTAAGAAATCTTGCAGGGGCGCCGAACGCTCCATATTCTACCTGTGAGTCTCCGTTTGTCATATTTAAGGACGGAAAGTATATCCTCTCCGTTACCATTACAGTTTCCGATCAGAACACATATCATGATTCGATAATTTTCGTCTCTGATAATCCATTTGACTTTGGCACATATTCCGGAGCGTTGAAACTGAATGAGAGTCCCTGCTATGCGGGGCGTGTCCCGGCACATTGCCCGGAATACATATATGACAGTGAATCTGATAAGTGGTACGTGACCACCGCAGGATGGACCAATCTGGTAAAATACGACGGGGCCTTAGGTGGAGTAGGAATTGCTGAAATAGAGTGGAAAACAGTTAAAGAAAGCCAGGATTATTCATTGCACGCATGCGATTCGCATATTTCATTGGTTTCGAATCACAGTTTTGAAGACGGTTCTTTGGATGGATGGAGCCTCTCAGGTGATTTTGGAATACACATGGTAAATGATGCTTCGGTTTCGCGCTATGGGACCTTCCGTGACATGATGGGACGCTGGACTTTCTGCAGCTATTCAAACAATTACGCAGGAGGTGATTCGCAAACGGGTTCAATGCGCTCCAATACATTTACAATAGGTCCATCAGCACACATGTCATTTTATGTTGCCGGCGGAAATGATATCGACAGATTGTATGTGGCGCTGGTAGATGCCTCTACCGGGAATATAATCAAGAAGACCACCGGCCGCAATTCGGAGAATTCGAGAAAAATTGTATGGGATCTGTCCGATTATTCCGGAAAAAATGCTTTTGTTGAGATCGTTGACAGCAGTTCGGATGATTGGGGGCATATCGGAGTGGATTGCATAATCGTAAACTAGTAATTATTCGGTTATTTTATTATTATTTGTTATGAAAAGATTCTTTGTGGCTTTGGCAGCAACTTTTGTAGCAGTGGTTGCCTGTCAAAAGAAAGACGAACCCATCAGTGTTGCACCCGTGGACACTCACGCCAACACTGAAGCTTCTTTTGAACTGGCACCGGGTGGCCCTACCTTCACGTGGAAATCCGGTGAAGCGGTATCCGTCTTTGATGGAAAGGCCAACAACAAATTCACGTATGTGGATGGTTTTGAAGGAGTTGCTTGTGAGAATACAGATCTTCAGATTCTGTATCCCTATAACGCTTCTTCCGCTCGTTTCGACGGAAAGGTTAAGATGGCAGTTGCTGCTTCGCAGACTGTGGTCGCAGGAGGTATTGACAAGTCAAACGTGATTCTGGTGGCAAATTCCACCAAAGGTAAGGAAGACTGGGTCTTCAAGAGTGCTCTTGCTTTTGGTAAACTCACCGTTAGCCTCAGTGCTGCTCCTGCTGCAATAGAAATCTCCGCTACTGGCGCTCTGGCTGGCGAGGTGAACGTGCCTCTTACCAGTCCTTTCGTGGCCGAGGCCGGCGCCAACACTGTCTCCACTATTTCCCTTGGAGGGAACTTGAAAGGAGTCCTGTATTTTAGCGCCATTCCCGGGCAGATATCAAATATCACCGTGACTGTCATCACCACTGACCAGAAGCGTGCCGTGGTGAAGATTGACGGTGACAAGACCCTCTCCGCCGCCAAGGTGACCGATTTCGGCTCCTTAGGTGATGCGGATGTGATTTTCCCGTCCACAATCGAGAAAACCGGTGTTTTCAAGGTCAGTTTCGCTGAAGATGAATTCAACCTTGTTTCTGAGCCGGGCTTTGAGGAATATCCGGACAGACCGATCAACTTTGCTACCCGCTGGGTTACCTCGGTTGATTGGAACCGTGCGAATCCGGTTGATCTCGTTTATGCGGAAAACGAGGGTGACATCTACAAGTCTCATAGTGGGGAGCGTGCTGCAGCACTGCGTACAGTTGATTCTAATAAAAGATTCTGGAATCTTATGGAGCAGACTGTTCCAATGACCGTCAATACCGACTACGTGTTTACTGTCTGGGCAGATGCAAATAATGTGGATTGCTTCATGGGTGTAAACTGTAAAGGTGAAGCCAATACAGGACATGAAATCCCGGGCGAGGACTGGACTCAGAATGGCGGTTTCGGAGGCGCATGGGAACAACTTTCCATGGAGTTCAATACCGGCGCTGACTGGTGGGGATATCTGTTCTTCGGCGACTGGGGTGAAGGTCTCAATGGATGGAGTGCCGGTGCCTGGTGGAATCGTCTCTACCTCGATGACATCCGTCTTATCCCCAAGGGCTATGACAAGAAGAGCACTAAACCGACTACTGTCGAATTTAAGGGCATGATTGCAAATAACGCAGCTTCGGTTTCTGGTAATGGCAAGGTGGTCGCTTGGCCCGATGGCGCTGGTAATGTTGCCGTTGCATTGAGTAACCCGAGTATCCAGGAATCATCTTTTGAGAATACCCTTGCAATAGCATCAGATGTAGATTTCAGCGCGGGTCTCGCCTTGAGCAAATATGCCGCTGGCGCAGCTCCGACGCCCATTCTCAACAAGTCCGGCAATGCTATCGAAATCATTATCAACGGTGGTTTCTACGTAGGTGACAAGATATATGTCCACTATGCTGCGAAGCAGAGCGATGATTATGTGGACAATCCCAAACTTGCCCGGTGGACAAATGCCTACAACGGATTCCTTGTATCCTCCGACAACGGAGCAACATGGACTGCAGGTCCCCAGAGCACAGATCCCTACTACTCGCAGGCATCTTTCTGCGTGAAGGATGATTATATCTGCATGGTACATTGTTGGGCTGGACGTACAGATGTCGATACCGACGCCTTCTTCGTCTCCCGCATTGCAAAGACATCCAGCGATATTGACGATATTGCTAAATGGGAGCGTTGGGACGGCATTACCTGGAACACAGATCCTTTGGTTGGCGATCGTGGCCAGGTGACCAAGGGAGCGATGAGTGAACCCGCCATAATATGGAATCCCAAGTACCAGAGGTTCATGATGTTCTACCGTTCTTTCTGGCAGCATGGTATCATCTACCGTGACGCGGACAAGCTTGAAGGCCCGTGGTCGGGAGAGAAGGTTATCACCTGTGACGAAATCAATGGCTCCTGGTATGCTCCTTCAGCTCTGGCAGTTGATGCAGACGGTAGTGTGTGGCTGACAGCATCTGAATTCTCAGATTGAAAAAATATTTGATCATATTGTTCTTCTCCCTCCTTGCGCTTTCCTGCGTCAAGGAGGAAGAGGAACATGTAGTGGTTTATTCTTTTCCGCTGACGGAGAAATACTACTCCTCAGCTTTGTTCAACGGTGCCGTCGATTCAGACGACGGCATCGTCTTTGTTTTCTCTGACAATACTTCTGTGATTATCCCCCCGGATGGACCTAAAGTATTTGACTGTACGATAAGGGATCTCCCAACACTGGCGGTTGATCCGAGAACAGGGGAATGGACCTACAACCGTATTCTGAGTGGAATTGAGGTAGACCGTTCCTGCCCTGACAGCGATTCTCCGATTGTATGTATCGCATACAATACTACAGACTTGTATTTCTGGTTGGGCAATGGCAGAGAACTCCGGATTCCCAATACCGAAGAAGCAAACCTTTTCCATTTTACTTTCCTCGCAGCAGATAATAAGAACTTGACATCGGATCTGCTCCCGAGCCGTGACGGATTGCGTCTGATGGCTGATTTGCCTCAGGATTGCAATTCTTATAAGCTGATACCTGATTTTTCCTACAGAGGGAAGTCTCTCTCTGTGGGAGGTGTGGAACAGACGAGCCGCAAGACGATACAGGATTTCTCGGAAGTGATTGAATATGTGCTTACGCTCTACGACGGCACTACGCTCAAATACAAGGTTGTTCTGAAGGGCAGTGGCTTCCCAACGGTTTATATACGCACACAGAACTCCCGTCCAATACAGGATAAGGTTACCTGGGTTCCAGGCGATATCACTATCCTGGACGAAGGACTGAGCCTATGGGATGTTAGAAAGTTTGAAGCGCCCATGCTTATCAGAGGTCGCGGAAATGCGACATGGAATAGTTTCCCCAAGAAACCTTATCGTATCAAATTGAACGAAAAGGCGCCTATGTTCGGTCTTCCCAAAAACAAGGACTGGATATTGGTCGCAAATTATGCGGATAAGTCCCTTCTGCGCAATACGGTGGCTATGAAGGTATCCGAGATACTGGAATTCAGTTGGACTCCTGCGATTTTCGATGTGGAGGTCTATCTGAATGAATCGTACCTGGGGCTGTATAACTTCATGGATCATAAGGAAGTAGCCAAGCACAGGGTGGACATAACGCCGCCTGGGCCTAACGACAACAGTGGAGATGCCGTAACAGGAGATTATTATCTGGAGATTGAGGAGGCTCAGGATGAAAAGTGCTGCTGGTGGACTGATATGGGCGTCCCGATGATGTTTAAAGATCCTGAAGAACCCACTTCGGCTCAACGGAGTTACGTGAAGAATTATTTCAAAAGCTTCGAAAACGCACTCAAGTCATCGTATTATGCGGATCCTGCAAGTGGATATGCCCGTTATATCGATGTGGATTCCTGGGTGAACAACTACATTATTCAGGAACTTACGAAAAACGTCGACGGCAATCTTCGCAAAAGCACCTTCATTACCAAAGAAAAGGGTAAGAAACTCGAAATGTACCATGTCTGGGATTTCGATTTTACTCTTGGTAACTGTGATTACTTTGATGATTATTACGGTCTTACAAATACGTCTGAAGGCTGGTTCATACGTTACAACGGCCGCGGAGGTTACGGAACTGGTTGGTATTATTACCTGATGAAGGACCCTGCCTTCCTGGCGAAAGTAAAGGCTCGTTGGAATGAGGTATATCCTAAGCTAAGCGAAGTGCCGGCCTATATCGATTCCTGCTATGAGAGAGTGAAGGAAGCCGCCGATAGGAATTTCGATCGCTGGCCTATCCTTTATACATACGTATGGCCCAACTACGTCGTGTTGGGCACTTACGCTGCGGAAGTGGATTATCTGAAACGCTTCTATTCTTCGCGTCTGGAGTGGCTTAACACCGAGATCAACAAGTTTTAAGGCATCGCAGCTACCGCAGCTGCTTTTACCTTGAAGTAATTGTTCGATGAGCCGGTGTCCATGATGCGATATTCATAATGATTGCCCCAGCCGGCCGGACGGTCCTTGATAGCCATATCTTCCCCCGTGTCGTTGGACACGTAATCTTTGATGGTGGCCTGCCATGCCTTGATTCTGGAATCCGAACTCCTCCAGTGAAAGAGCCCGCCTTCGGCACAGAGTTCCCGCAGATACCCTTTATAGCTTTCTCTCCAGACTGAATTAGCAAGTACCTTTGTCATTAGCGGATAGCTGCTGTGCCCCCAGGAGAGGGGATCCTGCCGTCCGGAGTCACTCTGTACTCCGCAGTCGGCGGAAGTGCCGAGAGTGTTGTCGTAATCGTATGGGATGAAGAAAACCTTGTACGAGCCGGAGTCGGTGTTACTGAAGTACAGGTAGTAATTGTTGCTATTGTTCCAGTGGTCGTCCCACATGCCCACGGCAACGTTCACAGCGTAGGTGCGTAACAGCAGATCCACATCCATCACAGAAGCTATCCATTCATTGAAAGCGCTGCCGGAAAGGGAGTTCAGTTTCCGTATAAAATCCTGAAGCTGGGCCTTGGCGGCAGAGAATCCCTCTTCCTTGTTGGTCTTCAGCTCGTAGGTGTGGGTACTCTTGTTCTCGTCTATTCCGATGTTGGCGTCGGGGCTCTTGAGGTCGGCGGGGTAGCGGCACTTCCAGAGGTTGCCGTCTTCGTCACCGAAATCCTTTTTTCGGGCGCGGAGATAGTTTTTGTCGATGTGCTCGAGCATTCCATACACGCCAAGGTAGGCTTCTGCCCTATTTCCGACTTTTATCCAAAGGCGTGAGTAGATGTCGTTCACGGCCGTCCATACTCCGTAGCGACGGAAAAGGTCGTAGCAGTAGATTTCGCGAACGTAGGCTGGGTCGTCTTTGAACCATTTGAGATCCACTCTGCGAACACCTTTAAGTGTGTGAGCGGCATCCTTTACGTATTTGTGGAAATCTACGCTGTAGTGACAGTGATGCCAGGCGCCGTTCCCGTCCATTGGCCGCCTGCGGGACGTGTTACCCTTAAGCCTGAGCCCAGCCCGGCTAACATGAACAATCTCCTTGCCCTTCAAATAGCGGACGTCGCATTCCACGAATTCCTGTGTGTCGGCGTTCTTGTCGAAAGCGGCAAGAAGCTTGTTCCACTGCTCCTCGCTCACCGTCACGTGAATCTCCGGAATCACGGAACTGTCGTACACATAGTCGAACGCCGCCTCCCAGTTCACTTCATCGGCGTCGTCGCTCTCTCCATTAGGATCAGTTGCTTCCCCGTTTTCCGCCTTCTCCGGATCCACGAACAACGGTTCCTGCCGGCACTGCGTGAACAGCACCGGAACGGCCAGGAGAAAAAATGCGAAAAGACGTTTCATCGGCTCTGGATTCCTTTCAAAATGCGTTCCGTAGCCTCCCAGACCCGGCAGTCGAGTTCGGGAGTATCATAGCGGCGGGGGAGGGCTTTGTTGCCATGGCCGACGAAATAACGGCAGGAGCATTGCGCTTCCAGTGCCCGGAGAGCAGGCTTCACGCCTTGCGAAGGCGTTTTGCAGAATGGCTTGAAGATGGCACGCTGCAGCGGGTCGAACCAGCGGCCCAGATTGAGTATGTCCGTGCCGACGATTCCGGGGTCGGCCATATTCACCCGGAGTTCAGGATGCCGCCTGGCAAGTTCGCAGCTGAAGGAGATGAGTGCCCGCTTGCTGGCGGCATACGAGCCGAGTTGTGTGAAGCTTTCGGCCGACGCCTGCAGGGACTCTTCGGAAAAGCTGACATACTTGCTGCTGAGCGACACCATGTTCACCACGGCTGCGTCCGGAGCCATTTTGGGCAGAAGCAGATTGGTGAGCAGCCAGGGGCCGAAATAGTTTACCTCAAAGGTGGATTCCAAAGCGTCATCCGTGAGGGCGAAGCCGCTCCGCGACATTGTGCCGGCGTTGTTGAACAACCCGGCTATGCCTTCCGGGACGGCGTCTGCAAAGCGCTTTACGGATGCGATGGAAGACAGGTCCAGGAGCTCGAAGCCGAGTTGTGCACCTGGGAAGCGCTGCATCACCCGATCGCGCAGAGCCTGCGCCTTGGCCTCGCTCCGGCAGGCCATGAGCACCGGCCGGCCGGCAGACGCCAGCGCCTCCACTGCGGCCGCTCCCATTCCTCCGGTAGCTCCGGTAACTATGGTGTATCCTTCCATCTCTTTTCAGCCTTATCTATTTCGCGGCGAAGTGAGGCAGGAAGGCCTTCCACGCAGCGATTGCATTTCATTTCAAGGGTGTACATGCGGGCGATGCAGTAATTGGAATGGCCGCAGCCGCTGCATGTTGTCTCGCCCGTACGGAGTTTGTTCACGAAGTCGGTGTCGCGCACTAGCGCCCTGGCCATCTGA
The DNA here is from genome assembly GCA_017412645.1 of Bacteroidales bacterium. Taxonomy (GTDB): domain Bacteria; phylum Bacteroidota; class Bacteroidia; order Bacteroidales; family UBA932; genus Cryptobacteroides. The sequence continues at coordinate 28,079 of JAFPWX010000021.1, read as the reverse complement.
AGACCCTGGAAGCCCGCTGCCAGCACCTCTTCCATCTTTTCTTTTGTATTGAGGCCGCCCACGTAGATGAGTGGCAACTTCACCGCTGCACGGAACTCCATGGCGTCTTCCAGGAAATAGCCTTCCTTGAACGGAACGGTGGGGATGAGCATATGGCCGGCAAGGTAAAGCATGGCCTGGAGCCACCAGAACTTGCGGGGGTCCATGTAATGCGCGAAGGTGCGGATTGGCATGGCGCCGCGCATCACTTCCATTGGGGCGCGACTCACGAAGCCGGCCGACAGCACAAGGGCGTGCACTCCAAGACGCTCCAGCTCGCGAGCAACTTCCAGGCACTCGGCCCGCTGCATTCCTCCGCGGAAGCCGTCGTGCATGTTCATCTTTACGATCACGCCCATGTCTCTGCCGGCATGCTCGAGCACACAGCGTATCACCCTCTGCATGAGGCGCATACGATTCTGGAGCGACCCTCCGTATTCGTCGTGCCGATGATTGGTGTAGGGCGAAAGGAACTGGCTGATGAGGTAGCCGTGACCAGCGTGGATTTCCACGCAGTCGAAACCGGCCTCGCGGGCAAGGTCCACAGCATGGCCGAAGTCTTCTACAAGGGCATCCAGTTCGGAGACCTTGAGGCCCCGGACTATCGTGGGGGAGTAGATGTTGAATCCGCTCGATGCCCCTACGGGGGTGCATCCGCAGGTGGCGCGATGGGTCATGTTGCCGCAGTGGCCCAGCTGTATGGAACACTTGGCGCCCTCGGCGTGGACCGCATCAGTGATGCGTTTCAGGCCCGGTACTATCTCTTCGCGCATCCAAAGCTGACCGTCGAACGACAGGCCGCTGCGGTTCACCGACGCATATGCAAGGGTTGTCATTCCCACTCCGCCACGGGCCACGGCCACATGATAGTCGTAAAGGTCCTGCGAAGGGCTGTTCCCGTAGGCCATATTCTCGAACGCAGCCGAACGGATAACGCGGTTGCGAAGTGTCACGGGGCCGATTTTTACCGGAGTGAAGATGGGGGATTCCATTCTAATAGATGAAGGGTATGATGCGTTTGACCTTCTGAGGGTCGAATTCTTCGGGGAATTCAGTGGCATAGAGATCATGGGTACGAGCTGCCCTGGGAGCGAGATTCGCGAATGTCCAGAGAGCGAATACGGCTCCGGCCCACGACCAGGTGAGGAGCGCGAAACCGGCCCATTCCATGAATTCTCCAAGATAATTGGCGCTTGCCACGTAGCGGAACAATCCACCCTTGGGAAGGTAATGAGCGGTGTCGCCCGGCTGACGGAGATTGCGTATGATGGTATCGGACTGGATATTGATGAACATCCCCATAGCAAACACGACGGTGCCGGCTATGAAGGGCAGACTTCTGAGCCATTCCACAGGGTACATGTCAGCGGGAGAAATGAAGAATATCCAGCCTCCCTGCATGAAAGCATTCAGGGTGTTGAACAGGGCCCCCATGCCTACGATGGCCCACGGCATGCGGTTATGGCCGCGGAGTTGCAGCGGAAAGATGAAGGAACGGTGGAAGTAATGAGTCTCGAACAGAAGCAGGAAAACCAGCCTGACGTAGTCGCTGCGGCGATCTGAAAGCCACCAGAGAGCCAGCATGGCCACGAATACCGGGGCTTCCATAATGAACCAGCCCAGATGGTTGTCGAGAGTGGGACCCCAGCTCTTGTTGTAGAATTTTCCGTAACCTGCGTTCACGAAATAGAGCGCCACGAACACGACCACAGCAAAGATGGCCATCACAAGTAAAAAAATGTTGAATGCTCCCTGCATCTAGTATGCTTTGATGCGGTACATGATACCCAGTTCGGCTCGATTCACGCCGACGGCCAATGCCGCCGGGAGGCCGCATTCTGATGAGAAACTGCGGTCTTTCCGAACGTAGGCAAGGAAGAAGCAGAGATCCTGGTCATCCACGGGATAGTATTCCATGCATGTGACAAAGCCGACAGACCTGCGGAAATTCTTGAAATCAGTCGTGCTGGCTGTTTCGTACATCAGCTTGCCTATGAAGTTCCATTTGGGAGCGAACTGCCAGTTGGCTTTGGCCACGAAACTGGCGTAGTCCACGTTCAGAAGGTAGGTGCTGGCGGGGCACAAGAGTTCCGATGCGATGCGGGTGCGGTCCAGATCCTCATGATTCAGGTACGCGTCCAGATAGAACTGGAATTTGGGCAGATGGAGCATCTGGCCCAGATATGCCAGATAAGTATGCTGTTCTCCGAGGATAACGTCGGTTCCTGGAGTCACGGTTCCCTTTGCAAGAGCGCTGCTTCCCAACGCCCAGCGGGTTTTGAATCTACCGTTCAGGAAACTGCCGTTCCAGTTCAGAATGTAGGTAAAGGGGTAATTGAGCCCCTTGAGCCTGTAGTTGCCTCCGGCAGAGACGGCGCCGGCTCCGTATTCATCTTCGAACTTGCCGTTGAAGGTATTGGTAACGTTGAAGACGAACTCCTGGCTGGGCACCGGGTGGTATACGAGTGCCACTCCTCCGAAGAAAATGTCCATGCGGTCCAGCAGATCACAGTACTCGTAAATGTACATGGGGTTCTCATCGTACTCGAAACCTCCCCAGTACTGGCAAATCTTGCCTCCAAGTATCTCGAACCTGTCATTAAAGCGCCAACCCACCATGGCCATGTCTGTGGCAGATGCGAAATTGTCTTCGCTGCGCGGGACTCCGGAACCGTTGAGCCTGTGGCGGAAGCGGTAGGAGATATGTTCGCCGAACGCACCCTTGATCTCCAGGCGCAGGGCTTTGGCCCTGAAAGCGGCAGCGTAGGGATTGAGCGTCTGCTGGTATGCAGCAGTGTAGTTGACAAACAGGTTGAAGTTTTCCGACTTCTTTTCCAGGCCTGCAATCTTTTTGGCCAGGGAAATATAGTCGCCGTCGGCGCCGCCGTCTCCGGTGTTACCGCCCTGGGCCATTGCAGAAACGGCTGCAAAGACCGCCAGGCAAAAAACGATCAGCTTTTTCATTATGTGGTTAAGTGGCCTTTTACTTGGTGCCGAAGATGCGGTCGCCAGCGTCGCCAAGACCGGGAACGATATAGGCGTTCTCGTTCAGGTGGTCGTCCACTGCGGCGACGTAGATGTCCACGTCGGGATGCTCGGCCTGTACCTTGGCGATACCCTCGGGCACTCCCACGAGGCACATGAGACGGATGTTGTGGCAGCCACGCTCCTTGAGCATGGAGAGTGCGTCGCACGCGCTTCCGCCGGTGGCGAGCATGGGATCAGTTACGATAACCAGACGGTCCTGGATATCTTCGGGAAGCTTGCAGAAATAAACCACCGGCTTGTGGGTGGTCTCGTTGCGGTAGAGGCCGATGTGGCCGACCTTTGCAACGGGAACGAGGCTCAGAAGACCGTCCACCATGCCTATACCCGCGCGGAGGATGGGAACGATGGCGAGCTTGCGCCCGGACACCTCCTTGGCGGTCATCTTGCAGATGGGGGTTTCGATTTCGACATCGGCCAGAGGAATGTCCCTGGTGACCTCGTAGCCCATGAGAAGGGCGATTTCTTTAAGCAACTCGCGGAAATCCTTGGAACCGGTTTCCTTTTTACGCATGATCGTCAGCTTGTGCTGGATCATGGGATGATCTATAATGTGGACTTGACTCATGCTACAAAGTTAAGAAAAATATCGCCCGCAGTCAATCTGCAGGCGATAAAAAGTTTGTTGGGTAACGGAGACTATTCCACAGAGCCGAGCATTTCCTTGACGGTGATACCGACGCCTATCCACTTGTCGCCGTAATCCTTCTTGAATTTGCGGAAGTAAGCCTTATGGCCGGCGGAGATGTTGAACCAGGTACCATTGTGCTGGTAGAGGTACATCACGGTAACCGCCTGCTTTTCGGTCGAAGGCTCTTTGGCCTCGGGGCCGAGTTCGTCGCCGGAGATGCCCTTTGCCTCATAGACCTTGCCTCCGTCTGCCGCCTTGACCACGGCTGCGTATACCTTTTTGACCCATGCGTCCACCTTGGCGACCGGGATTGCAGTGATGTCCGTTCCGGTGTAGAAGAAGGCCTCATCCTTCTTTGGGTTGCTCTCGGAACGGGGATCGGTTGCGAGTTCACTGAGTTCGATTGCGAAAGCGGGAACAAGCTTGTCGCTCTCGAGGCCGGCGAAGGCGAACTTGTCGCCGATCGAGATGTTGCTCTTGGCGCCGTCTGCGTCCTTGCCTTTCTCGCCATTCTGGCTGTTTCCGCTGCAGGACAGCATAAGTGCCGCCGCAGCTAGGAGTACTAATACTTTTTTCATGATACTATTGTGATTAATCGTAATATGATTCTCTGGTGCGTATAAAATTGCCGTCTCTGTCATAAACATCTACCTTGCCGTCGAATCGCATGAATTCCGGACCATCATCGGCCAGTTCCTTGTACTTGAGCGGGATGCTCAGTTTGCAGGTTTTTTCGGACACGAAACCGACGTTCTCGCCATCCTTTGAAACGACCCAGCCAAAGGCGACCAGACTGCAGGAGACATACTCGAAGGGGGTTACCACCTTGCCGTTGAGGTCTACCCAGCCAATCTTGCCGTTCTTTTCGAAAGGCATGGCAGGAGTATGACGGTAGATTCCATCTACATTACTGTCGTAGATGAAGGGGATGCGTACGCGGCCGCTGTAGCTCACGGCACCTGAATGCACCACGCCGGCGTCTTCTTTCTTCAGGAAGATCACGTCATCGTCGGGATAGCAAGTGCCGTTCTGGCCAAAGGGACCGTACTGCGCAGGCAGGATCTGGCGGCCGCCGGCATCGATCATACCCCACTTGTAGAAGTCCTTGTCGGCTACCTCCACCTTGTCGAAATAGCCGGCGTTGAACTTGTTGTAACGCGGGGCTTCGGTTACCGCGAACATGCCGTTCCCTGCATCGGACCAGCCCGTATAGAGTTTGTGGTTAATGGCCAGTGCCTTGAGTTTGCGCAGCATTACCGCCGGATCGGAGGAAAAGTTTACCTCTGAAGTGACCTTCTCGGCCATGACTGCCTTCTTTTCTTTCAAATATTCGCGATAGGCTTCGTCTACCTGTGCCTGGATCTGTGGATTATCCTTGAACTGCTCGCGCATCGCGAGTATGCTTGTCTCCATCTCTTTGAGATAATCAGGAACAGACTGGTTCACGTACGACTGATTTATCTCCTCCATAAGGCTGAGAAGATCGTTGAACAGGGCTTCGTTGGCATCGACGGTCTCGGCAGAGAAGAGCAGGAACTGCTGAAGCACGTGCGAGGGGTCGCTTCCTCCTTCGGCAGTGTAGCAGAGAGCGGAAACATCAAGCCACTGTGGAGGTTCGGTTTCTTCGTCTTGGGCGCGAAGCGTCAGGAACGGAAATGCAAAAGCAAGTAGTAAGAGAAGCTTTTTCATATCTGTCTATCTTTGAATTGTCGTACTGCCAAGGTTAAGGGAAAAACCTCCTCCAAAGAAGCCGACGCTGGCTACCTCGCGGCGTGCCTTAATGCGCCCGGCCTGAATGTCTTCCGAGAGGAAGTTGCCATATCCCATTATGTCGGTGTCGCGACCTTGGACGCGGCGGAACTGAAGATTGCCGTGGGAGTCGCGCGCCACGTTGTATTCGTCGGAATCCTTGGTTACCAGGAGCTTGCCTGTCGCAGCCCTCACAGCAAGGTTAAGCGCGTCGAAGTTAGGTCCCGCTATGCCTTCTTTCGGGTCGATTTTCTTACCGAAGTACTCCGACGGGAGAGACGACAAGCCCTGCAATGCATTGGATATTGCACCCGCCATATCGTCCGTTATCAGCCGATCCTTCTCCGCCTGGCGAGCGACTATGGGCTGAGGTTGGATATAGGAGTCCTTGACATCGATATGGATGCCGAACTCGCCTTTCTTGAGGCCGAAGTCTACCTTGCCGCTTGGCGTGTTCATAGAAATGTAGAGATCGCTCAAACCATGGAACTCGGTGCCCTTGAATTCCTTCAAGTCGCGCTCGTCGCGCTTTGCCTGGAAGTACTCGTTGAGCTGTTCCTGATGGTCCTGCCAGTCCTGATTGTCCAATTCCGCCTTGCGCTTGAGTATTGCCTGACGGGCAATATGCAGGATATCTCCCATGCTGGCCTTGGATGCGAAGGTGGCACTGTATTCCGAGTAAATGGAAGCAAGGTTCGTGTACCAGAAATATACCGTCACGTGGGGATCATAACAGTACTGGGCATACTTGGAGATGTCCTTCCACCACGCGTCAAGTACCGGCCTTATAGTGCTGTTGTAGTAGAGCACATAAGCCTGCTCCGCATCCTTTTCTTCCGGAGTCGTCAGTTGCTCCAGGCGTTCCAGAGGCTGGGTGACCTCGATCAGGACGTAGAATGGTTTGAAGATGCGCCTGCGCGCCCTCTCACAGGCCTCTTCGCTGGCATTCGGATGATTGTCCAGCCAATCGTCGTACTCCTTGCCGCACTTTTTACCCAGGCTCTCGGCCTCCTTGGCATGACGCTCTGTCATTGCCTCGGAAAGAGGCTTGTATTTGGCCAGCCTGGTTTTGCCGCTGAGCATTTCGGCTTTTAGCCCTTCGGGCAGATAGCCGTGGAAGGTCCCGTGCTCGTCGTCGTAGCTGCCAAATGTGCCGTAGGCGTAGTCGAGATAGTATTTGTAGTAACGCTCCAGCAGACGCAGGCACCAGAAGGTGCGAAGATCCGGCATGTATAGACTTTCCACCTGATAGTCGGTGGCCAGCTGCCCTGAGATCTTTGCATAGGCCCTTTCGAGGCCGCTGATAACTGTTTGGGAAAGCTGAAGATTGTTTATGGCGTCCCTGGCCGCAGCGCTCATATTCTCCGCCTTAAGCGATTCCTTGCGGTTCTTGGCCTCATCCATGAGGCTCGAAAGACTGGCGGGAAGGAAGGTAGCCTCCATAGCCGTATAGAGCTTTATCGAAGGGCTACCCTCGGTAGCGGCTTCGGCCTTTTTGAGGTGAGCTTCGCTCTTGTTTTCGAAGTCCCGGGCGATAAAGGCGTTCTGCCTCCGGTTGGCTTCGAGGTCGCCGGCGGGAGTGGCGTTGAGGTCGGCGAAGTCCTCGCCGAAAGACTGTTTGAAACCGAAGGTTATGCCTTTGCGTATGTTGGCAAGATTCTCCTGGGAATATATCTGATGGATAAGCGACATGAAGTCCTGCTCGTCGGCCGAGGCGTTGAGTTCGGCCTTGTCGAGTTCGTTCAGGAGCGATGCTATAAGCGCTGCCGAGTTCTCGTCGAAGTAGCCCAGCGACAGCGAGCGGAACAGGTCGGCTGCGGCCTGCATAGGTTCTTTGTCCGACGTGAGCATGGCCCTGTAGAGCCAGGCGCGGCCATCTGGAGTCTTGCGGCGGCGAGTTATCTCTATTATCTTGGGAACCACTTGCCTTGCCTTTTCGGGCTTATTCATATCCAGCAGGCTCTCTACCTGTCCGTAGAGCGGCTCCTCGTTGTTCGGTGCGAGCTTGGCCGCAGCCTCGAAATACTCCAGTGCCGAATCGGGCATATCCACTTCGAGCAGCATGTTTCCGGTTGTAGTGAGAAGCGAAGGATGCGGATAAACCGCGCAGCGCGCCACTGCCATCTCCACCAGTTCGCCGCTTACAACGCCCACCATCATCATCCTGGAGAGCTTGTTGTCGAAGTCCATTATCTCGTTCACTATCTCCTGAGGGCTCTTTCCTTCCAGCTCCTTGCTCAGTTGCACCATGGCCTTCTTTATGCCCTCACCAGTGACCTTGAGGTCGGTGCGGGCCTGCGGTATCTCCTGCGAGGGAGAGAGGTCGGATAGGGAAATGCTGCCGCCTGCGTGGACGTCGGTCACCGTAGCGCCGAGAAGCGCTGAGCCTGCTGCAAGTTCGAGCGGCGTGCCGTTGTCGGTCCAGCGGGTCGAGCAAACAGGAGGTGCGACGCCCTGGCCTTTCCAGTCGGGGCCGACGCAGAAGTACATATGTGAAGGAATGGTGGTGCTGAAAGATTGCAGGGTCATGGTTCCTGCGCCCGCCATATCGATGGCTGCCACCTTGGTGGAGTTATAGTAGAATATGACGGAACTGTCGTCGGTGGCGCGGTATTCGTCGAAGTACCAGCCGTCGTCGCCATTCAGTTTGCAACTGCCCTGACGTACGAACTTAAGAGTTGTAGGTATAGCCATCGCCCCCGGCAGCATGCGCCAGGTCTTTTTCTCTTCATCTAGCTGATAGTTGCGACCATCTGCGCTGAGAGAAACGGCATCCATGGAGCGCATGTGGGTGCGGCTCATTACAACTCCGCCGCGAGAGGCGGTTTCTACCGTCATCCTGCCGCCGCCGAGATTCATTCCCAGCTTCATGTAGAACTTGCCGCTCTCCAGTGCCTTGACAATGGGCGTGGAGACGCGGTCTTGAGCAAAGGCGGCGACACTCAATGTGAGTGCTGCCGCCAGAGTAAACAATTTGATAATAGTTCTCATTCCATGGTTACCGAGTCGTCCGGCAATTCCAATTCATAATCAAGGATATCTTTAGCTAAGTCGAAATACTGCCTGGCCACGGCATCCGGAGTAAAGGCAGGAGCCATGAACTCTGGGCTGCCGGTCTGGGCAAACTGCTGAGCACGGAAGGCTTCCCTTTCTTCGGAGAGTTGCATCAAATCCGTCCTGTAATACTCCATCGCGCCCGCGATAGCGTTTCTCCAGACAGGGAGATACTCCTCATAGAACCTGCATTCAACGGCGAATCTCTGCCTGGTGAGAGCCTGATACCGCTTTGCGGCCGCTTCGCAACGGGCTTCCGTTCCAGGAGCCGGACGTTCCTCGAATGCGCCTTCCATGATAGCCTGGTGAAGACCTTTCTCTATCTCTTTCACCTGGCTTCTGTATTTCTTCTCATATAGTTCATATCCCTTTTCGCGGGCAGCTTCCTTACGGTTGTCACCTTCTTTCATGCGGTCGATAAGGGTGCGGTCCATCTCGTTGAGCCTGAGTATGCCGGAGCGCGAACTGCTGCCGGACGTGCCGCGTGACTGAAGCGCAGAAAGCTGTCTTGCGGCTTCGGCGGCCTCCTCCGGGGTGCCCGTAATGCCGGAATTCTGGGCTTCCATCATTTGGCGCATCCTGGCAAGATCATCCGAAGTAGGTCCTCCCTGGGCCTTCATGACTTTATTGGCAAGAGCCAGCTGCTCTTCCTGACTGAGTTCTCCGGACTGCAATTTGGCAATGTCGCTCGCACTCAGTCCCATGCCTGACATACGGCCCATTGCCGATGATTTGGCGGAGCCGGCGCTCATATTGCCGAAGGAAGAAACGTCTGGGGTATACTCGGAGGGCAGTTCCCTGATTACGCGCTCCGCATCAAGATGCTTGTCCGCGAATGCCTGCAGCGCTTTCCCGCCGGGGCCGTTATATTCGTCGTAGGGAGTATGATCTTCTTTAAAAGCCTCCAACATATCCTTAGCCGAAGGCAGAGCCGGTGTAAGGGAGATAATCTTGCGGGCGTTGTTCTGCGCGAAGAGTGCAGACGCCATAAAGAGGAGGACGGCTACAGCAAATTGCTTTCTCATGGCATTATTTCTTTACGAATTCAACCCTGCGGTTCTTTGAGCGGCCCTCGTCGGTCTTGTTGGAGGCCACGGGCTCATGTGATCCCTTGCCTACCGGAGTGAGACGGGATTCGGAGATGCCCAGATCGGCCAGGGCTGCCACTATCGCTTCCGCCCTCTGCTGGCTGAGCGGATCATTTACCTTGTCGGAGCCGGTGTTGTCGCAGTGACCCTGCACTTCGAATTCCAGATCGGGATACTCCTGCATGAGCTTTGCTACGCGGTTAATCTCCACCAGGGATTCGGGTTTAAGGTCGGCCTTGCCGGTTTCGAAGGTGATGGCATAGGTGACTATCTTGCCGTCGGAGAGCAGACGGTCGTAAAGAGGCACGGCGCCTTTGGCGATGCGTACGTTGCTGATTCCGCTGTAATTATAGGCTGCGGCGCTGTTGAAATAGAGATAGCCGGGAGCTTCCATGGACGGAACGTTGATGATGCGTACGCCGTTTATATAACCTTTGAATGCACGCTTGTTGAATGAGAACGCGAGGTGGTTCCACTCTCCTGCCTTGAGGGGACTGGCAGGGGAGTAATCCTCAAAAGCCGCGGAGAGACCAAGCGATTTGTTGCCACGGGTCTGACTGTCGCTGCCGGGCTTCTTGAGCGACCAGATCATGCTGGAGGAACCGTCTTCACGGAAGTAAAGAGTGACCACGCTTGAAGCGTTATACCAGTCGCTCTGACGGGCTGCGCCAAAGCAAAGTTCAATCTGAAGGATGCTGGGGTCGTCGTCGCTCAGAGGAGCGATGAACAGGTCGTATTCCACTGTGAAATCCTCCGGCAGCCAGGCCCATTTGTCCTTCATGTTGGGGAGTACCTGTCCCATGCCGTTGTCGGTGAAGGCAAGCACCTTGCGGCCCTCGAGGGATGCCGTTTCCACATAACCGTCGAGAAGCTCCCAGCGAAGCGGGAATTCTCCAAGGCGTTCACGGGCGAAATCATCTTCAAAGAAGATTTCATCGCCCGGCACGAAATCGGTCTTGGCGTATGCCGTTTGCACGGCCTTCCTTGTCTGGGCATCGGCCCTGCCAGCCGCATTGCCGGCGGTTCTCTCGGCCGCACCGGGCTTTTTAGCTCCGCACTCGCCGCAGAAATTGCCGCTATTGCCAGCATGGCCGCACTCGGGGCATTTCCATCCGGCGTTCGCGGCAGGCTGCTGTCCCTCAGCCGTATCCTTCTGCTTTTTGTTGAAAATCTTGTCCAGAGTTTTGTCCACGGCGTTGTCGACACTCTGGTCGACTTCCGATTCAACCCTGTTGGTGACCTTGTTCTCTACCGAGTTCTTTAGTTTCTCGCCGTACTTTTTAAGTGCGTTGAGCTGAGCGCTCGCGCTCGCGCACGCTACGAGCAGTGCAATTGATGCCAGGATTATCCGTTTCATGTTGAGGGGTATTATTAATTATATAAGATTCAGTTCTATCGCCTTGCGTATCACCTCTGCGGAAGTGGATGCTTCAAACTTGTCGAGGATACGTTTGCGGTACCACTTGACAGTCTCCACATTCAGTCCCAGTTCGGAGGCTATCCCAGGGGACTTTGCGCCCTGGGCGATGAGACGTATTATGCTAACCTCGCGCGGAGTTAGGGAAATGGTGTTGTCCATACCGCAAATTTCGTGTTTATTGTCGTCAAAAACACCATACAAAAGGGTGGTGGCACTACCCTAAAGGGTGGTGAAATACCGATTTTTTTTGGTTATTTTTGTGTCATGAAGAAAATGCTCCCCGTTTTTACGCTTTTGCTGGCAGTACTTTCCGCCGGCGCGTACAACGACCATCGAGGCTTCAATCTGGACTCGCTCGAAAGGGTCGTCGCACGCTGGACCCCCGACAGGAAGGACAGAGCATCCGAAGCAGAGCTTCTGCAACTCAACCGCAATTACCGCGACCTTATGCTCGGCTGGCAGAACCTCAATTTCGAGAAGTGCCGTTTCTATGCCCGGAAAGCACTCGAAATCAGCGTCCCCAGGGGGTGGGAGGAAGCGAATGCGGATGCTTACAAATACGTAGGACAGATCTTTTACGCGGAAGAGCAGTACGACAGTGCAGCTTTTTACTATAAGAAGGCTATGGAAAGCGTGAAGCGGATTGAGGACGGGAAGGCTTCGGAAGATATGCTTTCCTCCCTCTACGGTACGCTCGGCAATCTGTATAACATGATGGGGGATATCCCAACGGCTATGGATTATTATGCCAGAGCGGGCGAGATATTCGAAAGGAACGGCTGGAACGAGAGCAATACTGTGCTCTGGTACAATATAGGTGAAACGTGGATGGATGAGGGCGATAAACACAAGGCCGCCAGTGCTTACGAAAAAGCGGCATCCTATGCGAAGGCATCCGGCGATTCACTGATGCTGATGTTCGCATACAAGGGACTGGGAAGACTCTATATGGAAAGCGGCAGAACTTCACGCGCCCTTAAGTACCTTCGCGACGTAAACGCCTACTATTCCGTTCATCCGGACGATTCCCCCGTATTCCGAAGGGAGAATCTGGAATTCATAGACAACGTCCTTACCAGACAGAAAAGGCAGCTGCATTGGATCATCGCCGCTCTGGCGTCTGTCCTGCTGCTCATAGCTGGTTTCCTGACAGTGTTGTGGTATCTGCGAAAGACAAAGCGGGAAAAAACGGAAGCAAACGATCTTATCCGGGAAACTCTCGAAGAGATGAAGCCGCAGGCGGGCGACGTGAAGCTCTCTTCCCGCGAAAAGGAGGTGCTGGATCTGCTATCCAAAGGCTATACCGCACCGATGATTGCAAAGGCCCTTGGCCTGAGCCCCGAAACCATACGCTGGTATCGCCAGAAGCTGCTCGTAAAACTGGATGTCTCCAACACCGCGGAGCTTATTTCCATTACCAAGGAAATGGGAATTATTTAGCTCACAATCCATCAAATTTTAGTATCTTTGTAGAACCACTGAAACTAACAACCAGATATGTCTCAAAAACAATTGCTATTGGGAGATGAGGCTCTGGCGCTCGGTGCTTTGCATGCCGGCCTCAGCGGGGTATACGCATACCCCGGCACTCCCTCGACCGAAATAACAGAATACATTCAGGGCCATCCGCTTACGGCGGAGCGCGGTGTCCACTGCAGATGGTCGGTAAATGAGAAAACCGCCATGGAAGAGGCGCTCGGCATGTCCTTCGCCGGCAAGCGCTCCCTCGTGTGCTTCAAGCACGTGGGACTGAACGTGTGCGCGGATCCCTTCATGGGCTCGGCAGTCACCGGCGCCAACGGCGGTCTGGTCATCGCCTCCTGCGACGACCCCTCCATGCACAGCTCCCAGAACGAGCAGGATTCGCGTTTCTACGCTTCCTTCGCCCTCATCCCGGTATTCGAGCCTTCCTCGCAGCAGGAGGCCTATGAAATGGCCCGCGAGGCCTTCGATTATTCCGAAAGCCGCGGCATCCCGGTGATGATGCGTCTCACCACCCGTCTCTCGCACTCCCGCTCCATCGTGGAGGGAATCGACAACTCGGCTGCCCGCACCCCCAATGAAATGCATTTCCCGGCGAACGAGGTGCAGTGGTGCACGCTCCCGGTAAACGCCCGCAAGCGCTACCGCCAGCTCATCAAGGATTACGCTGGTTTCGAGGAGGATGCGGTGAAGTCCCGCTTCAACAGCCTCACGGAGGGCCCCGACAAGAGCCTTGGCGTTATTGCCTGCGGTATCGCCTATAACTATCTGATGGAAAACTTCCCCGATGGCTGCCCGTTCCCGGTTCTCAAGATATCCCAGTATCCCTTCCCGAAGGAGCTCATTCTCAAGCTCGCCGGCATGTGCAAGCGCATACTGGTGCTGGAAGAAGGTCAGCCGCTCCTGGAAGAAAGGCTCCGCGGAATACTCCCTCACGGAGTGGAGATCCTCGGCCGTTTGAGCGGTGCCCTGCCGCGCACCGGCGAACTCTCTCCAGACCCTGTCCGCAAGGCTCTCGGCCTGCCGGAAAGGGAAGGTTGCGCGCCTTCTGAAGTGCCGGCTCCCCGTCCGCCCGCCCTCTGCCAGGGCTGCGGCCACAGGGATTTCTTCACGGCTCTCAATGCCGTCATGAAGAACTACCCGAAGGGCAAGGTGTTCAGCGACATAGGCTGCTACACCCTGGGCTGGCTGCCCCCGTTCGAATCCTTCACCACCTGTGTGGAAATGGGCGCCTCCGTCACCATGGCCCAGGGATCCGCATTCAGCGGCCTGTATCCGGCAGTTGCAGTAATAGGCGACTCCACCTTCACCCACAGCGGCATGACCGGCCTGCTGGACGCCGTCAACGAGAAGTCCGACATCCTGGTATGCATCTCCGACAACCTCACCACCGGAATGACCGGCGGTCAGGATTCCGCAGGTACCGGCAGGCTGGAAGCGATATGCGAAGGCCTCGGAGTCCCGAAGGAGCACATCCGTACCATCGTTCCCCTTCCGGTGAACTATCCGGAGATGGAACGCGTTATCAGGGAAGAGATCGAGTATCACGGAGTTTCCGTGATCATCAGCAGGCGCGAATGCATTCAAACCGCAAAAAGACACGCAAAGAAATGAAACGAGACATCATACTTGCAGGCGTCGGGGGACAGGGTATCCTCTCGATAGCCACCGTTATAGGTTCGGCAGCCCTTGAACAGAATCTCAGCCTCAAACAGGCGGAGGTCCATGGAATGAGTCAGAGAGGCGGCGACGTGCAGTCGCATCTCCGCCTCAGCGACGCCCCCATTCATTCCGACCTCATCCCTCTCGGCGGGGCCGATATCATCATCTCCATGGAGCCTATGGAGGCCCTCCGTTATCTGCCATTCCTTGCCAAGGACGGCTGGATCATCACCAATACGGTGCCCCTCAAGAACATTCCCAACTACCCGGAAATGGAAGAGGTGGAGAAAGCCCTGGCCAAGGTGAAGAACCTTGTCGCTCTGGATGCGGAGGCAATGGCAAAGGCTGTCCAGTCGCCTCGAAGCGCCAATATGGTGCTCCTGGGAGCAAGCGCCGCCGTAATGAAAATACTTGAACCGGAGAAGCTGCGCGACGGAATCCGCCGCATCTTTGCACGCAAGGGCGACGCAATTGTGGACGCCAACCTCAAGGCCTTCGACGCCGGACTAGAATTCTCCAGGAAGCAGTAATAGTAATGAAGCAAGCCCTATCAAATGACATCCTGCTGGCACAGATGCAGGAAATGGGAATAGATGATATTTCCCGCACAACCATACGTCAGTGCTCCATGCTTGGGGCGGCTCTGGAAGAGAGGGCGGGGGAGAAGTTCTCCCACCTCGAATTCGGCGTCCCGGGCATTCCGGCCTGCCGCATAGGCATAGAGGCGCAGAAGAAGGCTCTCGACGAGGGCATCCCTTCCATCTACCCTTCAGTGCAGGGCATTCCCGAACTCAAGCGCAACGCCGCCCGCTTCGTGAAGGCCTTCATCGACGTGGACATCAACCCGAAGGGCATAGTTCCCACTGTGGGTTCCATGCAGGGCAGCATGACCAGTATCCTTGAATGCTCTCAGCTTCAGCCAGGCAAAGACACAATACTCTACATCTGCCCGGGCTTCTCGGCACACGGCAGACAGCCGGATATACTGGGAATCAAGAACGTTACATTCGACATCTACGAATACAGGGCGGAGAAGCTGAGGGACAAGCTGGAATCCTATTTCAAGCAGGGTAACATAGCCGCGGTTCTCTACTCGAACCCCAACAATCCGGCATGGATCTGCCTCACTGAGGAAGAACTTCAGATAATAGGCGAACTGGCTACCAAGTACGACGTCATAGTGCTGGAAGACATGGCCTACCTGTGCATGGACTTCCGCAAGGATATGTCGGTTCCCTTCCAGCCGCCCTTCCAGAGCACCGTGGCCCACTATACGGACAACTACGTGATGCTCCTGTCGGCCTCCAAGATATTCAGCTATGCAGGCGAACGCATCGCCATGGTGTGTATCTCGGACAAGCTGTACAGCAGGGAGTATCCCGCCCTGAAGAAAAAGTGGGGCATAGGCGGTTTCGGAGACAACTTTATCCTGAACTATTTATATGTAAATACTTCGGGCGCAGGCCATTCGGCCCAGTACGCCTTCTCGGCTATGATGGAGGCTGCGGTCGAGGGCCGTTACGATTTCGTTAAGGAGCTGCGGAACTACGGTCTCCGCGCCCACCGTTCGCGTCAGATTTTCGAGGACAACGGCTTCCATCTGGTATACGACAAAGACATGGAGCAGACCATCAGCGACGGCTTCTTCTACACCGTGGGCTATAAGGACCTCGGCAACCGCGAACTGCTGGCCGCGCTGCTCCGCTGCGGGGTGATCGCAATTCCGCTGAATACTACCGGCAGCGGCCAGAGCGGCATACGTGTGTGCGTGTCCCGCCTTCTGGACGACCGCGACTTCGAACTGCTTGACCAGCATCTTAAACTGTTTGTAAAACTCGTAAGCGAATGAAATACGTAAGTGCCGACGAGGCTGTGAAGCTCGTGCGCAGCGGCGATACCGTCTGCTGTCAGGGCGGCGCATCCGTTCCGGTCCTGCTTCAGGAGGCCCTTGCCCGCCGCCATGCCGAACTCCGCGACGTGACCATTACCTCCGGCTTCAATGTCCACAAGGAACCCGCTCCTTTCTGCAAGGAGGAATACAAAGACTCGTTCCTGGTGAACAGCATCTTCGTGAGCGCCGACCAGCGTGCCCATATAGGCGCCGGCTGGGGCAGCATGACGCCCGCTTTCCTCGGGGAAGTGCCGGGTATGTTCCGCCGTGGCGAGTTCCCTGTGGACGTCGCTTTCATCACCTGCTCAATGCCCGACGAAAACGGCTACTGCAGCCTCGGCATCTCGGCCGATATAGCGGTGGCAGCGGCGGAGGTGGCACGTGTTGTGATAGCGGAAGTGAGTCCGAACATTCCATACCTCTACGGAGAGTGCCTGATTCACGAAAGCAAGATATCCGCTGCCGTGCTCTGCGACGTTGCTCCGGTGGCGATGACCTTCGGCGAGCCTACGGAAATAGAGGCGGCGATAGGAGCCAACATCGCAGCTGAAATCCCGGACGGTGCCTGTCTTCAGATAGGAGTGGGCGGCATTCCGAACGCCGTGCTGAACGGCATCAAGAACCACAAGCATCTGGGTCTTCACACCGAGGCCATGACCGACGGCGTGATACGTCTCATGAAAGAGGGCGTTATCGACAATTCCCTCAAAAAGGTGAAGCCTGGAATCAGCGTCGCCGCACTGGCCATAGGCTCAAAAGAGATGTATTCCTATATCGACCACAACCGCACCATGGAGTTCTACGACGTGGCGTACACGAACGATCCGTTCATCATCGCCCAGAACCCGAAAGCCTGCGCCATAAACTCCGCAATAGAAGTGGACCTGACAGGCCAGATCTGCGCGGATTCGATAGGCGAGCGCATCTTCTCCAGCGTAGGCGGCCAGCACGACTTCATGTATGGCTGCTCGCTGGCAGAGGGAGGCCGCACCTTCATCGCCCTGCCTTCCCGTACCACCAAGGGCAAGGCCAAGATAGTGCCCACCCTCACTCCCGGCGCGGGCGTGGTGACCACCCGTTTCCAGACCCAGTTCGTGGCAACGGAGTGGGGGATTGCCTACCTTCGCGGCAAATCGCTCGCGCAAAGAGCAAAGGCCCTCATCGCAATTGCACACCCGGACGACCGGGAGGAATTGGAGAGGGCCGCTTGCGAGAGATTCGGTTACAGTTTCCTTAGACTTCGCGGATAATATCCATGCCGAGGCGTATAGCCTCTTCGTTCATAGGAATGAGATGATGATGGCGCTCGGGAAGAGTTTTCCTGAGCGCTTTCAGTACGCTCTCGACCGTGACCATGGGACGAACCTTGAGCAGGCCTCCGAGCACGATCATGTTGAATACCTTGATCATGTTCATTTCGGCCGCCTTGTCCATGGCATCGATACGATAAACGTGGATATCCTTGCGGGTGGGCGGAACGTTGATTCCATAACCGTCGTAGATGAGGCTGCCGCCGGGCTTGACCTTGCTCTCGAATTTCTCAAGCGAAGGCTGGTTGAGCACGATGGCAACATCGTATGAGCTGAGGATGGGGGAAGAGACGGGTTCGTCGCTCACGATCACCGTAACGTTGGCGGTGCCGCCGCGCTGCTCCGGGCCGTATGCCGGCATCCAGGTCACTTCCTTGTCTTCCATGAGGCCGGAATAGGCCAGGATCTTACCCATGGAGAGGACGCCCTGTCCTCCGAATCCGGAAATTATAATCTCGTTAGTCATAATTCTTTGCCTTTGTCTTTGATGTCTCCGAGAGGATAGAAGGGAACCATGTTCTCCTCCATCCACTTGTTGGCCTTTTCAGGACTCATGCGCCAGTTGGTGTTGCAGGTGGAAACGATTTCCACGAGGTTGCTTCCGAGGCCCTTCATGGAATACTCGAAAGCCTTGCGTATGGCCTTCTTTGCCTTGAGGATGGATGCCACGTTCTGCACGCTCTGACGGGTTACGTAGCAGGTGCCTTCCAGCTGCGCGGCGATATCCGCCATCTTGAGCGGGTAACCGTGGAGTTTCGGGTCGCGGCCGTAGGGACAGGTGACCGTCTTCATGCCGATCAGGGTGGTGGGGGCCATCTGGCCGCCGGTCATTCCGTAAATGGCGTTGTTGATGAAGATGATGGTGATGTTCTCGCCTCGGTTGAGGGCATGGATGGTTTCGGCCGTGCCTATGCAGGCGAGGTCGCCGTCGCCCTGATATGTGAAGACGAGGCGGTCGGGCCAGAGGCGCTTGACTGCCGAAGCGAGGGCCGGAGCGCGTCCGTGGGCGGCTTCCTGCCAGTCTACATCGATGTATTTGTATGCGAACACTGCGCATCCCACTGGGGAGATGGCTATGGTCTTGTCGGCCATTCCCATTTCGGCTATGACCTCGCTAACAAGTTTGTGGACTACGCCATGGCTGCAGCCGGGGCAGTAGTGCATCGGCACGTCGTTGAGGAGTTCCGGTTTGCGGTAAACCAGATTCTCGGGCCTGATGATTTCTTCTTTTGTCATGGTCTTTCGCTTTAAAGGGTCATTTTCTTGAGTTCGTTAACGACCTCTTCGGGTTCGGGAATGATACCGCCCAGGCGGCCGTACCAGCGCACCGGAACGGAGTATTCCACCGCTGCGCGCACGTCTTCCACCATCTGACCGGCGTTGATTTCGAGAGAAAGTATGCCTTTCATCTTCCTGCCCAGTTCGCCGATCTTTTTGGTCGGGAACGGCCAGAGGGTGATGGGACGGAGGAGGCCTACTTTCAGGCCTTCCTCCCGGGCGATTGCTATGACCTTCTTGGCAATGCGGGCGGCACTGCCGAAGGCTACGATAAGATACTCGGCGTCTTCACACTTGTATTCTTCGTAGCGCACCTCGTTTTTCTCGCATTCGCGGTACTTGGCCTGGATGCGGAGGTTGTTCTGCTCCATTTCTTCGGAGCGGAGTTCGAGGGAGGTGATGATGTTGGGCTTGCGCATGCCGATGCGGCCGGTAGTGGCCCAGGGGCACTGCTTTGCGATTTCTTCTTCGGTGCGGCGGGGCTTGAAGGGAGGCAGGACCACCTTTTCCATCATCTGGCCGATGGCGCCGTCGCTCAGGATCATGGCGGGGTTGCGGTACTTGAACGCGAGCTCGAAGGCGAGATCCACGAAGTCTGCCATTTCCTGCACGGACGCGGGGGCGAGGGTGATGAGACGATAGTCGCCGTGGCCGCCGCCCTTGACCGTCTGGAAGTAGTCGGCCTGGCTGGGCTGGATAGTGCCGAGGCCCGGGCCTCCGCGGGAGACGTTCACGATGAGTGCCGGCAGTTCCGCTCCGGCCATGTAGGAGATGCCTTCCTGCATGAGGGAGATACCCGGCGAGGAAGAGGAGGTCATGACCTTCTTGCCGCTGGCGGCTCCACCATAAACCATGTTGATGGATGCCACTTCGCTCTCGGCCTGAAGGACTACCATTCCGGTGGTCTCCCAGGGCTTTTCGGCGGCGAGGGTTTCAAGAACCTCGGACTGCGGGGTGATAGGATAGCCGAAATAGCCGTCGCAGCCGCAACGTATTGCGGCATGGGCGATGGCTTCGTTGCCTTTCATGAGGGTTACTTCTTTCTCTGCCATAACTATTCCTCCTTTTTACGGTAAACGGTGATACAGCCGTCCGGGCAGACGACTGCGCAGGATGTGCATCCAGTGCAGGTGTCCTCGAGGACGGTTTCGGCATAGTTGTAGCCCTTCTGGTTCACCTGTTTGGTGGTAAGGGCCAGGACATTCAGCGGACACGCCACCACGCAAAGGCCGCAGCCTTTGCAGCGTTCGACGTCCACCACTGTCGCTCCTTTCATTTTAGCCATAGTGTTTTATTTATTGGTTGTACATATCCTTGTTGTAGAAATCCAGAATCTCGTTCGCGATGTCAAGGGCCTGCTGTGCCGGGCTTTCGGGGTTCAGGGCGACGGCCTCGAGGTAGTTGTTCATGGCCATCTGCCAGTTACCCTTCTTTCGCCAGGCGTTGCCGAGCAGGTAGAAGAGGATGTCGTCCATCTTGCCTCCGTCGCCGCGGTAGCGCTCCAGTTCGGCTATCGCTTCATCGGCCCTGTCGCTGGCCAGGAGATTCCGGATCCGCTCCTTCATTATTTGGGCTCGTTCACGAACATGCACCAGCCGTAGGTATCTTCCTCCAGACCTTTCTGGATGCCTACTATTCGGTTGTACAGCTTTGCGCTGATCGGGCCGCACTCGTCTCCATATTTGTACTCACGGGTGATGGTGCCGCTCTCGAGAGTCTCCTTGTCGTCGATACGGGAGATGGGGGTGATGACCACCGCCGTGCCGCAGGAGTTCACCTCCTCGAAGGTCTCCAGTTCGTCGAGGAAGATGGTGCGGCGTTCGATCTTGAGTCCGAACTCCTCAGCCACCTTGCGCAGGCTCTTGTTGGTGATGGAAGGCAGGACGCTGGGTGAGTTGGGGGTGATGTAGCAGCCGTGCTTGATGGCGAAGAAGTTGGAGGAACCGAACTCCTCGATGTGGCTGTGGGTTGCGCTGTCCAGGAACATGAGTTCCTTGTAGCCCATCTTGTGGGCCAGATTGTACGCATGCAGGGACTGTGCGTAGTTGGCTCCCAGCTTGTATCCGCCGGAGCCATATGTCGCCGCACGGTCGTAGTTGCGGGAAATTACCGCCGATACCGGAGTGAGGCTCTTGCCTCCGGAATAGGTGCCCACGGCGGATGCCATGACCGCGAACATCACGTCCTTCGCAGACTTGATGCCCAGCTGGGGGTTGATGCCGAAGAGAACTGGCCTGAGGTACAGGGATGCGCCCGACTCGTATGGCGGGATGAATTCCCAGTTCTCCTGGACGCACATTACGCACATGTCGATGAACATCTCCAAGGTAGGGGCAGGCATGTCCAGATAGTTGGCGCTGGAAGTCATTCGCTTGGAGTTCTCGTCGGGCCGGAAAAGACGCACGCGGCCGTCTGCGCCGCGGTATGCCTTGAGGCCTTCGAAGCAGGACGGAGCATAGTGGAAAATACCGGCGAAGCAGTGCAGGCTGAAATTGAAGTCCGTAGTGGCTTCCGGTTTGGTCCATCTCCCGTCAACGCATTTGGCGAATACTATGGCGTTTGTAGGATAGTAATTGAAAGATCGTTTTGAGTAATCGATTTCTGGCATGGTTATTAAGTTTAGTCTTCTATTATGCGGTCTTTGTTGTATGTGTGGATCTTTGTCTGGCCGGCCAGGATGATGTAGCCGTTTTCCGCAAGGGATTCCAGTTCGTTCTCTCCCGGATACACTTTGACGGGGGCGAGCCAGTTCACCTTGTCCGCGATGGCGTCGGTGATATCCTTGCTGTAGGCGACCCCTCCTGTGAGGATGATTACGTCCACCTTGCCGTTCACCACCGCTCCCTGGGATACTATGTATTTGGCTATGTTCAGCACGAAGGCCTTCAGGAAAAGGGCGTATTCGGGCTGGCCTTCGTTAGCGCGCTTCACGATTTCGCGCATGTCGTTGGTTCCGAAATATGCGACAGCACCTCCCTTGCCTATGAGTTTTTTCTTGATTTCATCTTTGGTATATTTGCCGCTGAAGCACATGTCGATGAGGGGATAGGGCGGGCAGCATCCTGCGCGTTCTGGGGTGATGGGGCCGTCGCCGCCAAGGCCGTGAGAGGTGTCGATCACCTTGCCTCCGCGATGCAGGGAGATGGTGACACCGCCTCCCATATGGCAGATGATGGCAGTGGTCTCTTCCGCCTTGCGGCCGGTTTCGCGAAGATAACGGCGCATGATGGCGCGGGTGTTCAGGGCGTGGAAGAGAGTTTTGCGGGGGAATTCCGGCAGGCCGCCCACATGGCACTCCGGAAGCATTTCGTCGGCCATGGGGGGATCCGCCACATATGCCACGCACTTGCCGAACGGAGCCTGGATGCCTTTCTTTTCGCGGATCTGATTGATCTCCGCGGCCAGGTTGTCTCCTATGAGGGCCGAAAGGTTGCAGGCGTGTTTGCCGTCGCGGCTGCCCGCCAGCACTTCACGCATGTCGGCATTCACATTGTATACGCCGGTGATGCAGGGAGTGAAGAGTCCGCCGCGGCACATCACGATGTCGATGTCTTCCAGTTTGATGCCCTTTTCCCCCAGGGCATCCACGATCGCATCGGTGCGCATGCGCTCCTGGTCCATCACGTCGGCGAAATGGGAAAGTTCTTCAACAGAGTGTTCAAGTTTCTGCTCCAGGAAAACCTTACCGTCCTTGTATACAGCGAACTTTGTGGTTATGGAGCCCGTATTGACTACCAGTATAGTGCCTTTATTCATAAATAAATTTAAAAACCGCAACCAATTTAGCAAAAAATCGGCAAATATCAAAGTATTTTAGTGTAAAATGTAGAAAAATTGAAATAAAGCGGAGCTAGTTGATGAAAAGCATCTCATGATATGCCGTGGCGAGGTATAAAACCTGCTATTCTTCTTTCCTACAGTCGCTTCTTTTCCGGTTTTTTTATATATTTGTAAATTGCGCGTTTAGAACCGTGTTATGAAAAGAATCGCTTTAATAGCAATAGCTCTCGTTCTGGCTTTTTCACCTGCTTTTACGGCCTTTGCCCAGAATAATCCACTCGGCATAGACGACACCTGCTACGCCCTTTACAAGGAGACTGAGCGGCAGATCGGGAAACCCGGCTTCGGTCCCGCAAGCGAACTGCTGCTTCGTGCAGCCACGGAAAAGAAAGACGACAAAGCCCTGGTGCTGTACCATGTAGAGGTTCTCAAAGACCTTACAGCCCATCCGGTTTCGCAGGTTAACGACGCCATGGTGGATGCAGCCCGCGAAACGGTGAAGCAGATTGCAAAAGAAAAGAATCAGCCCGGCTTCTTCTACCTTTCCTACCAGCTTTCACAGGAGTATTTCGTCAAGCGCGGGGAAGACTACCGCGCGCTGCTGCTTCTTCAGGAGATGCAGGGAAAGGCCATAGCCGACAATGACGCGTACGGCATCTGGACAAGTTCCAAGTATCTGGCCGACATGTACATCCGGAACAACGATTATGTGAGCGCCAAATCGCATCTGCTCCAGGCGATAAAGCTCTACAATACCACGGACATCGAGACAATCCTGAGCGAATCTCCGACTCGTCTTTACTGCGACCTTGCAGACACTTATCCCATAGCTTCGGATTCGGTGCGCATCAATGTCCATAAAGCCATGGAGGCTGCAAAAACCAGCATGGATTCGCTGCGTTGCAATTACTATCTGCTGCGCCTGGCCGCTCTGGACAACAACCAGCGTGAATATGAGCGCCTCAAGGCCCTGTGTGTGGATGATCCGGATTTTTCCCGGATCTCGCCGGATTCAGAGCTTTTCTTTTCCCTTATCGACGCAACCCGGGACGGTAGTATCCTGAAGCGCGAAGCCGACATCTATAGCCTTACTACGGTCCGCGAAATGAAGGTGATAGCCAACCTCTGCGAGAACAAGGGCTACAAGGATTTTGCGTTCACGGTGGAGAAAAAGTTAGTCAACCTCATGGAAAGTGTCATTTCCCGCATAAATACGTCCCGCATAACGGAATTGGACGTCTCCATGGGCAAGGCGGCTCTCAATGCCGAGCTCGTTACCAAAGAACACGAAATATCGCGGATCTCCGGCATCCTGCTCCTGCTGCTCGGACTTGTTCTGGCAGCGACGATAACCTTCTCTCTCCTCCACATACGGCAGTTGAAAAGGTCCAAGATCAAAGACGCCCAACAGATTGCCTCGCTGCAGGAAGCCAATGAAAAGGTGAAGATGGCGGATGCCGCCAAAACGCGCTTCGTTCAGAACATGAGTCACGAGGTGCGGACTCCGCTTAACGCCATCGTGGGCTTTTCCCAACTTTTGTCGCTTCCCGACGGCACCCTCACTCCGGAAGAGAAGGAGGAATATGCAGGGCACATCGTGAACAACACCAAAATGCTCACGATGCTTCTGGACGATATTCTGAACGCGTCTGCAATGGATAACGGCAGCTACAGGATAAACTATGAAGACGGCGAAAAGAACTTCATGTGCGAAGCAGCCATCTCCAGTGCGGAGCACCGTCTGCAGCCCGGCGTGCGTATGTATTACGCTCCGGAAGACGAGGCCCCGTTCACCTTCCGCACCGATCCGAGACGTGTTCAGCAGATTCTCATCAACCTGCTCACCAACGCCTGTAAGCATACGGCTCAAGGAGAAATCAAGCTCTCGAGCTCGCTCACCGAGAATCCCGGATACGTAACATTCGCAGTTACAGATACCGGTACCGGCGTGCCGGCAGATCAGGCCGAGAAGATATTCGAGCGTTTCGCAAAACTGAATGAGTTCGTGCAGGGGACTGGTCTGGGACTCAGCATCTGCCGCGATATCGCTACCCGCATGGGGGCAAAGGTTTTCCTGGATACAAGCTATCCCGGCCCCGGCGCACGCTTTGTGTTTATGGTCCCTGATAGAGTTGAAGAGGCATGAAAAGATTAGTGCTCATAATCGCATCGCTTGCGCTCGCGCTGCCTTCGGCCCTATCTCAGAATAACCCTTACGGCATCGACGACGTCTGCTTCGAGTATTTCCGCATGACCGAGATTCTGGTGGATGACCTCACTAACGATGCGTTCGAAATTGCCAACGATGCCCTTCTCCGTAAGGCCCAGGAGCTTGGGGATCAGAAGGCAGTCACTCTTTACTGGGTAGGAAGGCTCAAGAGGACCTGCCGAGTGGCGAGGCCCATGAAAGACAGGCCCGTTGCCAACGAAATGGTGGACAAAGCGAGAGAAGAAGTCATCGCGGTGGCCCGCGAAACCGGTTATTCGCAGTATCTCTACTATGCCTACGAGCTTTCCCAGAACTACTACGTGAATACCAGGCAGGAAGTCCAGGCTCAGAAGCTGCTTCAGGAGATGATGGATGTAGCGTCCAGGGATGAAGATGAATACGGTTTATGGCAGAGCCTGCGTTATCTTGCCGTCCTGTATCAACGGCAGAACGACCTCATGAATGCGCGCAAATATCTTCGCAGGGTTATTGACATTTACACCACAACATCGTCGGATATGATTCGCCGTCAGGGTCTTACGCGCCAGTGCTGCGACATGGGCGATACCTACCTTCACGGCACTGATTCGGCTCGGATTTATTACCGGCTTGCAGAAAAGTATGCCCGTACCCATGGCGATACCCTGCGTTTCAATTACTGCAAGGCTCAGCTCGCGGCGTTGGATAAGCAGCAGCGGGAGTACCGCCGCTACAGGGATTTCTGCCTTTCCGATGCCGCTTTCCCGGCCATGGTGATGGAGGGTGAAAAGTTCTTCAACTGCGCCGACGCCATTATCGCCGGAGAATCACTTGACCACATCACTCCCCTAGCTGAAATTGTGAGCCGTCGTCAGCAGTTGTTGTACCTGCGCGACATCGCGATCGCGTACGGCAGGGAAGATGTGGCCGCATGGCTGGGAACAAAGATTATTCTTACTCTATACGGGGATATCAGTTTCCTTAACGACTTGAAGATGGAGGAGATATCGGCGTTGATGCAGAGTTCCAGTACCAACGCGGCGATAGCAGAGGAAAAACGCAGGATTCTCATTCTCTGGATTTTTGTAATCCTGCTCGCCTCGGCCCTGTCCGCAGCTGTGGCTTTCATCGTTTTGAAGATAAAGAAGAAAAACCATAACCAATGACACCTCTTTACGCACAAGAACACGATTACTCGAAGTACAACGTGCTTGCAGTGGATGATATTCCGCTGAACCTTCTGCTCGTGCAGAAGATGCTTTCCCGCTTCAATTTCACCATGCGTACCGCAGCCAACGGCCAGCAGGCCCTGGATGCTATTGCGGAGAAGAAACCCGACCTTATCCTGCTGGACCTCATGATGCCCGGCATCGACGGATTCGAAGTGCTCCGTCGCGTCCGTGAGAACCCCGAAACGGCAGATATCCGCGTGGTGATCCTGAGCGCCCTCAACTCCAACGAAGATGTGGTGAAAGGTTACAACATGGGAGCAGATGAGTTCATCATGAAGCCCATCATCATGGAGAAACTGCTCACCTGTGTAGTCACACAGATGCAGATAGTGGAGGCAAAAAACAAGTAGCAAGTGTTCCGTAAACTCCTGCTTGTCCTGTCAGTGTGCCTGGCGTGCACGCTTGCCGAAGCGCAGATCGTCAATCGTATGCGTGTCGACAAGAACGTCTTCCTGCGCTATGCCTACGGCCGCATGCAGCAGTTCAATACCGCAAATCTGGCGCTGGCGGATTCGATTTACACCGTAGGCGCACAGAAAGATGACTACCGATACAAATGTCTGGCACTCTCCCTGGAAATGCCGGTACGTTATTATTTGGGAGAGTACTCCCGGATGGACTCTACGGTGGTCGAGGTAAAGGAACTCATCGGAGGCCGCAAGGATCTCAGGGAGTTCTATTTCCCGTTCCTGCACGAGTACTGCGAGTATCTGGTTCGTCTGGACAGGGCTCCCGAGGCCATGCTTCTGGCCCGCGAGATGGAACGGCTTGCAGCAGCGGAACGGCAACCCCTCGGCCGCATGTACGCCTACCGCATCGTCGGCCTGATCCATAGCGCCCGAGACAATCACTACCTGGCGATCCAGAATCTGGAAAAAGCTTCGAAGTTCAGTCGTGACGCGCACGCCGCGCAGAACCTGCCGGTCCTTTATCTGCTCATGGCGCAGGAATGCGTGAAGATGAAGGACTTTGCCAAGGCTGAAGAGTATATAGGGAAGGCCGAAGAATTCAAGGATTACTATCCTTCAATAAATTTGGGGGCGAAGGTAACCCGAGCGTGTTTGTTCTACGCCGCCGGCAGGATGGACGATTTCTGGGAGATGTATTCCAATCTCCTGCAGGATCCTCTGTACTCCATGCAGGCCGACGCCGACTCGCGCTTCGGATTGGATATCAGCTACCTCCGTTCCCGTGGTATGCTAAAAGAGGCTCTAGCCGTAGCTGACTCGCTCGGCACTCTCCGTGGCCGCCTGGAGCAGAAACAGAGCATTTATGCCGACATGAAGGCGTACGACCAGGCATATGGTCAGCTGGCAATGCTGATGGGAGCGAAGGACTCCACCTATATCAAGGTTCAGAACGAAGACCTGGCCATCCTTGACGCCGAGATGAACAACGCGCAGTTGAGGGAAGAGGCGCAGAAACTGAAGGCCCGCAACCAGTTCCTCATCCTGATGGGTTTTCTGGTGATGTTCGCGATCGCTTTCGCTGCAATTCTCGTGAGCCAGTGGAAACTGCGTGAGAATCTGGACGAGATGCGTCGCAAGAACAATCAGAACCTTGCCAACCGCAGGGCCTTCCAAAAGGCCATGGAAGCCAAGGAATCGGAAAACGAATACAGAATCAAGATTTTGCAGAACCGCAAGACAAATTTGTTGAGATTATGAAAGTAAAAGACCTGTTCAAATACCACGGAAACGAACTTGCCGCGCTTGTGGTGTTTCTCGCCGGCTCGGTGCTGGGAATGCTCGGCCTTATTCAGAAAGTGCCCCTCGTGGTGGGCATACTCGGCATCGTGATTCTTGCAGCAGGCTTGTTTTTCTTTTGCATCCGCTATACTTCGGAAAAGGTATACAAGGATTACTATAAGGACTGCTACGAAATAGAGCACGAAACCATCGAGGAGGAAATCCGCAAATCGATGGTGTATCATCGTTACCAGGAGGCTGTAATCGGCCGCTATGAAAGCGCCTGCCGGGACCTCGGCCTGATGGATGAACAGAAAGACTGGTTACTGGACCTGCTTATGCAGGAAAAAGACAAGGTGGATGAAGAGCTCAAATCCCAGGGCGGCGGAGTAATCTAATACTCCTCCTCATTCCAGAAGAAGTCGTCTTTGGTGGGGTAGTCGGGCCAGATATCCTCTATGGTTTCGTATATTTCGCCGTCTTCCTCGAGTTCCTGAAGATTTTCAATCACCTCTTCCGGCGCACCGGAACGGTTCGCGTAG
>JAFPWX010000020.1 GCA_017412645.1 Bacteroidales bacterium | reverse complement strand
GAGAAAAAACTCTACAGGTCCCCGGTTTAGAATCAGACTTTAAACAAACTCGCCTTCGGCCGTTCGCACTATGGCACCCGGCCAGCCAGGAGGAAGGTTTGGAAAAACGGCCTAATGCCAC
This sequence comes from Bacteroidales bacterium, assembly GCA_017412645.1. Lineage (GTDB taxonomy): Bacteria > Bacteroidota > Bacteroidia > Bacteroidales > UBA932 > Cryptobacteroides. The sequence goes on along the minus strand of JAFPWX010000020.1, from coordinate 91,066 downwards.
TATCTTTACATCAATTAATCGGGATGTAACCTTGAAGATGGATTATATCTGGCATTATGAATCGCCCTTCGGAGGAATTACCCTCGGAAGTGACGGTGCATCTCTTATCGGTCTCTGGTTCGATGGACAGATGCATTTTTCCGACGTGCTTTCACCTGAGCATAAAGAAAAGCTAATCCCTGTTTTCAAAGACACTTGCCACTGGCTGGACATCTATTTCAGCGGAAGCGAGCCAGGCTTCACGCCTCCCCTCGTCATGCGTGCCAGCCCGTTCCGCAAGGCCGTCTGGGAAATAATGCTGACGATTCCTTACGGCAAGACCATGACTTATGGAGAGATAGCAAAGCGGATCGCCGAACAGAAGGGCATCGCCCATATGGCCGCCCAGGCGGTTGGAGGAGCAGTAGGCCACAACTCGATATCGCTCATTATCCCTTGTCACAGGGTCGTAGGTGCCGATGGTTCGCTTACCGGATATGCCGGAGGCATTGACAAGAAGGTCAGTTTACTTCGGATGGAAGGTGCGATGGCGGAATTCGCTGGGCGTTGTGTTCATTACCCGCTTCATGTAACGCGTGAGGGCAGGCTGGTAAAATTGATTCTATCGGAGTAAAACCTCAGTAGTGGAGCACAAGTGGTTGTGCTCCACCCTAATTACCGGCTCCGCCAATCTCCGGACGCAGGATTCAGCAAAAACGCGAAAAAAACGCTACCTTTACAATTGAAACCAACCAGAACATCCTAAACATAATGAAAAAGACTCTTTATACCGCATTGGTTGCCCTGCTCGCCATCACGGCGTGCGGGCAGAACAAGAAAGACATGAAAACACTGGTAGCATACTTCTCCGCCACAGGCACCACCGAGGCCGTGGCCAAGGATCTGGCCAAAGTGGCCGGAGCCACACTTTATGAAATCAAACCTGAGGTGAAGTACACCGAGGCCGATCTGGACTGGCGCGACAAACAGTCACGCAGCACCATCGAGATGCAGGACAAGAATTCCCGTCCGGCCATCATCAAGGACCTTGAAGATGCCGACAGTTACGATGTTATCTACATCGGTTTCCCGGTCTGGTGGTACACTGCGCCCACCATCATCAACACCTTTATCGAGACCTACGGTTTCAAAGGCAAGACAGTTATCTTCTTCGCCTCCTCCGGCGGAAGCGATGTAACCGGAGCGGACAGGCAGTTCCAGGCCCAGTACCCGGATATCAACTGGAAACCCGGCAAACTTCTGAACCAGCCGTCAAAGAAGGTTCTTCAGGACTGGGTAACGAATAACGCCAAATAGTTTATCATGAAAAGGTTAGCGATTTTGGCAGTGACGACGGTCGTCGTCTTCAGTTCATGCATATGGGATGTCCTGGGAGAAGCCGGAAACGGTGTCTCCGTGGACACGGCCATCGAGGTCCCCGAATTCAATGCCATCTCTATCCCCCATTCGATCGATGTCAATTACACCCAGAGTTCCGGTATCCAGAAACTTACCCTTACCTGTGATGAGAATCTGCTGGGCTACTATGATATCAGGGTCGAGAACGGCACCCTTGTAGTCGGAGTGCAGCCCGGTGTTTCCCTGAGGCCGAAAGTGAAGACTTACCTCACCGTATCTTCCCCTGTCCTCGAGGAAGTGAAGCTTTCCGGTTCCGGAGACATCCATATCGGCAGTCCTATTGTATCCGAGGGAGACTTTGCGATAAGGATAAGCGGCAGCGGAGACGTGGAGACTTCAGGCACCGTTTCCTGTCGCAACTTTTCCGCCCGCACCAGCGGGAGCGGGGATGCTTTCGTGGCAGGGGTTACGGCGGCGTCTGCCGAATTCAAAAGCAGCGGCAGCGGAGACCTTGAGTCGGACAGCGTGACGGCGGATGAAATCTCAGTGGCCCTCAGCGGCAGCGGAGACTGCGAACTCGTCTGCAAAGACGCCGGCATCGTCCAGGTAAGGATTTCCGGAAGCGGAGACTGCACCCTGAGCGGAAGCGCGGCCACTCTTGCCAACCTTTCCCTCTCCGGAAGCGGCAAGCTCGACGTGAGCAGGCTGGTTGTAGGCAGATAGAACTATTCCCACTCTATAGTGGAGGGCGGTTTGGAGGAGATGTCGTAGCAGACGCGGTTCACGCCCTTAACCTTATTGATAATCTCATTGCTCAGGCGGCGGGTGAAGTCTTCCGGAAGGAAGGCCCAGTCCGCCGTCATCGCGTCGCTGCTGGTAACGGCGCGAAGCACCACCGCGTAGTCGTAGGTCCTCTCGTCGCCCATGACGCCCACGGTGCGGACCGGCAGCAGGATGGCACCGGCCTGCCAGATGGCATCGTACAGACCCTCGGCCCGAAGCGAGCGGATGAAGATATCGTCGACGTCCTGCAGGATGCGGACCTTTTCGGGGGTTATCTCCCCTACTATGCGCACGGCGAGACCCGGTCCGGGGAAGGGATGACGGAAGAGCATGTGCCGCGGGATGCCGAGGCTGAGGCCGACCGAACGCACCTCGTCTTTGAACAACCACTTGAGGGGTTCGCAGAGACTGAGATTCAGATGCTCTGGCAGTCCGCCCACGTTGTGGTGGCTCTTGATAACCTTGCCGGTTATGTTGCGGCTCTCTATTCTGTCCGGATAGATGGTTCCCTGCGCCAGATACTTCACTCCCGGGATTTTTGCCGCCTCGGCTTCGAAAACTTCAATGAAAAGGCGTCCTATAATCTTGCGCTTCCGCTCGGGATTGTCCACTCCTTTCAGAGCGTCCAGGAATAGCCCTGATGCATCCACTCCACGCACGTTAAGGCCAAGTTTGCGGTAATCTGCAAGCACGTCTTCGAATTCGTTTTTGCGCAGCAGGCCGTGATTCACAAAGATGCCGGTAAGACGGCTTCCGACAGCCCTGTTCAGCAGTACCGCCGCCACGGTGGAATCCACTCCCCCGCTGAGGCCGAGGATCACGTTGCCGTCTTCCAGGGTCGCCTGCAGTTCGCGTACCGTGGTCTCCACGAAAGAGTCGGACGACCATTCCCGGCGGCTGCCGCAGATCCCCACCACAAAGTTTTCGAGCAGACGCTTTCCGTCGGCAGTATGCACCACCTCCGGATGGAACTGCACGCCCCAGATCCGTCGATCCGGGTTCCAGAAGGCCGCATTGCGGACGCTGTCGGTCGAAGCCGCCAGACGGAAGCCGGACGGGAGGGCGGTGATGCTGTCGCCATGACTCATCCACACCTGCGAACCGGCCTCGATGCCGGTCAGCAGCGGACAGTCTTCAGCCACGTAGTTCAGCAGAGCCCTTCCGTACTCGCGCGTGCCGGAATTCTCCACCTTGCCGCCGCCGAGGAAGCTTATCAGCTGCGCCCCATAGCAGATACCGAGCACGGGATAACGGCCGAACACGCCGGAAAGATCGGGCAGCAGGGCGTCGGGGGCATAGACGCTGAGCGGCGAACCGCTAAGGATGACGCCAATCACATCCGGGTCTTCCGCAGGAAAACTGTCATAGGGAAGGATTTCGCAGAAAGTGCCGAGTTCCCGGACCCTCCGGCCAATCAACTGAGTGGTCTGGGAGCCGAAATCGAGAATGATTATCTTATTCATACATACAAATATACGTTTTTATTATATTTGTGAAAACTAAAACCTTGAACCTATGGACGTTGCAATCGAAAGATTCGATCTGGCCAAGGCGCCTGTACGTACCCGCAGATATCTGCAGCCCATCACACTGCTTCTCAGCATGCCCACGGTTTGGAGCCATCACAATAAGCTGCGCAAGATCGGGATGGAGGGAATCAAGCCGCCCTACGTACTGCTGTGCAATCACAATTCCTTCATGGATTTCAAGGTGGCCACCAAGGCCATCTTCCCCTACAGGGCTAATTATGTGGTGGCCATCGACGGCTTCATCGGCCGGGAATGGCTGCTACGCAACGTAGGCTGCATCTGCAAGCGCAAGTTCACCAATGACGTCCGCCTCATCCGCCAGCTCGCACGCACCATAGAGAACAAGGACATCGCAGTCATCTACCCGGAGGCGCGCTACTCCCTTTGCGGCACCACGGCCATACTGCCCGAATCGCTGGGCAAGATGTGCCGTCTGCTCGGAGTGCCGGTGGTGAGCCTCATTTGCCATGGGCATCATGTGAACTCGCCTTTCTGGAACACCCGCAACCGCGGAGTGGCCCCCACCGAAGCGGAGATGACTCTCCTCTTCACGGCAGAGCAGATCAAGAGCACCCCGGTGGCTGAGATCAACAAAAAGATAGAAGAGGCCTTCCAGTACGACGACTTCGCCTGGCAGAAGGAGAAGGGTATCAAAATAGCCTACCCCAAACGGGCCGAGGGGCTTCAGAAAGTGCTCTACCAGTGCCCCGCCTGCGGGAAAGAGTACGGTATGCGGGCTCGCGGGGCACAGCTCAGCTGCTCGCACTGCGGCAAGGTCTGGGAGATGACGGAGCTTGGCGAACTGCGCGCGCTCGAAGGAGACACCGAGTTCAGCCACATCCCCGACTGGTACGAATGGGAACGCTCGCAGGTGCGGGCCGAGATCGACGCCGGCACCTATTCCTCCGGGGACCTGTTCATAGACGTATGGAGCCTGCCGAACGCAAAAAAGTTCATGCACCTTGGCCACGGGCTGCTGCGACACGACATGAACGGCTTCTCGGTGCACGGCATCGACATGGACGGCGACCCGTTCGCCCAGGACTGGCCGGTGCCGTCGCTCTACTCCTGCCACATCGAGTACGATTATCTGGGCCGCTACGGCGACTGCGTGGACCTCAACACCCTCGAGGACACCTGGTACATCTACCCGAAGGGTAAAAATTTCTCGGTGACCAAGTTTGCCCTGGCCACCGAGGAACTCTGGAAAAAACAGAAAGGACTATAATTCCTTCATTATCCCCTCTTTGGCCACGGCTATCTTCGGAAGATAGTACTCCCGGAAATCCGACCAACGGTAATAGGGACCGCTGACGGCCTTCAGCGGAAGGGTCGCTTCGGCTTCGTTGAGCAGAAGCTTAAAGATTACGTCCCCGGAGGCATTCCGGAAAAACACAAACTGCACCGAACAGCCCATGGGAACGTTGGAAACATGGAAGATTTCTGTTCCTTCCGCAGGTGACGAGGTCCTTCGACCGAAGCCGTTCACGTCCATGAAGACCAGCAGCGGCATTATGCCCGAGTCGTGCCCGAAACGAAGACGCAACTGTGTGGAGCCTGAAGCCATGTCTGAATCAGCCATGGTGATAATGTTCTCCAGCGTAAAAGCCGCATACCGCATCGGCAGGTTGTCGGAACCTTCGAAATTGCCGAACATGATGAAGTTACGGGCGGACAGGAACTTTCCAGTTGCCTCATATTCATCCGGAGTGAACACTCCGTCGTAGCAGGAAGGATCGTCACCGGTGCAGGCCGTATCGGAGACAACACTGTGAAGATATCTTATGAAGAACTCCGGAGACACGCCGAGAAGGTCCTTCACTACATTGGGAGACGTAAACAGATGGCCAGCAATATCTTCCCATGGCACCGTAGCTTCGAAATACCGCTTTTCCGCCGCACGGTCGTATCTACCGTGGCTGCCGCTGCCCCTGACATGGTAAGGATTGGACGGCAGGAGGGGCTGGAGCCAGGAAGCGAAATGCGAAGACGCCTCCGCGTGGATATCCAGAGACCTGTCCATTGACTGGAGGGTAGATATGAACGACCACATGCTCATGATCACCCGAGCGGATTCTGTAGAAGCCGCCTCGATGTGCGTAGGCCCCCTGAACACCTGAGGGAAACGCTTGAACATGTGCTTCGCTATGGTACGGTGCTGGTCCTGGCCGATTGCGGTGAGCGTGCCGGAGCGCATGCTCAGGTTTTCAAAGGCGAGGTCGTAGCGAGCCTTGAAAGCGGCACCAAAGTCTGTGAGCACACCCGCCTTCTCCGCCTTGGCGAGCCATACCGAAAGGGAATCCTGATGGCCGATGCAATACCTTGCACCGTGGCGGGCAAAGTGACTGATATAGAATGGTTTATAACCTTTAGGCGCAGGTGTCATGGCGGGCTCCGCCTTGTAGTCGTACACATAGTACAGACAGGCGGCCCTGCCCGGTTGCGAGGCAGGGGCCAATGACAGCACTGCTGCAAGAAGGAACGCTATCATACCGTTTCCTGTGCCTTGCGTTTCCAGTTAAGGATTGGAAGCAGGAATGAAATCACCGCCGCTCCTATCCAGAAAATGCTCACGTAGGTGAAGTTGTGCACCATCTTGCCGTTCATCTCGATGAGGGGCTGACCGTCGAGCAGCAGGCCGGTTACCACGTTCTGCAGGCCGGCTGCGGCGTAAGAAGCCATTCCCACTATACCAAGAGCGGCACCGGTGGCCTGACGGGGCACCAAGTCGATGGCCATGAGGCCACCCAGGAAGCTGATGAGCACGCCAATAGCCACTCCGAAGAGCACCATCGAAAGGATAGCCACCCACTTCTGCGGACCGCCAAAGAGGAAGAGCACGAGTGCGATGGCCTCGAGTATACCTGCCACGAAGGCCGGGTACTTGCGGTCGCCTTTGAAGATGGCATCTGACAGCCAGCCGGAGAACACCGTTCCGAGTACCCCGAAGATGGGGTTGATACCCACGATGGCACCTGCTTCCGTGAGGCTGTATCCACGGGCCTCCTGAAGGAAGATGATACCCCATTCGTTGATGGCGTAGCGGCTCATGTACATGAAGGCACTCGCCAGGGCGAGGATCCATACGCCGGGATTACGAACAACCGCGGCCTGAAGACGGCGGGTCTCGGCGCGCTTTTCGGAAGCTGGGATCTCCTTAGGCTGGGCTTCGCCTGCAAGGGTCTCAATAGAAGGCAGACCCTTGCTTTCAGTGCTGTGATGCAGGAAGAAGATGATGATGAGGACACCCAGGATACCGGCAAGAGCCGCACCGAAGAAGCCCCACTTCCAGCCGAGAGCAGCGACCATGGCGCTCACGAACACGAACGAAAGGCCTTCGCCTATGTTGTGCGACGAACTGAAGAAGCCGTAGAAGGTGCCACGGATGCGGAGCGGGAACCAGCGTGAAAGGGAGATGATGGCTGGCGGCGCTCCCATCGACTGGGCCCAACCGTTAACAGCCCAACATACCGCAAAACATATGAAGAGCGTGGAATTGGCCATATTTCCCTGCGTAGCGCTCACGCCGAGGATTCCCATGATGAAGTTCATCGCCACGGACACTATGAGTCCGAAGGCCATGAAGCGCTTGATATTGGCGCTGTCGGCCAGGAATCCGTTGATGAGTTTGCCAATTGCGTATGCCCAATAGAGGCATGCGCCGATGATACCCAGCTGGGTGGCGTTCAGCAGACCTGCGTCGATAAGCGGCTGCTTCATCACGCCCATTGAAAGGCGGCACACGTAATAAAGGGCATAACCAAAGGTTGCGGCTAGGAAGGTCTGAATACGCAAACGCTTATAGGTCTTGTCCACCTTTTCCGCCGGCACCTTGCTGCTCGGAATCGGAACGTTGGTAAAGAAATCTAAGATCTTCATATTCTGTTAGTAGTCGAGTTTTGCAACTATTGGGTAGTGGTCCGAAATGTACGGCTTGCCGTCGAAGGATTCGTTCAGGACTCGGAACTCGCGGGCAGCCTTGAAACCGCTGTAGTAGATATAGTCGATAAGCGTTGCCCTGGATTCTCCGAAACCGTTGAACGACGGCTGATCGGTGCTCTTGCGGGCGGTAGTGCGGGCATCGAGCATAAGACCGTCGAGCGCCAGCAGGGCTGAATCCCCTGGCTCCACGTTGAAGTCGCCCAGAAGCACCATGGGCACGTCGGGATTCATCTCACGCACTTTACTGACTATCATGAGCAGGCCTTCGCGACGGGCAGCGACTCCACGATGGTCGAGATGTGTGTCCACGAAATAAAGCTGCTTTCCGGTACGCAGGTCGCTCAGAAGCGCCCATGTAGCGGTGCGGGGGTACTTGGCATCCCAGCCACGGGACGGCACGTCGGGGGTTTCGGAGAGCCACCAGGTGCCGTGGTCTTCCAGCTGCATGCGCTTGGTGTTGTAAAAGATACTCATTCGCTCCCCTTCCACGCCATCGTTACGGCCGATGCCATAGCACTGGTAGGCAGGAGCGACCTCCAGAATGTAGTCAATCTGGTCGGGCAGGGCCTCCTGAACTCCGAACACGTCGGGCTTCACTTCGGAGAGCATTGCTCCGGTTGCGCTTTTGCGGAGCTCCCAGTCATTGGGGCCGTCGGAAGCGGCGCTGTTGCGAACGTTGAAGGACATTACCGTGAGCGACGCCGGCTGGCATGCCAGGAGCAGCAGGGCCAGCAGGGAGGCTGCGAGCAGGGAAAACTTTTTCATCTTATTCGTTTTTGCCAAGAGTTTCGAGAAGGACCTTTTCCATCACCTTATAGCCGGCAAGATTGGGATGCACGGCATCGGTTTCGAAGTCGGGTTTGAGGGCTCCGTCGGGGGTCTGCATGGCGTCGTGATACTCAGCCAGCGGGATGTTGTTTTGGGCGGCATAGCCGCGGATAAGGGTGTTCAGGCTGTCGATGCTGGGACGCGGGTCGCCAACGCGAAGGCGCCAGCCTATCTCCCGGGCGGGCAGCACGGTGCACATCACCGGCTTGATGCCGTTGAAGCGGGCCAGTTCCACCATCGAAACCAGGTTGCCGAAGATATGCTCCACCTTTATGTAGCCGTTGTTGCGGGCTATATCGTTGATGCCGGCCAGAATCACCACGTATTCGGGTTCCAGTTCGATCACATCGGGACGGAAACGGGAGAGCATATGCATGGTGGTCTGGCCGCCTATGCCGCGCCCCACGAAGTTATGGGCGTCCAGCCATTCGGCATCGCAGCGCACCCAGTTGCGGGTTATGGAGTCGCCGAAGAGCACAGCCACGGGTTTGGCTTTGCTGCCGCTCTCAACGGCTTCCTTCTGCGCAGCGTTCTTTGCCTCGTAGTACGAGAATCTCGGCCAGTCTTTGTCTTCCTGATTATCCTGTGCGAATGCCGCAAGCGGAGCGATGGCAAGCAGTGCTGCCAGTATAATACGTTTCATGCCCAAAGATACGAAAATATTGAGTATCTTTGACTATGCAAATTAAGCGTCTTACCGGCATTCTTCTGCTTATCTGCCTTTGCTCCTGCACGGTCAACTCCCAGTGGCAGGAAGGCAGCCTCAAGGACATCAAACCTTCCGGCTGGCTGCTCAACTATCTGGAAACCCAACGTTCCGGTCTTACCGGGCATCCCGAGGCCCTCTCATACCCCTACAACACCTGCCTTTGGGATGGAGACATCCCGCGCATGGGCACTCATGGAAGGGTTTGGTGGCGCTACGAGCAAACGGCATATTACACCGACGGCCTGTTGCGGCTGGGCTACCTTCTAGGCGACGAAGAGATGAGCGCCAAGGCGGAAGACGGCATACGCTACACTTTCGAACACCAGCAGCCCGACGGTTGGCTCGGTAACAGAGTGGACGAGAACTCCTGGCCGATGGCGGTATTCTTCAGGGCCATAAAAGCAGCTTACGACGCCTCTCCGGATCCGGCAGTGCTGGAGGCGCTGGAACGCTACTACACGGGCTTGAGCACTCGGCATCTTGCCGAAAGGCGCAATATCCTCGCCCTCGAAGGCATGCTGTGGCTGTACTCCAGGAACGGGGACCATCGTCTTGTGGACAAAGCCGATTCCGTGTTCCGCTATCGTAATGAAATCCTTGGCGAAGCCGCCGGCAAGCATCGAGACAGCCGCGTAACGGTGGAATTCCTCACCGGGCCTGAACCGTACAACATGCACGGGGTTACCATGAGTGAGACCCTGAAGCTGCCGGTAATGCTTTATCAGGCCACCGGAGACCAATTCTATCGCGACCTGGCAGTGTATGCGCTGGACAGGCTCTACGAAGAGGACGGTCTGCCGGACGGACTTTTCACCAGCGCCGAATGGCTGCAGGGCCGCGACATAATGCACAGCCACGAGACCTGCAACGCCATAGATATGAGCTGGACTCTGGGCTATTTCCTGGAGATCCTGCAGGACGCCCGCTACGCCGATATGCTGGAGAAGATAGTGTTCAACGCCGGAATGGGTTCGGTGACGGAAGACTTCAAGGCGCTGCAGTACTATTCGTCCGTGAACCAGTTCATCTGCACCGGCACTTCGAATCACAATGCCGATAACTATGGTTCCACATGGATGGCCTACAGGCCCACCCATCAGACGGAATGCTGCGCCGGGCAGATCCACCGCATGATGCCCAACTATGCCGCCCGAATGTGGCTGCGGGGCACAGACGGAGTTGTGGCAGCTCTTTACGGGCCTTCTTCTTTCAAGTATAGTGAGGCTCTTGCATTTGTGGAAGAGACATCATATCCGTACGACGAAACCGTGGCTTTCAGGGTGGAGGCATCGTCGCCCGAAAAGCTCACGCTCCGGCTCCGCATCCCCGGCTGGTGCAAGGGAGCGAGCGTGAAGGTGAACGGAAAGGCGGTCCGAGGCGATGCGGCCGGTTTACGCAAGACCGAGGCCGGGAGTTTTGTGGCGATTCGAAGGACCTTCCGCGATGGAGACGTGGTGGAGCTGGAACTGCCGATGGAAACCCGCCGCTGCAATGCCTTCGGCGGAGGCGTGTGGTTCGAACGCGGCCCGCTGGTGTACGCCTATCCTATTCCTTCCCTTTGGACAAAAGACACCAGGCGCTACGATAACATGAATGGGAAGTATCCGGCCGACGACAATGCCTTCCCCTGCTGGAGCATCACCCCCAACGGGCAGTGGAACTATGCTGTGACGGAAACTTCCGAGGCCGAGTTCGTGCAGACGCCGGACGGCCCGAGGCTGCGAGTTACTGCTGTTCCGGTGGACTGGCAGCTTTTCGAAGGACCTGGTGGAGCGCTGATGACTCCCCCGCTACCGGAGCACGCGGCGGCCGTCGGAGATGCCTGCACCATCGAACTGATCCCCTACGGCCAGACCGAGCTACGCCTAACCGTTTTCCCGGTGGTGAAATAAAAACAGCCCCCGGAAGGAAGCTGTTAAGCAATGACGGCAATCGCGCAAAGCTCTTGACCGATTTGGCGGATCGTGTTGAAGATTTCCAGCAAGCGAGTCCTTGACGGTTTTTTGATTCCGCTGATGTACTGGGCGAAAAGACTTTGGGAGATACCCATCCTGCGAGCAATGGCAGCAGCATTAAGCTCCGGATGGGCAAGGAACAGACGATAGAGTTCAGTCTGGTGCTTCACGGCAAAGAAACCCTCGAAACTCAGGTCTTCGTCGATTTCCGGCCACGAGATACCAAAATCGTCGACAGTATAGTTTTCTCGCTGGCTCCTCGTTGCGCCATTCAAACGAGGATAATCTGCGAAATACTCGCATGCTTCGCGTCCGTCATTTGTGCGGATCCAAACCGCATCGTCAGTCAGCCAGACTCTTTCGATAGTTATCTGTTTCATTTGCTCTTGTTAAAAAAACGATTCCAATGTTCTGCTATCACCTCCTGATTCTCACAAATAATTGATTCAATTATTTTAATCTCCGACGGCTTCATCCCGATATTATCCACCAGTTCAACAGGGAACAAAGTGAACTTTGCCTTACAGCCTCCCTTAAGGACATGAATGTGAATTGGCTCATGATCATTTGAATAGAACTTAAAGATAAAACCGAATAAGATAAATACTGTAGGCATTCATCAATCCTCCACAAAAATAGGTAATAATTTTATAACCTCCAAATACTTTGGAATAAACAACTAGCCCGATCTCCCGAAGGGCGACCGAGCTACAATTTTATTATTATTCTTTCGAATTGAAGGGGTAAAACGTGGAGTAAAAGTAAACTATTTCTGTTTTCGTATACGAATAAAAACGCATGTACAAAAGCAGCCGGCGCTGGAGGCGTCGGCTGCTGATTAAGTATGTTTCCGCCGTGAGGGCGGGGATGAGATTATTTGTTTATGAATGGGCTATTCGTATTCAACAACGATTCTAGTGAAACGGACCTGCCCATTTGTTGCCCCTCCGGTATTGCCTAAAGTAAAAAATGCAGAAGTGCCGGATAGATTACATGAACCACCAGATGCAATCTGTGTAGCGCCGTCTGGAGCAAGCAAAACACCAGTGTTACTTAAAGTATAAGTAAATGTTGCCCTAACCAATGTGTGGCCGCCAGATACGGATATAGTGAGACCTCCACCACGTGCCTGGTAAAAACGCCATTGAGTAGCAAAGACACCATTATGACTATCTCCGCCATTGTCAGATGGAGTCAAAGTAACGTCCCCCTGCTCTATAGAGTAAGATCCATTCGCGACCCAGCTATGGTCTGTGGCGTAGGAGGCAATGGTTATATCCGCTGTCTTTATCGCTTCCCAATAGGATTGAGTTCCCGTAAAGGAAACAGTAGCATCAGATCCCTTAGAGCCATAAAAATACCCATATGTATGTTCATTATGCTCATCGTCGAAGTTATCCGCATCAAGGGTAACCGCTGTCGCAGAAGTACTTGCTCCGCCGATTGCGCAATCCTTGATGGTTATCCCAGCATTGTCCTCAATATAGCCGATAATCCATCCACGATAGGCTTCTTTCCCGCTTTCTCCTTGTACAATATTCTTGACATAAGCCTTACAGCCGTCAATAGATACGGTTCCTCTTGCTTGTGCGACAATACCACCGGCCATATTATTGTTTCCTTGTGCGAAAAGAGTGTATGAGTCAGAAGCTGCTCCTGCAGAATCTTCTTTTGTTAGAAGCACTATACAATCTGATAAATTACAATCATAGGCGCAGCCCGCTATACCTCCTGCGAAATAACAGTTCGCCAACGAACCCCTGACAGAAGAACTGAGCACATGACATCCGGAGAAAACAGCGCCTCTTGCCCATGAAACAAAGCCTCCAGCGAATCCTCGGCGGCAAATAACATATACATCTTTGACGTAGCAATCGTCGCTAAAAATGATATTCTTGGAGCTCTCATTACCTCTAGCCACTGCGACAAATCCGCCGACATGGGAAGCTTCACCATAGCCTTGCCTGTTATTAAAGCTTCCTGTCTGCACACGACAGTTCATGACATGGGAATTCTTTATAGCAACCTTGCCTGATTGATCGGAAATAGAAGCACCATGAATACCTCCGACAATTCCGCCAACAAGCACGGCTTTAGCATCGGCTCTAGCGCTATTATTCGTTTTAGTAACATTTCCAGTGTTAATCAATCCTGAGATTTCCATGTTTGCAGAGCTGGAGGTAGAATAAATCCAGCCCACGACGCCGCCGATATGCAGAAAACAAGACTGCGCGGGTTCGCCAGAATCAATCCCATTTTTCACATCGCCATAATTGACACAGTCCTTAATGAGTGCTGTGTGCCCGCTGCTGGGGCGCTCAACGGTACCGGCTATGCCGCCCATATATATGTCGGAGCTACCGTCCACAGTGCAAGTTACCGAGCCAAAATTGGCACAATTCGAGATGGTGCCAGTGGCGTACTGCCGGCCTACGACACCTCCGATATTCAGCACGCCAGCTGTACGCGCGGAAGAACAGCTTACATCGGCTTTATTCACACAATTAAACAAATCACCTTCACTATAACCGGCTATAGACCCCAGACTCTTATCTTCGGCAATTGCTGAAGAATAATCGAAAGAGCAGGTTTCTGTTAAAGTTAGGTCCTCTATTCTACCGTTTGCTCCAACATACGCAAACAGTGGGACGGTAGCTTTCAAGCCACTAATTGTATGACTGTTTCCGTTAAATAAACCATTGAAGAAATTATCTCCACTGTCAGTTCCAATTCCACCAGTAGCATTAAAATCAGCGGAAGAAGTAGCATCAAAGACAATATCCTGAGTAAGTGTCGCCACAAGCACGTCATCCCCCAAACCATGAGTACGGGCAGATTTAGTATTATAATTTGTAGCGAAATCGATTAAATCTTGAGCACTAGCGATTGCAATGCCGCGGTCAATTCCGGTTGGCACGAAAGTGAAGGGTGCCATGGCATAGAGATGGCCGGCTTCCAAGGTTTTTGATGATGTCTTACTCTGGGTCATAATGTCGCCACTCGCATCCTTGACAATAACATCAAAACCACTACTATACGTGCCTGCAGGAACCACAATGAAATAATCTACTGCTTCAGACGTAGATGTTGCCTGATTCTTTGCAACCTTTACCTCTTTATCCACCTCAGCACCTGAAATACTGGTAAGTGTAGCAGAAGCATAATTGATAGAGAAACTACCACTAATTTGCTCATTATTACGCCCTTTGAATCTTACCGCCACAATATTGTCTGTATCGGCTTCAACACCGGCAGCACGCATGATAGAGACCTTAACGATTGCGCAAAGGTGGCTCAATTTGACACTGCTGCCATCGGCCGAATAACCTGCCATGGGATCCATACCTTCAGCAAAACCACCGGCACGGTAGGTCTGCACCGCGGGAAGATTCACATGAGAAGCGTCAACCCAGATGTTCGAAGGATAAAGCACATTGTAAGGAGTGCTGGGTGTGTCTGCGAATCCGAAGGTTACCTTCTGAGTCTCTTCAGCTACCCCAGCTAGAGCATTCGACTCTACGCCGTTGACCCTAATCTTGTCACCGTTGGACCAATAAACCTTATGCTTATCCTGGGCATCCTTAGCGCTACCCATTACGGTGCTAGTCTGCGGGGCGAGACCAACTTCAAGATAGAATTCTGGAGCATTCTCTTCGGGAAGCATCTGCTCCTGCATTTCCTTTGCACAGCCTGCCAGCAACGCCGCTGCAGCAAGCAAGAAGAAGTAACGCGTTTTCATTAGTCCCAATCCTCCAACTCTTCCGTTATGTCCTCGATGTCAAACGATCCCATCAACGGTTGGTGGGCGTTCATCTCCACGACCTCACACTCAGGGGCGGTGTACCCGCGGGTGGAAGTCTGTTTTAAGTAGTTAACAATCATAATGCTTGTGTTATATGTTTATGTTATTATTGCTACGGTAACTCGTAAATATCGGTATTTTATTCTTCGAATAAAGAATTGCGCTTCCCGGCGTCCAGCAAAAAACATTTCGCAGAGTTTCGATTTATCCCAAAAATAAGGAAGGCCCCACTCGAAAGCGGGACCTTCCAAAGGAATTGAATCAGCCTGAAGCCTACTACAGGTCGGCTACGTTATCGTTGCCGGTGAAGTTGGTGTCAGAGCAAATCTGAATTGTTGATTTGTAATGGCAGCCACTGATGGTTGTTCCCTCTTCCGAAACAGCCGCAATTCCTCCATAAGGAGTGATTGCTGCACCTGTATCTTTGGTAATAGTGGTTACAGAGCTCGAGCAATTAGTAATACTGCTGGAGCTGGTTAGCTTGGCAACTATACCGCCACCACCACGTGTTGCACTGAACTGAGAACTCTTTATGGCATCTCCGCTATAGGTGCAGTTGCTGATAGTGGAATTAATTGCCCAACCAGCGATACCACCATAGTAGAAACCGGATCCGGTGAAATCAATCGGAACAGTGCAAGCTGACACTTCTGCATATTTTGCCGATCCTGCGATACCACCAATGTTTCCACGGCGGCCAACAACCGTAGCTTCTGCGCCCACGGAGCAGTTGGAAACGGCAATAACAGCTTCGGATGTGCCGAGAATCTGACCGGCAATACCGCCAGCCATCTGGCCATCCTCGCCATTATCCCTATTGCTCCAGTGGTCGTTGTTAACCTGAGCCGCTCCGGAAAGTGCGCAGTTGGTCATTGAAGAATTGCCGGAGATGCAACCAACAATACCTCCTACCCAGAAGGTATTGGCAGTATTCTTATTCTGGGAGTTATCGCCACCCTTGATGTTGCCGCTGTTGTCACAACCACCCTTGATAGTCGCGTTGACAGCATTTCCAACGATTCCTCCAAGGTAGTTATAATCGTAAACGACATAGGAACTGGACTTATTGGTCGCGCTTGCGACAAAGGTTACAGTTCCGGAATTGATGCAATGATCAACATTTCCCGAAATAGCTTTACCGGCAACGCCACCCATCTGCACATAATGAGCTCCTCCTGCTGTTGATTCGGTGCCCTTGTTGGAGCAAGTATACTTAATCGCTCCACTGTTGGTAACGTCCTTAATGTCCTGTCTGGTGTAGCCCACTATACCACCGAGATAGAGGCCGTAGTCGTTCTGCTCGGTAGGTTCAGCACACTTCTGAATACCGCTGGACTGAGTGATGTCGCCGGTGTTGGTTATAGTACCTCCCTCGGAACCGTCCAGAGCGGTATAGCAATCGCCGATAATACCGCCAAGACAGCTGGTGATACCTGTAGCATTTTCCAGACGGGAAACCGTGATGGCTCCAATATTATGAACGTTGATAACTGTAGAACCAGCCTGATTGGTTCCGATAATTCCACCGACATTCAGCATTCGTGGGCCGTAAGGACTGGCATGTGATGTACCGACGCCAATCGCACCGGTTGCCGTATTGTCGCAAGAGGATACAGTTCCTCTGTTCTGTCCGACGATACCGCCTACGTGATGAACCTTGGGATTCGCCCTGTCGATAATTGCGCCATTGTTGGTGCTGCCGGAAACCGTTCCCTCTGCGCCATTGAAGCCAGCAATACCGGCCACATCGGCATAACGACCATTCATATTACCACTGGTACCACGTTCAGCAGAGAAGATATTGACAATCGTTGCATTGTTGGTAGAATTGGAAACCGTACCGTCGTTGCGGCCAGCTATACCTGCTATGGCATAGTGATATGCATTTACCGAGTGAGTGAATACGGTTCCGGTATAAACATGATCAGTGCCGTCGTTAAGAGTTACGGAAACGCCCTCACCATGGTTTGCAGCAGTACAAACATCAACCGTACCGCTGTTCTGACCGACGATACCGCCAATCATCAACTGAGGATTCCTCTTGTTATCTTCGCTCTCATCAGCAGCTACCATCTGACCTTCGTTCTCGATCGTTCCACCCAAAGTACAGGTCTTAACCGTACCTTCAGCGTCTATCTTACCGGCTATACCGCCAATCATGATCTTGCTCTGGGCAGAGGCGAATCCTTCCGGAACAGAGAGAGCGCCAGCATATGTGGAACCCTCTATTGTACCGGAAACAACACCTGCAATACCACCAAGACTCGTTTCGAAAGCGACATCGGCTGCATCGCTCAAGGTTACATTTGCAGCAACAACAACGTTCTTGATCTCACCTGCGCAAACACCTGCAACAGAACCGAAGAAGGCGTCTGCATCGGCAGGATGAGTGAAGGTAAAGGTGTTGCTCGCGGCCACAATCAGATTTGCGACAGAGCCAGAAGCACCAATGTTGGCGAACAACGGCGCTGTGGCAGTGAGACCGGCAAATGCATGGTTAGCTCCGTCAAAAGCACCATTGAAAGTATTGGTATCTGTACCGAGACTCACGAATGCTGCAGAACTCTCAGCGTCGAATGTAATATCGGCATCGAGGGTGGCGGTGAGCTTGTCAATGACGGGAGCATAGGCGCCGCTGTTGTAATCTGTTGCAAACTGAATGAGTTCGGCGGCAGTGCTGATGTGAATGTCGGACGGGATGTTCAGACCATTCTGGGAAACACCAAAGGTAACGCTCTTGGACTCGTCCTCGGCGTTGGTGCA
Source organism: Bacteroidales bacterium (assembly GCA_017412645.1). Lineage (GTDB taxonomy): Bacteria > Bacteroidota > Bacteroidia > Bacteroidales > UBA932 > Cryptobacteroides. The sequence goes on along the minus strand of JAFPWX010000020.1, from coordinate 73,417 downwards.
GGTGAAGGTAACACTGGTGAAACGACCATCATTGTTCGGGTTTGCCTGAATGGTGAAGGTTATCTCCACGTTCTCCCCTGCCTCTCCGCTGGCGGGGCTCACAGTGAGCCAGTCGACACCATCTGCAAGGGTAGCGACCCAAGGCATGTTGGAAGTAAGCGCAACCTTAATCACATCACCGTCGACCGGGACATTGGTAACGGACATAGCATCGAGAGAGATTTCCGGATCCGGCTCGGGAAGAGCTTCCTGTTTCACGGTAACGGTTTCGTCGCCGGCAGCATTGGTGAAGGTGATAACACCTTCGCGGGCTTCCTTAACGGGGTTTGCAAGAACGTTGAACGAAACAGTGGATTCCACAAGAGCCCTGGTGGGGGCGCTTTCCGGCTGCACCGGAACAATCCAGCTCTGTGCATCTTCTGCAATCATGTAAGAGATGTCTGAGTTGGCCTGGAGAACAATGTTTATTGTCTCTCCTGCATAACCTACTTCGATAACATCGTCCGAGAGGATGAGAGCGTCTTTCTGCTTCTGGCTGATGGTGAACTCGGCGCTGTCGCTGCCCTTCTTGTTCTCTCCACCTACCGTCACGGTAGCAGAACGCTTGTCGTAACTTTCGTTTGCAGCAGCGGTGAAGGTGATAGTGATTCCTTCACCGGCAGCTCCGGAAGCGGGGCTGGCGCTGAGCCAGGAGGCCGTTTCGGGAATGCTTACAGACCATTCCACGTTGGAGGAGATGGTCACCTCGAGAGTGCCGCCTGCGTCAGCAATGGACGGAAAGGCAGTAGTAATCACGCTGATTTCGGGAACCGGAGTGGTATCCTTCTCTTCAGGTTTCTTTTCGTCGTTCTTTTCGCAGGCGACAGCCACGAAGGCGGCCGAAGCGAGAAGCAATAACAGATGTTTGAATTTCATAATAATGATGATTATTAGATTGAATTACCAATTAACGCTCTGTGTGTATATGTTTCCGAAGAGATCGGTGACGCGGATTTCACCGGCTGTCACGCCTTCGGACGGGGTTACGCTGAAGATGTCGCATTCCTCGTTGGGAGTGCAGTATTTACGGTTGGTCTGGTTGTCGTAGGCATCGAACAGAACCTTGTAATCCGGGTCGATGCCGGGAGTGCGCTCCATGTCGGCCACCTTCACGCCGTTCTCGTACCATTCTGGCAGAGTCCAGCCTTCCGACCAGTTCCAGACGTTCACCTTCACGGTGCCGTCGCCTGTGCGGACGGGGCTGTAAGCCTTCATCTGATAATCCTGCCCATGGCCCACTCCTTTGTACCACCAGTCCACATTCTCGCCGTGGACGTTCACCACCATATAGCCCTGAGGCTCGCCTTCCGGGCCGATGGGGGCGTTGAAGCGGAGGGCACCGGTAGTGCGGGTAACGCTGATGCATTCGATATTAGGTGCTCCGTGCTTGGTATCCTTGCCGAAGTGCCTGGCATAATCGTAATAAAAATTGGTATGGGAATGGCCATTCCAGGAATAAACCTTCTTGTATTGGCTGAACAGTGCCAGGTAATCTTTATAGTGAAGACCGTAGACGCTGTGCGAACCGTGAGGAGACTTGTTGGGTGTCTTGAAAAGGTTGTTGTGGGCACAGACCATGATCACTTTGTCCTTGGGGACATTCGCAAGATCGGCCTCGACCCACGCGAGCGTGCGGTCATCAAGGCCGTAGTGATACTTGTCCTGATTGTCCTTGCGGTCGTAGAGGATGGTGTTTACCACCATGTAATGGATGTCCCCCATATCGAAGGAATAGTGTTCGGGGCCCACGTAAGTCTCGAAGAAGATATTGCCCTGATTGGTGTCGAAGAGATTGAACTGGTCGTAGTCGTGGTTTCCTATCACGTTGTAAGTGGCGCAATTGATCTTGGCTGCGCCGTCGAGATAGTCGTCCCATGCGTACATCTCATTGTACACGAGGTCGCCCAGGTTGATACAGAAGACCTCTCCGGAAAGCGATGCGCGGAAGGTCTCAGCATCAGGAGCCACGGTGTCGTGCCAGACATCCATGGAATAATCGTTCGGGAAACCGAAAGGCTTCACCTGCGGATCCGCTATCATGAGCACAGTGTAGTCCTTTGAAGCCTCGTACGGTTCGAGGATGAAGTCCGCGCTCACAGCCTCGGCATAACGCGGTATGCGGCGGTGCAGCTGAGGCGCGCCGGCACGCAGCGGAACACGGTAACCTGCCGGGATGCTGAGATACACGAAACGGGCTTCGGAGAGATTGCTATTCATGCTGTAAACCCCACGTTTGTCCGTTTTCACATACTGGCGCCCGTCGGTGACGAGCACGCCTTCGAGAGGCTTGCCGTCGGGAGTAGTGACGCGACCGCTCACATTTGAACCGTCCTTTCCGGGCTTATCCTGGATCCGCGCCCAGTCGTCGAGAGGACTGCCGGAGACAGATACGCCGATGGCAGAAGCGGCAATGGAACCCTTGCGTCCGCCGTTAACGGAAATCTTGCCGTCGTTGAAGTTGTCGGCGATGGACGCACGATAGCCCTTCCTGACCTCTGCATAAGCTACTATGCCTGCCGCATGAATGGCATTGCGGTTAGTGGACTCATATTTGTTGCCGCCGGCTCCGGCATACACCTCACCGTGGTTCATGCAGCGACGCACATAAGCTCCCGCATTCTGATTCTGAGGTGTGGCGATGCTGCCTACGATACCTCCTGCGGTACTGCGGGAACGGGAAGAAATGCCGTCGAAGACGATCTTGCCGTAATTGAGGCAGCCGCGGATATGCACCGGACGACGTATCGATCCGGCTATTCCGCCAGCATTGGAAGCCTCTTCTCCGAGGGCTGTAACTTCTCCGCAGTTCACACAATCGGCGATCACCAGGGTATTGTGGGGCACGCCCACGATACCTGCTATATTGGCGCCTATCGTTCCTCTCGCCGTAACAGGACCGAAGTTATCGCAACGAAGCACGTCGCCCTTCGTCATGCCGGCTATGCCGCCCGCATAAAGGAGCCCGGGCTTTGCAGCTGCTTCGTTTACCGCCATATTTCCTGAGACCGCTCCACGGTTAACGCAGTACTTGATGTTGGTACGGCCGCTGCTTCCGGAAATGCCGCCGACAATAGTCAGGAACAGATCGCCGGCAACCGAGACTTCTCCGGTGTTCTCGCAGTTCACCACCACGCTCGAGCGTGCTACTCTTCCGGAGCCGCCGCCGGTGATACCTCCCACGTTCAGACTGGTCTCTTCCTTGAACTCACCTATAACTTCCGAACTAAGCTTTCCGGAATTACTGCATTCGCGAATGACATAACGGTTTGTGCCGACAATGCCTCCGACATAAACAGGAGCTGTAGCATAAGTACATTTGTGCACAATGCTGCCCTCATTGGAGCAGTTTCGAACAGTTCCCTGGTTCACGTCTGCGATGAAACCGAGATAATACTCTCCGCCCTTGTTGGAAGCCTTGATGGAGCAGGATTTGTCGATGATGAGATTCGCCACTTCCCCGCCCTCTTCAATGAGTTTGAACAGGCCTGCACCGGCTTTCCAGTTTTTGATGCGGAAGCCGCGGCCGTCGAAACGGCCGGAGAAGGCCTCGATCTGCGGGAGTTTCTTTACCTTACCGAGGTCGATGTCGGCGGTGAGTACGATCAGGGTATCTCCCTGGCTCCACGGAGAAAGGGACTCGCCTTCATTGCATGCCGTTATGAAATCCTGAAGATCCTTGGCGCTGCCTATGCCCTGCGCAAGCGCATACGCGCACGCGAGAAGGGAGGCCAATATGAGAACTAACTTTTTCATTACCAGGTAATTGTAGATGTATGTTCTTTACCGAAACGGTCTTTAACCTTCACGGTTCCGCTGCCGTGAGCATCGGTGGTATTGAGCGTGTAGCGGAATATCGACACGCAGTTCTGCTTTTTATTACTGGGATCCGTACCATCGTCGTCGTACCACTGCTGCTTCAGGCTGGAATAATTGGAAGCGTAGAAAGCGCAGATATCCCAGTCGGAGTAGGAGTAGCGGTAGAACTTGCCGTTACTCTCGGTGACGCGCTCCATCACGCTGGGCGTGGCTGAGCCTTCCAACTGGAAGGTAGGCGTCTTCCATGCTTCATCCCAGAGGAAGATGTTCACGTAGATCGTTTTGTCGTTCGCGTCGTAGGTGCCGGGCTTGAAGACTTGCATCTGGTATTTGTCGGTAAGATAGCCGCCAGTTTTGAGCACAGCGCGACCAGTGGCGTCGTAATTCCAGTCACGATATTCGTATGTGGGCTCCTTGTCGGTTCCCGCCTGGGTGTGCACGGCCGTCTGCCAGAAGATGGGTTTGAACTTCCAGCTTATGTTGCCGGCGTCGTAGTCGAACACCAAATACCCGCGCGGAGTGCCGTTTTCACTTAAGAATTCGTTAGTCCACAGAGCTCCGGTAACACGGCCGAGTGTGTGCACCTCAACGTTAGAGTTCTTGTCGTAGTAGTTGAAGGTGGAGTGCGTGTGGCCGGCCCAGGCATAAACCCTATTAAAGCGACCGAGTATGCTCTTGAGCTCGGAAAGATGCGGGCCCTTGCGGTCGTTACCAGCGAGCTGACGGAACATAGGCGAATGAGCACATACCATTATGCTGGCCGTCGATGGCACGAGAGCCAGGTCGTTCTGCACGAACTTCCATATGTCGTCGGTGAGGCCGGTTGCACATTCGTCACTGTAAGCGTCTTTCTGAACCATCATATTGTCCAGCATCAGGAAGTGCAGGTCGCCTAGGTTGAAGGAGTAGTTGGTGGGACCCATCACTTTCTCGAAGGTCTTGGAGGACTCCTCGTCAGTGAGGCCCTTTACATGTCCCTGGTCGTGATTACCTATCACATTGTAGGTGGTGATTCCGGTGCCGGACATTCCGCTGCGATAGTTAGGCAGCAGGCTCAGATCCTGATGCACTATATCTCCCAGACCTATGCCGTAGACAGGGCGGTCTGTCATAGTGGCGGCATACTCCTTCATATCCTTGTACATATCGGCACAGATATCCAGAGAATGGAAGCCAGACGATTCCGTCCAGTTGGAGTTGCTTTTCCGCGGCTGAGGATCTCCGAAGATGTAGATGGTAAAACGATCCGGATTGGCAATCTTATTGAGTGTGAAGTCCACCCCGGTAATCTTGCCCTCTGCGTTCTTCGGATGGTCTTTCAGCCACTCCCAGAAGATGGCGTGACCTTCTTTCTTAGGAGCCGCGTAACCCGATGGCGTGGACACGAAAATATACTGGAGCGTGGTCTGAAGGTCGCCCGACAGGTCCACCTCCAGGGCGTAGTAGCCCTTGGAGTCCGTCTTCACGCAGGTGAGACCGTCGGACACCACCACTCCGACGATTGGTTTACCGTCGTCGCCCTTCACAGTGCCGTTTACCGTCCAGTTCTTCGGGAACTGGCTGTCGCCGCCATCGCTCTCACCGCCCTTGTCTTCCGGATTACAGGAGACAAAAGCCAGCAGCGCGAACAGCAGATATATAGAGAAACGTTTGATCATATCGTTTAACCTTTATTCACCAGCCCAGATGCCAATATTGGTTTTGGTTCCGGTATTATTACCGATTGCGTATGTTTCGAGGTTGTTGTCTGTGATGTTCACCGACCAGGTGTCAGCACTCTTGTTCTTGTCGGTCTTCTTTATGGTGCCTCCGTAGAAGCAGTCGGTCACCAGGGTGTTCGACTCGCCCGCGCCGACGAGTCCACCGGGATAGAGGGTATCTCCGTTGCTGGGAGTTGCGATGATGGTTCCGAAGAACTTGCAGTTGCTGACCGTCACCTTCTCGCCGGGAATCACTCGGCCCACGATTCCACCGGGAGACGAGAAGTCCGAGGAACCCGGGGTGCCGGCGTGGATGGTGGACTTTACGGTGCAGCGGTCGATGGTGGCCTTTGAAATTGCTCCCACGATGCCGCCCTGATGAGAGCCGATCTGGTTACCGAAGCCTGTGTATTCCTTGCAGGAATAGCTGCACTCGGAAATGGTGGCGTTCTGGCAGAAGCCCACGATACCACCCACGATGCCACGGATAGCATCCACGCTTGCAGTAGTGGCGCAGTTGGTCAGACTGATAGTGGAACTACCGGGATCGCTGTGCATATCGAAACCTCCGAGTATACCTCCGCAGATGACTCCGTGGAAATGGGTGATGTAGTTGCCTGAGCTATTGTTATACGCACTTTGGTTGCAGTAGAACAAGTTATGCACCATTGCCTCGTTGCGACACATATCAATTGTGACCTTGCCGCCCTCGATGTAGCCTGCGATGCCACCAATGAAGTTTACCGAGGAATCGTTCTTAGCACCTGCATTAACGTTGGAATCGGAAGTTGCCACTCCGACATTCCCCTGATTCACGCAGCCGCTGAAGCTTGCGGGACCATAGATAAAACCGACCACGCCTCCGTAGAAACCCTTGAGGACGCCGGATTTGATACTCTTGGCGAAACGGAATGACATAAGGCCCTGCGACTTAATATTCTGGAAGCTCACACTTTTTGCCTTGGTGTTCGGGTCAGTGCCGCCGAGGATACCGCCAACACAATAGTATGCTGCAGCGCGGTCAACGGCCTGGTCGAGCACGAACTTCACCTGTACATCGTAGTCCTTAAATCCGAGCTCTGCACCACCGGCCGCATAGCCGAGCATACCACCCGCGTAAACGCATGCGGAGGCATCGGACTTATGCGCGTCGATGCGGATGGTTCCGGAGACTGAAGACATGTCGCTAGCCGAGTCGAAGCTATGGTTGAAGTTTTCTATAGCCATGGCATAGAGGCCGCCCACGTAGTTGTGGAGGCTGTTTCCGGCGAGTACCATAACTCCTCCGAAAGTATTTCCGGTGAAGTTACTGTTGTTAGAGATAACCGGAGTCGCACCGGCCAGATAGAGGTTTTCTATGTAGCCGTTCGCCTCAAGAGTGCCGTTCATCGTACAACCTGTTATCGAGGATACCTTTCCGGCGATTCCGCCGACATACAGGGTGTCGCACGTGCTGCTTACCAGCATCTCGCCTTCGGGGACGCGGCAGTTAAGAAGCGAGACTCCGTCGCCGCCCTTGCCGAGGATACCGCCCACGTATGCTGGGGCGTCATCTGCGGCATTGCCGGCAAACTCTACCGAAGCCGAACTGGAACAGCCGCTGATGCGGGTATTGACCGCGCTGTTTACAATGCATCCGAATAAGACTTCGGCCGACCAGTCCTCCTTATTGACGTAGAAGCTGCACTTCTTATCCACCTTAAGGTCTTTGATCTGGGCGGGGCTGGATTCGCTCGTTCCCTGGCAGTAAGAGAAGATGCCGCTCGCGCTCTTGTTGAGCCTGGTTATCGAGTGGCCTTTGCCGTCGAACTTGCCGGAGAATGGATGTTCCTTTGTGCCGATACCGGCCCATCCGGTGACTCCGGACATATCGATATCCTGAAGCATCACCACCCAGCCTTCGTCGTTCTGCCAGTCTGTGGTGGAGCCGCCCTCCGCAACCTTGTCGGCAAAGAGCTGAAGACCCGCTGCGGTCATAAGGCCGCCGGCCGGGGTGTAGTCCTGCTTGATGGACGGCAGGGGCACAACGGTGCTGGTGCTGTTGGCGAGGGTGAAACTCACTTCAACGACACGGGCTGCGCCGCAGTCGCTGAGGTTTTCGTCCAGGGAGAATGTGAGTTTTTCCAGAATGTCGCTCACGTATTCACTGGTCATTGTGGCATAGTCCGGCTTGTTAATCTGGCGGATTTGCGCCATGGGAGCTATCATACTGAACGAGGAAGCTCCGGTGCCAAAGAATATGCCACCATCCTTCCAGGTGTAATCGTCGGATCCGAACTGCCATAGGCGGATGACGTCTTTCTCCAGGTCGGCAGACAGTTCAACCATTCCCAGGCGGGACTCTTCGTAGTCGGTACCACAGGAAATGGTGAGCGGAGTAGTCACTATGCCCGTGCCGGCAGGAGTTGCGGCGCCGCGCGTCACATTCAGCCAGTCTTCCTTTTCATAAGTCCAGTCGGTGTCGGCAAGGGTGGTTACGTTCACATGGAAAGAGCCACCGGTGTTGCCGGCTATAAAATACGGCTGGCTGATGATGAACGCAGCTGCGCTCTGATCTACCTGTATGCGGAAGCCTCGGAAGTCCCCTGCCTTGAAGGTAAGGGTTGCAGGGTCGCGGTCTTCGAAGCTTTCGTTGGCTTCGATTTCCAGCATCACAGTGCCGGAGCCGCGGTGCTCGCCGGGAACAACCTTGCACCAGTCGCTGTCGGACTCAAGATCCCAGCGCAGGCCGTCGTTACTTACATTGACATCTACAACCGGACGCGAGTAGGCGTGGTCGAACGCAAGGGCCTGTTTGGCCTCTCCGCCGATAGTATACTGCACGTCGAGCTGCGCAACCGTGCGGGAATCGAGCTTCTCGCGTTCGGTCAGCTTGTCTTCACAGGCCGTCAGCACGACGGCGGCCGCTAATGCGAATAATATGGCTTTGTATTTCATAATCACTGTCTGCCTAAGAGTCGGTTGTTGTAGCTTTCGGGAGTATCGGCCCACCACACGTCGGTAGTCATGTTGTTGCTTCCACCAAGCCAGCCGTCCACGGCCGCCTTGAAGGAATCGACATTACGATAGGCTTCGTCGGAAGGATAACGCATGCGGGTGGGGAGAATGCAGTTGTTGCCGGCTGCAGGACCATTGGTCTTGAGCAGCGGGAAGCCGGTGCGGCGGTAGTCGCACCAGGACTCGATGCCGATGAAGAAATTGGCAATCCACTTCTCGGTGAGGATAGCCTCCAGAGCATTGGCTGCGCTATAGGCGCTTCCGCTGAAGAGCTCTTCGGTCATCACCCAGTTCACGTAGTTCACAACCTGTTCGGAGGTTTCGGTTACGTAGGGGTTCCATTCCAGGATGCTCTCCGTGACAGCCTTCTTGAGAAGACTCAGGGTCACACCGTCATTGATTGCCGCAACCCAGCCGCGGGCACCGGCCTCCGCAAATATAAACGGAAGCTCGGAGTACTGCATAAGCGGATATTCACTTGCGTTCTGGAGGTCGTAGTAGTGATTCTCCTCATAGAGAGCGCTCCACACCGGATCGGGTTCGGTTTCGCTGCCGCGCATCATGGAGCCGCCCTTGAAGTTGCCGGCCGCCGACCTGAAGGTGTCGTAGAAGTTCTCCACATTCTCGGCAGTCATTTGCGTGGGCATGCCGTTAATCTTACGCCACCAGCATCCGAAGCGCGGGTCGGGAGCATGCACGCCGGCCTTAGTGGGGTCTTTCGTGGCCCAATACAACTGGTCGCCGCAGGGACGTGTATTCACACCGTCCACGGCGACTTCGTAGATCTTCTCCTCGCCGTCCAGCATTCGGCTCACCATGGTGTTGCACACCGTGATAGCGTTCCAGTTGCCGGAAGTATAGCTGAAGAACGGAGTCTGCTCGGTTTCGTTGTACTTATTGAAGGGTACCATCGGGCGGTCCTGACGGCCGCGCATCACGGGATACGAACCTTCGCCGGAGAGGTAGCTCTGGTAGAGTGCGGCGAGCTTGTCGGGCACCGAGATGGGAGTACGCTCATCGTCGTCGAACTCTATCACACCGCTGCTTTCGGCCATAACCTTCATGCCGATACGCATAAGCACACGGGCATACAGGGAGTTGCCGAAGCGGCGCCATTTGTCGTAGCTGCCGTAGTAGGTTTTGTCGCAGACGCGGCTGAAACTCGCAGCCTCTTCCGCGGCAAAGTGCGCGTTGGCGTCTTCCAGCATGGCCACGACATCGTAGTAGATATCCTTCTGATTATCGTAGGCCGTGGTGTACTTGCCGCTGCCGCTGGTGCGGATCAGCTGACCTGCTTCCCTGCAGGGCACGTTCCCGTAGGTGTCGGATATCTGGCTGATGAGCAGAGCCCTGAGCACAAGGGCTATGCCCTGCATGCCTTCGCTGCCCTCCAGCACCGCACGGTCGTACATCTTCACCGCGTTGCCGTACTGAAGATAGTAGGACGTCCAGGTGTCGTCAATCACGCCTTCGGAGATGTTATAGTTGCTCACCACCTTGGCAGTGGACTCGTAGTTATGGTTCACGCCATACTGCATAATGAGGCAGGTGGTGCCACGGAATATGGTGAGTGCATTCTTGGTAGTATTGAAGACTATCGGGTGCACATACTCCTGGGCGGGAGCGTCGTAGATTGCGTAGGGATCCTTCGCAAGGTCGTCGAAATGACTGCAGGAAGGAAGTACGGCGGCCATGAAGAGGACCGCAAGTATGGAAACGAAAATCTTTTTCATCTTTCTGTCCTCCTATTAGAATGTAAGACTGATGCTGCCTCCGAACTGAGCGGTGGAAGGCATCTGCAAAATTTCGAATCCGGGAACAACCGCGCTGCCGCGCATGGTCACTCCTTCGGGATCCCAGCCCGGGAACTTACTCCAGCACCAGAGGTTGTTGCCGTAGGCGCTGACTGTCATGCCGCTGATGACCTTGGTCTTGGCAAGCCACTTCTTGGGAACCTGCCATTCGAGGCGAACCTCGCGGAGCTTGAGGAACTGGGTGCTCACGAAGTTCACTTCGGCGTTGGTCATGTCGTAGTAGTTCATGTACCAGGTGGAGATGTTGTCCTTCGTGAAGGCAGTGGTGTTAATCACGTAGTTGCCGTCGGCCGTCTCACGAACGCCTGGAGCTACATAACCGCCCTCGCGGCCTTCAAGCGTAGCCTTGCTCTTGCCTCGGTAGTTGATCACCCAGTTGGTGTAGGAGAACACGTGGCCGCCGACCTGACCGTCGAAGCTGACATTAAGGGTGAGGCCCTTGTACTTGAGAGAAGTGTTGAAGCCTCCCTTCCAGTCAGGGGCGCAGTTGCCGAGGTACTGGAGGTCGGGGCTCACCTGCGGCATGTTCTGGTTGTCCAGCACCAGGAGGCCGGAGACATCCACCACATTGCCCTGGGCATCAATGGCGGTGGAACCCTTGGGCGCGCGGACGAAGCCCTTGCCGTACATTGCGGTAAGGGAGCCGCCCTCGTATGCTGTCATATAGGCATGGGTGCTGTACTGGGCCACTATCCAGGAGTCGATTCCTTCGCCAAGAGAGACCACTGTATTGCGGTTCATGGTGAAGTTGGCGCCGAGCTTCCACTGGAAGTCGCGTTTCTTGACAATGGTGCCGGAAGCGGAGAGCTCAACACCGCGGTTGCGGATAGAGCCTGCATTCACGAAGATGTAGTTGGCGCCGTTGGCGTAGGATATAGGCATCTGGGAGATGAGGTCGTCGGTGACGGCATCGTACCAGGCGGCATCGAACGAGAGACGGTTCTTGAACATGCGAAGTTCGAGACCTACCTCCCAGGAGGAGACGATTTCGGGCCGGAGGTCCGAGTTGCTCTTGGAATTGGGAATGCTCACGGTACCGGGGAAGCCGGTTGCCTGGAGAGATTCAGCGATGCGGTACGGGGCCGTATCGTTACCCACCTGAGCCCAGGAAGCACGGAGTTTCATGAGGTTGATGAGACCGTTCTGACGGCCGAAGTCGAAGAGGTCGTTGAGTGCCACGCTGCCCGAAACCGAAGGATAGAAGAACGAACGGTTCTTGGCAGGAAGGGTGCTGGACCAGTCGTTTCGGCCGGTAACATCCAGGAATACGCAGTTTTTCCAGGCCAGTGAGAGCATTCCGTACAGGGAGTTTGTCTGGCGCTTGTATGCATAGTTGAGACCCTTGGGCTCGTAGGCCGCATTTGCCAGGGTGTACACGCCCGGGATCATTAGGGCGGTGGCCGTCTGGGTGTGGCGGCCGTATTCGCGATAGACGATGCTGCCACCCACGTTGCCGGTGAAGTCGAAGTCGCCGAACTGGTTGTTGTACTTGAGCAGGAAGTCGCCGCTGTACTGCTTGGACAGGATGTTCTGCTCGCGGTACCAGCCGTCGGGCTTGGCCTGGGTGGACGTGCCCTGACGCTGGGTACGGAAATCATTGGTCATATCCAGACCTCCGCGCACCGTGAGGTCGAGCCCCTTGGCGAGGTCGCCCTTGAAGGAGACGTTGCCGTACACACGGTCGCGGAGCTGGGTGTTGATACATTCGTATGCTAGGAAGTAACCGTTGTTCTTGGCCCCCGAGAGAGCAGTGTTCTGCTTGTAGTTCACGGGGTCCAGCCAGTAGTTGGACACCCAGTCCATATCGATGTTCGGGGCGTAGCACCACAGGGAGTACATTATAGCGGTAGAGCCGTAACCTGCCGAGACAGGGATATTGTCCTGCTTCGTATTCTTGTAGTTTACCGAAGTCTCCAGGCGAATGCGTTTGCTCAACTGGCTCGTTGTCTTGACCGACAAGAAGTTGGTGCTCGAAGGCGAGTTGGGAACTATTCCGGAAACGCTGTTATTGGAAAGGCTCACGCGCACGCTGTTGTCTTTGTTGATTCGGCCGGTGAGCACGATACCGTTGTTGAAGGTGAGACCGGTGTTGAAGTAATCTTTGAACCAGTCGCCGTAGCTGACGAACGGAGTGGCGTCACGCACATAGTCGCCGTACTCGTCGATGTGCACATTGATGCCTTTGTCCACGTTGTAGTACTGGTAGTATAGGGTGCCGTCCATCTTCGGACCCCAGGAATAGAGGGCTCCCTGGGAATCATAGGCACGGACCGGGTCGAGGCCCGGATTGGGGTTGTTGTCCCGGTCGGCAATGTCGCCGTTCAGGTAGTAGTAATAGTCCTGAGTGCTGCCCTGGCCGTATTCGTACTGCAGGTCGGGAGACGAGAGGAGCACGTCGGCCGCAAAACTCGTCTTGTAGCTAACCTTGAACACTGCGTCCTGACTCTCAGCGCTCTTGGTGGTGATGATGATGGCGCCGTTTGATGCGGCCGAACCGTAAAGCGCGGTTGCCGCGGCGCCCTTCAGCACCGTCACGCTCTCGATGTTCTCCGGGTCGATGTCGGCCGTACCGTTACCGTAGTCCACGGCGTACGAGCTGCCTTCGCCGGTATCCGAGGCGGTGGAGGTGTTGTACATGGGGATGCCGTCTACCACAAAGAGGGCGGTGTTGTTCTCAAGGCTGGCCGAGGACTCGCCTCGCACCGTGACTCGCATGGAGCCGTTGGGGCTGGAGCTACGGTCGATGTTGAGACCTGCCACCTGGCCCGTCATGCCATTGAGCCAGTTACCGGTTGTGGCGCTGCTGGCGAACTTCTCGCTCTCGATCTTCTGGGCCGAATATCCGATTGACTTTTCGTCCCTCTTGATACCGAGAGCCGTTACCACGGCGCTTTCGATAATCTGGGAGTCGTCTTTCAGGACCACCCGTTTGAGCTGGGGAGAGCCGGCCTTGATGACGACCAGCTCGTAGCCGAGACAGGAGAATTGGATTTCGGTTCCTTCGGTTGTGGAAAGGGACCAGTTGCCGTTTTCGTCGGTGATGACGCCATCGGCGCCCAAACCCGTGAAGACGGCAACTCCGGGAATGGGATCTCCGTTCACGTCAACCACGGTTCCGGAATAAACGGCGGTACGCGGCTGTTTTGGCTGGGAGGAGGGAGTGGTTGTTTTCTCCTGCAACGCGACGGTCTTTCCGGAAATCTTCCAGACGAGACCGGTGCCGCCGAGTGCCGCTTCTACACATTGCTCAAGCGTGGCGTCCCTGAGTTCAACCTGAACGGAAGAGACCTTCTTCTCTACGAGCGAAGACTCATGGGAAAAGGATACGCCGGTCTGGCTGGTAAAAGACGCCAGCACCTCTTTGATGCGTACATCCTGATATTGGAGGCTCAGATCGTAGGTATCCTGGGCCTTGAGCGGACCGGATACACCGAAGAGCAACGCCAGCGTCAGGACCAGCGATACGGTTAAGTGCTTTTTCATTGTTTTACTATAACGTATTTTCTGTCTTTACATATGAAGTTCAGGAGATCGACCACCGATTCCGGGGATGCTCCCTGCTCGAAACTGAAATCATATAACCTGTCTTCGGAGGAGAAACTGCCTTCCGCTTCAAGACGTACTCCAAAAGCCTCTTCGATACTCCCGGCAATCTGGTCCGCCGTCCTGCTTTTGAGGGAAACGATTCCATAATTCACAAGCAGAAGGTCCCCTACAGGAACTTCCGTGATGTCGTAAGCATCGTCTTCCGGGTTCCAGGTAGCTCTCTGTCCCGACTTGAGACGCACCAGATTGCTGCCGCCGGCGGTCTGCATCATCACGGACCCTTTAGCAAGCACTATTTCCGGCAATTCATCCGCCTTGTCAACAAGATTGAAAATGGTTCCGAGTACCTTTATCCGCATTGACGGGGTGACGACAAAGAAGGGCATTTCCGGATTCGTGGCCACATCGAAATAGCCCTCCCCCGAAAAACGTACCTGTCGGCCAGTGGAATTGAAGTTTCGGTCGTACTCCAGCTCCGAGCCTGCTCTCAGCCAAATTTCCGTGCCGTCCGGCAGACTGACTTTCAACGGACGGGCGTCGACATTCGCGTAGCGATAAACCGTTTCTTCCTTGATGCTGCGGTTCAGCAGGACCGTACCGACGACAAGCAGGGCGGCGACCGCTGCTGCCAGGGGCAACATGCGTATTATCCTGCGCCGGACGGCTTTGACGGATACCTTCCTTCTCACCTCCCTGAGGGCATGCTCCACATCGGCGTCGGAATAGCTCGAAAGGGGCTGAAGCCTGGCATCCAACGCACGAAGATCGTTATTGATTTGATTATTATTGATGTTCTCCATTGCAATCGCTTACCATATTACAACTATTATAGCAAGCGAAAGGCAAAAAACACCTATCCGATTTTGAAAAATTTTTCCTTTTTTTCACCGCGGAGAGATTCCCGCAGAGACTTCAACGAAGAATACAGCTGGTTTTCAACAGTGGATACTGTCGTACCCATCACTTCCGCTATCCTTTTGTGAGGCATTCTGTCGTGATAAGCAAGGATGAAAACCTCCCGGGAACGAGGAGGAAGGGCGTCTATCAGGGCATCTATTTCACGGGTCAGATCCTGCGTGAACAGGCGTCGGATAAGGCTGTCGTTATCGGGATCGTAGCACATGTAATCCTGTTTAACTCCGTTGCCTATCCATTCCCTGTACACCATGTCGTGTTTTTTGTTGCGGATATGGTTCATGCAACCGTTGTACACGCTCTTAAGCAGGTATGACGCCGTTTCTCCGTTTTGAATCCGACTGAGGGCATCGGGATGCTCGAGAAGCCATGAGAACACATTCTGGACGATGTCTTTCGCATCGTCCTCGGGCACTAACAGACAGGCATAATTGACCAGATTGGCATAATGCCGGCGGAAAAGAGAGTCGAAAGTGTTATCTGTGGTTTTCTTTCGCATTACGCAAATATACGAATTTTCTCTTTTTTTCGTAACTTAGCGGTTGTGAATTCAAGACCACCAAATGGAAGAGACAGCGAAAAAACGGATGCTTTCCGGCATACAGCCGAGCGGAGACCTGCATCTTGGGAACTATCTCGGAGCCATCAAGAACTGGGCTGACCGGGTGAACGATTACGAGTGTTATTACTTCATGGCCGACCTGCACACCATCACCGTGCGTCAGGAGCCCGCTGAACTGCGCCGCCGTTCGCTGAACCAGCTGGCCCAGTATATCGCCTGCGGACTGGATCCCGAGAAAAACGTGCTCTTCCTTCAGTCGCAGGTGCCCGCGCACACCCAACTTGCGTGGGTGCTGAACTGCTACACCATGTTCGGGGAACTCTCTCGCATGACCCAGTTCAAGGACAAATCCGCCAAATACAGCAACAATATCAACGCCGGCCTGTTTACATATCCCGTTCTGATGGCAGCCGACATTCTGCTTTACCAGCCGGACTACGTCCCCGTCGGAGAAGACCAGAAGCAGCACGTGGAACTCTGCCGCGATATCGCCCAGAGGTTCAACAGCATCTATGGCGATGTGTTCACCGTACCGGAGCCGCTTATTGCCAAGACCGGCGCCCGCATCTACGGGCTCACCACTCCGGAAGGCAAGATGAGCAAGTCGGTGCCCGACGGCTGCGTTTTCCTCATGGACTCCCCCGACGACATCCGCAGGAAATTTAAACGCGCCGTAACGGATTCAGACACTGAGAATTGCGTGCGCTATGACAAGGCCGCCAAGCCCGGCGTCGCGAACCTCATGAACATCTACGCCACCATCACCGGAAAGAGCATTCCCGAGATCGAGGCCGAGTTCGCCGGCCAGGGCTACGGAGTATTCAAGCCCGCCGTCGGCGAGGCCGTGGTGGAAGCCCTGTGTCCCATACGCGAAGAGGCGGAGCACCTCATGGCCGACAAGGCTTATCTGGACGGGGTTTATCGCGCCGGAGCGGAAAAAGCCGCCTATGTCGCGAACAAAACTCTACGGAAAGTTTATAAGAAAGTAGGTTTTTACCAGGGCTTATAATATGAAAAAACTTCTCTTCTTCGCCGCGCTGCTGCTCGTTTCCGCGAGTGCCGGCGCACAAGTTTTTGACTTTTCTTCCAACAACAGCCGTCTGGAGGTCGGTATAAACCTCGGAGTTGCCGGGGCCAGCACCCCTTACGGTGGCTTCGGAGCCGGCTTCAACCTGGAGGTATTGGGCTTTCAGCTGGACCTTCTCAAGTACGGTCCAGAACACCATTACGCCACTGAAATCAGCGACACCAAGTGGAACGACAGCGTCGCCTTCGAGGTCAATCTGGGATATCAGGTTCCTGTTCTTCCCTGGCTCAGGCTCACGCCCCTTATCGGTTATTCCCAAACCAACCAGGGCATAACGGACGGGAGCAAGGCCTATGTGGATGGAGACGATTCCGTATCGTGGTACCACCCCTACACCGTCACGCCCGGGACCCGCGACCATCGCTTCAACTTCGGAGGCGGCATCAGCATCCAGCCCCTGAAGTGGTTCAGCATCAACTTCGCCTACACCCGCTACGCCATCTACGGCGGAATCGCCCTGAACTTCTTTGCCATCACCGGGTTCGGTAGCACGGAATAAGGCGGCGGGGTAAGGCTAAAGAGATTTGTCCGCCTGCGGCGGCCACATCTCTGTGCGCTTGCCGCGGGGCCCTTACAAAACAGATTCAGCATGATTACTGAGCCGCCAGGCGAACCGCCGGTCGCGGTCTTTGCTGGGCAAAGACGCAAGCGACATAAGGCGGCGGGGTATTATAGGGGCAGAGCCCCTAGGAATATAGAGTATCGCGAAGCGATATCTCCACGAAAAAAGGTTCAGCGTTTCTGCTGAACCTTTTGAGTGGAGATAAGGAGATTCGAACTCCTGACCTCCTGCATGCCATGCAGGCGCTCTACCAACTGAGCTATACCCCCGATTTGGGACTGCAAATATACAACAATTTTTGAAAATGCAAGCCTCGTGGAACTTTTATTCGCGCTCCATTTCGCGACGGATGTCCTTTTCCTTTATGCTTTGCCTCTTGTCGTATTCTTTCTTACCCTTGGCAAGAGCGATATGGAGCTTCGCGAGGCCTGAATCCGTTATATAAAGCCGCACTGCCACGATGGTAAGACCTTTTTGTTTTACGGCCGCGGCCAGATGACGGAGTTCACGGCGGGTGAGCAGCAGTTTGCGATCGCGCATGGGCTCGTGACCGTTCCAGCTCCCCCAGAAATAAGTGGCCACATTCATCCCCTTCACGTAGAGCTCGTTCCCGGAGAAATAACAGTAGGCATCCTGCAACGAAGCCTTGCCAAGCCTGATGGATTTGATTTCGGTGCCTACGAGCACAATGCCGGCGTCGTACTCCTCGAGGAACTCGTAGTCGAACGATGCCCGCTTGTTGCGTATCTGTATGCCCTGTTTCTCCTTTGCCATAGGGGCTGCAAATATAGGTAAATTCGGGCGATTTATCTATCTTTGCCTCTGCAAGCTAGATCAGACGATGCCAAAAACCCGTAAAACTTTGCCCGCAGAACTACCGGATCCCGAACAGATAGACCTTGAGGCTCTTGCGGCCGACTGTCTCGACGGGAAACTGAAGCTCATTTGCGTGCTCGGTCCAACCGCTTCCGGGAAAACCCGCTACGCCGTGCGTCTGGCAGAGGAATTAGCCGGAAAAGGCCTGTCCTGTGAAATCATTTCGGCCGATTCCCGGCAGGTGTACCGAGGCATGGATATAGGCACCGGCAAGGATCTGGCAGAATACGGCGGCGTGCCTTACCATCTCATCGACATCGCCGACCCGGGCACCCAGTACAACGTGCACAGCTTCTGCCGCGATTTCGAAGCGGCGGCGGCCGATATCCGCTCCCGCGGGGCCTTCCCCATACTCTGCGGCGGCACGGGGCTCTATATCAGCGCCGCTACCGGGGATTACGATTTCTCCAATCGCAAGCCTTTGTCTGCTGCAGCATCAGATGGGCAGCACGATGGTGTCTTCTTTATCGGCACTCTTGTTTCCCGGGAAGACAGGAACGCGAAGATAGATGCCCGTCTGCGAGCCCGGCTGAAAGAAGGGATGGTCGACGAGATCCGCGGCCTGCTTGACGGCAGCTCCCCTGCTTGTAAGGCAGGGGGTCCAGTTCCGGCAGAAGTACTGCTGGGATATGGCCTTGAGTACAAGTTCGTAACTCTGTATCTTCAGGGGCAGTTGAGCGAAGAAGAACTCTTCCTGCAACTCTCCACGGCCATCCATCAGTTCGCAAAAAGGCAGATGACCTGGTTCCGTGGAATGGAACGCAGCGGAATCCGTATCCATTGGGTTACTCCGTAAGATTTTTTTTATATCTTTGCAGTCCCAAACGGGGGTATAGCTCAGTTGGTAGAGCGATAGGTTCGCAATCTATAGGTCAGGGGTTCGAATCCCCTTATCTCCACCCGATGCAATAAAATTGCAGATGCCGCACGCCAGTGCGGCATTACTTTTTAGGGGCGGGGCCGATGAAAGCTTGCTTTCAAAAGGCTCTGCCCCTAAAAAGTAACTGCAACTCGGTTGCAGCTGCGGTTTTATTGCTGGTGGAGACCAGGGGAAAAGGCGCCCGCAGGGCGACTAATCCCCAGGCTAATCCCCTATTTTTTTATTGCTATCTTTGTACCCATATCACGAACCTCTCATGAACTTCATCGAACAACTTCTCGGAATAGAGAACCGCTGGGCGGTGCTCGGAATACTGGTCGCATTGCAGGTAATAATCTGCATAGTTGTGAGCAAAGCCACTAAAAAACCGCTGTGGGGATGGCTTACGCTTATCGCGACTGCGGTTTTCATCATAGTCTATATCTGGAAATATCCCTGGCTGTTCAGGATAGTGGGCGCATTAATCGCTTTCGGCCCGGGCGAACTGGCGACAGTGCTGTCTCTGCCGCAGGACCAACCCGACAGCTTCAAAGCCCATTCAAGTCCCATTGTGGACGAAGGGACAAAACAGTTTCATAAGTTGAACGGAACTCTTGTGAACTTCGGGCCGCGGAGCCAGAGTTACTACGCTTCCCTGCGTGGCAAAACCGTCTACCATCCCCTCTTGGAGAAAACCTACGAATACATAGCCTTCCTATGCGTGGACATCCTGGGATTGGAAGCATCCGAGGTTAATGGCGACTCGGACTTCAACAACGATTTGGGGGCCGATTCTCTGGACTGTGAAGAATTTATAACGCACCTGGCAGAAGAGGTCTTCTTCCCGGAAGTCAAGTTAGCTGAGGCCAGGAAATGGATGAACTTCCTGATGTACGAAGCAGAGTCTAACGAAAAGAACGGATCCCACAGGTTCCCGATGAAGACAGTGAAAGACATGACAAAGGTCCTCATGTCCTTCTTTCCGGATAGGATCGAATTCCCGAAGTAGCCCGAACTCAGCGCTACTCTATCTCAAACAGATTCAGGAAGCCCGTCATCATGAAGACGGAGCGTATCTCGTTGCTGATGCTTCGCACTATGACCTTGCCGCCATTTTCAGCAGCCGCCTTGCGTAGCGACAGGAAAAGACGGAGTCCGGAGCTTGAAATGTAGCTCAGCTCAGAGCAATCCAGGACAGTGGTCCCGGCCGCATCGGCTTTAAGTTCTTCAAAAGTGGCAGCCACCTCAAGGGAGGCAGGAGTATCGAGCCTGCCTTTCAGGAACGCCGTGGTTACACCGGCCTCTTTTTTAATGCTTATATCCATAGTATCAAATATTTTTAGTCATTGTGAGAATATTGCGTCCGTTGCGGTACTCATAAGAGACAGTGTCCATGATGCTTCTTACCAGGTGAATGCCCAGACCCCCTATCGGGCGGTCTTCAAGACTCGCGTCTATGTCGGCATCGGGACGGGCAGTGGGGTCGAAGGGCTTTCCGCTGTCGGAAAGGACAAATTTCAAGCTGTCACCCTCCCTCAACGCATCCAGTTCAACCGGTCCGTAGATGCCCTTGGGATAGGCATACAGTATAACGTTGGTCACCGCCTCCTCCAGGGCGAGGTTAAGACTCGGTATCAACGATTCAGGGCATTCCAGTTCTCTGGATACCGTTTCCAGCCAGCTTTCCAACTGAGAGACCTGCTTGATATCGTTGTGGAACATCATCCGGAGGTTCCCGGCGTCGGCCTGACCTCCAAGGTAATGGATGAACAGCATGGTGAGGTCGTCACTCTGGGGAGCGCTGCCCACAAAGGCTGCAACCTCCTTTTCCATATTCTTCAGATGTTCGTACGCGCCTTTCCTGCCGTGCAGGACATTTTTCATCCTCTCTTCCCCGAACTGCATATGGTTTGCGTTTTCAGCTTCTGTAAGACCGTCGGTGTAAAGGAAGAGGGCGTCGTCGTAACGGAAACTGATTCCCTGCTGCTTGAACTCCATCCCCGACATTATGCCAAGCGGAAGGTTGGCCTCTACCGGAAGGAATTGCATGGAGCTGGTAAGGATAAGCGGAGGATTGTGCCCCGCATTGCAATAGCGCAGGGTCCCGCTTGCCAGATCCAGGACTCCACAGAAGAAGGTGACGAACATGCTGCTTTCGTTCATGGCGCACAGGCTCTCATTCATGCCGCGCACTATCTTTCCTGGACTGTCTTCGCTGGCCGAGAGGTTGCGGAAGGTTGTACGGGTGACCGCCATCACGAGCGAGGCCGGCACACCCTTTCCGCTCACGTCGCCGATGCAGAAGAAGAGCTTTTCGTCGCGGATGAAGTAGTCGTACAGGTCACCGCCTACCTCCCTTGCAGGCACGATGTCGGCAGCCATGTCCAGATCGTGACGCTCCGGGAAGGGCGGGAACACCTTGGGAACCATCGACATCTGGATTCCGCTCGCGATCTGGAGATCTCCTTCCATGCGCTCGCGCTTCTCATTGAGTTTCTTGTTCTGTTCATAGTGTCTGAACATGGAACGGAACATGAGAATAAGCATCAGTATTCCAAGGACCTGGAAGATGGTGACCATTAGGCCGACCCTCTTCAGATTACTGAAAATCTCATCTTCCGGAATCACTATGGACATCGACCATCCCGTACGTTTCACAGGAGCGAAATACACGTAGTTGTTGGCTCCTTTGTATTTTACGTGCACATGGCCGGATTCACCGGAGAGCATGGAGGAGTTCAGTTCCCTGGTGGAGACTGAGTCATCCATCTGCGAAGCCAACTCGTTTACCGTCTTGGTCATTACCAGCGTTTCCACGGGGCAGACCATTATCTTGCCCTCACGGCTCAGTACCATGTTGAAGGCATTCGGGTAGACGGTTAGATTACCCACGAGATCGGTGAGCCAATCCAGGGAGATATCGGCCGTAAGCACGGCTGCCGTGACCCCGTTTGCATCCTTAACGGGCATGGAGAAGGTAGTCATGAGGATGTCTCCACCGCCGGTGTCGACATAGGGCTCCGACCAGTAACCCGATTCGTCCTCCAGCGCTTTCACGAACCATTCCTGGGAGGGATAGTCATACTCGGGCGTGGCGAGGGATGCGAAGCGCAGTTCCCCTCCCTCGGACTGGAACACATACGGCGAGAACAGCGGCCTGCGGGGCAGATAGCCGGGCACCATGGCCACTGTAGAGCCCACCACGACGGGATTGTCCTCAACTATGCGCTGGGCTACCCTGTGCAGGCTGTCCGGCACGTTCAGGCACCACTGCGCGATCCACATGCTGTTGCGAACCGCGGCCTCCGCCTGGTTGATGATGTCCATTATCTTGTTCTGCGTGGCCTCCAGCTGACTCTCGGCACGCTTGTTCGCCTCTTCCTGCATTCCCTTCCGGGAGAAGGAATACTGCAGGATGGAGGTCGCCTCAAGGGTGGCTACGACCACGACGATGATCATCAGTCCGGCACGCGACCACTGGCGTATGACTTCCGTTACCTTGGTTTTCATAACACGCTTTTCAAGGCTTCACGGAATTCCGGCATCGGACGCTTGGTGTCACGTTCGATTATTATGGTTTTGAGTCCCGCATATGGCCGGATCTCCTCTTCGATGTCGCGGAGGGGCCTGTCGGAACCGAAGTAGCAGGGAGCGAACGCCTGCCAGAACCTGGTAGAGAGAGACTTGGGCATGTGGAAGGTCTCCTGGATGAAGGCCTCGTCGCTCAGGCAGCAGCAGACGTAAACCATGGCCACATCGAACAGATGGTTACCATAGCAGAAGTCGCCAAGGTCGATGAAGTAACGTTTGTCGCCCACGAAGATGGCGTTGCTGTACTGAAGATCACCGTGGATGGCCGTGGGCTCGTCGGGAGTGTCGGCGATGAAGCGCAGCAGACGGTCCTTTTCGGCCGTGCTGAAGAAGGGATTCTCGGAGAGAAGGCGGTAGTAACGGTCCTTCACGTTCTCGAAGGAGCCGGTGTCGACCTTAGTGGAGTGGAGCTTCAGGCACATCTGTGCGAATTCCGCCGCGAACTGTCCCACCTTCCCGGGTTCGTCGGCCGTGGCCCGCGAGTAGGATTTCTTGCCCACAATGCGCTTGAAACGGATACCGTAGCGGCCATCTTCAGTTACCACGTACTCCCCCGGTTCGGGAGTGGGTATGCCCAGGTCGTAAACCTTACGGGCAAGGAGCATCTCGTCCAGAGGCTGCTGAATCTTGCCGGGGAAATAGAGTTTGAGCATCACCGAAGGGTCGGTGCGGTGATCGAAGCTCTCACCGTTAGCACCGCCTCCGGAGAGCACGTAATCGTCGAGGGATATTTTATTCGCGTCCATCGAAAACCTGATTTATGAGTTGTACAAATTCTTTATATGCGAATGTGTCGGAAAGCTCGCTGAGGGATGCCGCAAGGCCGCGATAGTGCCATTCGTGGTCGGCACGGTCCTTGGCATGGAATATCTTCCAAAGCTCGTCTCCCTTTATCGAATAGTCCCTGGCTATCGCACGCATATTCGAGAGCTTGTCGCCCAGGGCGACTACCTTGGCATCGTGGGAAGCAGCGGCAAGACGGTCGATGGCGGCCTGCTTCCGGGCATGCCAGCTGTCCTCCTCGCTCACCCCTTCTTCGAAGGTATCGCTTTCCGAAGCTACCAGCGAAGCTATGCGTTCGCCGAACTCGGCGCGGATTTCTTCTACCGTGACCGGAGTGTCCTCAACGGTATCGTGCAGGGCCGCTGCTGCCAGGAGTTCCTGGTCTGTGGTCATGGTGGAGACTATCTCCACGGCCTCCATGGGATGGATTATATAAGGGAAGCCCTTTCCCCGACGCTCAGTGCCGGCATGGGCACGAACCGCGAACACTATCGCACGGTCGAGCAGTTCTGTATCGAGTGGTCTGTTTGCCATAGCTTACTGATTCATAAAAGGCATGTCCGCAGTCTGTTCCACCAGCATCTCCGCTATCATGGCATTGCCTTCCGATTCGCCGTTAAGCGTATCGAAGAGATATTTGACGCCAGCCTTTCCGCCGCCGTTCTTGATGATGAAGGCGATGCAGAGGTCCTGAGGACCGAGCGAAGATGCGATGATGTCGAGGTCGGTCAGACCTATCTGATAACATGCTATCTGATAGGCTGCGTCGGCGTAGTCCCGGATCAGATTCGCTACGTCCCCAAGGGTCTTGAATCCCATAGCCTTGAATATTGCCAGGTAGGGCAGCAGGGACACTTCCTGAATCTCGGCCTGGTTCACCGCAGCGATGCGGGTATTGATTTTGGCGAAAGGCTTCAGCTCCAGATAACTGCGGTAGCTGTCGCCGTCGAGGGGAGCTTCGTCAAGATTGCCGGAAGCGACCAGCGCGCGCACCCTGCGGCGGTAGTCGGTGAGTTCTGTCCTGATGCGGCTGAACTGCTCGTCGGCCAGTTCCAGCATTCCCGCCAGACGGCTGAGGTTGCGAAGGTACTCTTTAGGTATCTCCACGCCGCTCTTGTAGCCGGTGTCGTGGTTCATGTTCGCCCAGGCATGCTGAAGGACGGTGCGCATCTGCACCTCGAAACGTATCTTGTTCAGTTCCGGATGCTCGGGATCATGATATGACGATTCAGGAATGCGGCAGATGTAATGCAGCGACAGATAGCCGAAACTGTCGATGTCGTGGGCCTTGCGCTTGTCTACCGAGTTCTCCCAGTCTATCTCAAAGAGGCGTTCAAGCACGCTTGCCACCTTGTCCACATCGTCGATATAGAAGGTTATCACCCTTATGCCCAGGATGTCGGTGATGTCGAACAGATCCTTGTATTTGCCGCCTTTGAGCTCCAGCTTGCCGGCCAGAGAATCCTCCGCTTTGACGCGGTGCTCGACCGCCGCCACGATGATTCCGGCCTCTTCGAAAAAGCCTTTCAACTTTTCCGGGATGATTTCGGACATTTTGGTATAGACGGGCAGCAGGGAGTGGTACTGCTGCATCAGTTCCAGCGAGTGCGGATCCAGGGTGTGAGATGTGGAAGACATATCAGTGAAGCTGTTTTACGGGATAATCGAAATAAGTGTCCGGGAAGGGTTCGTCGGCCAGAGTGAAGTGCCACCATTCGCTTTCGAGGGGTTTGAAACCGTGACGCAGCATCGCTTCGCGCAGGAGCATGCGATTGGAATACTGCTGCGGAGTGATGTCCATGTAGTCGGGATGGCTTTCGATGCCGAACCAGTCGAAGGTACCGCCCATGTCAAGCTCCTTTTCAGTATTCATGTCGAAAAGGGTCAGGTCCACGGTAGAGCCCCTGGTATGGCCGCTCTTCGCCATGATGTAGTCCTGCTCGAAGAGCACTCCCTTGTCGAGATCGGGGTAGAAATACCGCTTCATCATGGTGTCGGGAACATCGGCGGCCCAGCGCACAAAATGATCCACCGCACGCTGGGGACGGTAGGCGTCGTAAATCTTCAGACGATAGCCCAGGGGCATCAGTTCGTCGCTCACATCCCTGAGAGCGGCGGCCGCCTCGCGGGTAAGCAAGGCTGTCGGCTCGAAATAACCGTCGATACGGGTGCCCACGAAATTGTAAGTGCCGAAATAACGGATTTCCAGGATTGCGTCCGGCACGGTATCGGTAAGAGTGACGAAGGCCTTCTCGAAGGCCCGGTCCTGCGCTTTCCGTCCGCAGCAGCCCGAAAGGGACAGTGCTGCGAGCAGGACAAGTGTGATATTTCTTAAGCCTGTCATTTACTTCTGATCTTTACCATGAGAAAAACTCCTTCTGGAATTGTCGAGCTCGCGCCAGCGGGCTGGGTCGAACTTTTCGGCCGGATGCACGTATGGGCCTTCCCGGTCGATGGTGAAGGAGAGATAGGTTATGGGCACGCCCTGTTCGAGGAACATTGATTCGTAGAAAGTCTGGACTTCCCGCACTTCGGGTTCTATGGAGGCTGAAGACAACTCTCCATACAGATCCGTGGTGCAGGCCTGGAGCTTCAGGCCGTTGGCCTCGATGACGGCACGGGTGTACTCGTGAAGGAAACGGCTGTCCGTTTTGAGGCGAACCACTCCCCCTGGCTTCAGCATTTTGCGGTAGCGCTCAAGGAACCCGGGCGACGTGAGGCGATTGTTCTCGCTCTTCGGCTGGGGATCCGAGAAGGTGAGCCATATTTCGGAAACCTCTCCGGGAGCGAAGTAGGCGGTGATGAATTCTATCCTGGTGCGGAGGAAACGCACGTTGGGAAGGCCTTCCTGCGTGGCGGTCTTTGCGCCGCGCCAGAGCCTTGCTCCCTTGATGTCCACTCCCACGTAATTGCGGTTCGGATTGCGACGTGCCAGTTCCAGCGTATATTCTCCTTTTCCGCAGCCGAGCTCCAGAATCAGCGGAGCGCCGTTCCCGAACCAATGACCTTTGACGGGATGGTCGCGCAGATTCTCGAAGCCGTCGGCTAGCACCTCTTCAGCGGAAGGCTGCAGAAGGCACCCGAAGGTCTCGTTCTCGGCGAACTTGCGAAGTTTGTCGTGGCCCATCAGTCGTTGCGTTTACAGATTATACCCAAGCCGCGAAGACCTGCGGGAGGGGCCATTGGAGTTACGGTCAGACGCCACTCCCCTGCGGGAGACGGTTTTACGCCGCTACGGTAGAGCTGCACCGTTCCCCCCGCCGCCCCGTAAGGCAGATACACGGTCTCCGACATCGTCGGTTTAGCGAAACAAGCCGAATCAGAGGCGGCCTCCACGGCCGGATATAGCCAGCAGACCTGCAACGCAAGCTCCGCGGACGGGGTGGCAGCGGCCATCAGGGCCGGATCCACACGGGTATAGAGCGAGAGGTCGTAAGTGGCGGTGCTGTCCGAGAGGTCCAGCTGGAAGATATAATCCCCATCCTGCGCCTGATCCGCCCGGATGAACTGCTCGTACGATGCAGGACGGCATCCTACTAGCATCAGGACGGCAAACAGGACGTGAGGGGCGACTTTCATTATTTTCCGCGATTGCGATTACGGTTACGTTTACGCCCGTGCTTCTTCGGGGAGTCGAAGCGGGATATCGAGTCATCTCCCACGGCATCCACAAAATCGCGGCGGGCTGGCTCGGGTTCGCCCTTGAGCGACTCCGGCTTGATCCCGTTGCGGTTCATCCGGATAATCTCCATCACATCCGAAGCCGCAAGCGGATAAAGGTCGGCGTCGGAGGTTTTGTCGTAGGAGAAATACATGGTTTCGGCAAGGATGTCGGTCTTGCGGAGCCAGGCCTGTCCATCCTTGAACTCGAGGGGCTCCTGCACCCTCGGGATGCGGGTTGCGGCATCCTGGTATGCGGGTACCTCGTAATTGAGGCAGCATTTGAGCTTCCCGCACTGTCCGGCGAGCTTCTGCGGGTTCAAAGACAGATCCTGAACGCGAGCTGCGGATGTTGAGATGCTCTTGAAATGCGTGATATAACGGGCGCAGCAGAGTTCGCGGCCGCACACTCCGATTCCACCGATAAGCCCCGCTTCCTGACGGGCGCCTATCTGCTTCATTTCGATTCGGATACGAAACTCCTCGGCAAACACCTTGATGAGCTGGCGGAAGTCCACGCGGCCGTCGGCAATGTAGTAGAAGATGGCCTTGGAGCCGTCGCCCTGGAATTCCACGTCGCCTATCTTCATTTCCAGCCCCATCTCCGCGGCGATGCGCCGGGCCTGAATCATGGTGTCCTGCTCGCGGGAGATGGCTTCCATCCACTTCTCCACGTCGGACTGTTTGGCCTTGCGGTAGATTTTGCGGAACTCATCCGTAGGCTGGACGCCCTTGCATGCCATCTGGCGCGCTACGAGCGGACCTTCCAGCGTGACGATGCCAAGGTCGCAGCCGGTGGAGGACTCCACTATCACCATGTCGCCTATCTTCACGTTCTGGCCGGAAGCGTTGCGGTATATGCCCTTGCGGGTGTTCTTGAAGCGCACCTCAAAGAGGTCTTTCACGGACTCGTCGGTGATACCCTGGAGATAATTATAATCGCGCAGCTTGCAGCAGCCCTCTCGGTACGAGACATTGGTCTCCCCGGTGGAAGGGTCGTGAGCGACAACGGTGCCGCGGCTGCAGTCTATACTGGTTTTTTCCATGTGTTATATGTTGATGAAGAGCCTGTCCACCAGGTCGGTGAAAAGGATCTTTACGTTCACGTTACGGTCGATACGGCCCACCGTCCGGTCCAGGATCTCCAGGGCCTTGCGGGGGAATTTGGGATTCACGCGCGCCGCCCATTCGCGGGCCTCGGGGTCGTCCGGAACAAGGGACGACAGCCCCTGCTGGCAGAGGAACACCCGGCGGAACTTCTCGGCCGCATAACGGCAGAAGCCCTTGGCGCTGTCCTTGGATGGCAGGGCGGCAATCTGCTCCCCTTCGGAGAGAGCTGCGGCGAGGTCGCGCGCAAGCAGAGCCGACATGAGTCCGGCAAGCAGTCCGCCGTCGTCGTAATTGTCGGCAGCAGACACCAGCGGGCTCTGCACCCGGAACATCTGGCAGCGGGAGACTATGGTCGCGAGCAGCCTTTCGGGGGCGTGCGTGATGAGTACGAAGACCGTCTGGGAAGGCGGTTCTTCGAGCATTTTCAGAAGTTTGTTGGCGGCGGCCGCGTTCATTCTTTCGGGCAGATAGATCACTGCCGCGGTGTAGCCGCCCTCGAGGGAATGCAGGCCTAGCACACGCAATAAAGCATTGGCTTCGGCCACAGAGATAACGGGATTCTTGCCTTCGAAACCGAGGCTTTCCCAGAGTTCCTGCTCAGTAAAACGCGGATTCTCAGTTGCCAGCTTGCGGAACTCTCCAAGATACGGTTCCGATGGAGAGACTGTCGATGCCGACGAAGCGGGAGCAAGCACCGGGAAGATGAAATGCACGTCGGAATGGATGAGCTTGGCCACTCTTCCGCCTGCGCTGCCATAGAGCTTTTCCAAAAAGCCGACAGCTACGGGGAAAGCCCCGCCGCCGTCGTTTTCGTGAAGCAGGATGGCGTGGGGAATCTTCCCCGAATCCACCATGGAGGCAAGTATCTCTTCGGTGCTCATTTTTCCCTTGTTTCGTTTAAGTGTCCGAATTCGGTCAGGAAGCCTTTCTCCGGAGAGGACGGAAGCACGTCCAGAGCTGCGATTGCCTGGTCGATGTAGCCGTGAAGGACCTTCCAGGCATATTCCAGACCCCCGTTTTCGCGGATAAAAGCATTCACTTTCTCTACGTTCTCCGGCCTTACCGGAATGGTACGCACCAGTTCGCGGACGACAGCGGCGGAATCCGGAGAGTTTTGCAGGGCACCCAGCAGCGGGAGCGTTATCTTTCGCTCCTTCAAGTCGTGGCCGGAGGGCTTGCCTATGTCGCCTCCTTCGCTGTCGAGAATGTCGTCCCGGATCTGGTAGGCGATGCCGACCGCCTTTCCGTAAGCCTGCGAGGCGGCAAAAACCTCATCCGAAGCGTTCACGCTCCTGGCCGCGGACATGCAGGACAGTTCGAAGAGCGACGCCGTCTTGCAGTAGATGATCTGCAGGTAGTCGTCTTCCGAAGTGTCGCAGTTGGAAGCCTTCTGCTGCTGAAGCATCTCCCCTTCGGCAAGGTCGGTAAGGGTTTTCGAGAAGGCCTTAAGGGCCCAGTCCGAATAGCCGGAGCCCAGCACCAGCTCAATGCTTCTGGCCAGCCAGAAATCTCCTACCAGCACGGCGGGGACAGGGCCGAGCATGCTCTTCAGGGTAGGTACTCCACGGCGCATGTCGGAATTGTCGGCAACATCGTCGTGCAGCAGGGTGGAATTGTGCAGCAGTTCCACGGCAGCGGCGTAGCGTAAAGTGTCGTCCGTAACCCCGCCGCAGGCGCGGGCCATCAGCAGACAGAGCGCCGGACGCATGTTCTTCCCTCCGTTGGCGAGCAGGGAGTCGTTCACCTCCCGCATCAACGGCACGGAAGACGAGAGGCGGCTCCGGACAAGGTCCTTAACCGCCTCCAAGTCAGCCCCAAGGATATTTCGGATATCTTCGGGCTTCACTTTCTAGAAGAAGAATGCCACTGAGGCCATGATGCCTGTGCACTGCTGGCTCTTCATGGTGTCGAGGAAGACATTTAAGGTCTCTCCTGCGGTGGAACCCTTGAACTTGTTGGCCTCTCCGTTGTAGAGCTGACCCATATTCCAATAGTAGCGCACGGAAATCTGCAGGCTGTTCAGGAGGTCGATACCCACACCGGCGCCGACGCCGTACTCGAGACGGTCTTTGATGTCGGTTCCGATGTTCTCCCACTGATTCTCGGCAGAGGATTCCTCGGAAGCCAGTTCAACTCCTGCGGCTTCTACCTTCTTGGTGAATTCGTTGGTGATCGCGATGCCCACGAAAGGCTCTGCGAACACATAGGGGCGGAATCCGCCGAGGTTGAGACCAACCTGAAGCTGAATGGGGAGCTCGAGGTAACCGGTCTTGAAATCTGCGGTGTAATTGGTTTCGACACCGGAGTTGTACACTTCGCTGAGCTGGGTTCCCTTGACGTTGTAGATAAGGGACGGCTGTATTGCGATGGCGCCGAGATCGTACTTGGATGTGAGACCAACGTGATAGAGGGTGATATCGCCGGCCTTGAGGGCATCACGGGCGGCATTGATGTCAGTGGTAGTGGACGTTACGCCGGCGATTACGCCGACCTGTGCGTTGGCGGCTATGCCAAGCAGCAGGGCTGTCAAAACTACGAATATCTTTTTCATAACTATAAAAGTTTGTTGATTTTACTTTCGATTTCCGCCTTGCTCACCAGACCGATGCATTTGTCGGCCACCTCTCCGTTCTGGAAGAAGAGGAGGGTGGGGATGCTGCGGATGCCAAACTGTTCGCCTATCACTTCGCAGTCGTCCACATTGCACTTGGCAACGGTGACGCGGCCTGCGAACTCTTCGGCTACGTCGTCTACAGTGGGGCCGAGAACGCGGCAGGGACCGCACCAGGGTGCCCAGAAATCAACGACAACCACCTTGCTGGAAGCAAGGATTTCGGAAAAATTGGTATCTGTAACTATCTGCATAAAATTATATTTTATGTTCGCAAAATTAGCAATTTTTTTCAATATCCCACATGAAGGCCCTAAGCCCCAGTTCCGGAGAACGGGAATCGAGCCTGTGAAGCGCCTCCAGGATACGCTCTGCCACGGAATTATCTTCCACGAAAGAGAGCACCGCATGGTTCATGTCCGGCCAGGCGTGATCGCCCATATGGGGAAGACCGTCCCTGGTTCCGCGGCCACTCACGTCGGTCCAGCGGGTGAAGCCCTTCTGTCCGAAAAACTCGAGGGTCTTTATAACCTCTTCGTTGTATGCCTGGGAGCAGGCTATGAATAAAGCTTTCATTTCCGGATTGATTTAGATGTCTGAGTTATCCTGCTGGAGACGTTTGATTTCCGCTTCGGCCCGACGGATCTGCCGACGCTCCTGTCGTGTGCCGAAGATGCAGTAGATTGTGGGGATGAGGATAAGGGTGACGATGGCCGAGAAGCTGAGTCCCCATGCGACCGTCATACCCAGAGAGTGCCACATCTCACTTCCCTCCCCACGGCCCAGAGCCAGCGGGAGCATACCGATGACGGTGGTGAGTGTAGTCATGAGGATAGGCCTCAGACGGCTGCGTGCTGCGACAACTGCCGCTTCCACAACCTTCATACCCCTTTCGCGCATAAGGTTGGTATAGTCGATGAGCACGATACCGTTGTTCACCACGATACCGATGAGGATGAGCACGCCTATCATGGACATTATGTCGAAGGTGGTTCCGGTTGCCCAGAGTCCGATGATAACCCCCATAAACCCGAACGGGATACTGAACATGATAACGAAGGGATTCACGAAATTCTCGAACTGGGCCGCCATGACACCATAGACGAGCAGCAGAATGAGGATGAGCAGGGTGGTGAGGTCTCCCATCATCTCCTGCCTGTCCTCGAAATCGCCCGACATCTCGGTGGTTATGTTGTTGGGGATGTTCACGGTCTTGATTATGGAACGGACACGGTCCACGCCCTGGCTCATGGCCACTCCCTTGGCGGTGATGCCGGTAACGGTGATATAGCGCTCGCGGTTCTTGCGCTCGATGGTGGGCGGAACCTTGCTCTCCACCACGGTTCCGAGCTCCTTGATACGCACCGAACGGCCGGTCGGGGTGGTGAGTATCACGTTCTCGATGTCGGCGACGCTGCTGCGGAACTCCCTGGCATAACGTACGCGGATGTTGTATTCGTCTCCGTCTTCACGGAAGAATGAAGTGACGCTTCCGCTCATGGCAGCGCTGAAAGCCGTTGCCGCCGTGGTGGAGTTGAGCCCCACCCGGGCAAGTTTCTCACGGTCGAAGTCCACCTGGTATTCCGGGGTGTATTCGTCGCGGCTCAGCACTACCTGCACGAAGTCTCCGCTCTCGTTCATCTTGCTGCGGACCTCCTTGGCGACCCTGTCGGTCTCGTCGAAATCGTAGCCGTAGATCTCCAGCTGAACGGTGGTAGCACCGCCCATTCCGCCGCCGCCCTCGGAAACCTGGGCACGGTGGATCTCGGGATACTCCTTGAGTTCCGCACGGATGATGTTGGCTATGTCGGACGCGCTCCTTTCACGCTGTTCCATACTTCCGAGGTTGATGTTCATGTTTATCAGGTACGAACCGTTCTGCCTGGAACTTGCCATTGCGTTGTCGGAGTCGGCCTGACCGAAACGGTATTCGAACACCTTGATTTCGGGAATCTCCTCAGTAAAACGGCGGTAGAGCTGATGTGCGAACTGTCCGGTTACCTCCTGCGAGGTACCCACAGGCAGTTCGACGCTAACCGAAAGGCGCCCGGAGTCGGAATTCGGGAAGAAGCCGGTAGTCATCTTCGGTACAAGGAGTACCAGCACCGCAATGATGACGGCAAAAGCGCCGAGGGTGACCAGCTTCCTGTGAGTCACGCACCATTCCACCAGCTTGGAGTAGCCCTCGGAGATAGCGTCAAGCGCCTTGTCTATCGGGCCGAAAACTATCTTATGCAGACGAGTGTCCTTCACGCCGGCCTTGAGCATCTTCGAAGACATGACGGGCACCAGCGTGAGCGCCAGGGCTGTAGACACTATCATGATTATACTCACAATGAAGCCCAGCTGCTTGAACATGATTCCGGCCATACCGGATACCATGGTGAGGGGCAGGAACACGCAGAGGGTGGTGAGGGTGGAACCGATGATGGAACCCGCCACCTCCATGGTGCCGTTCACCGCCGCTTCCTTGCGCTTCTCGCCACGGTCCATGTGGCGGGAGATGTTCTCCAGAACCACTATGGAGTTGTCCACCACCATGCCTATCGCTATCGACAGGGCGCTCATCGAAATGATGTTCAGCGTATTGCCCGTCGCCAGCAGATAGACCAGGGAGCCCATGAGGGCTATGGGGATGGCGAGCACGATGATAAAGGTTGCGCGCCAGCGGCCCAGGAAGATGAACACAACCATCATAACCACGAGCATGGTGATGATGATGGTCTTCAGCAGCGACTCGATGGTGTTGATGATGTTGTCCGAAGAATCGATGACGGTCAGCAGGTTGATGTCCGAAGGAAGGGTCGGAGCAATTTCGGCCATCTTTTTCTTCACCTTGCGGATAACGTCCACGGTATTGGCTCCCGACTGCTTCTGGATGAGGATGGTGGCCGATTTCTGGCCGTCGGTGTAGGATTCCTGATACTTCTCCGCGGGGCCGTCCACCAGGGTGGCGACATCCCGCAGGTAGACCGCTCCGCCGCCGTTGTACCCCACTACGATGTCTAGTATCTCACGCGGATCGGAGAACTCCTTCTGCACACGGAGGGAATAGGTTTCAGTGCCAATGTCGATATTCCCCGAAGGGACGTTACGGTTTTCGTAGGCGATGGATGCGGAAATGCCCGATATGCTCAGGCCGTAGGCCTCCAGTTTTGAAGGATCGCAGTATACCTGAATCTCACGCTCCGGGGCGCCGATCACCGTCACCGTACCCACTCCGTCCACGCGGGCCAGAGGAGTGGTGACGCGATCGTCCAGGATACGGTTCAAGCCGGCGAAACTCTCGTCCGCGGTAGCCGACACTATCATGATGGGCATGTCGTCCATGCTGAACTTCCGCAGGAAAGGCTGGCTTGCCCCGTCGGGAAGCACCTGCGACACCATGTCCAGATTGTCGCGTATGTCGTTGCAGGCCTCATCGATATCTGTTCCGTATTCGAACTCCATTATGATGATCGCCACGTTCTCGCGGGAACGCGAGGTCATGTCTTTCAGGTTCTCGACGCTGTTAAGGCTGTTTTCGAGCACCTTGGTGAGGTTGTTCTCCACATCAGTGGCGCTGGCTCCGGGATAGGAGCTCATGACCATCACCACGTTGGCGTCGAAGTCCGGAAGCTGCGCAATGGATGTCTTGAGCAGCGCATAGATGCCGAACACCACAAAAGCCACGAACACGAGGATCGTGGTCACCGGGCGGTTTACGGCTTTACGGTAAAGGCTCATGGCTTATCTCTCCACTATTTCCACTTTAGCCCCGTCCTTGAGGGAAGATGCTCCGCTCACGGCCACGGTGTCACCGGCGGCGACTCCTGAGAGTATCTCGTAGGATGTGCCGAAGTGACGGCCGAGTTCCACTGCGGAACTGCGCACCGTGCCGTCTCCGTTAAGGATGTAGACGTAGCGCTGACCGCTTCCTAGCTGGCGAACCACCGCTTCGTCGGGAACCACGGCGCTCTTGCTGTCCCCGAAATTGACGGTGACCTTGCAGTACATGCCGGGACGGAGCACTTTGTCGTTGTTAGACACCAGCACCTCCACGTTGAAGGTGTGAGAAAGGGCGTCCACGGTGGGATAGATCTTGTTCACCTTGCCGGTGAAAGTCTTTCCCGGAAGGGCGTCTGCGGTGATGCTCACCTGCTGACCGGGCTTCACCTTGGTGTAGTCGGTTTCGGATACTCCGACAAGGAGTTTGACCGGAGTGATCTGCTGGACCGTAAAGATGGGCTGGGTCATGGTATACATGTCGCCGCGGTCGTAATTGCGGGCGGTAACCACGCCGGTGATGGGCGAACGCAGGATGGTGTTCTGCTCGAGATTGTCGTAGGCCGCCTTGGCCACGTTGTACTGGAGTTCCACCGCCTCGTAGTCGCTCTGTGAGAGGCCTCCCTGCTGATAGAGCTGCTTCAGGCGGTCGAGTTCGGTCCTGGCATTGGTGAGCTGCAGCTTCTGCTGGGTGAGCTGCACCTTGTCCATTTCGGCGAGTATCTGCCCTTTGCTTACGAAGGAACCCACGTCCACGTTGATCTTCTGGATGCGGTTACCGCTCTGGGGGGCGATGTTGTTGACTGCGAAAGCCTGCACGGTGGAGGAATAGACCTCGGTGTGAGCTACCGTCTGGAGCGGCACTTCCGTGATTGTGATTCTGGTTGCGGGAATCTCTGCGGGGGCTGCTGCGGGAGCCGCCGTCTTGTTCTGTCCGCAGGCGGCCACTGCAAGCGCCGCTGCGAGTATTGCTGTCGTTCTATTCATTTTCGGATTGGGTTTCGTACATGCTGTAATCTTCGCCTATGGTCTGCTCGAGAGTTGCCTTAGCCGTGAGGAAATTATATACCGCCTGGCTTACCGCGAGCTGGGCCTGTGTGAGCGCGAGCTGGGCGTCGTTCAGGTCTGTGAGGGTGCTGCGGCCAACCTCATAGCTCTTGGAGGCGATGCCGTAGGCTTTGTTCGCACTCTCCAGAGCCTCGTTTGCACTGGCGAAGCTCTTGCCGGCCATATCCATGGTATTGAGGCTGCTCATGATGCCTATCCTGAGGTTCCTCTCGGCTTCTTCCCGCTGGATGGCGAGCTGCTGCTGCTGAACCTTGGCCTGCTTTACGCTGTGGTAATTCCTGCCTCCCGTGAAGATGGGGATGTTGAGGGTGAGTCCCACCATCGCATAGGGATGCCACTGATATTCCTTGAAGTTGAGTTCGTTCTCCATGGCGTTAACCTGATAGGAGAAGGATGCTGCAAGGGTGGGCAGGTTGGCGTAAGTCTGCACCTTGATGCTGTTCGCCAGCTCTTCGGCCTGCAGTTCCAGCTGCTTGAGCGAGGAGTTCCCGCTGAGGTCGATTTCCTCCGGGGCGATGTATGCGAGGCCTTCGGAATACGCCAGCAGCGAATCCGCCACGTCGATGTTCAGGCCGAGGTCTACGCCCATCAGGGCCTTGAGCTGCCACAGGGCAAGGGTGACGGCGTTTTCGCTGTCGTACATGTTCGGGACTGCATTGGCCACCGCCGTTTTGGCGCGGGTGAGATCCAGCTCCGATGCCTTGGAAGCGGCGTGCTTCTTCTCAGTGAGCTCGCAGTTGGCCAAGGCGTTCTCATAAACACTCCTGTACACCTTGTTCACTTCCTTTGCCAGCAGGGCGCCATAGTAGGCCTGTTTCACCTGGGTTACCATCTGGAGTTTGGAGCCACGGGCCTTCTCAATCGCGAGTTCCACGTCTTCACCGGTGATTTCCAGACTTTTCCAAAGCTGGGCGTTAATAAGAGGCATGCTGGCTGACAATCCTCCGGATACCGTATTCCAGCGGCCTACCTCGATACTCTGGGACACACCGCCGAAATCCATGGTCATAACCTGCTTCTTGATGGTGCGGTTGAAGGAACCGGAAGCGGCTACCTGCGGGAAAAGGGAGGCATAAGTTCCCTTGCGGGCGTAGCCTTTGGCCTCTATCTCTTTATCCGCTATCCGCACGGTACCGTTTTCGGAGAGAGCCACGCGAAGCGCCTCTTCAAGGGTTATCACCGTGGCGGAAGTATCTATGTGAGCCGTATCTACCTGCGGGGCGACTACCGCCGCCGCCATTAGTAAAAGAATCATAATCCGTCAATAAATTAAGCCACAAAGATATACAAAAAAAATGCCCGACAGAAATGTCGGGCAATAAATCTTCGAGGTTTTTTATTCCGTTTCCACCAGCCATCCCCATGACTCCAGCTTCTGGCCTTTCACAACCACGGGATTGGCACTCAGGTTAGCCAGCACGGTAACCTTGTTGCCGGGCACCTCGCGGGTAAATCCCAGCACGTCTGCAGGAAGCCTGTGGATATAACGCAACTTGCCTCCGCGCTCACCGGCGTCAAGTGCCGGATTGGCGTGCTTAAGGTCGATGAGATACTTGTAGAACTCGGTGTATTGGTTTGGTGTCCAGTCTGTTATGGCGTCTTTCTCGAAGAACTCGAGCCTGCGGCTGAGACCGATTTCCTGACCCGTGTAGATAAGCGGCTGGGTCTGGGGAAGGGTGAAGTTGAGCACCTCCATCACCTGCCAGGCAGCGCCAAGGCGTTCGAACTCGGTTCCGGCCCAGGAATTCTCGTCATGGTTGGACGTGAAGGCGAGGCGGAAGGCGCTGCGCGGCATACGGGCGGCGTCACGTGCCAGATAGACCCTTAGATCCAGGGCCGTCTTCACTTCATCCTTGTTGCCGGGGCCGTTCGCTATGCCGTTCTCGATATGGTGGAGCTCCCAGGCGTAAGTGGCATCGAACATGGTATCGGCGGCGAATTCCGTCTTCTCGGCTTCTGCAAGAAGATAGATTTCCGGATAGTCGCGGCGAAGGGTCGGAACCAGATACTGCCAGGTCTCGGACGGCATCTCGCCTGCGGCGTCGCAGCGGAAGCCGTCCACCCCGCGCTCCAGCCAGAAGCGCATGGCGTCTTCCTGGGCATACCAGACCTCACGGTTCTCGTAGTTGAGGCTGCGCGTATCGGTCCAGTCGTACTCCCAGATTGCGTTGCCCAGTGAGTCGCGCTCGTAGAAGTCGGCCGGCTTGGTGCTCATCCACACGTTGTCGGGAGCAGTCTGATTGGCCACCCAGTCCATGATTACCCGGAAGCCCAGGTTGTGAGCTGCTTCGATGAAAGAATCGAAATCCTCCAGGGTGCCGAACTCAGGGTCGATGGCCTTGTAGTCGGCAATTGCATAGTAGCTTCCGAGGGTACCCTTGCGCCCTTCCACACCAATCTTGTTGATGGGCATGAGCCAGAGTATGTCGACTCCCAGGTCCTTCAGACGCGGAAGCTGGGCCTCGACGGCCTTCAGCGTTCCCTCTTCGCTGAACTGACGGACGTTCACTTCGTACACCACGCTGCTGTAGGTCCAGTCGGGATGAACCTTC
Source organism: Bacteroidales bacterium (assembly GCA_017412645.1). GTDB lineage: Bacteria > Bacteroidota > Bacteroidia > Bacteroidales > UBA932 > Cryptobacteroides. The sequence goes on along the minus strand of JAFPWX010000020.1, from coordinate 35,504 downwards.
TTCACGGGAGCGCTGCATGCCACAAAAAACACGGCTACAAGCGCCAGAATCACGGAATGTTTCATATTCTAAATCTTTTACTTTTGATACCTTTCGATTTCAGGATAATGGTTCCGGTCCCTCTTCTGCCAGTACGCTCCACTACTACAGTGAGTTTGCCGGAGAACAGATGCATCTGCGGTTTATGGAATGGTTCGAGACAGGTGGGATCTCCGTTCGCCACAGCCTTGAAACGCAGGCCGCGGCCACGTACCCGTATCTTTACAAGCCTGTCGGCCGCAGGCACCGGCACGCCGGCGGCATCGAGCACGGAAACCGTAATGAAGCACAGGTCGTCGGAGACGAACTGCGGCTCAGCTTCGAGCCGTGAGGGTTCCCCGGCAGTGACAACGCTGTCGCGGGCCACCGGATTGCCGTCTGAATCGTACGCAAGCACTACCAGCTTACCGGGCTCGTACGCCACGTCTTTCCACATGAGACGATAGCGGTCCTCCACGGCTGCAGTCTGCGCCCCGTCGGTTGCCTCCGGCTCGCTGCGCTTGCTGCGCACTCCCTTAGAGACTCCGTTCACGAAGAGCTCGGCCGAAGGCCAGGAAGTGTATACGTACACCGGGGTCGTCTCCCCTTCCCTTCCGGGCCAGGTCCAGTGCGGAAGGATGTGAAGGGTCGGTTCGGAGCGGTTCCACACGCTGCGGTAGAGCCAGTAGCGGTCCTTCGGGATGCCCGCCAGGTCCACTATGCCGAAATATGAGGAATGGCTGGGCCAGGCGTCGGTGTCGTAGGGATGGGGTTCGCCAAGATAGTCGAAGCCTGTCCACACGAACTGTCCCAGATACCAGGGATAATCGTCAGCCAATGCGAAGTCTATGTCGGGAATATTGCTCCAGAACGAGGCTCCCTCGTCGTACGAAGAGCACTGCAGGTCCTCCGTAGTGGCGCTGAAGGTCTTTTCCACAGGGAAGTGATAAACCCCGCGCGAACTCACGCAGGAGGCAGTTTCGCTGCCCAGGATAAAGCCCTGCGGCAGCATCTGTATGCCTTCCAGATAGAACTGGGTGCGGTAATTATAGCCGGGCACGTCCATGGCGGCGGCAAAGCCGTTGCGGTTCACCGTCCACACCTGGTCCATACCGCAGGTGACGGGTCGCCCGGGATCTTCGCGATGGCAGATATCCTGAAGGAAGCGGGCGGTCTCAATACCTCCCGGCATGCCCTGTGACGGCACCTCATTGCCTATGCTCCACATCACCACGGACGGGTCGTTGCGGTAGTGGCGGAGCATGTTCACCATGTCGCGCTCGGCCCATTCGTCGAAGAAACGATGGTAGCCGTTCTCGCATTTGGCCACGTCCCATTCGTCAAAGGGTTCCAGCATCATCATGAAGCCCATTTCGTTGCAGAGCTTCACCAGTTCGGGCGCGGGCATATTATGGGAGGTGCGAATCGCGTCGCAGCCCATGTCTTTCAGTATCTCCAACTGACGGCGTATGGCGGATTCGTTCACCGCAGCCCCAAGGGGCCCAAGGTCGTGATGGAGGCACACGCCCTTAATCTGCCGGCGCTGCCCGTTCAGTTGGAATCCTCCTTCGGCGGTGACGCTCACACTGCGCACCCCGAACACCGTTTCGTAGCGGTCGATGGCTTCTCCATTGCGGCTGAGGATGGTCGCCGCAGTATAGAGATTCGGGCTTTCCGGGCTCCAGAGAGCCGGATCCGGCAGGGCGATTTCCTGGAAGACGACGGCCTTAGCCGCTGTTTCGGGCGAGACCGCCACCACCTTTCCAGCGCGCAGCAGTTCCGTATGCACCGTCACGCCGTCAAGCGGGCCGGCAACTTCAGCCTCAACGCTTACTGTGGCTTCAGAGGAAGATATCTCGGGAGTAGTGATGCGCGCGCCCCATACGGGAATGCGTGTTTCGTCCGTCAAAATCAAATGCACGTTGCGATAGAGCCCGGCTCCCGGGTACCAGCGGGAAGACTGTTCGCGGTTATTGAGCTGTACTTCCAGAAGGTTGCCTCCCTTTTTCGCCGCCGGGCTGAGATCCACGCTGAATGAATTGTAACCATAGGGCCAGAAGGCCAGCTCCGTACCGTTCAGCAGTACGCGGGCCTCGCTCATGGCTCCGTCGAAAAGGAGTTCGGCATGCTTGCGGGCAGGAAGATCCAGAGCGATCCGATAGATGCCCTCCCCCGCCCATGGCAGGCCTCCGCTGCGGGCAGTTTTCTCACTTGCCTCGGTTTCACCGTTCTGGGTGATGGCCACCACCTGAAGGTCGTTGGAGCGGTCGAAAGGCCCAGTTATCGCCCAGTCATGCGGGACCCTGACGCTTTTCCATCGGTCTTCTCCGCCTTTATGGAACCACCATCCGTCGCGTAGCAGAGTTTCGCTCCGCTGGGCATAGAGCGCCAGAGGCAGCAGGAAGAGAACGATAGCCAGCAGCTTTTTCATCGGGCAAACTCCACTATGAGGGCGCTCTTCGCAGGAACGGTCACTCCGTCCTGAAGAGTAATACTCTCGCCTGTGAGTACGTTGCGGCCCTGGACCGGACCGGATACAAACTCGCGGTAGTGATTCCAGTCGAGCGAGCGCTCTTCGAAAGTATTGTTTATATATACGAACACCGCGTCGGTATCCGTGTAACGGAAGAACGCATAAGTATTGTCAGTGATATTGCGGGCGCCTTCGTTATGACGCGAGAGGAACTGGAGGGTCTTTCCCTCCTGCACGGCCTTGCAGCTCTTGCGCCACTGGAAGAGGGTGCGGGTGTAGTCGTGAAGCTCGGCCGCATGGGCATAAAGTCCCGTAGCGGCAGCGCGGCCCTCTTCGGAGAACAGGTCCACCTTGTCGCCTTCCCATCCACCCGGGAAATCGATACGTTTCGCTCCGTCATGGGAGATGCAGTCGCGCCTCTCGAGGAACATCATCTCGTCGCCATAATAGAGCTGCGGGATGCCGCGTATGGTGGCGAGCATCGCGAGGGCAAGCTTCATGCGGGCGGGATCGGCGCGGAGCACGTCGCCCGTACGGGCATGGTCATGATTGGCGAAGAAGGTCATCATGTGGGAGAGGTCCTTATACACGAAATCCTGTCCAAGAACGGTATAGACACGGGTCATACCCTCGTCCCACCACACCTGGTCCTCGCAGAGGGCTGTCTTCATGGCCGTCTCGAGCGGGAAGTCCATGATGGACGGGAGATTGGAGTTGAAGCCGTCCCGATTGGGGTTGTCCTTCTGCCAGTAGGCCAGCTGGGGAATACGGTAATCCCAGCACTCGCCCACTATGTTCATATTCGGATATTCGTCGGTAACGGCCTTGCACCACTGACTCATCGGGCCGGGTTCATTGTAGGGATAGGTATCCACGCGAAGCCCGTCCAGGCCGGCGTATTCTATCCACCACACCGCCCACTGCTGGAAATAGCGGAGCACATAGGGGTTGTCGAGGTTCATGTCGGGCATGCTCGGAACGAACCAACCGCTCTCCTGGCGCTCGCGGTCGCGCACCGAAGCGTTGGGATCCATGTACACGGAGAACAGGGCGTTCATCTGCATGTAGGGGTCGTTCTTGTGGTACCAATCGTCGAACGGAGCGTCCTCCATCCACCAGTGCGCTGTGCCGCAGTGGTTGGTGACTATGTCCATGATGACTTTGATGCCCTTCTCGTGCGCCTTTTCCACAAGGGTGCGGTAGTGCGCGTTGTCGCCGAAACGCGGGTCGATGTGATAGTAGTCCGCACAGGCGTAGCCGTGGTACGACTCATACGGTTGGTTGTCCAGCAGCAGCGGGGTCATCCAGATTGCGGTGGCTCCGAGGTCGGCGATATAGTCGAGATGGTTGATAATACCCTGGATGTCGCCTCCGTCGCGGGCCACGGGGTCCTGACGGGACACTTCGTCCGGAGTCTCGGGGACCGGCCAGGGGCGGGCGGAACCGTCGTCATACTCCCCTCCCTGCCAGGCTGCGTCGTTGTCGGAGAAGGCCGAAGCGAAGCGGTCGGGCATGATGAGGTAGATCATGTCGGCAGTGGTAAAGCTCGCCCTTTCGCGGCTGCCCTTCTCGCGGCTGCGCACGACATACGGATATTTGAAGGAGACGCCGTCGCGGCTGAAAACAAGGTAATAGTTTCCGGCCTTTCGCACGTCCATATCGAGGAAGAGGTAGTTCGGGCTGTCTGCCTTGTGAACTGCCTTTATCCGCAGACCGGAGCCCTCAACTGCAACGTTGTAATCCGATATCTCCGGCCCCTGAACCAGAAGCTGGAGAGGAGTGTTCATTCCCGTCCACCAGGACAGGGGCTCCACACGGATGAGCTGATCGCACGTTGCCTCAGGCACCGAGGCGAAATCTGCCTTGGGAGCACAGGCGGCGGCAAGAATCGCCACTGCCGCAAAAAGTATGGCTTTCTTCATCTTACTTGACTGAGAATACTACGGAACTGTATGCCGGGAGCGTTACCGAAGTGCCGCTCACCTTGATTTCTCCGTTGGAGGACGACACTATCACCTTATCGGGGGTGACTGCCGCGGTGACAGTTACCTCAGTTTCGCCAAGATTATGCATCACCAGCACGGTTTCGGAGCTGGATACCATCTTCCATGCAGCAACCGCATTGTTGCCCGAAGTTACCGGCTCTATGGAGCCTTCGGCCAGCGCCGAATGGGTGTTGCGGGCATATGCGAAGTGCCTGTACAACTGAAGCAGTGAGCGGTCGTTGGCGCTCTGCTCGCTCACGGACATTCCGTCGGTAAGTATGGCAGTATCGAAGGCACACCAGCTCTGCGGCACCTTGCCGCCCTTCTCCCAGTAAATGGACTGGCGCACGTTCTGGTCTCCGCTGGACTTCATTCCCCAGTAGCCGAGCTCTTCACCCTGATAGATGTAGGGTTTGCCGGGCGAAGTGAGCAGAATGGCACCGGCCATACGCTTCTTCTGGTCATTGTTCAAGAGCATAGAAGCCACACGGTGCTCGTCGTGGTTGGAGAGCTTGACAGCATCGTAGAAGCCGCTGTTATGAGTATACTGGCGCGAATTGTAGGCATTACGGTTCTTGTCCTGAATGCTCTTGATGGAAGATGCCAGGTCAGAGCCCTTATGATTGTTGATACGGTCCTTCACGGTCCCGTAGTACGGGAAGTCGAAGAGTGAAGGCAGGCCCTTGTAGTACTGGGCTACCACGTTGGAGTCAAAATCAAAAGCCTCACCCACCATATAAATGTCGCCCTGGCCACCACGTGCCTTGTAGGTGGCGTTGCAGTGCTTGTACCACTCAGAAAGGAACTCCACGTTGGCGTCGTGGTTGCACTGGTATATCCACATCACGGCGTCGAGCCTCAGGCCGTTCACGCCCAGATTGATCCACTTGTCGGCGCTTGCCGCAAGATCCTGGAAAGATGCGCTGTTCTGGCAGTTCTCATAGGGGCCGTAATTGAGGTCGGGCATAGATTTGTCGAAGCTGCCGAAGAAGTATGTGACGTCGCCGCCGAATACCAGGTTCTCGCCTTCCTTCACAAGAGTCTTGGGGGTTCCCATTATTATTCTTGGATCCGATGCCGGCGCTCCCCACTTGTGGGTACCCCATTCCGTGGGATGGTCCTTTACCAGAACGCCCCAGTTGTTGGCGGACGGGAACTTAAGGGTGATTTCGAATATGGTGTCGGAAGTCTTGCGGAGCTGGTGCGGATCGTTGTCGTAAATGTACCAGCCGCTGTCGCCCTCGCTCTGCGCAGCCTCGTCGGTTTCAGTGACTGTGAGTTTTGGGGACGATGCCGTGCTTATGTCCAGTTTGTAATGCAGATTCTTTGTTCCTGTGTAACTCGGGGAACCGACAACAGTAGAATGCCATCCGCCCATATGCGGGTCGGTCTGGCCGGCGAAATTATCGATGAGTTTGTTCTTTACATCGTTGGTGTAATCGTCCGAGAATACATAGTAGTCGCGATAAGTAGCATTGCCGGCGAGAGCCTGTTTGAACCAGACGCACTGGTCGCCGGAATGGTTGAGAACATAGTCGATGTAGATATCTATATTCTTCTTCGCAGCTTCCCTGCAGAGTTCCTCGAGTTTACTCTCGGCCTGGGCAGCGGTAGCATTTTTGCCGCCGTACTTTGGATTGATGGCGTAGTAGTCCTTGATGTCGTATGCGTGATAGCTCTGGCTATCGTTCACTGGCGAGAGCCAGAGGGCCGTGGCACCAAGTGCGTCGAGGTAATCAAGATGGTCGATGATGCCCTGGAAGTCGCCCCAGCCGTCACCGTCGGAATCGGCGAACGAATATACGTTGAGCTGATAGGTTATGCCGGACTTCTTGGAGGCAGGTGCAAGCGAGGCATTGTACTCCCCGGCCAAGTCAGCACCCTTGACACTTTCGCCTGCGGAAGCGTGGGAGAACTTATCCCCCGCCCGGACGAAATACACAATGCCGTTTTCGGGTGCGAGGTAGATATCGAAGGTGCCAGCCGAGATGCTGATATTGTTTCCTTCCGGAGCAAGGTAAACCTTTTCACCCACTTTGGCTGCGGAAGAGGAAGCTGAACCGAGATTCAGGTCCCAACCTTTGTTAAAACGGAACTTAAACTTGTCGGTAGCGGATATAGTGACATTGTTCGCGACGTGCCAGGTGCCGTCGGTTTTCATAGCGATATCGTTATTCCAGTTGGATCCTCCGATAGTACCTATTATGGTCCATTGGCTGTTCGCCGTGCACTTGATACCAGAGCTATTATCGCTCGGCGTGTCCTTGTGGCAGGCTGTGGCGGCAACTGCCGCTATGGCCATAACGGCCAGTAAATGTCTGAATTTCATATCGTTAATTATTTTATTCTGCAAATACATCCATCACTGAAGAAGGTTTACCTCCGGAGAGATATGCACCCATTCCATATGCGTTCCAACCTTTGGAATTGTAGATGGCCGGCTTCCACCAGTCGTATACTTCCGGCTCCCAGTAGAAAACACCGGCACAGAAGGACAGTTTTTTTGCGGCGTCCATGAATTCCTTCAGGACAGCCTTAGCCGCCGCTTCCCCGTCGGGAGTCTTGACTCCCACCTCGGAGATCATCACCGGCACTCCAAAACTCGAATAGAGTGTTTTCATCCGGGAGATGGCGGCAGCATTGTACTCTGCCGGAGTCATCTTGTTTTCGGCCTGGGGATAGTGCGAAAGGGCTATCATGTCGAAGGAAGCGCCCTGATTCCTGAGTTCGGTGAACCACCATGCGTTGTCGGCGTAGGCATTGTTCACATGGGGCATTACCTTAGCCGACGGAAACACTTCCTTCGCGGCCGCATAAGCGGTCTTGTATAGGCGGGCGAAATTCCCCCAGCCGCCGGCAGTGCCGTAAGAGGTATCCCAGAGCTGGCCGATGGGCCACAGCATGCCGTTGCGGGTCTCGTTGCCTATCTGTATCCAGGCGGGGGTGACGCCCTTTTCTTTAATGGCTTTGAGCACTTCCGAAGTATGGTCCTTCACATGTGTGCACATCTTGTCGATGCTGGCCTTGTCTGCCGCCCAGTCGGCTGGGATATCCTGACGTGAAGGATCCGCGAAGAAGTCGCTGTAGTGGAAGTCTATCATAAGGGCCATTCCGGCTTTTGCAGCGCGTTCCGCGAGCGCCACCACGTCAGCCTTGCCGCTCCAGCCGCCTGCGGGATTGACCCACACGCGAAGACGGATAGCATTGATTCCGCAGCTTTTCAGGGACTCAAATATATCCGCCTGGGAACCGCTTTTCGTCTTGAAGGTTTTGCCGTCCGACTCCATTTCGGAGACCCAGCTCACATCGGCGCCCTTGGCAAAGGACGGAGTGGGCAGGTCATATGACGTGGTCTTAGGGGATTTCTCGCAGGATAAAAACAATATGGCAATAGCCAGAAGGGGGATGAGTCTCTTCATGTCTTTCGGTTTTTATTGGCAGACCGGAGTCCTGTCAGGGGCTCCGGTCCAAAAAAGTTTATTCAAAGACCGGTACGGTGCCTGCCACGCAGACCTCGTACACGTTTTCGGTCGGGTTGATGAGAAGGTCGTACTTGCCGTCCTCCGAGACCTTGATGTTCTTACCGTCCTGCTTGCCTTCGAGCAGTGTGGCGAGGGTGGCGGCGGTAGCTTCATCAGCGTTGCAGCCAATGTTGACCGTCCAGCCGGCATCCTTGCGGAACTTGAATTCGTCGGCGGACTTGAGTTCAAGGTTGCGGCAGACCCACCAGGTTCCGTTGGAAGTCATGGGTTCATCCTTGTTCCAGTCGTTGCCGGTGCTGGTGATTTTCCCGATGACGCCCCATTCCGCGGAAGGAGTCCAATCCTTGTAGGGATTGTCGTAGTGAGCCACGACCTTGAAGACATAGTCTTCCGGCTTGGCCTCGGCTTCCGTCTTCGTAGAATCGCGTATCACGAAGAGGTCGTACTTGCCGTCTTCGGCTACTGCGAGGTTCTTGCCGCCGCCGGCTCCGGGATACTCGGTACCAAGGGTCAGGATGGTCGGGTCGTCGCCGCCTTCTGCGCCTATATTGGTGTCCCATTTGCCTTCGAAGCGGAACTTAAACTGGTCGCCTGACTTGAGTTCCAGACCTTCACATACATGGGCCACGCCGTTGGTCTTCATGCCTTCATCGGAGTTCCAGTCGTTGCCGGTGCTGGTGATTTTCCCGATGACGCTCCACTTGGAGACTTCGGTATAGTCGGAATAGTCGGCGAAGTACTTCAGATCGTCGCCTGCAGCCTTGACCACGAAGTTCATCTCCAGCTTTTCTTCGGAATCGATGAAGCCGGTGTTGGCGTTGGCGCTAAGACCTGCGCGAAGCACGAAGGTAACCTTTACCTGGGCTCCGTTCTCGAATCCGCGGGAGACCAGCAGGGAGTTCACTGTAACGGCGGTGGCGGTAACAGTATTGGTTTTCTGGTCATCCTTGGACGCAACCGCTATGCTCACGTCGCTGTCGTTCAGCTTCACTGCGGCAAAGAAATGGTACACCAGCGAAGTATCGACCTCGTTGCCGTCGATATATAGGGTCGCCGGGACATAGGTAGCGGACAGGCCGCTGAATACCGGTACCGGTGCTATGGATTTGCCGGTGCTGACAACTGTCTTTTCGAGCTGTGTGCAGGAAGCGGCCAGCATTGCCAGCGCAACGGATAGTATAGTAAGTATCTTTTTCATATTCATACTCTTTTAGTTTCCTGAATAGCCGGGGTTCTGCTCCAGTTTCGGGTTGGCGGAACGGTCGCTCTCGAGGATGGGATAGATGTTGCGGTTGGGGTCGGTGTCAAAGATACCCATACGGATCTCGTCCTGACGGCGCTGTCCTTCCCACAGATATTCCACAGCCTTGTCCTTGAGGATCTGGGCAACAGTCATCGCTGCAGGAGTGGTAAGACCTGCGCGGTCGCGGATCTGCTTGATGTAACCGAGAGCGGTGGCGTCGGAAGTGGTGCCACCGTTCAGGTTGGCATCGGCCTCTGCATAGATGTAGTACATTTCCGGAAGACGGAAGATGGCGAAGTCGGCGCTGGAGTACTTCCAGTCGGGATTGGCGTCGGTTCCGCGGGGTACCACGGTGCCGTCGGAACTCATCTTCGCCCATTTCCAGCACTTCCAGCCGGTATCTGCCTTGTCGGCATCAAAGGCAGCTGCCGCCGCTCCCATGTTGCAGAGCATGATGCGCTTGTCGCTTGCCGCGGCATTGTAGCCGAGCGTGCAGCTTGTTCCGGCAAAGGCGGCTCCCACGATTTCGAAGTTGTCCGTTATATAATCCGGATTGATATGATAACCGTTCCATACCTCAGCCGATACATAGGTTGCGGCACCGCCGCCGGCCAGGGTAGCTCCGAGATAAGTGGAGAGGAAGGTGTTCATGTCGTCGTTGAACGCACCGGAAGAGAGGGTGGTGGTACCGCCCCAGCTGCGTGCATTATTGGTGTCGTAGTCGAAAGCGAAGATGAACTCGTCGCCCGAGCAGTTCTCGCCGTTGTCCTGCATGAACAGTTCGCGGTAGTTGGGGTGCAGAGTGTAGCCGTTGTCGATAACCTTCTTGGCTGCAATCTTTGCATCTTCCCAGCGCGGGGTTCCGGTATAAACGCCCCAGTTGAGGTAGAGGCGGGCAAGGAGAGCCTGTGCGGCATCCTTGTTCGGACGCGGATAGGCCACCTCTCCCTTGGCGGCGAGGTCGCTGCCGTCAGCCACGAGAGCCTTCAGCTCGCTCTCAATCCATTCGGCGAGAGCCTTGCGGCCAATCTGCTCGGGGAGCTTATTTCCACCTATGTTTTCTTCGAGAGCGAAGGGCGGATTTCCGAACAGGTCCAGCATGATATAATAGACCATGGCACGATGGAACCTGGCTTCAGCACGGTAGCGGTGAACGTCGTTCTGGAACGACTGATGTCCGCGTGCAGCAAGCTTTTCGTCAGTAGTCTGAAGAAGGTACTCGTTAGCCAGGGTGATGGCCTTCATGCCACGGGTATAAACTGCTATGATGGCGTTGTTGTCGGCGTTGGTCCAGCTGTGGTTGGCGATTTCCTTGATATAGGAGTCGTTGGTCCAGCCTATGTCCACCGCCTTTGTGGAGAGATCGTTGAGAACTAGCCACTGGCGGAGGAATTCGCTCTGTCCGGCATCCGAAACGCTGATGTCCGAAGAACCGGGGTCGCTGATGCTTACGAAGCCGTAATATGCGTTGATGTAAGCGAGGCCGCGGAGGTAGCTCTCGGCATCGTCGTATGCCGACTCCGATGTAACGTCATAGGAGTTGAGCGGCAGCTTGTCCAGCATCTTAACGCAAGAAGTCAGGGATGCGAGTGCTATTAAAGCGGGAATTATAATCTTTTTCATACCGTATTCTCCTTTAGAAGTTGATGTTTACGCGGAGTGTGTAAAGACGCGGACGCGGGATGAAGTTGTTGTCCACGCCGTCGGCCGACGTGAGTTCCGGATCCAGTCCGCTGTAGGGAGTGAGGGTGCACACATTCTGCACGGAGGCAGCCACGCGGACCGAATTGATCCAGGGCTTGCCCAGCTTGAAGGTGTAACCCGCGTTGATGTCGTCAATCTTGAAGAACGAGGCGTTTTCAACCCAGAGGTCGGAATAGGCCTGCGGGGTCTCCATGGTGCCGTACCAGTCCTTGCGGAGGTAGGTGTTATTCAGATTGTTGATGTATCCCTTGGCGGTTTCGTCGATGATGCCGTATGCGGTGGAATAGCCCTTGCGGACCTTGTTGATCGCATAGTTGCCAACCGAACCGTGGCCGTTGAGGGAGAAGTCCCAGCTCTTGTACGAGAGGTGCATGTTCACACCGTAGAACATCCAGGGGTTCGGGCTCTTGCCGGTGAGGTAACGGTCCTCCTCGGTGATGGCGCCGTCTCCGGAAATGTCGTAGAGGGCGTTGAAGATGGGTTCGCCGTTCTCGTCGTAAAGCTGCTTGTAAAGGTAGAAGGTGTAGGGAGCCCAGCCGGACTTGTAGAGGGAGCTGTAGCCCTCGTTGGAGCCCATGGTGGAACCGACATGCACGCCGGGATATTCGCCCTCGTCACCCACGCTCAGCAGCTTGGTGATCTTGATATCCTGGAAGGTGACGTTGCCGCCCACGCTGAAGTGCCAGTCGCGGGTTTCTATGACGTTCCAGGTGGCGTTGATTTCAATACCCTTGTTGGCCATGTTGCCCACGTTCGCGAGCACATAGTTGGAGAAGTTGGTTCCGAGCGGGGTGGGAATGCTGTTCAGGAGGTCGAACGTCTTCCTGTAATAGAGTTCCACGCTACCGTAAACCTTCTGCTTCAGAACTGAATAGTCCACGCCGATATTGTAGGTCTCGGTGGTTTCCCACTTCAGGTTCGGGTTGTAGGGATTCGGGCCCATGGGCATGTAGTTGGTGCCGCCCATGTTGTAGGCCATGAACGGGTTGGTGCCGAAGATGTAGCGGGCAAGATACGGATAGTACTCGCCGCCGAGGTCCTGCTGACCGGTGCGGCCCCAGCCCAGACGGAGCTTGAGTTCGTCCACTGCGTCCACATCCTTGAGGAAGTCCTCGTTCTTGGCGTTCCATGCCAGTGCCAGCGAGGGGAACAGACCCCAGCGGTTCTGCGGGCTGAAACGGGAAGAGCCGTCGATACGGAACGTGGCGGTCACGAGGTACTTGCTTGCGAAACCGTAGTTGGCACGTCCGAAGAACGACATGAGCGCGTAGCTCTTCTTGTCGCCCACGTTGTCCTTGTAAATGTCGGCGCTCTGCCAGTGCGGATCGCGGTTGTAGTAGTCCCAGTTGTCATAGCTCACGTAGTTGTCCTGGAGGGAATGACCCACCATCACGTCCACGTTGTGCTTGCCGAACTCATGTGCATAGTCGGCATAGACCTCCATGACCATGTTGCGGTTGAAGTTGCCGTACTGGGTGGCGATATCCGGGCTGGAAGCCTTTGCGTTGCGGCTGCCGATGATGTTGTACTTCTCACCGGTGAGCTTTGCGATATCGTAGCCAAGATTGGCGTTGATGCGAAGGTCCTCAAAACCATGAATCTTGTAATCAAGCTGAAGGTTGCCGATGGAACGGAGGGCGCTGTTGGCATTGTAGTACTCGTAGATGCCGCCCAGAGGGTTGGAAGACGCCATGGTGTTGGGGTCTCCGCTGGGGCCGTACCAGTTCCAGAGGGTTCCCTTGGGAATCATCACGTCCGTACCGGCCGCGTTCATCACGTCTTCCGGGAAGCGGACGGGCTTGGTGGGGTTGAACGCCAGGGCTCCGCCCACGGAGCCGCCGTCCGCCCAGTTGGTCTTCTGGTATATGCCCTTCACGTTGAAGTTCACGCTCAGGTGCTTGTCCAGAAGCTGGGGAGAGAGGCTCACGTCGAGGTTTGCGCGCTGGTTGTCACCCACCTTGATGGTTGCCTGGTCGAGGTTGTAGCCGAGACTGATGCGGAACGGAAGGGCCTTGCCTCCGTATGCGCTCACGTTGTGGTCGGTGTTGATGGCCAGACGGTAGATTTCCTTCTGCCAGTCGGTGTCGTAAATCTTACCGTTGTAGCCCAGCAGGGGAACGGATTCGGCATAGTTGTTCTGTACGAACTCCGCGTATTCCTTGCCGCTCATCATGTCGAAGTACTGGTAGTTGTGCTTGACCGAGGCGCTTCCGGTGTAGTTAACCTTCACCTTCTTCGCGCCTGCGCCTGCAGTACCTTTCTTGGTGGTGATCATGATAACACCGTTGGATGCGCGGGAACCGTAGATGGCTGCGGCCGACGCGTCCTTGAGAACGGAATAGCTCTCGATGTCGGCGGGGTTCACGGATGCCAGGGGGTTACCCATGCCTGCGCCGCCGTCGCCGGTGATAGGAACGCCGTCAATAACGATAAGAGGATCGTTGGAGGCGTTGAGCGATGCGGCGCCGCGGATACGGATGGTTGCCGAGGCACCGGGCTGTCCGGAAGCCGGAGTGACAAGCAGACCGGCAACCTTACCCATGAGCATCTGGTCGGGCGACGTGATCGCACCACGGTTGATTTCGTCGGCTTTAATCGTTGCGACGGAGCCTGTGAGGTCGCTCTTCTTGACGGTACCATAGCCGATTACGATGGCATCTTCAAGGAAGAGAGCGTCTTCGGAGAGAGTGATGGTTGCCGGCAGCTGCGAGGCCTTGAAAGACTGGCTCGCATAGCCGATGCAACTGATCTCTACCGTAGCGTCCGCGCTTGAAACTTTCAGGGTGAAGTCGCCGTCGAGGCCGGTCGTGGTGCCGTTGGAGGTTCCCTGTTCGAGAACGGTGGCGCCGATGACAGGACCGAGGTTGTCGACCACGACACCCTTAACCTGATATCCGTTTTGAGCGGATATCGTGGCGGGGAAGAACATGCTCGCGAGCATGATTCCCACTGCGGTTAAAATCCTTTTCATGCGTTTGTTAGAGGTTGTTAATATTATTTGGTTTTGATGAATCTCACGCAGATTGCACCTATTACCAGGAATGCCCCGGCCATGATGAGCATGGCTGGCTGGGTCCCCACGAGGCTGAGCACCAGTCCTCCGGTTGCAGCCGCGACTATCTGCGGAAGGCAGATGGTGCAGTTGAACAGGCCGAGATAGCTGCCCATGTGGGGATTGCCTTCAAGGGCGTTGGTGAGAAGCGTGAACGGCAGTGCCAGCATCGCCGCCCATGCAGCTCCTACCAGGAAGTAGGCCCCGCAGGCTATGAATTTGTCGTGAATGAAGAACAGGCTCACAAAGCCTATTGCGCCGATGAGAAGGCTTACGACGTATGCGGTTTTGAGGTTCCTGAATTTGGGGAGCACCATGGCCCAGAGGATGGAGCCCACCGCCTGCACGGCGAAAACCACTCCAACCCAGTTGCCTGCCGCCTGGTATTCCAGAGAGGCCGTAGCACCTGCGGCCGAAGGGTCGATGCCCCAGCAATTCGCCGCCAGAGTGCCGTTGGAATAGGTCCACATATAGAGGAACGCCGCCCAGCAGAAGAACTGCACCAGGCCCACGGTCCAGAAAGTGCGGGGAGCCTTGGTGAGAAGCTTCAGCAGACCGTCATCCTTGCCTGCCCTGCCGTCTGTTCCTTCCGACTCTGCCACTATTCCGTGGAATTCGGCATATTCCTTCGGGGGCATTTCCTTCACTTTGAGGAAGGTATAGAGCACACAGGCTATCAGGATGGCTGCTCCCACATAGAACGAGGTAATCACGCTGTCGGGCACCACTCCTTCGGGAGCTTCGTTTGCGATACCGATCCACGTAAAGAAGATGGGCAGGAGGTATCCTACCAGACTTCCGGCGTTGCAAAGCAGGCTCTGGATGGAGTAGGCCCTGGCCTTCTGCTCTTCGCCCACCATGTCGCCCACCATCATCTTGAAGGGCTGCATGGCCACGTTGATGCTGGTGTCCAGGAAAATAAGGCTGAAAAGGCCGAACCACATGGCCATATTGAGACCAAGGAAAAGGCGCGTGGAGAAATGCAGCGACCCCGCGTTGGGCAGGAAAACCATCACCAGCACGGCGATGATAGCACCCACCAGAAGATAGGGTTTGCGACGCCCCATGCGGGTCCAGGTACGGTCGGACCATTTGCCTATGAGGGGCTGGACTATCATACCCATCAGCGGCGGAAGGATCCAGAAGAAACTGAGTTGGTGGGGATCCGCTCCGAGGGTCGCGAAAATACGGCTGATATTGGCGCTCTGGAGAGCGTATGCTATCTGGACACCGAAGAACCCGAAGCTCAGGTTCCACATGTCCCAAAATGAGAGTTTTGCCTTGTTTGCCATTGGTTACGGCTCGTTTCTTGTGTTTGCGGTTAGCCTACAAAATTAATATATTTTTTTTACCTTTGTACACCATGTTATTCATTCATTGGCACGTCGACCCGGTGCTGTTTCATATAGGGTCTTTGGGAATACGCTGGTATTCATTGCTGTTCATTTCCGGCTTCATTATCGGCTGGTATATTTTCCGCTGGTTCTTCCGCCACGAAGGCGTTCCGGAAAAGCTTTTGGACCCGCTTCTCTACACCCTTCTGATCTGCACCATCGTAGGCGCCCGTCTCGGGCACTGCATATTCTATCAGCCGGATTATTATTTCGGCTCCTGGGCTGGCTTCTGGGAGATATTCATGCCCTGGAAAGGCGGCCTTGCCTCGCATGGCGGCGCCATCGCCCTGCTTCTGGGAATGTGGTGGTTCTCCGCTAAATACGGCAAGCCCCACGGCTTCGATTTCCTCTGGATAATGGACCGCCTGTGCATCACCGTTGCCTTCGCCGGATGCCTTATCCGTCTGGGCAACCTTTTCAACTCCGAGATCTACGGCGACGTCACTTCCCTGCCCTGGGGTTTCGTGTTCGACCTTCGCGGCGAAACCGAGCCAAAGCATCCCACGCAGTTATACGAGGCGTTGTCGTATCTGGTGCTGGGCCTGATACTGTTGTGGTTCTATTGGAAGAGGCTGGACAAGACCTACCGCGGTTTCCACTTCGGATGGTTCCTGGTCGGTTGCTTCGGCATGAGGTTCCTCATCGAGTTCATCAAGGAGCCGCAGGTCGAGTTTGAAAACTCCATGGCACTCGACATGGGCCAGTGGCTCAGCGTTCCGTTTGTGGTGGCCGGCATTGCCATTCTCGTGTGGTCCTACTCCCGCAAGCTTCCCGCCCGCGCCACTCCCCCGGCCGGTGGCCCCGGCGGTCCCTCCGGCAAAGCCCCAAAGCCCAAAGCCGAGCCAACCCATTACGCCAAGCCGTTGAACTAAGCTGGCACATCACCTTCACTCTAGCCGCCTCATCTGGCGGCTTTTTTCGTCCCGCTCAGCGGCACCCAACCGTCATTTTTTGGCTTTTTTGACAGTATCCCCCTGTTTTTTCGGGGGGATACCGTCATTTTTGGCCGCTTTTGACGGTTGCCCTATCTGATTTGTTGAGCGCCCTGACGTTTTTGGCCTTTTTTGCAAGACCCCCTCGGTTTTTCGGAGGGGGGGGGCTGACGTTTTAGGCCATTTTCGCAAGGGCTCCTATCTCCTGGAGACTCCGGCGGCAAGGGCAGGCGGTCGGCGGCGAGGAGAGCACGCCAAAAAGGGGCCAAAAAAACTGCCCCGCGGTGAGCGAGGCAGCCTTAATCGCAAATCCCGGGCCTTAGTCGCGGATTGCCGCGATACCGGGAAGGTCCTTGCCCTCGATGGCTTCGAGCATGGCGCCGCCGCCGGTGGAAACGTAGCTCACCTTCTCGGCAAAGCCCATCTGGGTAACTGCTGCAACGCTATCGCCGCCGCCGACCAGGGTGTAAGCGCCGGCTGCGGTCGCATCGGCAAGGTCGCGGGCGATTTCGAGGGTACCCTTCGCGAAGTTGGGCATCTCAAACACGCCGACCGGGCCGTTCCAGAGGACGGTCTTGGAATCGAGGATAACCTTGCGCCAGAGTTCGGAAGATTCCGGGCCGCAGTCCATTCCTTCCCATCCTTCGGGAATCTCGTGAGACGGAACGAGTTTGGAGGGAGCGTCGTTGTCGAAAGCCTCGGTTACACGGGTCTGCACGGAAAGATATACTTTCTTGCCGAGTTCCTTAGCCTTTGCAAGGATTTCCTTAGCCTGTGGGATGAGTTCGTCTTCATGCAGGGAATTGCCGATCTTGCCGCCTTCCGCCTTGATGAAGGTATAGCCCATGCCGCCGCCGATGATGAGATTGTCCACCTTCGGGAGAAGATTCTCGAGCACGGCGAGCTTGCTGGACACCTTGCTGCCGCCGATGATAGCGGTGAAGGGGCGCTTTGCATTCTTGAGGACTGCGTCGATAGCCTTGATTTCGCCTTCCATGAGGTAGCCGAACATTTTGTCGTTCGGGAAATACGCGGCGATGAGGGCGGTGGAGGCGTGTGCGCGGTGAGCGGTGCCGAAAGCGTCGTTGATGTAGCAGTCGGCGTAGCTGGCGAGCTTGGCGGTGAATGCCTTCTGGCTTTCCTTCACGGCCTTCTTGGCGGCTGCCTTCTCTTCGTCGGTGGCGTCTTCCGCGAGTCCGCGGGGTTTGCCTTCCTCTTCAGCGTAGTAGCGGAGATTCTCGAGCAGAAGGGCCTCGCCGGGCTTGAGGGCGGCGGCAAGTTCATCGGCCTTCTGGCAGTCGGGAGCGAACTTCACCGGCACGCCGAGGCACTCGGACACATGGTCCACGATGTGGCTCAGGGAGAACTTGGGATCCACTTTCTTGGGCCTTCCGAGGTGGCTCATGATGATCACGGAGCCTCCCTTTTCGAGGACCTTCTTGAGAGTGGGCATTGCACGGACGATGCGGGTGTCGTCGGTGATTTTGAAGTTTTCGTCGAGCGGAACGTTGAAGTCTACGCGAACGATGGCCTTCTTTCCGGTAAAATCGTAAGTGTCAATGTGCTGCATATTAATGTAGATTTGAATTTTCCAGCCCCAAATTTAGCAAAATTCTGCATATCTTTGTATCCGGTAATCTCTATACTGCACAAAATGGTAGATTTTCCCAAACAGGAATGGAGCGACTACGCCCTTCTGGACAGCGGCGACGGTCTTAAACTGGAACGTTTCGGCAAGTATGCCATGATTCGTCCGGAACCCAAGGCTCTCTGGACTCCGTCGATGCCGGCGTCAGAGTGGAACCGGCTGGCGGCGGTGCGCTTCAAGCCCGGCGCCGGATTCGGCAAGGCCGGCAAGGAAGACAGCGGCACCTGGGAGCGGCTTCGCGAGATGCCGGACCAGTGGTATGTGCAGTATCCGGGCGACGGCTTCCGTCTTCGCATGCGCCTCGGCCTCACCTCCTTCAAGCACGTGGGTATCTTCCCCGAACAGGCGCCGAACTGGGAGTTTATCTACCGGAAGACGGCAGCGGGAGTACCTGGCGGCTCCGCAGTCCCGCGAGTGCTGAACCTTTTCGCCTACACTGGCGGTGCGTCACTGGCGGCAAGGGCTGCCGGGGCCGACGTAACGCATCTGGACAGCGTACGTCAGGTGGTTTCCTGGGCGCGTGAGAACATGGAGGCGACCGGCCTGCAGGATATACGCTGGGTGGTGGAAGACGCCATGAAGTTCGCCCGCCGCGAGGCGAAGCGCGGCCACAAATACGACGGTATCATCCTGGATCCCCCGGCATATGGCCACGGGCCCGACGGCGAAAAGTGGAAGCTCGACGAACTGCTTTTCGAGATGCTCCGCACCGTCCGGGAAATCCTGGCTCCGCACGGTTGGATGGTTCTCAACCTCTACAGCAACGGTTACAGCGCCGCCCTCGGTGAGACTGTCGTCCGGGAAGCGTTTGGGTTAAAGGCAGATAACAACGTGGCCGCTGCAGTCCCGGCGGCCGACGTGCCCGCCACCGCGATCCCTGCCGGCCGCTACCGGATGTCAAGCGGCGAACTTGCCCTTAACGACAAGTACGGCAAAGCGCTACCGCTCAGCATCTACGTGAGGCTGGAACTCTAGGCAGGCACATACGTGGCTCTTTAAACAATCGTTGCGTATTCACTAAAGGGCGTAAGCCTAAGATACTTGATTTTTTCGCGTTTGAAAACGTCTCTTACTTTTTTCGTTGCAAGTAGAAACATAGGTTTCACCCAGAAAAAGTCGGAGCCGTCCCATTGCGATTTATCCCATTGAATATACTGTTTTGTTGATTCAACGCGAGAGAGTTCTTTCTTGTCTATAAGAAATCTCATTTCTCCGCCACGGCCAGTAACGGTGAATCCGTTGTATCCTCGTATCTCATTTCCTTTCTTATCGTAAACAAGAACAGGATATGACCGCCAGCCAGTTATCTGGTTGTCCGTGAGAATCTCTAAAAGATTATCTGAAATGAGGATCGAATGAATCCTAAGCATACCCAGAGCCTCTCTCAACACTTTTCCGTCAATTTGGTGAAAACCTACCGGGAAAGAAATGTACGACGGATATTCTTTAGTAACAAAATCTCCGAACAACAGTTGATTATGTATTTTCCGCCCCGATTCTTCACCATGTAAGTCCAGGTTCAAAGCCCTCTCATATAAATCAGGACTTACCGCAACGGTATTTAGCGGCAAGTCGTTAGAGAAATCATAGAAATAATCATTTTCCATATATTCTATGCATATAATATTTTGCCTCTTCTAATACTTGTTCTTCCGTATAGTCATGATTATACTTGAAAAACTTTTCCCACGCTATATTGTATTCTCGCGCATTTGATAAGTGATGATGTGACTCTAACCAAACACCGTATTGCGGGTCATTGATGTTAAGGCCAACATCACCAAATTCTTTTTTGAACTTTTTGGGCAAAATATGATGGGCTTGCGCTCCGGCTGGAGCTCCTCCATATGCCCTTATCATATTCTTCCTGAGGCTTTTTGTCAGACCTCCGCCCCTGTCAACCGCACTTACAGCATCAGTAATAATCCTTACATTCCTCCCAATCCTCGTCAGCTTTGCCAAATCTCCCGCATACGAAATAACCCCGATGGCGGATATTGTACCACCAAGAATATCTCCATTTTTGTATAGCAGCGCTGCATTCGCAATATCGGCTACTCTTGTTGGATCAACGGCACCCGCGACATCCAGAGCTGCGCTCAACAGCTCCTCTCCATTGAAAGAATAATGACCTTTCCAATCAATACCGAGAGATTCGACATTGACGGACATATTGACCAAATCTGTCGCAAAAGTGACAGATGATCCCTTTTTGCCGGCAAGGACAAGATCATTTCCATTATTGTCGATATACTTTAGCGGGTTCCCTGCGCAATAGACATACTGTTCTATTAATACTATTCACTTTTTAATCCTATTAAACTGTTCGTCATATGTACCTTCTCGTGTTTCCTTCTTATATAAATCCTTAAGCTTTTTTGAACTTTTCCAAACTCCACCTCCGTGCCTATCGGCTTCGGGCGAAATGAAATCTTTACCATTCGTGTATATGGGCTTACCATGGCTTGTCTGCTTTATTCTCCTATATCCTTCAGGAGCCTGTAGTATTCAGACTGTTATACGAGAAATCTTCAGTTTCAGCGCCCTCAACTCGCGCATGCTGGTCAGGCGAATTCCGAGCCAGGAACTAAACAATAGTTAGATAATCACTAAGGGGTGAGAGTCTTAAGTATTTAATCTTTTCGCGCTTAAAAACGTCCTGAACTCTTTTTGTGGCAAAAAGATAAAGAGGTTTAACCCAAAAAAAATCCGAGCCGTCCCATTGCGACTTGTCCCATTGAATAAATGGTTTTCGATTATCATATGGGATTCTGTCTTTGTCCTTAAGAAACTTCACTTCTCCGCCACGGCCAGTAACGGTGAAGCCGTTGTATCCTCGTATCTCATTTCCTTTCTTATCGTAAACAAGAACAGGATATGAGCGCCAGCCAGTTATCTGGTTGTCCGTGAGAATCTTTAGGAGATTATCCGATACGAGGATCGGATGGTGCGCGCGCATATCTAATGCGTCCCTTAATACTCTTCCATCAAACTGATGAAAACTCACTGGAAAGGAGATGTACGACGGATACTCTTTAGTGTCAAAGTCTCCGAACATAAGTTGGCGATGTATTTTTCGCCCGGTTTCTTCACCACGTAAATCAAGCAATAAAGCCCTTTCATATAAATCTGGACTTACCGCAACTGTGTTTAATGGCAAATTGTTTGAAAAATCATAGAAATAATCATTTTCCATATATTCTTGACATAAAGTATTTTGCTTGTTCCAATACCATCTCTTCAGTATAATCAGGATGCTTGTTAAAAAACTCCTTCCATGCTTCATTGTATTCTCTGGCTTTTGTCAGATGAAGATGCGGTTCCAACCACTCTCCGTATTTAGGGTCATTAATATTAAGTCCCACATCATTGAAATACCTTTCAAATTTTTTTGGCAGTATATGATGGGCTTGTGCTCCGGCTGGAGCATCCCCGAATGCTCTTATCATATTTGTCCTGAGGCTTTTTGTCAAACCGCCACCACGGCCAGCCAGACTGACCGCATCACTGATAATCCTTACATCCCTCCCAACCCTCGTCAGCTTTGCCAAATCTCCAGCATACGAGATGATGGATACAAGGCTCATCACGCCATCAAAGTATCTCCCCTTTGAGAACTGATAGCTGGCATTTGCCGCGTCGGATATACCGGTTGGGTCGAAGAAGCCGGCAATGTCCAGTGCTGCACTAAGATACTTTTCGCCATCAAGTTGATACTGTCCACCCCAGTTAATTCCAAGGCTGGATACATTTACGCTAATATTAATGCGGTCCGTCTTAACGGTAACACTGGAATCATCTTTACCTGCAAGGACGATATCTTTACCTCCGTCGTCAAGAAAAAAAATCGGATTTCCACAGCAATATACGTACTGCCCTATGTGGTAGTATTTTTCTCCCAGGGGGTCGGGGGTGAGCCAGCGGCCGATGGACGGGTCGAACATGCGGGCGCCGTAGTCAAGGTAAGGGACTGCCGAGGCTATACCGCTCTGGCTTTCCTTTCCGTTATAGAGGAAGCGGCCGGATGTTCCCGAAAGATTGGCGTATGCTCCGTAGCTGTCATAGTTCCCGACAGAGGCAATCTCACCGGTGGCGCCGTTACGTATGGTGCGAACGCTACCAAGATGGTCCGTGCCGTAGAGCATGGGCACGAGTACCCCGCCACTCTGTGACTCAATTCTCCCGCCGTCCCAGGACATGCTTTCCAATGAGGTGGAGCCTGCCTCCTTACGGTATATCATCGACCCGAGATACAGAAGGCCGTTCCCCAGTGAATCCAGCGCACTCAACTTGCTTCCGTCGGCAAGATATGAATATTCTGCAAGGACACTTTCACCACGGCTGATTCTGCTGACCACGTCCATGTGGTTGTAGGTCAGCGACAAGTTGTTCCTGGCGTCGAAAGTTATTCTGCCGGAAGCGTCGTAAGTGTTATGAGAACCACTATACTGCTGCGGGGGAATCGAAGAATCCGAGACGTAATGCAGCCTGTTTCCGGAATAGTACAGGCTCTCCCCGCTGACTTCGCCAACACCGGAAGGGTCGGCAGGATCCGGGGCCGAGGTCCTTATCCTCGAAGTCATATTCCCGACCAGGTCGTATTCGTATTGAGCCGTCGCGGTACTGTCGGAAGACTCCGTCAGTCTGGACAGGTTATCATATCTGTACGTGTTCTGCCCGGAGAATGAACCGCTAGACCAGTCCCATTCAGAAATGTTTCCTCCCCACTGCGGAGAAGAAGCGCTTCCGATGGGAGATTCATACCGCAGGGCCATATCCAGGGCTGGTTCCCTCTTCCTTATGAGCCACCCCCGTGCATTGTACTCCGTGACGCAGATCTGGTCCACACCTGAGGTCCGGGTCCTTACATGCTCCACTTCCCCTGTAGGGGTATAGCCGAATGAACGCCTTGCCAGAGTGTCCCCGTCCGCCACCGTCACCGTCTCCAGAAGATGTCCGCCAAAGTCATGGCGGTAGTCGGTACGCCGGGAGTGCACTGTCTGAAGGGAGTCCGAATGCTGTTCAAAGGTGCTCTCAACATTCCCCGTGAAGTCGTACCTTGTTCCGTATACTGACTCCCCACCAAGCACGTTCCGCTCCCACCTCATGGCTTCACGGCCGTAGTGATCGTAAGACAGGACACGCAGCTTAAAGTCATCGTCTTCGTGTCCGCCGATGGTATTGATACAACTTCCCGTTAGCAGTCCGCTGACGGCGGCCGGGCCGCCTCCCGTCCTGCGAAGCACCGGCCAGTCGAAACCCTGATCAGGAGTAAGGGCAAGTGACTCATCCTGCGGGAACAGTTTTTTCAGGAACAAGTAGCTGTCGTACCAGTTAACCTGAAGGATTTTCCGGGCATCCGGACACTGCCCCACCATTTCATAACAGAACCAGTTAACTGCAGTTGAGTCGAACCGTGCATGCAGGCCGCTGTCGGTATATGCGTCTGCCTCGGACTCCGTCGCCGTTACAAGCATCTCAACGGCCGGACGGCCGAAGATGTCCGGCACGGTACAGGTCCATTCACCGGACTGGCGCTGAGCGGCCGTCTGCAAGAACAGCCTGTCTCCCCGGATGCCGTACACGTATCTGGTAAGAGCGCCCCCTGGTTCCATCTTCCGGATGCAGCGACGTCTGGCATCATACCCATATGCCCAGCAGTAGAGCTCGAAATCGGACTGGGACAGGGACTGGTTCACACACAATGCCGCGGCCGATGGAGGGATAACCGCAGCAAGCAGGTGGCGGGCGTCATACACATAGTAAGTATCGGCCCAAGTGCCTGCGGCAAGCATCTGCCGTTCCAGTACGACATGACCAAATGCATCAGTGAACGTCAACGTGGTCCTGCCGTCTTCATCCGTCACACGCCTTATGGATAGCGTACCTGCTGGATAAGGGGCCTGTCTTTCCGGCTTGCGTATGGATGAATTCGAGCCGCTTACCACATAGCGCTGGCAAAGTAGCGCCGCCGTATCGGCATTAACCATGTACTCCGTAGTGGCTTTCTTCTCCGCGGAATGCCAATTCTGCCCAGGCCCCATATTCCCGACCACACGGTTAAGAAGGCTCTCTTCATAATGCGTACGGCTGAACATGGCCGTGTCCCCGCGACTCTGAAGCCTTGACTGACTCATGAGAGTATCCCTGCCGATGAAAGCGCCGGTGCCGCTTAACGCTACCGGAGCCCACTCTATCACTGGGAGACCCTGTTTATATTCGGTAAGTGAGGACAGGTCCTGTCCGTACGGGCTTGCGGCCTTCATGAGGGTCTGCAGGGGGCGACCCAGCAAATCATAATAAGCCACTTCCGTTCGGGAGTCGGACTCATCTGGCGACGAGATGCCGCCTCTCACGGGGGTCCTGGTGATAATCCTGTTCCACACGGACGATGCAGAAAGGACGGCTCCGCCTCCGGCCGTGCCGGAATTCGTGCAACGTATGCCTGTATAAACGCAGGAGGATTTATCCTTAGTGCTTATCCTATAGACATACGTTCCAGCAGGGAGTGTCTCCGGATAAAGATCCCCGGGAGCAGTTACGGTTCTTGAGAATACCACCGTGCTGTCCTGTCTGTACAGGCTTACTCTCAGCGTATCGGACACCGTGCCTCTATGGTCGAGGGTGACAGTGCTTTCGGTCCCTAAAGACAAGCGGTAGTTTATGTCGGCATCCGAATCCTGGCCATTGGTGTAGTAATACGGAATCTGACGACTTTCGTATGAGAAAGGTTCACCGGCAACATTTAAGATGATAGGATCGCCCGCAGTCTGCCCGGGACGCTGAGCCCGCTTCCATCTGATGGTCAGTGAAGTCGTAGGACTGAAATCAAGCAGGGAGAGAAGATATGTCCCTGCCTGTAATGACGGCAGTTCCAGCCCGGAATAAGACTCTTCCAGCAGCGTCACTCCGTCAGACGCATATAACCTGAGTCTGGTGGCAGGGGGAGGCTCTATACAGTAGTCTCCCTCGTGGTCCTGGTTCATTCTGTAATAAACCGTCTTGCCCTGATAATATGACATAACACGGTTGTCGGTATAAGAAAAGGACTCGTCCTGCTGTAGGTCAACCGGTATCGCCGACCCGGTAGTGCCACCTTCAATGCAAATGCCGTGTATGTTGGTTCGGATCACTCCGTCGTAATAAGTGGTGACCGAGGAACCTGACAGGTAGCCGTTTTCAGTGAGCACCCAGTATGTCCCGGCAGGGAGCGTCCCGCTCCAGGCCGCCAGCCTGCGGTCGGGATTGTCCGCCTCGGGAATCCAGTCCCTGAAGAGGAGCTCTCCCGGGACGTCTTCGCTCCCCTGGGCATACGCATACTGGGACATTGAGCCGTCTGCGGCAAAAAGTGTCACGCGGGTGTATGCGCCCCACATGTCCGGGAGAGAGCCGGCAAGCGGAGAGCCCCAGTGATCTATCACCACGTACATCGGGTTGTCGAGAGTGAACTTGTAGAACAGGTCCCTTGAAACAGGATCTCCGGAGTATCTGTATGGCATCCCCGCCATGTTGCGTTGGTGCGAAAAATGGAATGACCCCGAGTGGGAGCCGGCGTCAATTGCAAGTGAGGAGTCGCTACCGGAGATTGACCCGGAGGTGCCAAGGGGATAACCATGAACGAGCAGGTGACACGCGTCCCCCAGCGAGCCCACGACACGGACGCAATAGGTACCGGCGGGCACATTGTCCAGGAACAGGTAAGCCTTCCCCGGCTCTTGTGTGCCGGGACGGTTCGGCACACCAATGGCCGATGCATACAAGTCGTCACCGCCGTCGCAGTAGAGATACAGGGACGTGTTCTGATAGCTTAATGACCCTGGGGATGAATAAGTATGGATCCGCAGGTTCATGGAGACATCCAGGGTAAACTCCGTCATGGCGCCGCTTTCGACTCTGGTGTCTATGAAAAAGTTGGATGAATGACCGGCATACCCCTGCGCCCCGGCAAGAAGGAGGAGAAGAATGGACGATATGACAGAACGGAGATTCACTTCTTAGTCATTGACAAGGTGGTACTCGTATGTGGAAACAATACTTCTTACGCCATTTTCATCATCAACGCTGATCGACGCCAAGCGCCCCTTGGAATCATATGAGTAATACGTCTTGAACCCGTCCAGAGCGGTTGCCTCACAGATTCCTACCCCGGGGATATATTTATATGTCGAAATCCGGCTTTGAGGCAGAGCTTGTCTCAAACCTTCCAGCTCCTTGAAATCAGGGCTGTCTGCGAGTGAAATATCGGAGAGGGTGACAACACCCAGTGCCTGCCGCACTTGCTCCGCCCGGGCATTCTCGATCACAGCTACGACATACTGACCGCGGTAACCCCAGAGATATACCGTATTCACCCCGTCCTCTTCTCCCTGGACTATCCGGCCACGGTCATCATAAACCGGATATCTGACATGTGACACGGGTGGCGCATCATCATAGGACAGAGCCACTTCACCAAGGACCGGGAAACTCAGATTGGACTTGCTCTCAAAGATGTTCCTGCGGCGATATATTACGGTACCGCTTGAGTCGGTCCAGTCTTCTGCAACCACCGGGGCCACCATGTTGTAAAACTGCATCAACTGCGATACGGAATCCGCCTGGTCCTTTACCCTGGAGTAATGTTTTACTAACGTACGCCCGTCTGGGGAAGTTTTCCTTTCCAGCACGCCATATCCCTCTGTATCATACTCAGTGTGTTCTGCCGTGACGAGAGCTGTTCCGCCCGGCCCGTAATCGGTAACGGTCTTGCCAGTCAGCAGATAACTGTACATGGGGATGCGGACAATGTTGGCATGTCCCATTATCAGAGTAGCCGGTACATAGGGATGAGTATTCACATAATAGCCGTTTCCAGTAAAAAACTGCCCGTAAGTATAGTGAGTCTCTTTTTGTTTGTTACCCAGTTTGTCGTAATAAGTCTCATATAGGGGCTTTCCTCCGTTTGGAGACCAGTCCTCCGCGGCAGAGAAATGAAGCCCCCAACTTTCTTTCCGACAATATCTGGAAAACTGCCGTTCCTCCAGAGTATTCCCAAACTCTTCAGCCAAGGTCGCGTAATCATGATTCGGGTAATCTGCCATCCAAAAATAGTTGTCGGCCATTTTGGGAGGAACCCTTGAGAACAGTGTCTCCTTGTATGGAAGTCCTTCATATGCGCTTCCGTTGTCGAAGTAATCCGGATAGACGGCCCTGAAGTTGAAAACATCCATTGCGGGGATATCCGCTTCAATAACGTATGTCCCTGTTCCGAACTCCGAATAAGGATTGAGAATCAAATCCACGGCGGACTGAGTAAAAGTGTGGCTGAATACAACCGGCCCGCCGAGCTCCCTTATCTGGAACGATGTGTTGTATCCGTGAAACCACCACGAGGACTCGCCTGCCTGAGGACCATAATACCTGATGGTCTGGTTTATCCGCACATGCTCCGCCTCCATGGGATATCGGGAAAACGAAAACGTTGAATCTGCCTGACGAATGGTGATCTTACGGGTGGTCTCGTACTGCCTTACATTACCGTATTGGATATAGCCCCCGAGGTTTACGGGGTTATTCATATAACAACTCCAGTTTTCAAGGCTGATTTTCATAAGACCTTCTTGGTCTCTGAAGAAATAAGCCTGAAGGTAATCGTCACCTGTAGAAAGGAGCGTGCCGGAACTGCCGGCAAGTGGACCAAGGTCATAGCGGTAATAGACAGTGCGCTCATCGCCCGCTGCTTCGCCTCCATGTAACCTCTCGCTGAATACGCGGGCTCCCCCGGCCATTTTCTTTCGTGAGGCGAGGCTTTTGTATGAATTCATGTAGCCGCTCCCGCTGTTCCAGACAAAAAAATCGCTGTAATCGTGGGGCTCATAAGTGTATTCCACGCCGCCACCTGTCGGGAAAATAACCTCTCGGAGCATGAAGGCATCGATATCGACGCCCGTGGGTTCCCGGTTGCGGTCACCGCTCTTTCTGGGACGTGTCATATCCGGCAACGGAAAAGAATAGGCTTCATCAGCAGCCAACTGGCGGATCGAAGTGTTTGCCCCGTAGCCGCTCCAATAACCCCATTTGTCAATATCAATGGTCACGGAAGTGGTAAAACGGGGATCCACAGGATAGTATGACAAGTCATAATTACCCGACTTTGAAGATGCAACTCTTGTCAGCAAAAGTCTTCCGTGATTAACTGAATAAGTCAGGTCTGCTCGCTCGATTTCCGTATCGCTGATAAGGGACCGTCTTCGCACCGAGGTCAGTTTTGCGCCGCACTCCCGCACCTTGTCGTAATAATGGAAATTGGAGCCATGTCTGGACAGGTCGAAAAACGGGCTGCCGGAAGCTTCATAGGACAACAAGACCTCTTCTGAATCTGTGCGGATGCTTATCGGAAGAGCCGTTTTATTCAGATGATAACTCAAAATCGCGCTGTCAATGTCTCCGAACTCAAATTCGCCGACACTTAATGATGCGGACACACTGTAACACATTTTATACTGGTCCCAGTTATAGCCCAACTGGCTCTGCGAAAAAAGAATCCGCTCCGGCTCCACATGCATTACAGCAGGGACCATATCCTTGTACTGAACTGTCAAGGTTCTTCCGTTCGGGGCACGAACGGAGGTGAGATGGAAAGCGACCACTTTGTTCTTTCTTCCCTCGAGAGTACTGCAGAAAGCCTCATACGCACCACTGTGATTGGTGAAGTCAATCCAGTTCAGAGCCATATATTCGAGGCTCTCGAAAGTGCCGCCGAAAGAATAGACGTATCCGTCATCCGTCGTGATCCGAATCATCGACTGAGTGTCCTGATTGGGATTCTCGCGATACCGGAATTGCGTCAGGTCAACTTGATAACGGCCACCATTGTCGGATACCACCACCGGCTTCCCGTCAAGGCCGATAATGAACTTGCCGGAATGGCCGCAGAAGTTGAAAGTATAGACATCCGGGGACACTTCCACGTCATAATCCCTGAAAACACCGCATATATCCTTCCCTTCTTTACCGAATGAGGCATCCCGGATAACGGCCTTCAAACTGTCCGGATTGTGACTCTCAAGTATCGAGGCAATGCGTGAACGCTCCGCCGCAGTGCCGGGATAGCCCATAAGAAATCCGTCTATCTCCGCAAATGGCTGGCATCCGGCATATCCGGTGGTAGTACCTATCTTACACCACTCATCGGGTATGCCATGGATCTCACGCATTATGACGCCGCCGCAATTGAGGTGCCAGCCCATGCCCGTGAAATTGTCGGTCGCAAGCGGCTTGAAGCCGGTGGAGGAATAGGTCAGTGAAATGTCAATGTTGAAATCCGCATCCGAAAAGCCGACCAGAGGGATAGTGACATGGGGCGCACCCGACCCAAGAGCAATCGTAGGGCTGTCATAACGCGCCATCTGCGCAACTTGTGGGGACACCACCGACGGACCAGTGGGATAAGAGGGCACGAAGTCGTCCTGGGCAGCAATCTTCGCAAGCACCAAGAACATAAAGAAAACGAGTGACGCAATCCTTTTCATCTTGCGTAAAGATAAGTAAAGTTTTATTATTGAGCAACTTTCTTTAATATGCGCACCGTCTGCGAGCAAAACCATCATAGCTGACGGATGTTGAAAAAAAACCGCCCGGAAAAGGCGGCTTAAAGAAGATGTCAAAACCTCGCTGCAATGGCGAGGAAACAACGGTTATTTCGCCGGAACGGCGGAATGCACGAGGTCGGAAAGGGCCTTGGTATAGCTTTCGGCCAGATCCTTGTCGCCGCCTGCCTCCAGAGTGTCTATCAGGAAATACAGATAGTTCACCGCCGATTCGAAGTCGCTGCGGGCATACTCGTAGAACTGCAGGTAGAAGTTCACGCTCTGCATGAGTTCGTCTCCGAAAGCCACTGCAAGCTCACGCGCCTTTTCGCTCTGACCAAGCTTGTAGTACTGGTCCGCCATCTGCACCACCATATAGTCGTTTCCGGAAAATCCCAGAGGACCGGCGCAGAGCGGGAAACGATGCATTACCGAGGAGCACATATCCAGCATTTCCAGTGCACGGTCGTTCTCTCCTGCCGCCATGAACGCCTTCGCACAGGTGGAGAAGAGGCCTCGGATGGACATCACCCCGAGAAAGGTATAGCAGTTCTGGTAATCCACGAACCAGCCGTCAGCCTTGAGGGCGTCCCACTTGTACTTCTCCGTCATGAGGCGATAGAGTTCGTCCGTATCCACGAATCCAGGATCCGCAGTGGAAGGACGGTTCTTGAACGGCACAAGCTTATATGAGAAGCCCTGGTATTCCAGGTAATCCTTGATGCCCATCTTGATATCGCCGCCCATGTTCAAGAAATTCAAGGGTCTGTCCCACTGATAATTGCTCAGCAGGTCCAGCATGAACAGCTCGGGCTTGTCCAGATAATCCTTGTCGGGAGATATCTCCAGTACTATCGAATCGGGAATCTCGGCAGCATACTTTTCATCTACAATACCAAACTTGACACAGTTTTCCTTGTTAACGGGGACCGATATCTTGCGTGAAGCGATGTAGTCGACCTTACGGCCGGAGCCGAGCCCGACCTTCACCTGCGGATGACGGAAGAGATACATCACATCGGCAATTGGCATCACCGTATTGCGATTGTCGACTATGTAGATGTATTCGTTGGTGCCGTAGAGATACTGCTCCGGACCGACACTCAGAGCCAGCGGCTTGCTGTCGTTGCAGGCCCATTTCATCTGGTCGATGTGCCAGTCTGTGCCCAGGAGCGAAGTATTCACCACGCGGACGTCGGGCCGTACGCTCTCCACTTCCTGATCGTACCAGAGGGGGAAGGTATCGTTGTCGCCGTGAGTGACCAGAATACCCTGGGGACCGGTGGAATTGAGATAATTGTAGCCGATTTCGGCGGCGGTCTTGCGGTTCGAGCGGTCGTGGTCGTCCCAGTTCTGGGCGCCCATCAGAGCAGGCACGAGCAGACAGAGGGCAGAAAGCGCAGCGGCAGTCCAGGCGGGCAGGCCATCCTTCGCCTTTTCCTGAATCCATTCGTAAATAGCCAGCACGGCCAGACCGCACCAGACGCTGAAGAAATAGAAGGAGCCCGCGTAGGCGTAGTCACGCTCACGAACCTGATAAGGAGGCTGGTTCAGATACACCACGATGGCGATTCCCGTCATGAAGAACATCAGGAAATTCAGCCAGCTTCCACGCTTGTCCCGGCCGAACTGGAAACAGAGGCCGAGCAGGCCGAGCAGCAGAGGCAGGAAGAAATAGTGATTCTTGCCGGCGTTCTCCGCGAGCACTGCGGGTGCCTCGCTCTGGTCGCCCAGACGCCAGTTGTCGATGAAGCCTATGCCGCTTTCCCAGTTGCCGTAGAAGATGTTTCCGGGCGACGGGCTGTGTATCTCATTCTGGCGGCCGACGAAGTTCCACATGAAGTAGCGCCAGTACATCCAGTTCAGCTGATAGTCAAAGAAATACGCCAGATTCGCACCCATAGTGGGCTTGGGGGCGCGGGCTCCGCGGATCTTGCGGCCCTTGCCGCCGGTGTAGACCTTGTAGAAAGCCTCATAGCGGGGATCTCCGCCGCCATCGCTCCACATGCGAGGGAAGAGCATCTTGGCCTCGGCCGAATAAGTGGCCTGAATCGGGCCTTCCACCTTCTTGTACTTGCCGTTCAGCGGGGCCCAGTAGTGGGTCTGCTTGAGTTCCCACGGAGCGCCGTAATACTGCCCGTAGATGAGCGGATTGCTGCCGTACTGCTCACGGGAGAGGTAACGGACCAGCGTGAAGGCGTTGTCGGGCTGATATTCGTTGGTGGGAGTCTTGGCGCTCGAACGGATGATGTCGAGCGAGAAGATTGAGAATCCGATTATAATAGTGGTAAGACAGAGCAGTGCGGTGTTCCAGAACACCTTCTGACGCTTCAGGGTTGCGAAAATGCCCCAGAAGCAGACTGCCAGCAGTGCCAGGATGAAGAAGGCGGCGCCGCTGTTGTAGGGCAGCCCGAGGCTGTTGACGAAGAACAGATCCACGTAGGCGGCCATCTTGGGCAGAAGCGGCACTATCACGAAGAGAATGAGGGCAAGGATTGCCACCCCCACCGCAAAAATTTTGACCAGCTCCCAGAAGCTGAATGCTTTATCCTCGCGCTGACGGTAGTAATACATGAACACCAGTGCCGGAATTGCCAGCAGGTTGAGAAGGTGGACTCCTATGCTGAGACCCATCAGGAAGGCGATGAGCACAATCCAGCGGTTTGCGTGCGGCGTGCCGGCGACATCGTACCAGCGGGTCATGGCCCAGAAGACCACGGCCGTAAACAGGCTGGACATGGCATAAACTTCCCCCTCAACTGCACTGAACCAGAAGGTATCCGAGAAGCAGTACACCAGGGCACCTACAAGACCGGAACCGATAATTGCAATTGTCTGGCCTTCAGTATATTCGCCAGCTTCACGGCGTCGCACCAGACGCCCGGCGAACCAGACAATTGTGAGATAAAGGAAGAAAATGGTAAGCGCACTGCAGAGGGCGCTCATGGCATTCACGGCAACAGCCGCCCCCTCCCCTTCGCCGAAGAGGGTGAAAAGCCTCGCGAAGAGCTGGAAAGTGGGGTTTCCGGGAGGATGGCCGACTTCCAGCTTATACGACGATGCGATGAATTCCCCGCAGTCCCAGAAGGAAGCGGAGGGCTCTATAGTGCAGAGATAGGTGACCGCCGAAACGACAAAAGCCGCAAGAGCGCCTATCAGATTCCATTTCCTGAACTTCTTATCTGTCATAGCTTGCAAATATACGAAAAGAATGACTTATCTTTGCAGATATGGCAGACAACGACTGGAAAAAACGTCTCGGGGTGGTTTATTCCACCGATCCGAATTTCAAATATGTAACATCGGATGTTACAGAAGCTAAAACATTACCCCCTGAGAAGCAGCGGCTCATCGTTACCATAGACCGCCGCCAAAGGGCGGGCAAGCAGGTTACGCTGGTCGCCGGATTCACAGGAAGTAGCGACGATCTGGCCGCGCTTGGCAAAACCCTCAAGACCAAATGCGGTGTGGGCGGCACCGCCAAAGACGGAGAAATCACCCTTCAGGGAGACCTCCGCGACAAGGTCGTGGCGCTTCTCCAGAGCATGGGATACAACGCAAAAAGGGGTAACTGATGGACTGGGGCACACTGCATCTTTCCACTTCTGCGGGAACATTGCCGCCTGCCGTCTGGGCAGACATCGTGGTGAACCGCATACTCGTGGTGGCGATGCTGGCCGCAGCGCTGCTGGTGCTCAAGGACTACCTGCGCCTGTGGCCCCTTCTTGCCGGCTGTCTGGTCCGCAGCCGCGGCAACATAGAAATCGAACACAGCCTGGGAATGGCCCGCTCCCGCAACCGCTGCGGGCTTGTCGGTATGGGTATGCTGGCCCTTCTGGCCGACCGCTACTGCCTCTATCCAGCCGCCTTCATGAACGGACTCGCTCCAGGCGTGCGGACAGCTGTTCTGCTCGGCATACTGGCTGCCTGGCTTATTATGCGGGCAGTCATGGCGGCGCTTTTACGCCGGGGAAAACTCGATTCTGAAGACCGCGCCGCCGCATCAAGAGCTCTTTGGAATTACTTTCTGGCAGTGCTGCCGCTCATGCTTCTGAGCGTCGTGGTGTTCTGGCTTTTTCATGTGGTGGACGACACCGCAAGAATCATTCTGTGGGCAGAATTATTTGTGGTACTGGCTTTTACACTTTTCCGGGAAGGACAGATTTTAAAAGGAAAATACTTCGTATTGCAGACTTTTTTGTATCTTTGCGGCCTTGAATTAATACCGCTTGCCACCATCATCATCGTGGCGGCGGTCTTGTAGCAAAGGAGAGAAGCATTATGAAGATTCTGATTTCACAGAAGACGCCTTCGAAAATGATCGCGTACGAAGCCCTTCAGGGCAAGTACAAGGCGCAGCTCGTTTTCCGTCCTTTCTTCTGCATAGAGCCGGTAAGTTCAAAGGAATTCAGGGCCCAGAGAATCAATCTGCCCGACTATACAGCAGTCGTTTTTTCTTCCAGGCACGCAATTGACGCCTATTTCGCTTTCGCAGACGAACTTCGTTTCAAGGTTCCCGAAACCATGAAATATTTCTGCACCACCGAGCTGGTGGCCAATTACCTGCAGAAACACATAGTTTATCGCAAACGTAAAATCTTCTTCGGCGACGGTACTCCGCAGTCGGTGGTAGGTCTCATAGGCACCAAGCACAAGGGAGAAAAGTTCCTCATAGCCAAGAGCGAAGGATCTCACGATGCCCTCTCTTCCCTCTTCCAGGGAGCAGGGCTCGACTTCACCGCAGCCGTAATGGTCAAGAGCGTCACGCAGGACCTGCACGACCTCAACCTTGCCGACTACGACATCGTGGTGCTGTACAACCCAGCCGACGTGAAGAGTCTCTACGAAAACTTCCCCGATTTCAAGCAGGGGAAGGTTCAGTTCGTGTCGTTCGGACGCAGCGTCGTTGGCGCCATGCAGGAAGCCGGTCTGGAGATAGCCGTTCAGGCTCCCACACCGGAAGCTCCCTCCGCCGCCCGCGCCATCGAACTTCATCTCGAAGGCAAGCTTTAATATCGCGCCATGGCTTCAACGGGCCATACTTTCCCCAAGGCGGAACGCATCAGCGGGGTGAAGGACGTCGCAGCCCTTCTCGCCGGGGGCAAGTGGATGCGCAGCGAACTCCTCAAGGCCTGCTACATGCGCAACGGTCTGGAGTTTTCGCGCATCGTGGTGTCTGTGCCCAAGCGCCTCTTCAAGCGCGCCGTGAAGCGCAATCTGCTCAAACGCCGCATACGCGAAGCCTACCGCTTACAGAAGGAACTGTTGGCGGAAGGAGGTTTTGACATCCTGCTTCAGTACAACTCCCCCGAAGTGGCCGATTTCGCCGCGATTCGGGACAACGTGGCCGCAGTGCTCCGGAGGATAGCCGAATGAGTGCCGGCAAGCTTATCCGGGACGTGCTGATAGCCATCCCGCTGCTGCTGATCCGCTTCTACCAGAAGTGCATCTCCCCGCTCACTCCGGCATCGTGCCGCTACACTCCCACCTGTTCCCAGTACGCAGTGGAAGCCCTCAAGAAGTACGGTCTCTTCAAGGGCGGATGGCTGGCATTCCGAAGGATTCTTCGCTGCCATCCCTGGGGCGGAAGCGGATACGACCCGGTCCCCTGAACCCCGCGACCTGTCGGCCTACAGCCGGACAGATGCCGAAATGAACATCCAAATGCCGAAGAAAGATAATATTCAGCAGATGTTCGACAGTATGGCCCCAGGGTACGATGCCTTCAACCATCTGACCTAGCTGGGAGCGGATCGGGCGTGGCGCCGCAGAGCCCTCCGCGAGGTTGTGGGCCCACGTGTGCTGGACGAAGCCTGCGGCACCGGGGATTTCGCCATTGCGATAGCGAGATATTTGGTGGACCTGGCACGAAAAGGGCCGAAATCATGGAAGGTCCCCCTCTGGAAACGGGGACCTAGCACGAAAAGGGCCGAAAACGTGGAAGGTCCCCCTCTGGAAACGGGGACCTAGCACGAAAAGGGCCGAAAACGTGGAAGGTCCCCCTCT